>SVER01000096.1 GCA_015057315.1 Pseudobutyrivibrio ruminis | reverse complement strand
CTGCATGACATTATATCGATTAAATCTCTGACACACAATGAGGTTAATTTCTAGCCATTCCAGCTAAGCCGCTACACTATTGTGATATTTACTACCCCCATAAAAATATTTAAAGCAACAGTTCCCTGGCAAAAGTACTATCACTGTACTTTTTGTACGATTCCTAATCATTTTTGATATACTTATATAATCACTATCATAATCACTTTCAATGCAATTGTTATCGTTGTTTCTCCATAGATATTCATCGTTCAAATCAATTATATTGATATCAAAATCATCTAACGCCCTCGGACTATCTATAGATGAATATGTTATTTTTGATTTTCCTGTACTAGACTTAACAATTCTTCTAATAACCTGTATCTCGCTCATAGTTTATCTCCCTTCTCAATATCAATAATCATATGCATTCAATGATTTAAATATCTCAGCAAAACTATCCGTCTGTTCTGAATATGCCCTTAGATAATTCTCATAAAATTCTTGCTTTCGCACCCATCTTCCATACAGTTCACCATCATGCAACCATATTTTTAACATGTTTTCCTTCCTGGGCGTTACATCTAGATACACTTCCGTTTTCTCCCAGCCAGATATATCTCTAGCCCACTTCTTAGGATATTTCCATGTCACTTTACTTATATTCTTTGATAAGTATTCTGTGCGTATATATCCTTTCCTCATGGCAGCATAAGCATTAACTATCCATATTACTCGCGCATTTGTTAAGTTATGATAGAAATTTACTCGTTCCTTTACTACATCAAAGGATATTCCACTATTTTGTATCTCTATGACAACCTTTGGTGTTCTTATATCTGCCCTATGCTCATTGTTATTTCCACTTACTACTTCACAAAATTCATCCTTAACTAAGCTTTTCCATACAGCATGCCATTCGGTTTCGTTTTCGTAGCCTGCCGGCAAATCTGGTCTCTCTTTACAATATTTCCAGTATTGCATATAGTTCCCCTTACAAGCCACTACCTCATAATTTTGAAACCAACAATCAAAACCGTGTGCCCCACGTTCTACATCCTGAATATGTCTTCTCTTACCAGCTGCTAATGCGTACTTCAAAATAATTTTCCCCACACATAATGCTATCAAACCATAAAAAGCCAACCAGCTCATGCTGATCAGCTTTTTCACTACTTCATACTAGCTTCTTTGTAGTACTCCAAAACATTTATAAACGGAATAACTATTTTTCCGCTGTTTAATACATTTCCTGATATAGCTTCAATCTTACCCCTCGCTATACTTACAAGCGCAGCTGCACCGTTTATCATAATAAGTTGCTGAAATTGTTCTTGATCTACATCACCTAAAGATGCAAATGCTCCTTCAACAGCTATTTCCATATGATACTTTTGCTCTTCGGAATTGTATAAATCAATTTTGAATCCAATTTCAATTTGCCCCATCAATCTATCTTCATCTTTTTCAAATCGGGGTTTATTAATATAAAAATCTATTTTCTTTTCTTTTGCATCAGCAAAATTTACCAGTGAATTCTCTATCACAAGTTTATTAATATTGTTTCCTAACAGTTCAATTCCTGCAGTAATTTCATTTAAATTCATTATGCAATCCCCTCTGTAAGTCCCATATCTTTAGGTAATCTGAATCTCTTAATATTAGTTATGCTCTCCGCTTCCCATTTATCAGCGGTATACTCTGCCTTTATATTTTCTGAATATATATCGATGTCACACCCTAATCCAAGTTTCTCGCAAATCTCATTTAATGACTTAATCGTGAAGTTATACTCTCGGCTCTCCCATTTAGAAACCATTCCTTGAGTGACTCCCATAAAATCTGCAAATTCCTTTTGTGTCATTCCTCTGTCTAATCGAGCCAACTCTATCTTAGCTGAAATTCTGGCTAATTCAACCAGAGTTTTTATTTCTTGTGTTTCTAATCCATTCGTTACCCATGTTGTCTTCTTCGCATTTACAATCTTATCCTTTAAACTCATAGCTTCCTCCATTTATCCCTGTTATCATTCCTCTAATTCAGCTAATCTCCTGTTAGAAATATTTATTCCTCTTCTATAGTCAGAATCATTTTTCTCAAGAAATGCATGTAGTAAAATAATATCCCCGTCTACTATAGTATAAAGAACCCTAACATTCTTCTTTGTTTTAGGATGTCTAATAGAATACAAATACTTCTCACCCGTTAGTTTCTCATACTGCGGAAGTCTAATAGCTCCTTCCAATTCAACACTTAATACTGACAAATCCTCTATCAATTTCTTCTGATATCTCTTCCAAGGTGGTTTATTTTTCCAGGCTTCATTGACAGCATTAGAAAATTCTTTCTCTAACATAGGAACAGCATAAATATTGTCTGAACCATATATATCTATATTATGTAGTTCCACTCATTGCACTCCTCCTCAATGTATGTATTTACAATAATATTACTTATAAGTAATATCGTCAATAGTTCCGCATTATTTAATTTCTTTTGCGTAAACGGAAAACCATTTTAGAGCTTACATTCAAATTGCTTAGTTCAATGACTATTAAAAAGAACTCTTTTTTATTTTTTGCTATATCTATTCCAAAATATTGCGTACTACCTATAAGTAAGTAAATAGAAAATCCACGCTTTTATCTGAACCATATATTTCCAATATTTTTCTTGCATAAATCCCCCTTTCTACTGTTGATTTTTTATTCTCTCTATTCTTTTTTGTTGATGTTTAACAAAGAACCTTGATTTATCAAGCTTTGTTAAACTGTTTACAGTTACTTATATTGATCAAAATAGTGCATTACAGATATGAAGTTGGCTTCTTGGAGCCCTTTTCTGATGATTTTTGGTACAACAAAAAGAACGTCTTTGTTTTTTCTTTATGAAGGCCCTCTTGTCTCCCTAATCACCTACAGTAACTAACCTCTCATGTCTACCAGGATCACTGACCTCTGTCAGGTCCTAAATTCCTTCGTACTGCTTATCCGTAGTTGGGTGCTGCTCATGCTCCTCAGTCAGGGTCGTTGCCCTATAATAAATGTCAACGCAGCTACTAGCTCTACTTTGTTCTCTATATTTTGTCATTCCTGTATTCAGCACCAACTATTGGCGG
>SVER01000095.1 GCA_015057315.1 Pseudobutyrivibrio ruminis | reverse complement strand
GGTGCGCAGATGAATTTTGCAAGCTAAAGCTTGCGCGCACCAGCGCGCAAAGAGTCGCGAGCGACTCTTTGTTCTAAATTAAAAATCAACTTCTGTATCGTAATAGCAGCACTTAAGCAGCTTTTCCATTTCTTCCTGGCTTGGCTGGCGAGGATTTGATCCTGTGCAGGCATCAAGCAAAGCATTTGCTGCAATATCATGAAGCCTTTCAAGGAATACATCTTCGGGAACAAATCCCTGATCTGCAGGAAGACCATCAGCACCATAGTGATTTATGCTGTGAGGTATATTCAGATCATCATTCATCTTTCTTAAGTATTTGATAAGTAGATCTACTTTTTCATCATCATTAGATCCGCCGAGGTGCATGTAATCAACTATTACACCATAACGTTTCTTAGCTGTCTCATCTTTTGCGTTGAATGCAACAACCTTAGGGAGATACATAGCATTTGCAGCACCATGGATAATGTGTGCACCAAGGTCAGCAAATACAGCACCTGTCTTATGAGCCATGGAGTGAACGATTCCAAGAAGAGCATTGGAGAATGCCATACCTGCAAGACACTGTGCGTTGTGCATCTTATCTCTGGCTTCCATGTCTTCATTATAGGATTTAACAAGGTTATCCTGGATCATCTCTATTGCATGGATAGCAAGAGGATCTGTGTAATCACAGTTAGCTGTAGATACGTATGCTTCTACGGCATGAGTCATAGCATCCATACCTGTATGTGCTACAAGCTTTTTGGGCATTGTGTGAGCAAGATCGGGATCAACAATAGCAACATCAGGTGTGATCTCAAAATCTGCTATAGGATATTTGATACCCTTCTGATAATCTGTAATGATTGAAAATGCGGTAACCTCTGTAGCAGTTCCGGAAGTAGAAGAGATAGCGCAGAATTTAGCCTTTGTACGAAGCTTGGGAAGACCAAAGACCTTGCACATATCCTCGAATGTAGTTTCCGGATATTCATATTTGATCCACATTGCTTTTGCTGCATCAATCGGTGAACCGCCACCAATTGCTACTATCCAGTCAGGCTGGAATTTCTGCATAGCCTCAGCACCTTTCATAACAGTTTCAACTGAAGGATCAGGCTCTATGCCTTCAAAGAGTTCAACTTCCATGCCGGCTTCCTTTAAATAATCTTCAACCTTCTGAAGGAATCCTCCCCTTTTCATGGAACCGCCACCAACACAAATGATAGCGCGTTTTCCTTCAAAGGTTTTAAGTGCTTCCAGAGCCCCTTTGCCATGATAAATATCTCTTGGTAGTGTAAAACGTGACATGCAAAATACCTCCTACAATAAAATTTGTGATTTGAGATCCTACATATATAAAGTACAAGAAAAATCACAAATCACACTATGTTAAAAAAATAACGTAACCCTATTTCATTATATATAAAAAGTGCATAAAATTCAATTTAATTTAGATAAAAATATGTATCATTTGTATATTTATATAATATATGAAATAAAAATAATTAGGCATTGTAATAATAGTAACTAAAGCATTATAATTGTTAGCGGACTGCAAAATTGATATACAGGAGGAAATATTTAATGGCAGATTTTGTAAATATTGATGCTGAAGATGATGCATTTGCATACAGATATGATACTCAGCTTTTAATTGACAGAAGAGATGAAGATCTTGATGAAGATAAGATTCAGGACTACATCATGGAACATTTTGAAGGAAACAGTTTAATTGTTGCCGGAGATGAGGAAATAATCAAAATCCATTTCCATACAAATGAACCATGGAAAGTTCTTGAATACTGCAATACTGTAGGAGAAATCTACGACATTGTAGTAGAAGATATGATTAGACAATCTGCAGGAATGCAGGGATAAAGATTCCAGGAGGCTTTTTTGATGAGCACAGTAAGATTTCATCTTCCGGGGTTAAGATATAATTACCCGTTAAACATGTTTTGGATGAGCATGTTAAAACAATATCCTCAGTATTTTAGAGAGGGCGTTGAAATAGCATCTTTCTTCGGCTCATTCCCTTTTTCATTATGGAACGGAGGCAGACTTATCACAAACGATCAATGTGATGAGGCTTTTGTTAAGAGAGTAATAAGCAGCATTAACGCGCAAGGTGTTCCTGTTAGATATACATTTACCAACCCCTTGATAACAGAAGAAGACTTAGATGATCCTTTTTGCAATTTCTGTATGAAAGCGGGAGATAATGGAAAAAATGAGGTTCTTGTTTTTTCACCTATACTAGAAGAATATATTAGAAAAAACTATCCTTCATATAAAATCGATTCTACAACCTGCAAAGAAATAAAAGACCTGGATTCACTTAACGCTGAACTTGAGAAAGACTATAAATATGTCGTACTTGATTATAATATGAATAATCAGTGGGATATTATAGAAAAAATTCAGCACAAGGAAAAACTGGAAGTTCTTGTAAATGCATGTTGTGTACCTGATTGCCACAGGAGAGGTGATCATTACAAAAATATTGCAATGAACCAGAATATAATCAGAGAGAACCGCAAACTTCCCAAGGATAAGCAAAAACCTCTTATTCCGTGGAAGTGTGAATATGGAGATAAAAACTGCATTTATACCATACAAGACTATAATACATATATTTCGCCTGAGCTTATGTGGGAGAAATATGTTCCTATGGGAATAAATAACTTTAAGATAGAGGGAAGAACAGCTAATCTCTTCTCTTTAATAGAAACGTATTGTCATTATATGTTAAAGCCTGAGTGCGTAGGAGAAGCAAGACTTCTATTATTACGAAATCTTGAAGCATCAAAAATTATTCAGGTAAATAAGCCCAGAACAGCTTGATTTGCATTAAAACAACCAAAAATCACAAAAAAATATTTCTTGTAAAGCCAGTAAAATTGCGGTTTCTAAGGAAACTGCAATTTTTTTTAAAAAAAGTTGAAAATTGTTGTTGACATGTATATAGGGGAGTGATATATTAAATATCGCTGCGGCGCACGGCAAACAACAAAAGAGCCCGGAAGCCCAGTATTTAAGCACATTGACAATAAAATAGTAATGCAACCCTGAAAATTCCATTAAAGAATATTCAGAGAACAAAACCTAACAAA
>SVER01000027.1 GCA_015057315.1 Pseudobutyrivibrio ruminis | reverse complement strand
GGTGGTGCTATCGCTCTTGGTCACCCAGTTGGAGCTTCAGGTGCTCGTATTCTTGTAACATTACTTTACGATATGATTCACAACCCAGAGTACAAGAAGGGTCTTGCTACTCTTTGCATCGGTGGCGGTATGGGTTGCGCAACAATAGTTGAAAAATACGAAGGTTAATTAGGAGGACAAATAAATGAAAGTAGGCGTAATTGGCGCTGGTACTATGGGCCAGGGTATTGCAAAGGCTTTTGCAATGGTAGACGGTTATGAAGTAGCACTCTGCGATATTAAGCAGGAGTGGGCAGAAGGTGGAAAGGACAAGATTGCTAAGGGTTATGCAAGACTTGTTGAAAAAGGCAAGATGGAGCAGGCTACTGTAGATGCTATCCTTGCTAAGATTACACCAGGTCTTAAGGAAGACCTTTGTGCAGATTGCGACCTCATCGTTGAGGCAGCTTTCGAGAACATGGAAGTTAAGAAGACAACATTTGCTGAGCTTGACAAGATTGCAAAGGCTGACTGCATCTTCGCTTCTAACACATCATCTCTTTCAATCACAGAGATTGGTAACGGACTTACACGTCCAATGATCGGTATGCACTTCTTCAACCCAGCTGACAGAATGAAGCTTGTTGAAGTTATCGCAGGTGTTAACACACCAGTTGAGACTGTAGAGAAGATTAAGAAGATTGCTGAGGAAATCGGAAAGACTCCTGTACAGGTTAACGAGGCTGCTGGTTTCGTAGTAAACCGTATCCTTATCCCAATGATTAACGAAGCTGCTTTCATTAAGATGGAAGGTGTTTCTGATATCGCTGGTATCGATGCTGCTATGAAGCTTGGTGCTAACCACCCAATGGGACCACTTGAGCTTGGTGATTTCATCGGTCTTGATATCTGCCTTGCAATCATGGATGTTCTTTACAACGAAACAGGCGACAGCAAGTATCGTGCTTGCCCACTTCTTCGTAAGATGGTTCGTGGTGGTAACCTCGGTGTTAAGTCTGGTAAGGGATTCTACGTATACAACGCAGACCGTACAAAGACAGCAGTAGATGCTCAGTAATAAAAATAAAAGGAGATTCAGATCATGGATTTTACATTAGATAAAAAGCATGAGATGGCTAGACAGTTATTCAGAGATTTCGCTCAGAATGAAGTAAAGCCAGTTGCTCAGGAAATTGATGAGACAGAAGTTTTCCCACGTGAGAACGTTGAGAAGATGATGAAGTACGGCTTCATGGGTATTCCAGTACCAAAGGAGTACGGCGGACAGGGATGTGATGTTCTTACATACATCATGTGCGTAGAGGAGCTTTCAAAGGTTTGCGGTACAACAGGTGTTATCGTTTCAGCACATACATCACTTTGCTGCGATCCTATTCTTACATATGGTACAGAAGAGCAGAAGCAGAAGTACTTAGTTCCACTTGCAAGTGGTAAGAAGCTTGGTGCATTCGCTCTTACAGAGCCAGGTGCTGGTACAGACGCTCAGGGCGCTCAGTGTAAGGCTGTAGAAGATGGAGATTCTTGGGTACTTAACGGTTCTAAGTGCTTCATCACAAACGGTAAGGAAGCTGACGTCTACATCGTTATCGCAGTTACAGATATCGTTGAGGATGCTAAGGGACGTAAGTCTAAGAAGTTCTCTGCATTCATCGTAGAGAAGGATACTCCTGGATTTACATTCGGTACAAAGGAGAAGAAGATGGGTATCCGTGCTTCTTCTACATACGAGCTTATCTTCCAGGATTGCCGTATTCCAAAGGAGAACCTCCTTGGTACAAGAGGTAAGGGCTTTGGTATCGCAATGCACACACTTGATGGTGGACGTATTGGTATCGCTGCTCAGGCTCTTGGTATTGGCGAAGGCTCAATCGATGCAACAATCGATTTCGTAAAGGAAAGAAAGCAGTTTGGTCGTCCAATCGCTGCATTCCAGAACACATCATTCCAGCTTGCTGATATGAAGGCTAGAATGGATGCTGCTAAGTACTTAGTTTACAAGGCTGCTTGCACAAAGGATCAGTATGCTGTTGATCACAAGACAAGCTACTCTGTAGAGGCTGCTGAGGCTAAGCTTTTCGCTGCTGAGGCTGCTATGGCAGTTACAACAAAGGCTGTTCAGCTTCACGGTGGTTACGGTTATACAAGAGAGTATGACGTAGAGCGTATGATGCGTGATGCAAAGATTACAGAGATTTATGAGGGAACATCTGAGGTTCAGAGAATGGTTATCTCTGGCTCAATGCTCAAGTAAGATTAGGATCATATAAAGGAGATTAAATACATGAATATCGTAGTATGTATTAAACAGGTTCCTGATACAAAGGGCGGCGTAAAGTTTAACCCAGATGGAACTCTTGATAGAGCAAGCATGCTTGCTATTATGAACCCTGATGACAAGGCAGGTCTTGAGGCTGCTCTTCGTCTTAAGGATGAAACAGGCGCAAAGGTTACAGTTGTAACAATGGGTCTTCCAAAGGCTGATGATATGCTTCGCGAAGCTCTTGCAATGGGAGCTGATGAGGCAATTCTTATCACAGATAGACGTCTTGGTGGTGCTGATACTTGGGCAACATCTTCAACAATCGCTGCAGGCCTTAAGAAGCTTGATTATGACCTTATCATCACAGGTCGTCAGGCTATCGATGGTGATACAGCACAGGTTGGTCCACAGATCGCTGAGCATCTTGGTCTTCCAGTTATCTCATATGCTGAGAAGATTCAGGTTGAAGGAAACAACGTTATTGTACAGCGTCAGTACGAGGATAGATATCACGAGATTAAGGCTCAGATGCCTTGTCTTGTAACAGCTCTTGCAGAGCTTAACGAGCCACGTTATATGACTCCAGGCGGAATTTTCGATGCATTCGATAAGGAAGTAACAGTTTGGGGTAGAGATGATCTTACAGATCTTGATGATGCAAACATCGGTCTTGCTGGTTCTCCAACAAAGATTGCTAAGGCATCTGATAAGGTTCGTAAGGGAGCAGGCGAGAAGGTTGCTCTTGACCCTAAGGAGTCAGTTGATTATATCGTTGGCAAGCTTAAAGAAAAGCATGTAATTTAATAAGAGGAGGCAAACATAATGTCATTAGAAGAATACAAGGGCGTAGCTATATTCGCTCAGCAGGTTGATAATAAACTTAGCTCAATTGCCTTCGAACTTATCGGTAAGGCACATGAGCTTGCAGCAGATTTAGGAACAGAGGTAACAGCAGTAGTACTTGGTTCTGGTATCGCTAACCTTGCAGATGAGCTTGGTGAGTACGGTGCAGACAAGGTAGTTGTTATCGATAACAAGGAGCTTGAGACATATCGTACAGAGCCATATGCACAGGCACTTGCTGCATACATTAATGAATACAAGCCAGAGATTATGCTCGTTGGTGCAACAGCTATCGGTCGTGATCTTGGCCCTACAGTTTCAGCTAGAGTAGCAACAGGTCTTACAGCTGACTGTACATCACTTGAGATTGGTGATTTCCCACTTGTAGCTAGAGAAGGTCAGGAGCAGAAGCACAATCAGCTTCTTATGACTCGTCCAGCATTTGGTGGTAACACAATCGCTACAATCGCATGCCCAGACAACCGTCCACAGATGGCTACAGTTCGTCCAGGTGTTATGCAGAAGCTTGAGAAGGTTGCTGGCCGCAAGGCAGAAGTTATCAACTTCAACCCAGAAATCAAGCCTAACAACAGATTTGTTGAAATCCTTAACGTCGTAAAGAACGTTACTTCAACAGTAGATATCATGGATGCAAAGATTCTTGTATCTGGTGGTCGTGGAGTTGGTTCTGCAGAGAACTTCAAGCTTCTTGATGACCTCGCTGAGGTACTTGGCGGTACAGTATCTTGCTCACGTGCAGTTGTAGATGCTGGTTGGAAGCCAAAGGATCTTCAGGTAGGTCAGACAGGTAAGACTGTTCGTCCTAACGTATATTTTGCAATCGGTATCTCTGGTGCTATCCAGCATACAGCAGGTATGGAAGAGTCTGATATCATCATCGCTATCAACAAGGATGAGACAGCTCCTATCTTTGATGTAGCTGACTACGGTATTGTTGGAGATCTTAACAAGATCCTTCCAGCTCTTACAGAAGCTCTTAAGGCTGAGTTAGCTGCAAAATAATATTTTGTGATTATTTAATTATAATTACGAGATTCCTTTTAAGGACTACATTTAATCTATTAAGATTAGATTTTTCCTATAATTTCTTTCTTTAATTTTATTAAAGGCGAGTCTTCGGACTCGCCTTTAAGTGTCTAAAGTGGTAAAATCAACGTATGAATAAAGCAAAATTAGATATGACTCATGGTCCACTTCTGGGCAAACTTATAATTTTTACAATTCCTATCATCTTATCAGGTGTGTTACAGCTCCTTTTTAATGCAGCTGATGTAATTGTCGTGGGAAGATTTGCTGGAGAAGCTTCCCTTGCTGCAGTAGGTTCAACTGGTTCCCTCATAAATCTTATGACCAATTTATTTATCGGTATGTCTGTAGGCGCCAATGTGTGTGCAGCACAGTTTTATGGTGGCGGACAATATAAGGATGTTAAAAAGACAGTGCATACAAGTACAGCATTCTCAATAATTTGCGGTGTTGTTTTGATATTTATAGGACTTTTTTTAGCAAGACCAATACTAGAGATAATGGGTTCACCAGAGGATGTTATTGGGCTTGCAGCTTTATATGTGCGTATATATTTTCTGGCAATGCCAGCAGTAATGCTGTACAACTTTCTTGCAGCTATTCTTAGGGCGGCAGGTGATACTACTCATCCCCTTATGTTTTTAACAGTTGCAGGTGTAGTTAATGTAATTCTTAATCTTATACTTGTAGTTTTCTTTAATATGGGAGTTGCAGGTGTGGCTATTGCTACAGTTACTTCTAACTATATTTCATGTGGAATGCTTGTTGCATTTTTTACTAAGCAGGAAGATGTATTAAAGCTAGAATTCTCTAAAATCAAGATAGATAAGAAAATATTAAATCGTATTATAAGAATTGGCTTACCAGCTGGAATTCAGGGAACTGTGTTCTCGCTTTCTAATGTTGTAATCCAATCTGCTATCAATTCCTTTGGAACAGCTGTAATTGCAGGTTCATCAGCTGCAGCCAGTATAGAAGGCTTTGTATATGTTTCTATGAACTCCGTATCCCAGACTTGTGTAACATTTGTCGGTCAAAACTATGGAGCAGGTGATGAGAAGAGGGTGAAGCGTGTAATTTTTGAATGTCTTGGAATTGTAACTGTAGTTGGTTTGATTCTGGGGAATCTTGCGTATTATTTCGCATCACCGTTGCTTGGAATATACACAGATAGCTCTGCAGCTGTAGCAGCAGGAACACTACGTTTATTCTGGGTGTGCTGTCCATATTTTTTGTGCGGTATTATGGATACACTTACAGGTGGATTGCGTGGCCTTGGCCGCTCCACAGTACCTATGATTGTATCTTTAATCGGCGCCTGCGCAACCAGATTAGTTTGGATTGCAACCTATTTTCAGCTTCATAAGACGGAAGACGTCCTGTTCTTCTCATACCCTGGAAGCTGGCTGTTAACCCTATCTGTACACAGCATTTGCCTTATCATCGTCTACCGCGCCTGGGTAAAGCGCAAATCCTCGGAAGTACGTATCTAATTCTCGTAGCGACGATATTTTCGCCCGCGTATATGATAAAACAAGAATAATATTAAATTTATAGATGAGGCTGTTTCAAGTAATCAAAGTTAATATAACAATCACAAATCTTACATGAGGCTGTAGTTAACAAATATAAATATTACTCAAGGAGCAATCCCGCGACGGAGTAATATTTATATTTGTTAACGTAACAGCCGGACTAGGAAACTAGAATGTTAACGTAACAGCCGGACCAGGAAACCACAAAATTGTTAACGTAACAGCCGGACTATATTTATGTGAACAACTAGGAGGGGATATCATGTATTGGAAAGAAATGCTAGGCGCCATTGCTAAGCCTGATAAGAATGCCAAAAGGTATGAACTTAGTACTGATTATAAATACGAAGGGCTTCAAGAATATCCAAGACCTCAATTAGAGCGAAAATCTTATATTAATCTTAATGGTAAGTGGGACTACCGCATCATAAGTGGTAAGGGTCAGGTAGTGTCATCGGGCCTTATAGAAGTTCCATTTTCTCCAGAGACTGCACTGTCTGGCACAGATAGACACACTCTCCTTCCCGAAGAAATGCTTGAGTACACCAAGCGTTTTACAATTGAAAAGTTAAAAAAGACTAAGCATCTGCTACTGCATTTTGGAGCAGTGGATCAGGTAGCATTTGTTTCACTAAATGGAATAAATCTAGGGGTTCATGAAGGCGGTTACACATCCTTTACATTTGATATTACTGATTACATAGTAGAGGGAGAAAATGAGTTAAAGGTAAAGGTGAGAGATTATACTGATAGAATTGGTTATGCCAGGGGTAAGCAGAGTATCGAACCAAGTGGTATGTGGTACAGCGCCCAAAGTGGAATCTGGCAGACAGTATGGATGGAATGGGTTCCAAAAGTGTATGTTTCTAATATCACTATGATTCCTGATATAGATAACGATAAATTAAATGTAGAATTAAGAGTATCTGAGCTGAAGGGGCAGGTAACTATTACAGCATCTAATCCTGATTTAATAAAAGACTATAACGTGGATTCTATTAAGGATGATAAGATATTTGTGACAGTCAAGCTTAATAAATACAAGCTGTGGAGCCCAGAGGAACCAAATCTATATTTCTTAAACATTGAATATGGTAAGGATAGTTTTTCTACTTATTTTGCCATGAGGCATTTTGGAGTTGGAGAGGATGAAAATGGAATCCCTAGATTAACCCTTAATCACAAGCCATATTTTATGAATGGCGTACTGGATCAGGGCTATTATCCTGAGAGTCTTATGACCCCACCTTCAGATGCAGCTATGATAAATGATATAGAAACCATTAAAAGCCTTGGCTTTAATATGATTAGAAAGCACTGTAAGATTGAGCCAATGCGTTGGTATTTTCATTGTGACAGAATCGGCATGATTGTATGGCAGGATATTGTAAATGGTGGAACCAAGTACGATATGAACATGATTTGTAATATTCCTACTGTGGTGAGACCTTTCGGAAATACCAGGGATAAGAATAAGCTATTCCTTAGATTTACAGGACGAAATACTGACAAGTCCAAGGAGGTATGGTTCAAAGAATGTGCAGAGACTATTAATCAGCTAAAGAGCGTGCCTTGTATTGGTCAGTGGTGCTTGTTTAATGAAGGCTGGGGACAGTTTGATGCCAGGTCCTGCCTGGAATATGCAAAAAAGTATGATAATTCAAGACCAATTGATGCAGCTAGCGGCTGGTTCCATGAAGGCTGTGGAGATGTATTTTCTGAACATGTATATTTTGAGGATTTGAAGGTTAAATTGTCTAATAAACCTTATGTTGTATCTGAGTATGGAGGCTTTTCTTTAAAAGTGGGTAACCATGTGAAAAGAGATGCAGTGTATGGTTACAAAAAATATGACCACCCAAAGGACTTGCAAGATGCATATGAATGCACTATGGATAAAATAAAGTCCCTCAAGGACGAGGGACTAAGTGCTGCTGTATATACTCAAGCTACAGATATTGAAGACGAGCTAAATGGTCTTATGACTTATGACAGGAAGGTGCAAAAACTGTATTAAACCAGCTTTGTGGGAAGGCCATTCCAAGGATAATTCCCATTACGATGGCACCAGCTGTTTTTAATGTGGATAACCCATAGCTTGCAAAGGTCTCCATGTTATTAGTAATTAAATAATAGGAAGTATAATAAATTCCGGCACCGGGTACTAAAGGAAATATTCCTGAGATCAAGTAAACGGTGACGGGATTTTTGCGTTTAGCGGCAAGGGCTCTGGAAAATGTAGTAAGTAGAAAAGAACCTACTACATTGCCAAGGGTAGGTGCTGATAAAGCAGCTGAGATTATTATGTAAAAAATCCATCCAATGGCGCCGGAAAGGCCACAGTGGATTAGCTCTGATTTTGGTGCACTGAAAACAATGGCAAAACAAAGTGTTGCTATCATGGCAACTATAAACTGTGCAATGTATTCTAAAATCATTATATAATTATTCCTCCAATTTTAACGATTGAAATGACAATACCTATTCCAACAGCAATACAAAATGATGTAAGTAATGCATCGATGACTCGGATAGAGCCAGACAGATAATCACCATTAATAAAATCTCTTATACTGTTTGTAAGTGGAATACCAGGTACTAATGGCATAATGCTTCCTATAATAATTTTGTCAAAATGAACTGGTAGGCCACTGATGTAAAACAGTACAGCCACAATAGCTATTACCATGCTAGCCAGTACATTTGTAATAGTTTTTGAGTGCGTGGTTCGTGATTCAAAATCCAAAAATAACTTAAGAATGGCACCAACAACCACGGCGCATAGCGCATCTAAAACGGTGCCTCCAAACATATAAGAGAAACCACCGCAGCCAATGGCTGTTGCTATAACCAATACAGGTAAACTATAGGATGATATTTTTTTACATTCTTCCAGTTCTTTCCATGCAGCATCAAGCTCTATTTCTTTTGCACATACCCTTCTACACAAAGAATTAAGAGCAGCTATTCTTCCTAAGTGCATTGGGTACATAGGAACATGTCTAATCATAGAACTTGCATGTTCAGTCACCTCATCTGCACTGGCAAAGATTCCGTTGCTTAATACGTACACATCACAATCAGTAATTTCGTATGCATTCAATATTGCAAGAACACTGTCTTCCACTCTATATACTTCAGCTCCATTTCGAAGCAAGATGTCTCCTAATTCAACTGCGAAGGATAATACTTTTTTAGTATCGTTCATGTTATTCCCCTTGTTTAAAAATACTACCATTAGATTATCTACGATTAGGGAAAGTTTTTCAACGACATTATTAAGTTATTTACATATGTGGATAACTTTTGGGGAAAACTATGTTCGTTGAAAGATGTGTCAGTTAATTCATAATCTTGCAAAATCAAGGTTTATCAACGGATAACAATGAAACTATTGTGGATAAATGTATATAATTATAGAATAAATGAAGTTATCCTCAACAATAAAATAGATAATTGTGGAAACTGTGGAAAACTTCAGAATTATGTTGAATCAATTTTCAACAAGCTGGAATGAGATGTTCAATCCAGGTATCTTGCTGACAATTTCATAGTTTTATCAGCAAGACGTTAAATATTCATGATAGATATGATATAATATGTCAGCAAAGTTAGAAGTAAATAGGAGGTCTAAAATGGCAGATAACGAAACATGCGCTTCAGCAAGCTCATGTAGCAGAGGTTCTTGTGAGGGCTGTCCTTCTAAAGAGGCAGCTGCAAAGGGCGTTAGAAATACCGCTTTTTTAGAAGAGCCAAATAAAAATTCGCATATTAAGCATGTAATAGGTGTTGTATCCGGAAAGGGTGGCGTTGGTAAGTCACTTGTAACATCTTCACTGGCAGGTGTTATGGCAAGAGCCGGATATTCTGTAGGTATATTGGATGCAGATATTACAGGTCCATCTATTCCAAAGATGTTTGGTGTACATGGTCCTGCGACAGGTAACGAGGATGGCACATTCCCTGAGGTAGCAGAGGATGGCACAAAGATTATGTCAATTAACCTGATGCTTGATGATGAGGAAGCACCAGTTGTATGGCGTGGTCCTGTTATTGCAGGTGTTGTTAAGCAGTTCTGGACAGATGTACAGTGGGGTGATGTTGATTACTTATTTGTAGATATGCCACCAGGAACAGGTGATGTACCACTTACTTGCTTCCAGTCGCTTCCAGTTGATGGTATCGTAATAGTAACAAGCCCTCAGGAGCTTGTGCAGATGATTGTGAAAAAAGCATATAACATGGCTGAAATGATGCACATTCCAGTGCTTGGTCTTGTTGAGAACTATTCATATATTGAATGTCCAGACTGTGGTAAGAAGATAGAAATCTTTGGAGAGAGTCATGTGGATGAGGTTGCAGCCAGCCTTAACATCCCAGTACTTGGCAAAATGCCAATGGATCGTAAATTCGCTACTGCAGCTGACGCTGGTCGCATCTATGATGTTGACAATACATATCTCGTCAATGCGAAGGCTGAACTTGAAAAGCTATAAATGGTTATTAAATCATAAATTAATAATATAACATTAAATGAGGATGGTTTAGTTTATAGTTTAAATAGGCTGTCTTTAACAAGCTATTATGTTTCTAAAGCGAAGCATCCTTAGCTGAGCGTAGAAATATAATAGCTTGTGAAAGTAACAGCCGAGCCACAACCTATATCAACCATCCGGACTAAGGAGATTAATTATGGCACAAAATCCAGTAGTTACAATTGAAATGGAAAATGGGGATATTATGAAGGCTGAGCTTTATCCTGAGATTGCCCCAAACACAGTAAACAATTTTATTAGCTTGATTAACCATAACTTTTATGATGGTGTAATCTTCCACCGTGTTATCAATGGCTTTATGCTTCAAGGTGGAGATCCAGATGGTACAGGAATGGGTGGCCCAGGATATTCTATCAAGGGTGAATTCTCAAGCAACGGCTTCAAGAATGATTTAAAGCATGAGCCAGGTGTTCTTTCAATGGCTCGTACAATGATTCCTGATTCAGCAGGAAGCCAGTTCTTCATTATGCACAAGACAAGTCCACATCTTGATGGTGATTATGCAGCATTTGGTAAGGTTATCGAGGGCATGGATGTTGTTAACAAGATTGCTGAGACTGCAACTGATTGGTCAGACAGACCTGTGGAAGAGCAGAAGATGAAAAAGGTTACAGTAGAGACTTTTGGTGTAACATACCCAGAACCAGAGACTATATAGCTTAGAATCAAACTTGATTTGGTTATATATATGTGTTATCATAACGGCACGCTTTGCGTGTCGTTATTTTTTTAAGCCATTAAAATATGAATAGTAATACATTAATATCATGCTTTAGTCTTTGGGTCATCGTAGAGATGATCTCTTTATTGAACACATTTTTCGGTGGAAGAATCCTTAAAAAAAGATATGAAATGAAACGTATATATTCTACCCAGTTATTATTTCTTTTAAAGAAAAAAGGAAATGAGTATAGATTATTAGAAAAATTATATGTAGGATTAACAAATATAAGCCTCAGGAAAATTCTTTTAAAGGCCATAAGGAAAGGCTCACTTAAAAATCAATTTGCCTACATAGATAAAAAAATAGGATGTGACATTATAACCTTAATACATAATCACATTTTACATCCAGTTAAGTCCTATGAGGGGCTTGTTAAAGAAGTATATGATAAGCTTAACATAATGGAATTATCAATTAACCAGATAAAAAAGACATTAATTAGAAACAAGTTAAGGCTATTACTGGATAAGACAATAATGATGTTTATAAATCTGGCGTTATATCATCAACTTCAAAATGAATACAGCCTAATTATATTTATTGTTGTTAACACAATAGGCGTTATTTGGTTCATTGTTCTGGATTATGAAAGCATATCTGTAGTTTTACAATTTCAAGAAAGAAATCTTGCAGATGCAGTTAGGGTAAAAAATAAGACCCAGGCACCTGCCTATGCTGTAAAAAGAATCTTTACAACAGTTGCAGGGCTAGGTCTAATAATTAATATATCTATGATTGCTGTTGGTTATCTTGGGCTGGTAATTTAATGCGAAGCTTTGTTATACGTTTCTTTTCTACTGCCAGTACTCTGATGATGGCACCGTTTTCGGATACGTAGGTTTCACCGGCATTTGGGAAATGGTCAAATGCGCCTACTATATATCCCCCAATGGTGTCATAATCCTCACTGGTAAAGCCAAGAGGGATGATATCGCACAGGTCTTCTAAGTTCATAGAGCCTAGAACCTGATATTCTCGCTCACTAAGCTTTATAATTGGATCTTCTTCATCCTCATCATATTCATCACGAATTTCACCAACGATTTCCTCTAACAAATCTTCCATGGTAATCATTCCAGATAAGTCGCCGTATTCATCTAAAACAATGGAAACAGTAGCGGCCTCCTCACGCATTTCATCAAAAAGGTCCGATACGTTTTTCATTTCAAAGGTAAAATATACATCCCTTATATAATCATGAATGTTAAAATTCTCCGATGGCGAAACCCCAAGAAAATCCTTCATATTAACAATACCTATGATATTTTCCGAGTCAGGTTCGCACACAGGGATTCTGGTGTACATATCTTCTTTAAATACATTGATTAAATCCTGATAGCTTATGTCAGATTCTACCATTGTCATATCGATTCTTGGAATCATAACTTCCTTTGCACAGGCATCTGAAAAATCAAACACCTTGTGAATCATGGTTCGCTCGTCACCTTCAATGGCACCATTCTCATGGCTTACATCCACCATGGTGCGGATTTCCTCTTCTGTAATAGTCTCGTCCTTGAAATCTGGGTCTATACCAAAAAGCTTGATTATTAGTCCAGACAAGAAATTTATTATAGCTATAACAGGTGTAAGCAGCCACATAAGTGAACCGATAAATGGCGCAAACAAAAGGCTTAGGTTGGTGGAATTAAGAGTTGCCAGTGACTTTGGCGTAATCTCACCGAAAATAAGGATTAACAATGTAAGAATACCCGTGGCAATACCAGCACCAACGCTGCCGAATATATCAATTGCAAGAGTGGTGGCAAGAGATGAAGCAGAAAGGTTAACAATGTTGTTTCCAATCAAGATTGCAGAAAGCATTTTCTTAGGTCGTTCAATAACACTGAGAACTCTAAGTGCTTTTTTGTTACCATCGTCCGCCATAGTCTTAAGCTTGATTTTGTTAACAGTAGTAAGTGCTGTTTCTGCAGAAGAAAAGAATGCAGATAACGCTAATAGTATAACAAGAATAATAAATCTAACTAACAGGTGTGTGTCCAATTAATGCTTCTCCTTTTTAGTAAGTGTTTTATAGTATCTACTTTATAATAACACAACATTATCTCTACACAAAGAACTCTATCTTTGTTAAAATAGTTCCTATGAGGAAAAGAATTATTTTATTTTTATTAACATTAACTTTGTCCGTTAGCGCAGTGGGCTGCGGTAAATATAATCAATCAGAAATAGAGCTTAGGGATAAGGGTGTTGCTGCACTTGATTCGGGTGATTATGACAATGCAATAGATTTATTTAATCAGGCTCTTGGCAAGTCCATAGGTAAGGTAACTGACCTGGAGATTGATATTAACTATTACAAGGCGGCAGCTCAATTTAAGGCAGGCTATTTCAAAGAGGCTGCTAAGACTTATTCCTATCTTATTAGATATGATAAAGATAATTACGAGGCATATTTCCTAAGGGGCAGCATTTATGCCGATGAGGGAGAAATCGGCGAGGCCATATCGGATTATGATGCTGCGGTAGCTATAGATGAAAAGAACTACCTATTATATATACAGATTTATGATAATCTTAACGCCCTAGGCTATACAGACCAGGGTCTGGTTTATCTTAATGATGCACTTAAGGTATCTGATAAGTCTGCTAATGGCAAGTATTACAAAGGCAGAATTTATTACCTGCTTGGACAGACAGATGAGGCAACCTCCAATCTTCAAGCAGCAGTGGACAAGGATATAATAGAAGCAAAGCTTTATCTTGCTAAGATTTATCAGGATGCAGGGGATTTTGAAAAGGCTCAGGCTCTTTTAGAGGAATACGCCGAAAGTGATGAGGTGACTAGTGATGCACTTGCTACACTTGGTGATATAGAAATGGCCAGTGGCAATTACGAGAGCGCATTAGGCTACTATCAGGCCGGGTTGACTCTAGATTCAATAGACAATATGCCATCCCTTATGAAGGGGCAGGTAGCAGCTTTGGAAAAGCTGGATAGATACGCTGAAGCCAAAGACATCTTGACACAATATGTTGAGAATTATCCAGATGACGAAGCAGCGGCTAAGGAGTTAATTTTCTTACAAACACGATAATTATCTAAATTTAGACACACTATATATAGTGTGTCTATTTTGTGCTTAAATACCAAATATTGTGTGTGTTGAAACATAAATCCACCTAGAAAATTATCAAATTAAAAACGTTATTTTAGGTAATTATGACGAAAAACACAATATCTAGTTTTTACCATTGAACGCCTCACTATATTTTGATAACATATAGGTGAGTCGAAAGTACCTTAGATGAACCAAATGTCGCGACAGCCAAAAGGTGAAGGGGAGTCCTTTTTTGACACACTTAAGGATACTAGAGAAAGGAAATTGGTGAGTAGAATTGTTTGATGTTGTAAAAAGAGATGGAGAAATCGCAGAGTTTAATTTAGGAAAAATTAACGATGCAATCGCAAAGGCTTTTGAAGCTACTGGCAAGGCTTACAATGATGATATTATCGGCTTATTATCACTTAGAGTCTCAGCAGACTTTCAGTCTAAAATTAAAGAAGGAAAAATCTCAGTTGAGGATATCCAGGATTCAGTTGAGAACGTCTTAGAGCAAACTGGCTATACAGATGTGGCAAAGGCTTACATATTATATAGAAAACAGCGCGAAAAGATGCGCAACATGAAGTCTACAGTTCTTGATTACAAGAATGTTGTAGACAGCTATGTTAAGGTTGAGGATTGGAGAGTTAAGGAGAATTCCACAGTTACATATTCAGTAGGTGGTCTTATTCTTTCTAACTCTGGTGCAATCACAGCTAATTATTGGCTTTCAGAGATTTATGATGAGGAGATAGCACAGGCACACCGCAATGCTGATATCCACATTCATGATCTTTCAATGCTTACAGGATACTGCGCAGGTTGGTCACTTAAGCAACTTATCCAGGAGGGCTTAGGTGGTATCACAGGTAAGATTACATCAGCTCCTGCAAAGCATTTATCAGTACTATGTAATCAGATGGTTAATTTCCTTGGTATCATGCAGAACGAATGGGCTGGAGCTCAGGCATTCTCATCATTTGATACTTATCTTGCACCATTTGTTAAGACTGATAATCTTTCATATCAAGAAGTTAAAAAGTGCCTTGAGGCATTTATATATGGTGTTAATACACCTTCACGTTGGGGTACACAGGCTCCATTTTCTAATATCACATTAGATTGGACAGTACCAAACGACCTTGCAGAGCTTCCTGCTATCGTTGGTGGCAAGGAAATGGACTTTAAGTACAAGGACTGCAAGAAGGAAATGGATATGGTTAACAAGGCATTCCTTGAGATTATGATTGAGGGTGATGCTAATGGACGTGGATTCCAGTATCCAATTCCTACATATTCAATCACACGTGATTTTGATTGGTCTGACACAGAAAACAACAGACTGTTATTCGAAATGACAGCTAAATACGGAACACCATATTTCAGCAACTATATCAATTCTGATATGGAGCCAAGTGATGTTCGTTCTATGTGCTGTCGTCTTCGTCTTGACCTTAGAGAGCTTCGCAAGAAGTCAGGTGGTTTCTTTGGCTCAGGCGAGAGCACCGGTTCAGTAGGTGTGGTAACAATCAATCTTCCTCGTATTGCATACCAGGCTAAAGATGAGGCAGATTTCTATGCAAGACTTGATAAGCTTATGGATATCAGCGCACGCTCACTTAAGATTAAGCGTGGGGTTATCACAAAGCTTTTAAATGAGGGATTATACCCATACACTAAGAGATATTTAGGTACATTTGACAACCACTTCTCTACAATCGGTCTTATCGGTATGAACGAAGTAGGCCTTAACGCTAACTGGCTTCGTGCAGATATGACAGATAAGAGGGTTCAGCAGTTTGCAAAGGATGTTCTTAACCACATGCGTGAGCGTCTTTCTGATTATCAGGAGATGTACGGTGACCTCTACAACCTTGAGGCTACACCAGCAGAATCTACTACTTATCGTTTTGCAAAGCATGATAGAGAGCAGTTCCCAGATATTATTACAGCTGGTAAGGAAGGTGATACACCATTCTATACAAACAGCTCACACATGCCAGTAGAATACACATCTGATATCTTTGATGCTCTTGAGGTTCAGGATGAGCTTCAGACACTTTACACATCAGGTACTGTATTCCACGCATTCATTGGTGAGAAGCTTCCTACCTGGGAGTCAGCTGCAAATCTTGTTCGCAAGATTGCTGAGAATTACAGATTACCTTACTATACATTGTCACCTACATACTCAGTATGTAAGGAACATGGCTATATTGCAGGTGAGCATTTCACATGTCCTCACTGCGGCAAGCCAGCAGAGGTATACAGCCGAATCACAGGCTACTATCGTCCTGTACAGAACTGGAACGAAGGTAAGACTCAGGAGTTCAAGAACCGTAAACTTTATGATATCGCTGGTAGCGTATGTCGTCGTGCAGGAGAAAAGCAGGCCGCTAAGACTGCTCAGCCAGAAATCAATCTTCAGGTAGTTTCAGAGGAGCCTACTACAGGCGTTAAGTACCTCTTCACAACAAAGACATGTCCTAACTGCGCTAGAGCTAAGGAAATATTAGAGGATGAGGATTACATCCTTATTGATGCTGAAGAGCAGGTAGATATGACAAAGAAGTACGGTGTCATGCAGGCCCCTACACTTGTTGTAGTAAACGGTGATGATGTTAAGCGTTATGCTAATGCTAGCAACATTCAGAAATATGTTGATGAGAATTAATTTAAATTTTAAGAAGGGCGCTTTGGAATATTCCAAAGCGTCTTTTTTTGTGCATTTATAGGAGATAAAAAATGACACTATAATAAAAAACAATGCCTTATTAATTAGCATGTAAAATCCCATAATCAAATTAAAGTCGACAGTTCATGTCAAAAATTGGGAGGTGTAATTACATGAAAAAAAGGGAGCTAACAAGAAGGCTCTGTGCTACAGGTTTGGCTGCGGCATTAGCGTTTTCAAGCACAGGATTAATGGCTCTTGCTGACGAAAAGGAAGAAGAGCAGATGGTAGAGCTTGAGGATGAGATTGAATTAGAAGAAGGGGGAAGTGAAGAAGAGGAAGAACAAGAGGAGACTTTACAGGAAGTCAAAGAAGAAAAGGAAGAGGTAGTAGAAAAAGATACCAAAGAAGAGGTACAAGAGGAGAAAGAAGAAGAATCTATTGAAGCTGTAAATCTTGAGGAAAAGGATACAGAGCTTTATGTTGGAAGTGACTGGGCAGGAGCAAATGTATCTGCTAAGACAGAAAAAACAAAGGTCACATTTGATGTGAAAAACTTTGGTTGGGCCAACAGTGAATGGGGAATCCAGTATATTATTAAGGACTTGGGACTAAATAACAATACTACCTACACTGTTGAGTTTGATATTACATCATCTGTAGACAAGGATATCTTCCTTAAGCTTGATGATGCAGGTGGCTTTATAGCTGAAAAGGTAGCGCTTGATGCAGGAAAGACTAAGCATTACATGAAAACTGTAAGCTGTGGCGAGTTTAGTGCAAAGCCATATCTTTTCTTTGCATTGGGACAAATGTCTGGTGAAGAGGTAAGCAGAAGCGGAGAAGTAATACTAGAAAATCTGGTAATCACTGAAGGTGAAAAGGAGCCAGAGGATATCAATGATGATGATAAGAAAAAGGGGAAAGAGTACGATTTTAAAAAGGATAACTCTCAGTATGATGCAGCAGATCCTGGTAAATTAAAAGCTGGGTATGAATTAATTTGGTCAGATGAGTTTGATGGAAATTATGGCGACGCTAGTGTTGATAAGAATACAGGTCTTAACCTGGATAACTGGGCATATCAGCTAGGTGATGGTTCCACAGATTGTGGTAACTATGGCTGGGGTAATAATGAACTTCAGTGCTATACCGACAGACCTGAGAATGTGGGTGTTAACGAAGATTTAAATGATGATGGCAAAGGTGAAGGAGTCCTTAGAATCACAGCAAAGCGTGAGGATGGATATACCTACAAGTCTGAAAGTGCTAAGAACTACACATCAGCAAGACTTCGCACTACAAGGCCTACAGAGGCACTTTTTGATACAACCTATGGATATGTAGAAGCTAGAATCGCACTTCCAGCTACAGCAGGTGCCTGGCCAGCATTTTGGATGCTGCCACAGAGCACCACTGTATACGGCAACTGGCCTGTATCAGGTGAGATAGATATTATGGAAACCTGCGGTGCATTTACAGATAAGGGTAATGATGTGGCCTGTGGAACACTTCACTGGGGCACTCCTACCCATGTGTATAAGGGCAGTGGATATGTGAATCTGGATAGTGACTATACATATTTCCACACATACGCAATCGACTGGCAGCCTGGTGAGATTACCTGGTACTACGATGGCAAGGCAATCAACACTTTATCAAACTGGGAGAGTGCAATCCCAGGAGCATCTGATAGCTTGGCATTTGATGCACCATTTGATATGCCATTTTACATGTTACTTAACTTGGCAGTAGATAGTGGTCAGTTTGGAGGAAGCGTTAATAAGGCAAGATTTGAAGATGACATCAATATGTATGTTGATTATGTAAGAGTCTTCCAAAAGGAGGATGGATATCCTGACTCTGTTACAAGAAAAGCATCTGATAATGCAGCAGATAATTGGAAGGATTACGCTGGAATTAACCAGATAGCAGAGCTTACAGCAGATAATCTTGAGACCTGCGAAGGCGGTGGCATGAGCGATTCATCTGCAGATAAGGGTAAATGGTATTTATCGTATCAGCAGGATGCAATTGATGCCAAGCTTAGCAAGGTGACACAGGATGGCACTGACTGGGCAAAGGTGGAGATTACATCCCCAGGTTCACAGGATTATTCAGTACAGCTTATTGGACATTATGATGCTAAGGCAGGTTATGTGTACAAGGTTTCCTTTGATGCCTATGCAGATGGTGGCATGGTAGGCAAGTCTGTAAATTGCGATTCCAAGGAGTGGAAGGGCTGGAGCACCTACGGTGTTACCCAGGCCAAGCTAACAAAGGAAAAGACTCACTACTCATACACATTCGCTCAGACTGAGGATTTTGATAACTGTAGAATCGAATTTAACTTGGGCGCTCAGGCTTCTGGAAATGTCTATATTGCAAATCCTAAGGTGGAGATAGTGGACCCTGCAGCCCTTGGTAGCAGCGAAAAGGCAAGAACACCTCTTTCTGATGGTAACATGATTTACAATGGTTCATTTGACCAGGGGGACAATCGCACAGGCTATTGGAATGTGGTTGATGGCACAAGCTTAACTGTACCACGTTATACAACTGAGGCTCTTAAATCAGATGATATGATGGTAATTGATGTTGCATCAAAATCTAACTATGAAGCAATATCAGATGGTAAGAAATATTTTGAAAGAAGAGCTGAGATTTCTACAACTGGAAAGGATGGAGCTACCATCTACCAGCCAGATATGAAGCTTTCTGCTGATAAATACACTGTTGAATTTGATATGTATAGCGACAGTGACAGTGCAGTGAAGGCAGGTGCATATACCCTTACAGGTACAGGTAATGTAGTGAAGCTTGGAAAAGAGCTAGGATCTGCAGCAGCTTACTACAAAAAGTCTGATGGTGTGAGACACTATACGCTAACCTTTGAGACAAAGGAAGATATGGAAGATGCAGCAGTTGCATTTACCTTTGCCAAGGGTACCAAGGTACAGCTTGATAATGTATACATGAATGGTGCTAATCAAAAATCAAATGCTGATGAGCATCCACTTAAGACTGATAGCAGCTACAGGGGTGACAATGGTGGCGGCGTAGAGCTTCCGCTTGTTAATAATGATGGAGCCGTAACAATGTCAGGTATTACAAGCGGTGGCAACTGGTATTCACCACAGCTTGCATCTGAGGATTTTGAATTAGTAGCAGGTCAGAAGTATGTGCTTTCATTTGACTACAAGCTTTCTGGCAATCAAAACAACACATTCCAGTACATCATCCAGGAAAATGGCGGAAGCTGGCATGTATATGCAGATGGCCCTGAAACTGTAAGCTTTGATAGTACAAAAACTGATGATGGATTTGATCACTATGAGAAGAAATTTGTAGCTGATGCCAGCATATCATCAGTGCATCTTAACTTCGGATTCGGTAACAGTGGAGCAAATGGTGATGCAGCCTTTACATTCAAGAATGCAAAGATTGATTTAGTAAAGCAGACCGCTGTTGTAGGTGAAGCTGATAATGAGAATGTTGCAGATAGTGTGTTCTATGACAAGGAAAGCACTGCGCCAGCTAAGCCAAGTAATCCTGGCAATTCTGGAAGTGCAAATTCACCTTCAAGCTCAGGTTCTTCAAATAGCTCTAATACAGTAGCAAACAATAGCAAAACTGAGATTATTGCAGAGCCAGTGGTACCAGCAGCAGGAAATACATCTTCATTAGCAGATGTAAAAAAGTCAACAAAGAGTGCATCTACAAAAGTGAACAAAGCTCAATCTGTATCAGAGGAAGATGCTGATGTAGAAGAAACACCTGCAGATGATGAAAGCGAAATGGCTTCAGTAGAAGAGGATGACACTGTAACAATCCAAAGCAATGATGAGACAACAATCGCTGATGAGGCCACTCCAGAGGCAGCAGATGAATCAGCTGTAGAAGAGAGAGGCTTTAATCCTATAGCTATTATTGGAATCATAGCTGTTTTTGCTGCAGCGACCGCAGGCACACTAATCTATAGAGCAAAACATTAAAAACGGTTTGCAAAAGTAGTGCTTATATGGATATTGTCAGATAAATTATAAACTAAATATAAAATAATTATAAATTATTAGCACTCCCTATTGACGAGTGCTAATAACGGGTGTATAACATAATCAGAACAAGGGAAAAGAAAAGTTCCCAAGTTTGACAATAACAATTAAAACCACTAGACCAAGAGCCTAGCGTCAATAAAAGGAGGTAAGTATTATGTTAATGCCTAGTATTTTATCAAATGATTTTATGGATGATTTCTTCTCAGTACCACGTGTAACAGGTTTTGGTGGTTCCAGATTCGATCGTGATTTTTCACGAATGATGACAACAGATGTAAAAGAAACTGATAATGCATATCAGCTAGATATGAACCTTCCAGGATTTGCTAAAGAAGATATCAAAGCAGAGCTTAAGGATGGATATCTTACAATCCATGCTGAGTCAAACAGCAGCAATGATGAGCAGGATGATGATGGCAACTTCATCAGACGTGAACGCTACACAGGTTCATGCTCTAGAAGCTTCTATGTAGGCGATGGAGTAACACAGGATGATATCCACGCAGCCTTCAAGGATGGCGTTCTTAGCCTTACAGTTCCTAAGAAGGAAGCAATCCCTGAAAAGGAAGAAACAAAATATATAGCTATTGAAGGATAGCTTGAAAATCACAGGTCCCATGGCAAGCGCCATGGGACTTTTTATTTAATTAAGACCAAATTCCAATTTCTTCAGCTACACCATTTTTGATAATGATATTTAATCCAAGTCCTGAGCCCATGCACTGCTCAATGTAGTCGTTGAACTCTGTAGCGCTCATGTACTGAGGCTCGCCTTCGCCGCCACCTGCTAAGAACTTTGTGTTGCCATCGATTGCAATTGTATATGGCTTCTTTTCCAGTGTTGAAATAGCTTCATAGCCATCATCACTCATTAAGTCAAATGATGCATCAACAACAATACAGTCAGCCTCTAGTACAAATCCAGTTGCATAGGCTGGGGCATAATCAGCTGGCTGTGGAGACAGAGATGTATAATATGTTCCATCCTCTAAATCGCTTGTGGCACTATTAGATTCTTCAGCACTACCCTTGATAAGCCCCTCGAATACAGTGCCCGTATCTAGCAATCCCCATGAACTTGCCTCAACCTTAAGAGTATATGTTTCATCATCGTTAGTGATAAAAGAAAGAGTCATAGGATTTCCATTAGGATCAATGGAATTGAAAAACACACCGCTATCTGAAGCAGATACTTGGCCTTCGTCCATATTAGCAAGACCGTAGATTGCCACTTCCATGGAATAACTATCCCCTGTTTTATTTATATTAACTTCGGCTTCCTCGCTGCTATAGTGCCCAACATACTCTGCTAAATTTACAGTTTCTTCGGAATTATTTGTATCTTCTGATTCCTCTGGTGCAACTGTATTATTGCTTGAATCTACTGTTGCTGGTGTATCAACAGCTTCTTCCTTTTTTCCACAGGCTGTTACAGCTAGTGTAAGCATACATAGAACTACTAATAACTTTTTCATATAAATCTCCTTTTTGTGTCCATTAGTTTTGCAATACTCATTCTATCACTCAGAGTATTATATTCAATAGATTAGGACAGGTATTCCTTTAAATCCTCTAAGCGTTCTATGGCTATGCGACGACCCTCGTCATACACTCGTTGCAACTCATCAGGATTCTTTTCAGTGGCTCCGATGTGAAGTGGAGCATCTGGGCGGATGACAAAGACATCACCAGAATCTTCCTTGGCTTTTACATAGGCTTTCTGTTTGTTATACATATCATGCCTACCAGCCATAGTGGAAATCATCTTAGGATAATTACGAAGCATTAGCTTGATAAGTCCCATGTATTTTTGCGGCTTTTTAATATAATCAATTGGTTGGGTTTCGATTACAAGAATCTTATCGCATCCCTCATTTTCCATAAATTTAAGTGGAATTGAATCAGACATTCCACCATCAAGATACAGTCCACCATCGATCTCTACCGGCCTTGAAACCACAGGCATAGATGCAGATGCTCTAATCCAGCTGATATCAGTGCCTTCCGGGGTTGAGTCATAGGTATCGCATTTGTGATAAACTGCCTGGCCTGTCTTAATATCTGTAGCCACGCAGAAAAAATCCATAGGGTTATTGTAAAATGTATCAACGTCCCATATATCTAATTCATATGGAAGTGTGCCATAACAGAATGGCACATTGTAGATATCACCAGTTTTTATCAGCGACTCCATGCTGGCATATCGTTTATCATTACAATATTTTTTGTTGTATCGTAATGGTCTACCAATTTGTCTGGATTTAATATTAAGTCCAAATGTAGCCCCGGCAGATACCCCTACTGCACTATCAAAATCAATTCCATTTTCCATGAGAACATCGATTACACCACAGGTAAACATGCCTCTCATGGCACCGCCTTCCATAACAAGTCCTTTTTTCATAAGTATTTCCTTCTCAAAATAGAATTTAGTTTTTATCTTTTGCCTACTTATTCCACTGTTAACAAATTCATTTCCACCCTTTCCATGATAAGTGGTATGAATCTGGATGAATTAACGGCAAATCTTTCTTTTAAAGTATCTATCAATTCCTTCTTATCGCAATCAAGTAAAGATATGGAATTGCAATATATGCATATAGCTGCATCAGCAATTTGTCGCCCCATCTGGGTCTGCTGAATTAACAAGCTATCTATTAATATTGAAATGTTAGATAGATTGTCTTGTCCGAAGGATGTAAATGATAACTGATACATACTTGAAAATTTATCAATGGTAGAAAAATCAATATCAGATGTGTATATATCTTCAAGATATTGATTTGCCATGTTTGTTATTTCTCTATCTATGTCAGCTAGGCGAACTAAAAAGCCATCCTCATCATATCTGTATGCTGCGACTATTATATGAATCGTCTTAATACCCCTGGTTAAGAACAAATCAATAGTGTAGCTGTCTGTTCCAACTACATGAGAACCCACCCCATCAGCAAATACATATACACTTGTGGTGTTTTTGCTTTGACGTGTTGCTCTAGCTACACCATTTTTATGATTCTCATGAAATGAAACAATGACCTCTTCGCCTTTGGTTGCATCAACTTTAATATATATTGCAATTCTGTAGCCACCATCTAACACGCAAATTGCATTATCAAATTTTTCCTGAGACTTAATCTCTGTAAGCATAAATGGTTGTATATGTGAAAGATAGTCCTTAATATAATCAAGTTTTTCTATTCCGAGATAATCTAAATATTTGAAAAGATGCAGATTAAGCCCCTGTTTATGCTCATTTTCATCAAGCTTAATTCTATCTAATCTAGCAAGCTTTCTGAGCTTTCTTGCTAAGATTTTCTTTTGTAAAAAATCTATATCTACATCTTTTTCTTCTTTCTTCGCTACAGTATTAGCTGTTTTTTTAATATTCTCCTGGCTATCAGACAGGGGGGTATCTTTAAGATATTCAAAATAGGTAAGCACAGCCTTTTTTCTGTACTCTGGTATACTCCTATAGGTGAATATTAACTGTCTTTCATCTGCTGATAATGGTTGAACACCATCTGTATCTGTTTCAACGCCCATATCATCTACAAAAAGACTATGCAAATCCACGCCAAGAGTTCTACATATTAATCCAAGCTTATCTGACCCAGGTATCTTTCCATGGTTTTTCCAATCGCTTATTGTACTTTCAGGGATTCCTGACAATCTAGAAAATTCTTTTTGTGTAAGTCCTTTATCTTTCATTATTTTAAATATATTGTCATTTATACTCACAGTCTTACCTCTCATCTGTAATAGAAATTACTATACCAAAAACACACCTTATATTAATCAGTTTAATTCGCTATTGCGGATTTGTCAACTTTAAAGGTTTGTTGCTGGCAATTTCAGTGTTTTGTCAGCAAGAAGTCGTAATCAAATCTTAAATAATTATAAATTATTAGCACTCTGACTTGTCGAGTGCTAATTTTTGTGTTAAAACATAATCAGTAGATGAGAAACCCTCATCAGTCAGCTAAAGCTGACAGCTTCTCCCAGAGGGAGAAGCCTTCGGTGGGAGAAAGGAGACATTATGAACATCCAGAAATTTACACAGAAATCAATTGAAGCAATAAATTCCTGTGAGAAGATAGCTATGGATTATGGCAATCAGGAGATAGAGCAGGAGCATCTTTTAATGGCACTGCTTCGTCAGGAAAACGGATTGATTCCTTCATTGATTAGCAAGATGAATATAGATGTGGCTCAGTTTACAAATGCTGTAGATGCAGCGCTGCAGGCTAGAGTCAAGGTTCAGGGAGGAGACCTAAGGATAGGCCAGCATTTAAATTATGTGCTTACCTACGCTGAGGATGAGGCCAAGTCAATGCGAGATAGCTACGTTTCAGTAGAGCATCTGATGCTTGCCATGATTAAAAAGCCTAGCACTCCTGTTAAGAACATTTTCAAGAGCTTTGGCATTACAAGAGACGCATTCCTTGCAGTGCTTGCAACAGTCAGAGGTAACCAAACCGTAAATACGGATAATCCAGAGGCTACCTACGACACACTTGAAAAATATGGCTATGATCTGGTTGAAAGAGCTAGAGAAAACAAACTTGACCCAGTTATCGGTCGTGATGAGGAAATCAGAAATGTAATCAGAATCCTTAGCCGTAAGACCAAGAACAACCCAGTGCTTATTGGTGAGCCAGGTGTTGGTAAAACAGCGGTAGTAGAGGGCTTGGCACAGCGTATCGTGCGAGGAGATGTGCCAGATGCACTTAAGAATAAAAAGGTATTCTCGCTTGAGATTGGTTCCATGATTGCAGGTGCTAAATATCAGGGTGAATTTGAGGAAAGATTAAAGGCAGTCCTTGATGAAATTAAAAATTCTGACGGCGAAATCATCCTTTTTATCGATGAGCTTCACACCATCATCGGCGCTGGTAAGAATGGCAATGGTGGACTTGATGCAGGCAATATGCTAAAGCCAATGCTTGCCCGTGGTGAGCTTCACTGTATCGGTGCAACAACACTTGATGAATACAGAGAATATATCGAAAAGGATGCAGCATTAGAGAGACGTTTCCAGCCTGTTATGGTAGACGAGCCAACAGTTGAAGATACTATTTCAATTCTTAGAGGACTTAAGGAACGCTACGAAGTATTCCACGGTGTAAAGATTACAGATGGCGCTTTAGTATCAGCTGCCACTCTTTCAAATAGATACATCTCAGACAGATTCCTTCCAGATAAGGCCATCGACCTTGTGGATGAAGCATGTGCACTGATTAAGACAGAGCTTGATTCAATGCCAGCAGAGCTAGATGAGATGAACAGACGAGTAATGCAGTTAGAGATTGAGGAGGCTGCTCTTAAGAAGGAAACTGATAAGCTTTCAAAGGATAGACTTGCAGACCTTCAGAAAGAACTGTCTGAATTAAGAGATGAGTACAACACCAAAAAGGCTGCTTGGGATAATGAAAAGAAGCTAGTTGAAGATGTTGCAAAGGTCAAGGAAGAGCTTGATGATGTTCAGGGCCAGATAAAGATTGCACAGCAAAAGTATGACCTTGAGGAGGCAGCAAAGCTTCAGTATGGCAGACTTCCAGAGCTTCAAAGCAAGCTTGCAGCAGCAGAAGAAAAGCTTAAAGCTAGAGATGCAAACCTTGTTCATGAAAATGTATCAGAGGATGAAATCGCAAGAATCATTTCAAGATGGACAGGCATTCCTGTTGCAAAACTTAACGAAAGCGAACGCAGCAAGACACTTCACCTGGATGAGGAATTACACAAGCGTGTAATGGGACAGGATGATGCAGTAAAGCTTGTATCAGAAGCTATAATTCGTTCAAAGGCAGGCATCAAGGACCCTACAAAGCCAATTGGTTCATTCCTATTCTTAGGGCCAACTGGTGTAGGTAAGACAGAGCTTGCTAAGACACTTGCACAGGCACTTTTCGATGATGAAAATGCAATGGTTCGTCTTGATATGTCTGAGTACATGGAAAAGTTTAGCGTGTCTAGACTTATCGGAGCGCCTCCAGGATATGTAGGATATGACGAGGGCGGTCAGCTTACAGAGGCAGTTAGACGCAAGCCATATTCGGTAGTACTTTTTGATGAGGTTGAAAAGGCTCATCCAGATGTATTTAACGTACTGCTTCAGGTTCTTGATGATGGACGAATCACTGATTCCCAGGGACGTACAGTGGATTTCAAAAACACAATAATTATCATGACATCAAACCTTGGTTCACAGTACCTGTTAGAGGGAATTGATGAAGAAACAGGCGAAATTACTCACGCGACAAATGAGCTGGTCATGAACGAACTTAGAAATTCCTTCCGTCCAGAGTTCTTAAACAGACTAGATGAAATCATTATGTTTAAGCCTCTTACAAAGGCTAACATAGGTGGAATCGTAGATTTGATTATGCAGGAATTGAACGACAGACTTGCTGATAGACAGCTTCACATAGAACTTACTCCTGCAGCAAAGCAGTTTGTAATCGACCAGGGCTATGACCCAGTATACGGTGCCCGTCCACTTAGAAGATATATTCAAAAGAATGTTGAAACTATGGCAGCCAAGATAATCTTAGGCGGTGATATAGGTGAAGGCGCTACAATCACAATTGATAGTGATGGCAATGGTTTAACAGCCAGATAAATTAAATCCCGTGGGATATACCACGGGATTTTTTGCGTTCATAGGAAGATAGCATATCACCATTATTTAACATTTCTTTTGTAGAATGACACTGTATATGATGTATAGGAGGTAAAAATTGATATGAAAAAAACATTAAAAAGAATTGTTACCTTAGTATTTACATTTGCTTTGGTGTTATCTATGAAAGGAATGGCACTGGCAGCACCGAGCCAATATGTGCATAATCCTATGGATAATCCAAAGGCTGCCAAGGATATTGTTGTAAACGATAACGCAGTATATGGATTTTCACCTAGCCCTGAATCTGAAAGATTAAAGGAGTACGTCTCTTATGATTGGACCGATAAGGCTACTGTGGATGCTATGAGAGCACAAAGAGAAGAATATCATGCAAGTATTCAGGAGCTTTATCAAATAATGACTTCAATGAAACAAGCTGGAAAATCAACAGAAGAAATTGCCAGAGTGGTTAGTGCTAAAAGAAATGAAATCCGACTTGCATCTTACAAGGATGACCCAGAAGGCTTGGCAAAGGTGAAGAAAAGTAATTTGGAGACTTATGGAAATGAAAATGGTGGTACAGCAGAATTTTTCTACGCCAAATATGGTTCTTGGGAAACTGTAATAGAAAAATCAATTTCTGCAAATCCAGGGGCTGATGCTTGCCTTGGATTATATGACAAATATTACGATACATATATGATTGCTGGTGCACAGCCTGCTACAGATATCTATGTGGTGCAGCCAGGCGACTATCTAAGCAAGATTGCAAAGGATGTGCTTGGTAATCAGTATCTGTGGAGACAGATATATGAGAATAATAAGAATGTGATATCTGACCCTAATGTGATTCGACCTGGACAGCAGTTAGATTTGAAAAATATCAAGCCAGCTGCGTAATTGATACATTAAAGATAATTACAAGCTCCAGTAGGCTCCGAATAAAATATAGACACTTTGTGAAACTTTGGTGAAAAACTAGAAAACTGTTAATCAATGAAGTATCATCTAAGTGGATTTAAAATATATTAGACGGGAGGGAGTTATGCAATTGGATATTCAATATTTATTGTTATTGCAGGATTTGCGAAATGCCACAGGAGGCGTATTTGATGAGTTTTTCAATGCCCTTTCAAAGATAGCTGTGGACGTTATGCCAATGCTTCCATTTATGGTTTACTGGTGTGTAAACAAGAAATGGGGTTACAGATTCTTGGCATGGTACAATGGTGGTGAGCTATTAAATGGTGTTATTAAATTAACAGCCTGTGCTTACAGACCATGGATTAGATCAGATTTGATAGAACCGGCAGGAGATTCCAAGGTGGCGGCCACCGGCTATTCGTTCCCTAGTGGACATACCACCAATGCTACTATCCATTACGGAGGAGCAGCAGTTTGGCAGTGGAACAAGAGAAGATGGGTGTCAGTGATATGTATTGTAATGCTGGTGCTTACCGCATTTTCTAGAAACTTTTTAGGAGTTCATACACCGCAGGATGTTGCAGTTGGATTTGGCGCAACAGCAATATTGATGTTTATTATATCAAAGGTTCAGGACAAGCTTGAAGGAAATGAAAAGGCTAAGGATATATTAACAGTATGTGGAGTACTTCTTGTAATTGCAGTACTTGTTTACATTCAGGTTAAGCCTTATCCTATGGATTATGTGGATGGAGAACTTCTTGTGGATCCAGTGAAGATGATGAAAGATACCTTTAAGTCAGCAGGTATGTTCTTAGGATTTGTGGTAGGTTCTTACATTGAAAGGCATAATGTTAAATATGAAATACCGGAAGGTTCCAAGAATCTTCCAATGCTTGGATTTATCGGTGTTGTAATTGTTCTATCCTGGAAGGAATATATGGGTGCAGCAATATTTGCCGGAATGCTTGGTGCTAATTGGGGTAATTTCGTAGCTAGATTTTTAATGATGTTATTTGCAGTGGCAATTTATCCAGCATTAATTAAAAAGTGGAAATAGTCAATAAAAAGGAAGCGCTCATTCAAGGGCGCTTCCTTTTGACTTTAAAAGTTAATTATCATTATCCTCAGGTTCACTAACCATATTATCATTATTCGTATATACGATACCTGGATACGACAAACCACCCTGGTCATAGGTGTCTATTTCAGCCACAGTGGATGGTTCAAAATCATTGTTATCAGTAATTATGTAATGTGTTTGAGCTGGCATGTCAGGAGGTAATTTATCATCCAGCGGCAAAGGTGAGCGTTTTTCGGTGTCGAAAGGAAGAAGCATGGAACCGTTTGCCAAAGTTTCTTCTCCACCATTTTCCTCAGTAAGCTTTTTAGACACATCATTTAGATAATTAAGGAAGTCTACACAAAAATCTACAGAACCATCATTTTCAGTTAAAAATGCATTTTGAAAACCAGCTGTGTTTGCATATTTGCCTTCTGAGATTTCATTTACTATAGTATCTAATGTTTTACCATTATGTATATCATAAAGTATTGAATCAAAACCGAAGCGTATAGCTTGGGAATCAAATCCTTTTTCGTTGGTATTATCGTTTAGTACAGAGCTATAGGTTGATACATGACCACTATCTACCGCAAGCTTTGAAAGATACATGCATGCAAGATAGCCGGTGACATATCTACTGGTTGTATTCCTGGTTTGATGATTATAATCAGGTTTAGTTGTACTGATACTAGCGCCACCATAATCCTCATCGTCAAAGTTAGCGTAAAATGAAAGGAGTAATTCTTTAGTATAAGTATCATTAACAACCTGATTTCCAGCTTCATCAGTGTAGGTTCTCATTGCTTGAAAATGCCTTTGTCTATATTCATAGACGTTTTCTACTGATGATGCACTACCTTCCACAAACCAGGCCGGAAACATGTTATCTTTCTTTGTCAGGGTATCATAAGGTACAGTTCCTTCCATTCCAACCCTAGTATAGTCGTTCATGAAAGCATGCATTAGTTCATGAACTAGTGTATTGTTCAAATTATGAAGCTGACTCTTATTAAAGACAATTTTTTCTGCATCTACATCATAATCATAGAGAGTTCCAGTATTTACGCCTATGAAATAAGAATATGCAGAGTCATTATTTTTATCGTATGTGGAATCAACATAAGCTAATACATCTTCTGTGTCCTTTTCTTTATCAATTTGGCGACGTTCGTCATAAATGTATAAACCAATTTTTCTGCCTAGTTCATCTCTTCCAGTAGTATTAGCTGCTACCGAATATGACGGGAAAGATTCCATAAGCAGATTTACAGCCTGTGGTTCTATAACATTTCTTACAAGGTTAGTAAACCAGCTTAGGTTCTCCTTACCAAGTAGCTCAATCGCACCTGCGCTACAGTGGATTTCTACTAAATCCTTATCAGGTGTAGGAGAAGGCGAAGGGGTTGGATTAGGAGAAGGTGTAGCATTATTTGAAGGTGCAGCAGGAGTAGCCTGGCCTTGCCCACCGTTATTTGTACTACCTGAACTAACTGGCGCAGTTGCCGTATCACTTAGATTGTAGGATGTGAAAAGCGCAGCCTCTACAGCAGGAGTGGTAAATGCTTCACCAACAAAATCAACTATAGAGCTAGTGGTGATAAATGTGATTTTGGTGGAAGGATTTGAAACAGAAAGGAAGCTTGCATCCTTATACAAGGTAGTCAGGAATTCTGGCATCTTGATAGAGAAACTAGTACTTCCATCATCTCCAGTTAATACTACGTTTTCAGGAACATAGAAGGCAAATACTGGGGCATAGCTTACGCCTCTTAAACAGGTGGTTGCTACACGTCCCTTTTCATCAACCCAGATAACAGGAATATCCCATTGATACCCTTCATTGGTTTGGATAGTTGCGGTGGTATCAAAAGGCTCATTAAAGGCAGGGGCATCAAAGTTAGTAAGGTAAGGTCCTGTTAATGTCCTTTTTCCTGCAGTTTTATCTGTAGATGAATCTTTTACGATTTCAACATCTGATGCCTTAGCATTTGATACAAATGAGAAAATGCTTGTGAAAGCAAATAAGAACACAAAAGCTGTGCTAAATATTCTTAAAAAATAATTTTTAAATCGTTTCATACAACACCTCTAAATGCAATATATGAATATTCTATAACGCTAACTGAATTATATAATCTAAATGGGTATAATCTGTGAATTATGGTTGTAGATATAATGGTAAATAGACATACAAAATTCAATGCCGCAAATATCCCAAGAACTTTCAAGTGTTTTTGTGCATTATGCAACAATTTCGTAATTTTAGCGAAATAAAGCAAGATTTAGAAGTTAAAAAGCAACAATTAGAAAATACTAAAACTAAATTTAAGTTAAAATGTTTTTGGCTTGAGGGGAGATGAGTTAAATCATTTTTTAAGGGAGAAATGTAAGATGAGAAGGAAAGTATTTAAGAGCTTAATGAGCAAGCTCTTGGTAGTTGCTTGCGCCCTTACAATGTGCGTATCAACACCATCGCTTAGTGCTCAGGCGGCAGAAACAACTCTTCTGAATACATATGGTTCCTCATATGGTTATTCAGGAACATGTATCAATTTGTATCAGCTTCGTGATGCAAATCAGCTAGCATTTTTAAAGAAGCATTACAACAGTATTACTCTGGAAAACGAGATGAAGCCAGATGCTTTGTTGGGAGGTTCGGCTAAGCTTATCTCAACAGACCAGGCTAAGAAGCAGGGATATTATATTCCTGATAATTATCGTGAGTCTTATGTTCCACAGATTAACTTCAGTACAGTAGATGAAGTTATGAAAATCTGCTACAACAATGGTCTTAAGATGAGAGCTCATACATTAGTATGGCATTCACAGACACCTTCATGGTTCTTCAGAAGTAACTATGCTGGATATGGCGGTTTCGTAAATCAGCAGGTTATGGATGCACGTCTTGAGATGTATGTAAAGACAGTTATGAACCATGTATATTTAAATCAGTATGGCAGTGTTGTTTATGCATGGGATATTGCAAACGAAATCCTTCATGCAGAAAACTCAGGCTGGGAAGCAGTTTATGGAAATAACAAGGTAAATGCAACTTACGTAAAGAAGGCATTTAACTATGCTTATCAGACACTTGAGTATTTCAAGCTTCAGGATTCTGTAAAGCTTTTCTACAATGATTACAACACATACATGGAAGTTAATGATGTTATCAAGCTTGTTAATTACATCAACCAGGGCAAGAAGGTTTGTGCAGGTGTAGGTATGCAGTCTCACCTTGGAACAAATTTCCCATCAGTTGATTATTACACAAATGCTCTTAACTCATTCCTTCGTGCAGGATTCGAAGTTCAGATTACAGAGCTTGATATTTCTAACAAGGGTGATTATGACATGGCTAACTATGCATACAACCTTTTCAAGAATATCAATAAGGCAAAGAAGAATGGCGGTAAGATTACAGGCGTTACATGGTGGGGACTTTCAGATCAGACAACATGGGTTAAGAATCAGGCTCCATTACTGTTCTCTGCTCCAGGTTCACCAAAGCAGTCTTACAACAAGGTTATCCAGGCATACACAGAGGTACTTGGACAGCCATCTAATCCACAGCCACAGCCAACTAATCCACAGCCTACACAGCCAAGTGGTCAGAATGTAAACAACAACTCTACAGCAAACATTGCAAATGGTTGGTACTACCTTAAGAATACAAATTCTCAGAAGTACCTTACAGTTGCTGATGACAAGGCTGCAGCAGCTACAAATGTAGTAATCAGCAAGGGCACAGGTGTGCAGGGACAGAAGTGGTATGTTGAAAACAAGGGAAATGGATATATCACACTTAAGTCTGGTCTTGGCGAATTTATGCTTGATGTTGCAAACGGTTCAGATGAAGATGGTGCAAACCTTCAGATTTACACTGCTTACGGACATGATGCACAGCAGTTCATCGTTAAGAATACAAAGAAGAGTGGCGTATACACTATCGGTACAAAGGTTTCTAACGCTGTAAGATATGTGGACGTTTACGAACATAAGAAGACAGATGGTTCAAATGTATGTCAGTGGTTATACTATGGCAACCCTAACCAGGAGTGGATTTTTGAGCCAGTGAACAACCAGTCAGCTTCACAGTCAAAGAGCAATCCACAGCCACAGAGCAAACCACAACCACAGCCACAACCAGCAGAACAGCCAGCTTCACAGCCAGCAGCTACAGGCCTTAAGGCAGAAGCTTCTATCAACAGCTGGGGTGGCGGTTACACAGCTAGCATCAAGATTTCTAACAACACAGGTAAGACTGTAAACGGTTGGACACTTAAGCTTAAGAAGAGCGAAGTAAAGATGGATTCTAGCTGGAATGTAAACGTTAAAGAGTCAGGCGAATACTACGTAATCACACCAGTTTCATGGAATGCATCAATCGCAAATGGCGGAAGCGTTGAGTTCGGCTTTAACGGTTCAGGTAGCGTTTCAAATAACCTTTATATGGATGTTCAATAATAGATTTGTCAGGTAACTAATAACTAAAGCTACATCACTCCTCAAGCCACATTGTTGACATTACAATTAAGAGGGAAAATATATGAACAAATTTATTAAGAGTATGCTCGGACTAGCTATGACAGCAGCTATGTTTGCGGGAATGACACAGGATGTGTCAGCTGCTACTGTAATCAATGGAAGCTATGTTAAGGGCGATTATGAAAACAATCCGTTAGTTACACAAAGCTATGGCGCTGATCCAGGTGTCATGGTATACAATGATACAGTTTATGTTTATACTACAAACGATAGTGAAGAATTCGCTGGCAACAACGAAAACACATACGGAAAGATTAATCAGCTTAACTGCTATTCATCAAAGGATATGGTTAACTGGACTGACCATGGTGCTTTCAATATTGCAGGCAGAAATGGTGCAGCAAAGTGGGCTAACAACTCATGGGCACCAACAGTTTGCTGGAAGAGAATTAATGGTAAGGATAAATTCTTCCTTTATTTTGCAAACAATGCAAGCTCAATCGGCGTATTAACAGCTGATAGCCCTACAGGTCCATGGCGTGACCCAATCGGCAGAGCTTTCATTACAAAATCAACACCTAACTGTAATGTAGAATGGCTCTTCGACCCAGCTGTCCTTGTAGATAGCGATGGAACAGGCTACCTTTACTTTGGTGGTGGCGTTCCAAGAGGACAGGATGCACATCCAAGAACAGCCAGAGTTATTAAGCTTGGTAACGACATGATAAGCACTTCTGGTACAGCAGCTATGATTGATGCTCCTTACCTTTTTGAGGATTCAGGAATCAATAAGATTGGTAACACATATTACTATTCATACTGCTCAAACTGGAACTGCCGCGATGGCTTCAGAAATGCAACAATCCAGGTAATGACCAGCCGTAATCCAATGGGACCTTTCACATACCAGGGTGAGATTATGGGAAACCCAGCTCAATTCTTTAATGGTTCTGGTGGTAACAATCATCATCAGATTTTTGAGTTCAAGGGCCAGTACTATATGGCATATCATACACACACTGTTGAGAGCCAGGTAGTTAGAAGAAACCTTGGATACAGAACAACTCACATTGATAGAGTTAATGTTTCAAACGGCAGAATCAACACAGTTAAGCAGACATTAAATGGTGTGCCTATGAACCCATCTGTTAACCCATACGATTGGGTACAGGCAGAGACAATGTTCACTCAGGCTGGCATCCAGGTACGTGGTAACGGCGATGGAAGCGCTTGGGTATCTGATATCAACAATGGTGATTTCACAAAGACTAAGGGCGTTAAGTTTACAAAGGGTGTATCTGCTATCACTGCTACAGTTCAGAGTAACGGAAACGGAAGCATTGAAGTAAGAGAAGGCTCTCAGAACGGAACACTTCTTGGAACAATAAATGTATCTGCAACAAACGGTTCATTCAAGGATTTCACAGCAAATGTAAAGAATGTTTCAGGAACAAAGGATATCTGCCTTGTATTCCGCGGAAGCTTTGCATTTGATAGATGGAAGGCAACAGATGCTAACGGTAGCACTGCAACTGAAGAGCCACAGCCAACACAGCCAAGTGGTCAAAACGTAAATACGAATTCAACGGCAAGCATTGCTAATGGATGGTACTATCTTAAGAATACAAATTCCCAGAAGTATCTTACAGTTACTGATGACAAGGCAGCACCAGCTACTAATGTAATCATCAGCACAGGTACAGGTGTACAGGGACAGAAATGGTATGTAGAAAATGTAGGAAATGGCTATATCACTCTTAAGTCTGGTCTTGGTAACTACATGCTTGATGTTGCAAACGGAGCAGATGAAGATGGTGCAAATCTTCAGATTTACACAGCTTATGGACATGATGCACAGCAGTTTGTTGTAAAGAATACAAAGAAGAGCGGTGTATACACTATTGGTACAAAGGTATCTAATGCTGTCAGATATGTGGATGTTTATGAGCATAAAAAGGTAGACGGTACAAATGTATGCCAGTGGTTATACTATGGTAATCCAAACCAGGAGTGGATCTTCGAGCCTGTAAATAATCAGTCTCAGGGCTCACAGCCTGCATCACGGCCAAGTAACCCTGAACCTTCTAACCCAGAGCCATCACAGCCAGCTCCAAAGGGGCTTGATTTAAATACATCTATCAGTAGGTGGAATGGTGGTTACAATGTAAGCCTTAAGCTTGAGAACAACACAGGTTCAACTGTAAATGATTGGACAATCAAGATTAAGAAGAGCGATGTAAACATCGGTTCTAGCTGGAATATGTCAGTTGAGGCAGAGGGTGACTACTATGTAATCACTCCAGTTGATTGGAACAAGAGCATTGCAAATGGTCAGTCTGTAGAAATCGGATTCCAGGGCAATGGTTCAATTGGTAATTCAATAGATGCCATTGTTCAATAGGTGTATAAATACTATAGTTGATAAAAGTTGAAGTAAATAATTTATTTTACCAGCTCCTCCAGTAAACTAATATATTTAACTGTCATTGGGGATGGTTTGATGGAGATAGGCAGAATATAGCCTATCTCCATATAATCGTCCACATCTAAAGGCTTGGCAATAATGTTGGAGCCGTTCAATTCTTCACTAATAACACCACTGCAGATGGTGTATCCGTTTAGACCCACCAGCATATTAAATAGAGTAGCACGATCACAAACAATCAAATCCTTGTCACAATCTAGGGTGCTTAGTATCTCTTCTGAAAAATAGAAGGAGTTGTGACTTCCCTGTTCATAAGAAAGGCGGGGATAAGGCTTTAAATCCTCAGGTGTAAGTTTTTTCTTTGATGCTAGAGGCGAGCCTTTGCCAATAAATACATGGGGCTTTGCTTTGAATAAAGGCGTGAAAAACAGTCCATTATCCTTAAGTGTTTTTCGGATTACGGTTTCGTTAAATTTGTTTAAATACAGTACACCTACTTCACTTCTAAGATGGGCCACATCATCTATAATGTCAAAAGTCTGGGTTTCTCTCATGTGAAATTCATAGGATTCACCACCATATTTTTTTAGTAATTCAACAAATGCTTCCACTACAAATGAATAATGCTGAGAAGAGACACAGAATTTGGTTTTTCGTTTAGTTTGTCCCATATATCTGTCTTCAATAAGATTTGCCTGCTCTAATATCTGACGGGCATATCCTAGGAATTCTTCACCCTCGTTAGTGATGGTGATTCCCCTTTTGCCTCTGTTAAATATGGTGATTCCATATTCTTTTTCTAGCTCTATAATTGCAGCAGTAAGGCTGGGTTGAGCTATATATAGTCTCTTTGCTGCCTCTGTGATATTTCCAATATCTGCTACTGTCACTATGTATCTAAGCTGTTTTAATGTCATAGGAACCTCCGTATTTACGAATTAGAAATAGATATTGATAATATAATAGCTTAAACCATAGAAAATATCTATGGATATAACATAATTTTAAATATTTTACCTATTAATTCTCTAGGTTTATACTTTCAACCAATAAAATAATAAATGAGAAGGAGAAATAAGTTATGAAAACAGCAGTTATTGGATTTCCAAGAATTGGAAAAGATAGAGAATTAAAATTTACACTGGAAAAATACTTTAAAGGGGAGATAAATCAGGATGACATCTACGGCGAGGCTGACCGTCAAAAGGAGTATGGACTTAAAAGCCAGTCAGAGGCTGGAATTGATTTTATTTCATCAAATGATTTTTCATTTTATGATGGAGTACTTGATACTGCAGTATTGTTTAACGTGATACCTAAAAGATATGAGAAGCTAGAGCTTTCAGTTATCGACACATATTTTGCAATGGCACGTGGTTATCAGAAGGGGGACAAAAATGTTAAGGCACTTGCTATGAAAAAATGGTTCAATACAAATTATCACTATATTGTTCCTGAAATAGAAGACGATACAGAGGTAAGCTTCGTAGGGACAAAGCCACTGGATGAATATGAAAATGCTCTTTCAAAGGGGATTTCAACCAAGACAGCTATTGTAGGACCATTTACATTTTTAAAGCTGCTTAAGTATACAGGAACAAAGTGCTTTGAGGATTACATTGATATTTTTACAGAGGAATATATTAAGCTCATAACAGCACTTGATGAAAAAAATGTAGAGTGGTTACAGTTTGATGAGCCTTGGCTGGTTAAGGATATTGATGAGGGGGAGAAGGCAATTTTTACTAAGATTTACAATAAAATTCTTTCGAATAAAAAATCAGTAAAAGTATTGCTACAAACATATTTTGGGGATGTAAGAGATGTTTACAATGAAATCTCTGAGTTAGATTTTGATGGTATTGGTCTGGATTTTGTGGAAGGTAAAGAGACACTTTCACTTGTGCAGAAAAATGGTTTTCCAAAGGACAAAATTCTTTTCGCTGGTCTTGTAAATGGAAAAAATATTTGGAAGAACAATTATGCTAATACTCTTCAGGTGCTTAAGGAACTAAAGGAAGCTGGTGTAAAACAGATAGTCATCAGCACATCGTGTTCATTAATTCATGTGCCTTATACACTTGAGAACGAAACGGAGCTTTCTTCTGATTACACAAAGCATTTTGCTTTTGCGAAGGAGAAGCTTAAGGAGCTTAAGGAACTGGCCGAATTATTTGAAACAGAGGATTATGAATCAACCGAAGTATTCAAGCAGAATGAAGAGCTTTTTAGAAACAGAAAGGATAGCTTTAACAAAGAAGTTAAGGACAGAGTTAAGGCTATTAAGGATGAGGATTATGTCAGACTTCCTGAATTTAATGTAAGAGAAAAGCTTCAAAAGGAATTACTAAAGCTTCCTGAATTTCCAACTACAACAATCGGTTCATTCCCACAGACGCAAGAAGTCAGAAGAAACAGGCTGATGTACAGAAAGGGCGAGATTAGCAGGGATGAGTACATCGATTTCAACAAGAAAAAGATTGCAGAGTGTATTGCCCTCCAGGAAGAAATAGGACTTGACGTACTGGTTCATGGTGAGTTTGAACGAAATGATATGGTTGAATATTTCGGAGAGCATTTAGATGGATACGTATTTACGAAGAAAGCATGGGTTCAATCCTATGGTACAAGATGCGTCAAGCCACCAATTATCTGGGGAGATGTATCCAGAAAAGAAGCTATCACTGTACAGTGGTCAAAGTTTGCTAATAGTTGTACCCAAAAGCCTGTTAAAGGAATGCTTACAGGCCCTGTAACTATTTTGAACTGGTCATTCCCTAGAGAAGATATTTCTATCAAGGAAAGCACACTTCAAATCGCATTGGCAATTCGTGATGAGGTACTTGATTTGGAGGCTAATGGAATAGGTATTATCCAAATCGATGAAGCAGCGCTTAGGGAAAAGCTACCACTCAGAAAGTCAGATTGGTACAGCCAGTATTTGGATTGGGCGATTCCATCCTTTAGACTTGTCACAAGTGGGGTGAAGCCTGAAACACAGATTCATACTCACATGTGCTATAGCGAATTTACAGATATTATTCCAGCAATAGATGCAATGGATGCAGATGTTATTACCTTTGAGGCATCAAGATCTGATCTTCAGATTCTAGATTCACTAAAGAAATTAAATTTCAAGACAGAAGTTGGTCCAGGTGTGTACGATATACACAGCCCTCGAGTGCCTTCAGTAGAGGAAATCGTAACAGCACTTTCGAAGATGCGCCAAAAGGTATCTGATGACAAATTATGGGTTAACCCAGACTGTGGCTTAAAGACAAGAGGCGATAAGGAAACAAAAGCCAGCCTTATAAACTTAGTTGAAGCTACAAGACAATTAAGAGGAGAAAAAATTTCGTAATAATGAAGATTTCAGAGTTGTATAAAAAGGATAGAAGAACACTATCCTTTGAAATATTTCCACCAAAGAGAGCGGAAAACCTAAAAAATATAGATGAAACACTTTCTGTTTTATGTGAACTAAAGCCAGATTTTATCAGTGTAACTTTTGGCGCTGGCGGTAGCGCAAATTCAAACAATACAATAGCTATAGCTAAGAAAATAAAGAACGATTATGGCATTGAACCTGTAGTACATCTAACCTGTCTTAGCTATGATAAGCATGAAATTGACGAATTTGCAAAGGTACTTGAATACGAGGGGATAGAAAATATCCTAGCCTTAAGAGGAGATAAAAACGAAAAGCTTGTTGCTAAAGAGGATTTCAAGCACTCAACAGACTTGATATCCTACCTTAAGCATAATCATGATTTCTGCTTCTTAGGTGCCTGCTATCCTGAACTTCATCCAGAATCTACTGGTATTGCCGGGGAGCTTAGTGGTATAAAATCCAAAGTGGATGCAGGCGCGGAAGTGTTGTTGTCTCAGCTATTTTTTGAAAATGACGCTTTTTATAAATACAATGAAAGATGTAAGAATGCAGATATTAATATCCCAATGATTCCAGGAATCATGCCAGTTATTAATGCAGCTCAGATTAAGAGAATGGTAAGCCTGTGCAATGCTTCATTTCCAGAGCGATTCCAGAGGATAATAAGCAAATATGAAAATAACAAAGAAGCATTGTTTGATGCAGGAATGTCTTATGCCTTAAGTCAGGTGATTGATTTATTGGTTAATGACATTAACGGAATTCATTTATATACTATGAATAATCCTCGTGTTGCCAGAAGAATTTGCGAGGGGATTAAAAATATAATCTAATAGAAAAAGTCACTCTGGGATTTTCCGGAGTGACTTTTTTTATCTAAAATGCTACAATTTTACTAAAATTATTAAACGGGGGAATATATGGCCACATTAAAAGAAATATCAGAGGCAACGGGATTTTCCATTACAACAGTATCAAGAGTACTTAGTGAGGATGAAACCTTTAGTGTAGCAGAATCCACAAGAAGTGCTATCTTCGAAGCTGCCGAAAAGGTTAATTACAAAAGCCCTAGTCAGCGTGTGGAAAAGAATCGTACAGCACAGAAATCATTTAAAGTGGGAATTGTTGAAATGGAATATGAGCTGGACCATTTCAAGGACTCCTACTACATATACATGCGAAACAGCGTAGAAAAGAGCCTTTTCGATATGAAGCTTGAACCTATCGCCTTTCGTTATAATGAAGAGAATGCCCAGTACATGAACATCTCTGGCAATGTAGATGGAATCATTGCCATTGGTCAGTTTTCAGCTGCCCAGGTGTCAGCTATGGAAAAATGGACTAGGAATATTGTATTTATTGATTCCTCACCTTGCACAGAAAAATACACATCTGTTGTGCCTGATTACGAGACAGGAATTAGACAGGGCGTGGAGTATCTGTACAACAAAGGTCACAGAAGCATTGCCTTTACAGGTGTTAAATATACCTTGGATTCCAGAGCAGGCAAAATAATCGAAAGTCGCCGACGTATATTTGATGATGTGGTGAAGGAATACCCTGAATTAAAGGCATGCCACATCGACACACCTAGCGGTTCAAGCGGCACATCAGAAAGTATTAAACAGTATTTTGCAAATACAAAGAAGGCCGACAGAGTGAGTGCATTCTTTGCGTTCAATGAACCTACTGCAATAGGTGTGCTACGTGCTATCGAAGCAGCGGGCTTTACGGTTCCAAAGGATTATAGCGTCCTTTCATACAACGATACCGCCCTTGCTACTATGACTAATCCCCAGCTTTCAGGAATACACATTCCACTTCCACAGATTGCTCAGGCAGCAGTGTTCTTCCTTAACAGATGCATGCTAAAGGAAGCGGATATGCCTTTAAAAATCATGGTTCCTACTACTGTCGCAGAGCGTGAGAGCGTTAACTAAAAATAGCCGCAAACTTCATGTTTGCGGCTTATTTTTCACTATATAGAAAAAAATTTTTTGTTTTACCATACAGAGATTCTGTCAGCTGGGGCAATGTACATTCCGTCAGTAGCTGTGATTCCGTAAGTATTTAAGAATTCATCATACTGAGCCAGAACAAGGTTTGTACGCAAATAAGAAAGAGGATGAGGATCCTGTGACATACGATACAACTCATTTTCTGATGTCAATAATCGACGCCACATTACTGCATAATGGGTGAAGAATTTATTGTAGTCGAAGTCTGGTTCTTTTGCTGCAAGGTTAAGCATACATTTTATACCAGCCATGTCTGCGATAGCTTCCCCACTTAACATTACACCATTGCAGTTGCCCATTGTATCGCTTACCTTGAGATTATCAAAGTAGGTAGTTAATTTCGAAACTCTGTCATCGAACGCTGCTTTATCTTCTGGTGTCCACCAGTCAGCCAGTGTGCCAGAGGCATCAAACTGTCCGCCTCTTGAATCAAAGGCATGAGAGATTTCATGGCCTATAACTGCTCCTATGCCGCCGTAAATTTCTTCTTTTGCCATGTCCTCATTGTAGAATACTCCACCACAGATACCTGGAATAATATTGATTGAGTTATCAGTGAAGTTGTAGTAAGAGTTAACCTCGTACATGCTGTTGTAATCCCATGCATCACGGTCTTTTGTTGTTTTATATTTCTTATAATTGTCCTGAGTCCAATATTTCATGGCTATTAATGAAGCTACGACAAGGTTTCCACCTTCAGATTTTGGTATAAGTACTAAACCGCTGTGGTCCTGGAGCTTATCAGGTTTTACTGCATGTATAACCATGGAATCTAGCTTGTGGGTAGCTGCATCTTTTGTTTGTTGAGACAACCATGCCTCATTCATAAGCATTTTTCGATAGTAGGCAATAGAATCCTTGATAACTCCCTCAATATCTTTTTTCATCTTGTCAGATGTAAAATTATTAATGTAAACGTTATCGATAACTGTCATAAGGTTATTTTTGGCCGTGTCTAAATAGTACTGATCGTCAGACTTTATACCAGACACACCAAAGGCGTTATTTTTTATTTTTTCCGTTGTTTCATAGGTCTCTCTGTCCAAAATATCACTAAAATAGATAACAGTATGAACTATAAAATAATTCTTCATGAGAGCTAGATTTTTTTCGTTATAAAGATTGCCTACAGAAGCTAAATATTTTGGATTTTCGGCTACTACATTGTCTATATCTGTAAAGCCAACACTGTTTAGAATACCTTCGATAGGGTAATTTCCCAGGAGTGCTTTAACATCAGCTAAAGGAAGAACATTGTTGATATTTTTGAAAAAATCAAGGGAATTCAAGTCATCTTGGGTATACATGTTTTTTGCAAGAAGGGCTTCATAGGCAAAACAGTCCTTTATGGTTTTCTTTGCTTCCTTTGAAGAGTACCCCATGCGCTTTAGCATATAGCTGGCTGTATCAGTGTACATATCCTTATATATGGAACCTAAATCGGACAGTGTAGTATAGTCGTTAGCATCAGGTAAAAGGAGAACACTTTCAGAAAGGTTTAAAACATATTTTGATGGCTCATCAAAAGAAACAGTGCTATAGTAGCTTACTATTCCGTTTTCAAGTACATTTACATCAGGATTTACAAGAAATTTGTTCATCTCCTCCAGGGAAGAGATGCTGCGGATGGAATCAATAAAAGGCATTATTGGGGCATATCCTAAAGCATTTCTTGTATCCCAGTCAGAGAGAAATTCATAATATGTATGAAAAATCTTTTGGTCTAAATCGTCTGAATCAGATTTTTTCATTATCTCAATTAAATTTGCATCATTTTGATCTTGAAGACTATTAAACTCTCCATAGTTGTCTTTTCCATCAGGAATAGCCGTCGCTGCAAGCCAATCGCGATTTACTGTAGTGTAGAAATCATCCTTAAGATTGTAGGCTTCAGTTGCTGATACACTTCCTATCGTAGACGGATCCTTCCAGGAATCAGGGGCTGCTAAGGCAGTAACACTGGATTGCAATGTCAGCGCAAAAGCAATAGCAATAGAACAAGTCGCCCTAAAGTATTTTTTGATTAGCATATATGTTGCCTCCTTTGTTGTTTATTAATAGACTTTATCAAATATCTGTGAATTAAATAAGGAAAAATTGTGAACGCGATTTATTGCCATTTTTTCACACCAAATTTTAGTAAATCTGGCTAATTGTAAAATTTTACTAAAAGAACTAAAATTTTACTAGATTTTAATAAAACAATCATTTAGGGGGAATGATGATGGGAAAAATAAGTAAGGCGGCATCTGTGCTTTGCGCTGCTACTATGCTTATGGGAGGAGTGCCTATTATGGGCACCATGCCCACAGTGCAGGCCAAAGACACAGGCTTTCAGCAAATCAAAAACGACACCTTTTTCAAGGACAAGGATGGTAATTTCATTTATTCTCAGGGCGGAGGTATATTTGAGTTTGATGGAAAATACTATTGGTATGGTGTGAAATATGCCGAGGCAGTAACCTATCCTGAGACAAAGGTGTTATCTAGCGAAAATCATTTCGTGGGAATCACATGTTATTCATCAACAGATTTAGTAAATTGGACTGATGAGGGAATCATCGCCACACCAGAGGATGTGTATAACGAGACTATCATGGAAGGGCAGCAGGCAGCCTGGGTAGGACGCCTGGGTGTTACCAAGCTAACTGATGGAACATACGCATTATTAGTTCAGCACGAGTGTGATGATGCTGACAACAGCATTGATAATGCCAACAGAGGGGACACAAAGGCAGAAACAGATGGATGGAGCAAGCAGGTTTTGATTATGACTTCAGACAAGCCAAATGGTCATTTCACCTGGAACAACCGTGTAAATATGAAAAGCTATATCGGCACAACAAACACAGGTGACCAGACTGTTTTTGTTGACCCAGCTACAGGCCAGGGATATTTGCTTTATTCCTATGGAAGTGGCCGTGGCAAAATGTATTTGTCTAAGGTAGTAAAGGGCGAAGACGGCATTGTAACCTTGGATGAATCCAGAATGATATATTCAGGCGCAGGCCGTGAAGGTAACTGCATGTTTGAATACGGTGGAAAGTATTATGTATGTGCATCTGATTTGTACGGCTGGAATGCTTCCCATGGATATTATCTGGTGTTAGATAGTCTTGATGATGAGTATCTTAAATCAAGATCAGTCACCACTAATATGGAGTTGATGGATGGAGCCAGTGATGATTATTGTCACGTAAGCCAGACTGGATTTTTCTATACAGTTAGAGGCTCAAAGCAGGATACAGTAATCTTCTGCGGAGACAGATGGTCAGATTTTGCTGATAATGGAGATGGTTATAACGTTTGGTGTCCACTTTCATTTGACGAAAATGGAAAGCCATTTTTCAATTCAGTTAGCTCATGGAAATTAAACGCCCAAACAGGTGAGTGGAAGGTTGCCAGTGATAACAATTACGTGAAAAACGGCAGCTTTGATGCAGATAGAATTACAGTAACAGATTTTGTTGGATGGAATGAAGAAATATTAGATGGAAATGGCAATATCACTAACAACAAGGATTGTGTTACAGGAAAATATGCACTTATCATGTCAGGCCAGGGGGCTTACGAGGAGCAGATTAGCCAGACGCTTCTCTCTACAAAGGATGTAGCTTTAGCTGATGGAATCTATGATTTTTCAGCAAAGATTAAAAATACCGAAGGCTTCAGCGACCTTAGTTTATATGCTACTAGCGGAGGTGTGACATACGGACAGAAGGTACTTACAGCAAACGAAGCATACACAGAAGTAACTCTTAAGAACGTTGTTGTTGAAAATGGACAGGTTACAATTGGTATTCATGCAAAGGGGGATGGGGCTACTGTATATGCGGATGACCTTACCTTCAAAAAAAGTGATGTAAAGGATTACGCTACAGGAACTTTAACAGGAAAGATTTCTGGCGACAGCGCCACTACAGGAAAGACTGTTAAGGTAAAAGCAACAGATGCTGAAGGCAGATATTTTGAGAAATCAGTTGCATTAACTGAAGGTGAATCAGAGTACAAGCTTGAGCATATTCCAGCAGGCAACTATAGCATTGAAGCATCAGGCGACGGGGTTGCAATAAAGATGGATGATGCAGCTAAAGACAACACAGTGGCACCTATCAAGGCTATCAGCACAACAGGAACTGTAAATGGCAGAGTAGTAACTAAAGCAGGCAAGGCCTTGGCTGGAGTAAAGGTTGAACTTTCAGGTGAGGGCAAGGAATTTGAAGCAACCACAGATGAAAATGGTGAATATAGCTTTGATGATGTAAACCAGGGCAGCTATTCAATCAAATATTCGCTTAGTGGTTATTCACTTGCTTCTGGTGGTGAGGCCGAGACAAAGGTGGCGGCTGGATTTACTACAGTTAAATCTGATGCCATGATGGGCAAGGAGCTTGGCAAGGTAGCAGGAACAGTAAGAAATGCAAGTGGAGATGTAGTTTCAGATGCTCTTGTAATAGCCCGTCCAAGCGAAGCAGATTACGGAAATAGATATGAGACAAGAACAGATTCAGATGGTCATTTTGAGTTTGAATCATTGCCTGGTGGCGAGTATGTAATCGTTGCAACATCTACACCTGACAAGCAGTACGATTCACTTCCAACAACAGCAGGAAAGATTACAGTATCAAGCACTAAGAGCATGGATATTAGTCTTAGATTTGGAGATGACAAGACATCTAATATCAACAATCCTACCTTCGATGGAAAGTCAGTTAGTGGCTGGACAAATGGTGGAGATGCAGGTGGATGCAGAACTGGCAAGAATCAAAGTCATGGCACATACGATCTGGCACCATGGGCTAACAGTGATTTTAAAGTAGACACCTATCAGAAGATAGAAGGTCTTGATAACGGATATTACGTAGTATCAGGCTTTGGACATGGGGATTACGGCTCAGATGATGACCTATGCCTCTATGCTACAAACGGTGATGGCGAAACCTACACAGATACCATTGCAAGAGGCAACGGCCCATACGAATTATATGCCGTAAAGATTAAGGTTACATATGGAACTCTTACAATCGGAATTAAGGGAAATATGTCTTCAGGAAAATGGGCAAATATTGATGACTTCCATTTGGGATATTTAGGAGATGATATTTCTATTTCAACAGAAACAGTGGAGCAGGAAAGTGAGGAACTGGATCCTGATTATATTCCTACTGAGGCGGTTTCTCCAGAAAGTATAGAAGAGATGACATTAGTAGGAACTAGCACTGCTGTTGTTAAAAAGACCAGCAAGGAAGATAACAGTAAGACAGATGGCAACACATCATCAGGTACTAAGCCTTCAGGACAAACTAGTGGTAGCAGCTCACAAAGCGGCAGTTCTTCAAATGCAGGCGCAGGCAGTGCATCTCAAAGCAGCAAGCCTGCAGCTAGTGGAAACACTATAGCTAGTGGAAACACTGCTGGTGGGGATAAAGCAACTACTGCAAATAGTGGTGGGGCAGGAGCTTTATCAGCTGGTAGCAATGCATCGGCTAACAATACACAGGCAAGAAGAAATAATACTGCTAGAAGCAATCAGCAGGTAGCAGCTACTAATGACGTATCAGAAGATAATACAGATGTTACAGTAGAGGATTCTACAGATACAACAGTAGATGATTCCACTCTTTCAACTAATAATGATACAACAGAAATAGCAGAAGATACTGTCCCAGCAGCAGGTGAAGATACAACACTTGCAGATGACAATAAATCAAATATTGGATTTATCTTAGCTATAGTTGGTGTAGTTGCATTAGCAGGTGCAGGACTTGCCGCATTAAAATTTAAGATTTTCAGATAATCAATCTTTTTTTCATTTCTCTCTTTTATATATGGCGCAGCCACAGATGTGGCTGCGCCATTGTTATGTCAGCAAGAATGCTGCTTACCAATGGTTCCTTTGGCTGTTAGTTTTCTTTTAGGGAGTATATAATAACGCCCTTTTTTCGAAAGTCAAACTTCAAAAGATACTAAATAAGGCTGCCACTGGCAAAATGAGTATGACTAATGTGAATTTTTTCAAAAATATACTGGAAATCAGGTGTGGATAGCTGGAATACAGTTGTATAAAGTATATTTTTGCGATTTTTCACATTAGTCATACTCATTTTTATAGATAAGGCCTGCTAAGGGATGATTTCGAGTATATTTTCTCCAAAATTCACAATAGTGATACTAATTTTGCGCTAGGCCACAAAAATCCCCCAAAAAAGCCCTCAGTAAAATAAAATAGCACCTGTATTTGCTATTTTCCCTATCTACGTTTAATATACTATTGTATTTTAACTTAATACTAAAATTTAATTGATAGTGTCAAATGATCTATGAAAAAACTGAGTCAAAAAAATAGGCTCAGATGAACCTTGAAAATCGCAGATATT
>SVER01000094.1 GCA_015057315.1 Pseudobutyrivibrio ruminis | reverse complement strand
AAAGCGGTTTTATTCCAGCATGGGTAGAAATGACTGTAAAGCCGGCGGACGTTGTTGATGAGATGAATTCATAACTTTCAGGATAATGAAATAAGCAAATCGGAATTTTTAGAGGCAAATTATATTCCAGGATAATCAACTAAGGAGAAAGAAAACCATGGACAAGTTACGTAAGATAATGGGAATGGTGGATATATTTGTATTTGCAGCTACTACATTGGCTATTGCAGGTGTGTTTTATGAAGGGATGACATTGAAATGGTATGATTTTGTGGGAATTCTTGTGATTTGTATGGATTACTCATTTATGCCGGCGACTATACTTCATTTATTAGCTGACAGAAAAGAAAAGACCATATGGATACATCTTTTTTCGTTGCTCATGATTATCATTGCTGTAATTATGAAATTTGCTGCTATTGAATATTCGGCAATTACGCTAGTATTGTGGTATTTCTACATCTGGTTCTTTTACGGATATTTGATCATAAAGAGATACTTGATAAAGCATTAAATCGGAAGTTAATCGCACAAATTCCAATTTGTAGAGACAAAGTATATTTCAGTTTATAGAGGTTGTATGGAAAGTACTTGTGGAGCATTGATTGGATCAGTAATTGTAGCAGGAGCTCTCACTGATGGAAAGGGTACACCTAGATACTCAAAGGAGCTAGTTGCTAAATTTAAGGAAAAATGTGGTGCTACAATTTGCAAGGACCTTAAAGGTATAAGCACAGGACAGGTGTTATGTGAATGCCCAGAATGTGTTATAAATGCTGTCTTAGCCATAGGCGAGTGCTTGCCACAGTAAAAATAAACTTTTAGATTTTTATAATTATGATTGACATAATTGATTCTTAATGATTTAATTAAACCAGTAGTTTAATTAAAGGAGGCGGAAATGAAAGGTAGAATCATTATGGCAATCGTTTTATTTTTATGTGTTAGTTTAGTTTTACTGCTTTATGACGGAAGGAAAATAAGTGTAGATACAAATAAGAAAGTGGAAGGCTTGTCTGAAGAGCTACAGGATATTTTTGCGCTGGCAGCTTTAGCACCAAGCTCTCACAATGTTCAAAGCTGGATTGTGGATGTGTATCCCGCGGATAATCAGATAGAAATCAAAATTGATCCGGATAGAAAACTCACCGTTGTTGATCCTAAGGATAGAGAGATGTACATTTCCCTTGGCTGTTACACCCAGACTCTGGCTGAGGCATTTTTGGCATATGGATATTCAACTGAGTGTCAGTATGATGCTAATGAAAGAAAGATGGTGGTTTCCTATGAGAAGGACAGTGATGTGGTGAATGAGACTGCAATCTCATTAATAAAGCATAGACACACTGAGAAAGCTCCTTTTGATAAAGAGAGAAAAATCTCAGGGCAGGTGTTAGAGTCAGCAATTATAAAGGGCACTATCGACTATTATGAAAATGGCTTAGAGGAATATGATATTATAAAAGAAGCAACAATGACCGCTTATGAAAATCAGGCTTACAATCAGGAAGCAGCATCGGAGCTTTCAAATTGGCTTCGTTTATCGAATGGCGAAACTAAAAAATCTAAGGATGGACTTCCTGCTGAGCAGTTAGGTATAAAGGGAGTAAAGAAATCCTTCTATTATATGTTTACAAATCATGATAGCGCAAAAGGAGAGAACTTCGCAAAGCAGGGAGTAGATAATACAAAAAAACAGCTGGATAGTGCAAACGCTTTTGTCATTATTTCAGCGGACAATAATGAGGAATCTCTTATAAAATGTGGCCAGACCACAGTTGATTTTTGGCTTCAGATGGTTGAAAAACAGATTTCGGTACATCCAATGAGCTATGCCTTAGAAGATGAAGAAATAAAAGGTCAGATGATGAAGGCATTAAGCTCTACAAGTGAGCCGCAGATGATTTTAAGAATTGGCTACATCAAATCCTATGGTGAAAATGCTAATATTCGAAGAGATTTAGGAGATTATATAAAGGTGCATTAATATGGCAAGAAGAATTAAGGAAGAACCTGGAGTTCACAGAAAAAGAATTGCAGATGGAGCTGAGAAGCTTTTCCTAAAAGAAGGAATTGATAAAACATCTGTTAGTCAAATTGCTGCAGAGGCAGGCTACAGTAAGGCTACTTTATATGTATATTTTGAAAACAAGGAGGAGATAATAAGTTACCTTGTTTTAAGAAGTATGCAGGTTTTAAAGAAACAAATAATTGATGGCACAGATTCTAAGAAAACCTCTGATGAAAATTTTCTTGGAGTCTGCAATGCCATTTACACATACAAGAAAAAATATCCAATGTATTTTGATTTCTTACAGGAGACAATTAATGTGAATTTTTCTTCAAATAAATATTATGAAAGTGAAAAAGAAACCTTTGAAGTAGGCGAGTCTATCAATGAATACATAATTGAGTTATTTGATTTAAAAGAGGATGCTTTCATTAAATTATTTACTACCTGGGGCGCAGTCTGTGGTGTGATAAAAATGGCAGATAAAAAAGTTGATTACATAAAAAAATGCTCAGAAATGAGCGAAGAGGAATACTTACAGGAAGCATTCAAAAAATTGATAATTATAAATCTCTAAATCTTGTCAGGAATTCCTTTGCAAATTTCTCATGGCCTTCGATAGAAAAATGCACACCATCATTACTCATAGGAATATTTCCTTAACGATTTGTCTGACTAAATAAACATATTGTAAGGAGCTGTTCAGTTTGATTAGCTACTTTAATTTTACCTATTATTTCCAGTACTAAATACAACATCGATATATGTTTTGCTTTTACCTCTGTAATGTTGCATTAAGTATTGGAAATTTGCATTTACATTAAAAAGTTACTCAGTCAAAGTGGTCAAAGTGGGACAAAGAGAGCGGTATTTTGCCACACATAACTAACGGATAAATATCTGTTTTACCGATAGATAGTATATGAAAATCCCCAAAAGTGTGGTATCAGTAAATAAGGGATTTAAGAGTAACTTTTTTTAGTAAATGCAAATTTCTTGAAGTTAATGCAAGTTTCTACAGGTAAAAGCAATACTTATAGTACTGTTGCATTTAGTACTAGAAATAATAGGTAAAATTAAAGGAGCTAAACCAGCTCCTTATAATATGTTTATTTAGTTAGACAAATTGGAAGTTGCTTAACTCCCCGATTCTATCTTTTTCATAGTGTCTTCTAAAATGACTTCTCGTAATTCTGTAAGCCAAGAGGAAAACGCTACTGTATCGAATGCGTAGGTCTTGTTGAGTTCAAACTCATTTTCAGACC
>SVER01000093.1 GCA_015057315.1 Pseudobutyrivibrio ruminis | reverse complement strand
GGATTTGGTTTAGCAGGTAAGTCTTGGGGAAGAAAACTACCTTCTATTTGCCAACAAACCATGGATGCTGCGGATTCACTGTTTGACAATTATTATAAGTCAAAGGAAAGTGAATCAAAGGAAGTGATTAGCGAGGCGACGGTTAAGGGATAGTCTTTCATTTACGCTATTCAATACAATTTTAGTGCATTTCATTACAAGAAATTGACCATTGGAGGCATCAAGCTTTATTGTTTATAATGACCTCCGAAATTTAATATAGGAACCATAAGCCAAGATTCATGGATGAATACAAAATGAGTCTTGGCTTTTTGTATTGAATGAGGAGGTGGAGCCAAATGATTAATCCAATTAATATGCAGGTTGTGCAGGGATTTTATAATTCCGTAGGAATGCAGAACCTACCATCTAAAGCATTGGGAATCGTTAGCAATTTAGATTTCTCACAATTCCTGCAGGCTGGAACTGTCGACAAGGAATCACAAGTAGAGTCTTACACAAATTATCTAAAGTCCAAATACGGTAATCTACAGATTAAGAGCATCCCGAAGGACCAAAAGACTCTTGATAAAATGGGACAAACTATGAGCGGAAATGATGTTATTATCGCTCCCAATATCCTGGAAGAAATGGCTAAAAATCCTGAAAAAGCAAATTATTACGAGAGTAAAATTGATGACTACTTTAACAATTTTGTTCCTAGAGAGACAGCAATATGTGCCGCACAGGGCAAGGTATTTGAATCTTGTGGTGTAATTGTACATGAAGATGGTACTATTACTGAAATATGCGGGTGTAGAGATTCGGATGAGCACATTGTTGAAGTCGAAAAAGAACATCGTGAAAAAAGAGAAAAACAGGCCGCAAACATGAAACGCAATTTGGAAATTAGCCAAAAGGCAGCTGATGAGCGCAGACGCCTTTATGAAGAACAATCTAAGAAGCAGGCTCTCAATAAATCGGTGATGGATATGCTGTTCTTTGGAAATACAAATTCTATAAATAGGTCTGCCCTTTCAAAAATATATGAGTCAGGAACGGCTAATGAAACTCTATATTCATCTTTTGCTATTGATACTAATGAAATTATTTAATAGGCAATATTTGTTTTAGTTAACCACTTGGACCTTTCGGAAAGTGGCACAGTTCAGATTGCCAGATGGACTGAGGAATGGAACTTAAATAAAGCAACGAACAAAGGGTACACTGCTATAGTGGTAGTGTACCTTTTGTAAGGAATTGTATTAAGCATTTAAGAATGATAACATTTACTCATAATGAAAAAAATAACGAGGGAATTATATGTATGGACAAGCTTAAATAGATAGTTTTATTAAAAATAGTAGGTTTAAACTACAAGTTCAATGACATAGTAATATTTTTAGTATAAAATCTTTTATGTAGTTCTTTATATTTTGTTTATCACAAAGGACTTTAACATATCTTAAAGGAGTTAGCGTAAAAAATGAAACTCTCATTTGAAGAAATTAAAAGAAAATTGCTTTTAGGTGAAAATGTAAATCTTGAATGTAAGGAGGCTGAATCTACGATTCCAAAGTCAGTGTATGAATCATATTCAGCATTTGCAAATACATCTGGTGGAGATATAGTTTTAGGTGTTAAGGAAAACAAAAAAGAGACAAATCCTGAAAAGAGATTTATTATCCAAGGAATATCTAATCCAACTAAGCAGATAGAGGATTTTTGGAATACACTCAACGGAAATAAGGTCAATGCAAATATTTTGATAGATGATGATGTGTACACTGTATCTGCTGATGGCGTCGTACTGATTATTATCCATGTACCTCGTGCAAGTTACAATTTGAAGCCAGTTTATATTGGAGAGAATCCATATAAGGGTACATTTAAGCGTAATAACGAAGGAGATTATCATGCTACAGAGCACGAGGTTCGTGCAATGATAAGGGATCAAAATCCAAATGGAAATGATAGTGCTATTTTGGAACACTATAATATGGATGATATTGATATCACAACCTTATCATCATATAGGCAGATGTTTAAAGTTACTAATCCAGAGCATGTTTGGAATTCTTATGATGATAAGGAATTTCTGAGAATGTTGGGAGGCTACGCTAAAGATCGCATGACTGGCGTGGAAGGTCTGACTGTGGCAGGGTTGCTTATGTTTGGAAAAGGTCTTCCCATTAGAGAAAAATTTGATAATATTCTCATGGATTACCGGGATGAAAGCGGTTTATCAGGGGATATGCGTTGGAGTGACAGACTGACTTACGATGGTACATGGGAAAATAATTTGTTTAATTTCTTCACTATTGTAGCTAGAAAACTGACTTCAGATTTAAAGAAACCTTTTAGACTTGAAAATGAAACCAGAATAGATGATACAGCTGTGCATAAAGCTGTTAGAGAAGGTTTTGTTAATCTTATTATTCATTCAGATTATATGATGGATGCCGGTGTTTTAAAAGTTATTAAGAAAGAAGATGGTTTTGAATTTACTAATCCTGGAGTATTGAAACTGCCTAAAGAAGAAATATATTTGGGAGGCAATTCAAAAGCTCGTAATCCTAAGATGCAGACAATGTTACGAATGGTTGGCTTCGGAGATAATGCAGGCTCAGGCTTCCCAGCGATACTTAAGGCATGGAGTAATAATGGTTGGGTTACACCAGAGTTAGTTGAAAATACCGTGTTGAACCAAGTTTGCTTATCGCTTACTTTTGAAAAAGCGGCGATAAAAAACGGCGATAAAAAAACGGCGATAAAAAACGGCGAAAAAAAAACGGCGAAAAAAAGTGAGGTACACATTAAAAACATAATTGAATTTTTATCTACGGTTGGAGAGGCTTCAACTGCTGAAATTGCTGAAAAGATAGGATTAAAACCATCTAGAACAAGGGAAATATTATCCACTCTTGATGATGTGGAAGCCATTGGTTCTAACAAAGATAGAAAATATATTTTAAAGAGTAAATAGCTTTTGGTTACATATTTTTGCCTACTGATTACATATCTATCAAAGCATTACTCAATTCAAACGATAAATATAATAGCAAGGAAGTTTAAGCATTGTTTCAATGGAATGAAAGTTTTGTTGAGACAATGCTTTCTTTTATGAGAGGAGTGTTTTCATGAGTATTAGTTTTGATCCTAACATTTCAGCAAGTGTTTATAAGGCTCTTTATAATTATGACAACAAACAGAAGTCCGGCAAGGTTGATAAAAGTAAGCTGTCTAGTAATATGGCCTATTTAGAGAAAATGAAAAGTGCTGCTAATAAAACTGATGAGCTTAGCTCGACTGCGGAGACTAAAAA
>SVER01000092.1 GCA_015057315.1 Pseudobutyrivibrio ruminis | reverse complement strand
GCTCAGAAGGCTGCAAAAAGGAAAGCGGATTTAAAGAAGCATTATGAAAAACAAGAGGAATATCGAAAAATGGTGAAAGAATGGCACGAGAGCAAACCTAATCAAAATTTACTTAACTAGGATTAACTTTGGTACCGTTTTGGTACCAAAAATTCTAAAAACCATAAAAAATGATGCGAATATGAATAATCACATCAAAAGAAACACTGTAAAATCAACGATTGTAACTACGATAAACGTAAGTATGAATCGTGAGGATGGTAGAACAGTAGGTTCTGGTCGTGTTGCTACAATCATCGAATAATTTCGAGCGAACAGCCCAACCCAAATAGTAAAATCAAGGCTTCCGAGGATATCCTCGGGAGCCTTTTTGTTTTGGGAGTTGTTCTAACATAGTGGAAACAAAAGTTTTGACCTTAAGTTGACCTTAATATCAAATTTAGTTAGTGTTTCATATACTTCCTAATACTATTTGTTTGATAAAAACTAGAATGAGATGATACAATATACATAAAGATACACCTGATTACGTTAAGCGTGAAAGATTGTCACTAATGTACAGTCTTTGTTCGTCCGAAATATCTGTTACAGAAGATATCGTAGATAGAGCACTTGAAATTAGAGAAAATAGTAATATTCGCACAAAAGATAGTATACATCTTGCATGTGCTGAAGCTGCAGGTGTGGATGTATTACTAACAACAGATAAAAAGTTTATGAACAATGCTAATAGGATTCCTGCTAAAGTTAAGGTGATGAATCCAACAGAATGGTTATTGGAGGTGATTTCATGATAACTGCTGAAAAGATAAATGTTATGCCAGAAGGACAAATCCAGGCAATGGGTATAAAGGCTTTAAAGAATGCTTTAGGTGTTACAGGTACACTTCGTTTCTTGGAACAATTTGATAATGGTGGAAGTGGTGATTACACTAAAGAAAAATATGAAGAAGAGGATGCTCGACTTAGCAAAGAAGAAATCCTTAATATGTTTAAATAATATAGTGAACTGAACTACATAATGAACAAATAAGGCGAGCCTAGGCTCGCCTTAAGTATATACAAAATTATATATCTACTTTAGTTGTTCCACCAAGGAATGTTGGAAGAGGTTTTCCATCGCGCTTCCACTGTGAATATTCTGCAGTAGCGGCAAACATAACATCACCTGAGGAATTAAGAGCTGTCTCTACTGAATCCTGAACAACACCAATGATGAAACCAACAGCAACAACTTGCATAGCAACGTCAGCATCAACACCAAACAATGAACATGCCATTGGAATAAGGAGAAGTGAACCTCCAGCAACGCCTGAGGCTCCACAAGCAGCCAATGTGGCAATAAATGCGAGGATAAGGGCTGTGGCAAATGAAACGTGAATACCAACTGTATTAGCAGCTGCAAGAGACATAACTGCTATAGTAATAGCTGCGCCGTCCATGTTAATAGTTGCTCCAAGAGGAATTGAAACGGCATACATTTCCCTATCCATGCCAAGAGCTTCGCAAAGTTCCATATTTACAGGAATATTTGCAGCAGAGCTACGAGTAAAGAATGCTGTAACACCAGATTCCTTAAGGCATCTGAATACTAGTGGATATGGGTTTGTGCGAAGAACGATGGCAGCAAGTAATGGATCAACCAATAAAGCCACAACAAGCATGCAACCTACCAACAGCGCCAAAAGCTTTCCATAATCTGTAAAAATAGCTAAACCATTTGTAGACACATTTGAATACACAAGACCCATGATACCAAATGGAGCAAGATTAATTATCCATCTAACAGCAAGGGATACAATGTTTGCAATGTCTTCCATCAATTTTTTTGTATTGTCGCTAGCAACTCTTTTCGAAGCGAGGCCAAGTACAACTGCCCAAAAGAGAATGCCTATGTAGCGACCATCTACTATTGCACCGATTGGATTACCAACCATGTTTACAAGAAGATTTGAAAGTACTTCTCCTACGCCAGTAGGAACTGTATCAGCTTCAGCAGCTTCACTAAGCATGATGGTTTGTGGGAAAATATAGCTTCCAACAACAGCTACAACTGATGCCAAAAATGTGCTAACCATGTAAAGAAGGATAACAAGTCCGAACCTTCTATCCAGCTTATCATTTCCTTGAGCTAGCGCTGAAACAACCAGGACGAATACAAGCACTGGAGCTATTGCCTTCAACGCTCCTACAAAAATTGTACCTAAAAGAGTAATAACTTGAAGATTATCGAATAGTAGGCCCAAAACAGCACCAATCAATAATCCACATAAAATCCTAATAATTAGGCTTACGCTATTGTATGCTTTTACAATATTCATATAAGAACTCCCTTGTATTTTATTTGCCTTAGACCAAGGCATTTATTAAATGATATTTTAACGCTTTAAAACACTAAAGTAAACGGGGAATAGAAAAATACTATTTAAAAATTAAGAAATATGTGATAATAAGTGGCAGGAGGAAATATAGTAACATGAAACTTAAAAACATTCTTATAGTTGTAAAAGATATAGAAAAATCAAAACAGTTTTATCACGATCTTTTTGGTCTAGACATGCTGCTAGACAACGACGGTAACATGATATTAACAGAGGGGCTTGTTTTACAGGATGAGGTTATTTGGAAAAAGTATCTTGATAGAGATATCATTCACGAGAACAATGCTACTGAACTGTATTTTGAAGAGCGAAATATAGAAGAATTTGTAGAAAAGCTTGAGAGACTTTATCCAGATATAAAGTATGTAAATAGATTGATGTCGCATTCCTGGGGGCAAAAGGTTGTACGCTTTTACGATTTAGATGGTAATTTAATTGAAGTTGGGACACCTATGAGCTAAAATACTTTTATGAATTCAATAGATTATTAAAGGTGAAGCAATGAAAAAGACTATGATTAGAAAGTTAATATACGTTCTTGCATGTCTTTTTTTGTTGTGCAATTTTTTCTGTTTAAGTAATGGTGAGCAAAGTGCATCAAACGCATTTAGCTATGATGATAGACCTTCTATCACTATCAATGTGCCTAATGGGGCGCAGATGGAGATTAAGAATGAAAAAAGCGCCAGCACTGATGTCACCTATGCAGCTACAAAAACAAGCCAAATAAAAACAATCTCTAATGTAAGATTCATCTTGCTAACATTCTTCTTATTAATAGCAGGATGTTTGTATTCTCTTAGAAATTCTAATATATCAATATCTGAATTGATATATTCTAGAACTTTCATTATCAAATTTATCCACGATAAGGATGGGCCAAAGCGCCGCTAAATTCAATTACTATATTTCAGCTTATGCAAAATCTGCATAGGTTTATTTTGCGTGGAAAGGATTTTATAAAATGATTGAAAATATATTAATTGGAGTTTTTGCTGTAATTATCTTAGGAGGCGCAGTTGCAGCCTGGTGGATTGAAAATGGTCCAGAGAAAAAGGATAAGAATAAGACTAACTATTAAAGAAAGTCAATAAAAATGTTTTAAAACAGAAATGTTTTGAATATAGCGGCGGTGACTATATC
>SVER01000026.1 GCA_015057315.1 Pseudobutyrivibrio ruminis | reverse complement strand
AATGAATTTCAAGGATACATGTTTTAAAAACTTGTATTAATTCAAGGTTTGTTTCACTGTTCAGTTATCAATCTTCGCTTTGTTGTTGCTCTCAGCAGCAACTCGTTTATATTAACACGATTGAAGCTTTTTGTCAACAACTTTTTCATTTTATTTTCTTGAATTTCTTAAGAAACTCAAGGGCTGTGACTCTTTTGAGTCAGCTTGTAAATAGTAACATCTGTGTGGCATTTTGTCAAGCACTTTTTACTATTTTTTGATGTCGTTTTTGTTGACTATTACAAGCGTTTCCGCTATTTAGTCCCCGTTTGCGACAGCTCGTTTATAATATCAAAGGACCTGCAAACTGTCAACAGCTTTTTGCAAATTTTATAAGATTTTTTTCAGCCCCTCAACCGCTGCATCTGAAGTGGCCCAGCTGGTGGCAATTCTTATAACTGTGTGGGTAGCATCATACTTCTCCCAAAAGCCATAAGAAAGCTCTTTTGAAAGCTTTTCAAGCTCTTTATTATCCATCACAACAAAAATCTGATTGGTAGGGTTATCCATATAAAGCTGGTAGCCCTTTTCACGAAGTGTGGCTCTTATGGAATTAGCACAAGCTACAGCATGTTCTCCCATCTTCATATATAGCCCATCTGTAAATAGAGTATCAAACTGTATCCCAAGCAATCTGCCCTTAGCTAATAGAGCGCCATGCTGTTTAATCTGAGTAATCATGTGCTTTGGAGTATTGTTCTTGGTAAAAACAATAGCCTCGCCAAATAAAGCCCCCACCTTGGTTCCGCCAATGTAAAATACATCTGATAGCTTTGCAATATCTGATAGAGTAACATCTTCTGCCGCTGCAAGACCATAGGCAAGTCTAGCCCCGTCTATAAACAAAGGTATTTGATATTTATTACATATAGAAGAGATAGCTTCAAGCTCTGCCTTGGAATAAAGTGTGCCGTATTCAGTAGGATATGATATGTATACCATGCCAGGGTTAACCATGTGCTCAGCACTTTCATCGGCATAATGATCTACCAGCATTTGTCTTAATTCTAAAGCGTCAATTTTGCCTGCATGTCCTGGCAGAGTAATTACTTTGTGGCCGCTGTATTCTATTGCTCCTGCTTCATGTACTGCAACATGTCCTGTAGCAGCTGCTACAACCCCATCATAATTAGACAGCATGGAATCGATTACTGTTTGATTAGTCTGAGTTCCACCTACAAGAAAGTATATATCTGCATCAGGACAGTTGATAGCCTTCTTAATCTTTTCCTTTGCGCTATCACAGAATTCATCTTCCCCATAGCCCGGAGTGGACAGCATATTAGTATTTGTTAAAGCCTCCAATACCTTAGGATGGCATCCTTCAGCATAGTCACATGAAAAATATAACATATTAAATCCTCCTAATTACCTTGTTGGTAACCCAGTAAGGCACCTTCTCTTATCTTTTGAATTCGATCAACTTTGTGCGTAAGTATATACAGCCTAACAGCAATATAAAAAGGCTTTATATACAAAAATAGGCAACCGCTTTCGCGATTGCCTTATGTAACGCAGAGGGTGGGATTCGAACCCACGCGCCCTTGCGGACAAACGGTTTTCAAGACCGCCTCGTTATGACCACTTCGATACCTCTGCATGTGTATCTCTCGAACACGAATAGTATGATATCATCCCAAGCTTAGTATGTCAACAAAAAATCATAAGTTTTTTTGAAAAATTTTAAATTCAGAAAATTGTGACAATGCCGCGATTTTACTAGCATTTCAGACAGTGAATTATCGCCTGCTTCTAAGAATTGCTTCACCGAATGCAACATCCTCTGGAGTGGTTACTTTAATGTTCATATAAGAGCCCTCTATCATGTGAACATCATGGTCTGTAGCCTTCTCTACTATCATTGCATCATCTGTGATAGATGTGTCAGCATTCTCAATTATCCTATCATAAGCACCACGAATAAGATTATACTCAAAGCACTGTGGTGTTTGGACAATCCATACATTGCTTCTGTCTGGAGTATCTAATACCTTTCTATGGGTGTCAGTGAGCTTAACTGTGTCCTTGGATGGCATACCCACTACGCACGACTCGTACAATGCTACTGCCGACATGCATCTATGGATAATATCAATAGAGACAAAGGCTCTGGCACAATCATGAATAAGAACATAGCCATCGTTAATAGCCTGAAGGCCAGCATAAACAGAATTGTAGCGTTCTTCGCCACCCTCTACTATAGCGATACACTTATCTATATGATAGCGTTCGATGATTTCCTTGCGACACTTTTCTACATCGCCAGGTGCTACCACAAGAACAATTTGTGTAACCTTGCTTTCCTGAAATGTGCGGAGACAATGCACCATAAGGGGTGCATCTCCTAATTTCATATATTGTTTTGGAATGTCCTGTTCCATGCGTTTGCCGCTACCGGCAGCCAGGACTATTGCTGTGAATTTGTTCATGATACCCTCATACGCCCCTGTGGGGCACCTTCATCGATAACGGGGAAGGCTTCACTCTAGCGTTCTCCGAGTTTAAGGTTAGGGATGGCGTTAAGATCCCAGCCATCACGTTTACCTGCCAAGAATTCATAGTAAGCTGCTGCACCTATCATAGCAGCATTATCTGTGCAAAGAATAGGAGATGGATGGTAGAATTTAACTCCCTTTTCTTCACACATTTTTTCCATTGCAGCCCTGAGAGTCTGGTTGGATGCTACTCCACCTGCAATGGCAAATTTATCCATGCCAAATTCATCAATTGCAAGAGCGGCATGGTCACATAATGTATCAATAACAGTCTGTTGGAAGGATGCAGCCACATCCTTATCATTTACTGGCTCCCCTTTCATTTGGGCGCCATTGATATAATTTAGCACCTGGGACTTAAGACCGCTGAAGGAGAAATCATATACTCCATCTGACACCTTAGGTCTGGTGAAGGTGATAGCATTAGGATTGCCCTCATGAGCTGCCTTTTCGATTTTAGGGCCGCCAGGGTAGCCTAAGCCAATAGCTCTTGCAACTTTATCAAAGGCCTCTCCAGCAGCATCATCACGGGTGCGCCCTAATATTTCGTATTTACCATAATCTACAACTCTAACAAGATGTGTATGACCACCAGATACAACCAGGCATAAAAATGGTGGTTCTAACTCCTTATTCTCGATATAATTGGCACTGATATGACCTTCTATATGATGTACGCCAATAAGAGGTAACCCCTGAGCAAAAGCAATAGCTTTAGCTTCAGCTACACCTACTAAAAGCGCACCAACAAGTCCCGGACCATAGGTAACAGCAATAGCATCCATGTCTTCTAAGCCCATGTCTGCATCTTCAAGTGCCTGCTCTATAACCTGATTAATTCTTTCGATATGTTTTCTTGATGCAATTTCTGGAACAACTCCACCATACAAGGTGTGAAGTGGTATCTGAGTAGATATGACATTACTTCTGACATCTCTTCCGTTTATAACAACAGCTGCTGCAGTTTCATCGCAGGAGCTTTCAATTGCAAGTATTTTTATTTCTTTAGTATCCATTTACTTCGTCCTCTGTAGACAGCCTCCAGGTAAGGATTTTCCAATTCCCATTAGAATCCTTCCTTAGGCAAAAATCTTCGTATGTTCTATCATAAGAGCTTCCCTCTCTGATGAAATAATAGGTGGTTAAAAATGCACAGTCATAGCCATTAACCTTTTTATACTGAACCTCGTTAGAATCACTGACTGTACTTGAAACAATAACCCTATTTCGATTGCGATAATCTTCTATTTCAAGATTAAGGGATGCAAGATAAGTGTCCTTTGGATTGTATTTTAACAATTCATCGTCCATTAGCATTCTAGCCTGTTCTGCCATTTTTTCAAGCTCTTCCTGAGAATATTCCTCGGAATAATAGGCTGTAATTATTCGATTGTACCACTTAACAACGGAGCGTGGTGTAGCAGGATATTCCTTCATAAAATTCTTTGAAACTATCGCCTGAACCTCTGATAGCTCAACATTAGAATCTGCTGAAACAGAATCATTTTTACGTGACAAATACGCATAGTACCCCACAACAAGTGTCACCATACAGATAATAGCTATTACTATTCGTATCGCCTTTCTCATACTACTCCTCCGCAAAATCAAGTTCTACAAACTTGCCGTCTTCCCCCAATTTAGCCTGTGGAAAAATATCACAGACTGCTTTCATATATCTTTTATGTCCTGTCATTGATGGTGAAAAATGTGTAAGCCAAAGCTCATTAACATCAGCATCCTTAGCCACCTTGGCAGCCTCATAGAAAGTCATGTGCTTATTCTGCTTTGCCTTAACAAGCTTATCCTCCTCTGCATACATTCCCTCGCAGATAAGAAGATCCGACCCCTTTGCCGCTTCAACCAAAGACTTTGTAGGGCGGGTATCTGTACAATAAGTAACCTTTAGCCCCTTTCTAGCTGCACCCATAACCATATCAGGCGTATAAGTCTTTCCCTCAAACTCTACTGTATTACCCTTTTGAAGTGGATTCCACAGCTTTACAGGAAGCCCTAGTGCCTGTGCAGTTTCTACATCAAATCTGCCCTTTCTTGGGATATCCACAGAATATCCATAGCAAAGAACATTATGATTAACTTTAAATGCATGAATGTGATACCCCAAAATTTCGAAGTATTCTTCATCCTGCTGCAATTCATGAAACTTTATCTCAAAAGGAAGCTCTGGGGCAATCACTCTAAGAGAATTGACCACCCTCTCCAGCCCCTTAGGTCCAACAATTGTTACCGGCTCTGTTCTATCGGAGTTACCCATAGAAAGCAAGAAGCCTGGCAAGCCGCTGACGTGGTCTGCATGATAATGGGTGAGGCAAATCACCGAGATTGGATTTGGGGAGAAGCCTGCTTCTCGCAGTGCTACCTGTGTTCCCTCGCCACAATCTATAAGTAAGCCTTCGCCATTAAATCTTAATAAGCATGAGGTCAGCCATCTATTAGGAAGAGGCATCATGCCTGCAGTTCCCAACAAACAAACATCTAACATCTATAAATCCTTTCAAATTACTAAGTCTATGGCTCGCTTGTTACGTTCACAATATAATATACTCTTTCAGTCGCTAGATGCTCCTTTCAGAGTGTATTATATTGTGAACTACAAGCTATTTTTACACTTCTTATACAGACAGAATACGATATACGCGCGGCTGCTATACGTAAATACGAATTATTCCTCAATACGCAAAGACATGCAGATGGCGTCCTCGACGGGGTTGGAATAGAAGTATTTGCGTTTGCCGATTTCCTCGAAGCCCAGGCGGGAATAGAGGGTACGGGCGGGAGTGTTGCTGACGCGAACCTCCAGGTATATGGTATCTATGCCCTGCGCCTTTAGGGCAGCTATGGACTGGGATAAAAGTGCCTTACCTAGACCCTTGCCACGATAGCTTTCAGCTACTACTATGTCAGGTAGCTCTGATTCGGGTGGGGTTAAATAAAACACGGCAAAGCCCGCTATAATATCATCATCTGCCGCCACCATAATAAAGGCGTGGTCTGAATTAACAGCCTCTAAATAATTGTCCCTATTCCAAGGGTTGCTCATTGAAGCCTCTTCGATGGATACAATAGCATCAACATCTGCTTCAGTGGCATATCTATATGTAAAAGCCATTAAGCTTTTCCTTCCTTTTCAAGTCGTTCACGCTCTGCCTGAGATAAACGTAAATACTCTGGGCGATGGTCTGCCGCTGTATCACACTCGCCATTCTGGTAGTAGATTGCACCAAGTGTTGCAACGCTGGATGCGTGCTGTCTATTAAGATGAGCTGGTGCTAAGCGATAAGGTACTGTGATAAGCTCCTCTATGAGTTGTTTAAATACAGGTACTCCGTCACCTAAGAATGTGACTGCCTCGCCTCTGGCGTTAATATCTGCTGCAATATCGTGAAAATCTACTGCGCACTGCTGACGCAATACATTGAAGCTGCCATCCTGGGAGAATGAATAAAGCCCAGTGTATACCTGACCTCTTCTGGCATCCATAATTGGACAGATGATACCGCTATTGCCCCACATATTGAATGCTATTGCATCTACTGTAGGAACTAAAACAATAGGGCAGCCTAAGGATAATCCTATGCCCTTAGCTGTAGCTGATGCGATACGAAGACCTGTGAAAGAACCAGGGCCTGCTGCAACTGCTATAGCATCTATTGAATTAAGATCAAGCTCTATCATTGTTCCAAGTGCATCAAGCATTGGTAACAATGTTTGAGAATGAGTCTTCTTATAACCTGTAGTGTATTCTCCAATTAAATTATCATCTTCTACCACGGCCACAGACGCAACTAAGCCTGAGCCATCTATTCCTAGTATCTTCATCTTAAATGCTTTCTATCGTAATTTTACGATAGTCAAATCCTTTTTCTAAATTTTTCTCTATGGTAACACGAGTGTAGCTATCTGGCAAAATATCCTCTATCAGGTTGGCCCATTCGATAAGGGAAACGCCATCCCCATAGATATAATCCTCGTAGCCGATTTCATCCATCTCTTCTACATCGCCAATGCGATATACATCGAAATGATAAAATGGCATACGACCACTATCGTATACCTGAACTATGGTAAATGTAGGGCTGCAAATAGCCTCATCAATATCAAGCCCCTTGGCAAAACCCTGGGTAAATACTGTCTTGCCTACACCCAAATCTCCTATGAGAGTGAACACCTGACCAGGAGTGGCTTCCTTTGCAAGCCTAAGGCCAAGCGCCTCTGTTTCTTCTGCTGAATTTGTTTCGATTATTTCTGTCATTTTATTTGTATTTTATAATCCTCTATGTGTGATTTCATAAATGCAACTATATTATCATAATCCGATAAAATATCTGCAATTGGGATGATGTATGCATTTACTCTGTTGCTGTAAATAAGCAGGTAGCCCTTCCAGGTAGAAACCTTGTAAATGTATTCCCATGGAAGTACTGCTGGCTCTTCTGATGATGGGGATGAAATCCATAAACCCTCATCCTTTAGCTCGTAAGTAATAGGGTAGGAAAACACCTCTTGTTTAATCTGTACCTTGACCCTGGCCTTTAAGGTTAGGGGAATGTACAGTAAAAATATAACTGCAATAAGAGGATAAAACACCCTGTATAATGGTGATAGCACCGCGAAGCGAAGTATCCATACAACTATTAAAAGTACAAATAGCACCACGGATAATATCCCTTGGGAGCTAGTATATGAATGATGTAGATTAAAGCGAAATAAATCATCCTCTGTTATTTTTACACTGAATTTAATGTTCTGTCCCATAAGCCCTCATTCTCCCAATTATTTTCTATTTTACCATATTTTCCCTTTAAAATGAATAAAAATAGAGCGAGTCGAAACCCCTAACGACTCGCTCTTCTATCATTTCTCCTAAAAAGCACATTCACTGTAACTTTCTCTAACTGAATATGAGTATAGGAGAATTGGTTATAATTGTCAATTAAAAAGACTGTTTGCATACACATTTTGTTGAATTATAACAATTTCAATATATTATTTATGTATATGATTACAATAACTATGCCCTCATCCGTCTGCTGCGCAGACACCTTCCCCAAAAGGGGGAAGGCTTAGGAGTTCTTCAGCTTCATAGTGAGGGCGATGCGGCCTTTCTTTTCATCAACAGAAAGAACTTCCACTTCAACGATGTCACCTACGGAAACAACCTCAAGAGGGTGTTTGATATATCGGTCGGTCATCTGAGAAATGTGCACAAGACCATCCTGATGAACACCTATATCGATAAAGGCGCCAAAGTCGATTACATTTCTAACTGTCCCTTTAAGGCGCATGCCAGGCTTTAAATCCTTCATTTCAAGAACGTCGCTCTTTAGGATTGGACGAGGCATGTCCTCACGAGGGTCGCGACCTGGTTTTTCAAGCTCTTTTATAATATCCTCTAAAGTCATCTCACCAATACCAAGTTCTGTGGATAACTCTTTGATATTTTGTATGCTCTTGTGAATATCCTTTAATGTACCTGCTGCAATATCCTTGGTGTCATATCCCAGCTTTTCAAGTAACGCCTTGGCTGCATCATAGCTTTCAGGGTGCACAGCTGTAGCGTCAAGAGGATTCTTACCACCTGTGATACGCATAAAGCCTGCGCACTGCTCAAAAGCTTTTGGTCCAAGCTTAGGAACCTTTTTAAGCTCTGCACGGGAATTGAAGCGCCCATTTGTTTCACGGTATTCAACAATATTCTTTGCAAGAGTTTTGTTGATTCCTGATACGTATTCCAAAAGTGATGCAGAGGCTGTGTTCAAATCAACACCAACTGCATTAACGCAGGTCTCTACTACACCAGCAAGAGTCTCATCCAATTTCTTTTGGTTCATATCGTGCTGATACTGACCAACGCCAACAGACTTAGGGTCAATCTTAACAAGCTCCGCAAGTGGATCCTGTAATCTACGAGCCATTGATGTGGCGGAACGTTGTCCTACATCGAAGTTTGGGAACTCCTCTGTAGCAAGCTTGCTGGCAGAATAAACTGATGCACCTGCTTCGTTAACGATAACGTATTCTACCTTCTCTGGAATCTCCTTTAGCATATCAACGATGATTTGCTCTGATTCACGGCTGGCTGTACCGTTACCAAGTGAAATGAGCGAAACGTTGTACTTTTTAATAAGCGCCTTGATTACCTTTTTAGTTTCCTCAACCTTGTTCTGTGGAGCTGTTGGGTAAACTACTGTTGTATCAAGTACCTTTCCTGTTGCATCTACAACGGCAATCTTGCAGCCTGTTCTGAAGGCTGGGTCCCAGCCAAGAACATTGCGGCCAGCGATTGGAGGCTGCATAAGAAGCTGAGTTAAGTTCTTTCCGAATACCTTGATTGCGCCATCCTCTGCCATCTCTGTAAGATTGTTACGGATTTCGTTTTCAATAGATGGAGCGATAAGTCTTGTATATGCATCTTCGATTGTTGCTGTTAGTACCTGATTCGTATTTACGTTATCACGGCTGATAACCTTCTTTTCAAGATAGCGTAAAATATCATCTACTGGTGCTTCGATAGAAACCTTGAGAATCTTTTCTTTTTCACCACGGTTAAGGGCGAGGATACGATGTCCTGGAAGCTTAGCAATTGCTTCATCATAATCGTAGTAATTTTCATAAACTGATTCTGCTTCAGCATCCTTTGCCTTAGATACGATTCGGCCGTTTTTGAAAGTCTTTTCTCTTATCCATGTACGATAATCTGCATCATCAGAAATAGATTCTGCAATGATATCGCAGGCTCCGGCTATAGCATCTTCTGGAGTATTAACATCCTTTTCAGGATTGATGAAAGCCTTAGCCTCCTCTGTAAGAGGCTTATCTGTCATCTGAAGGATGATTATATTTGCAAGAGGCTCTAAGCCCTTTTCCTTGGCGATGGTTGCTCTTGTTCGTCTCTTAGGACGATATGGACGGTATAAATCATCTACTGCAACCTGTGTAGTAGCTTCCAAAATAGCCTTTTTAAGTTCTTCTGTTAATAAGCCCTGTTCCTCTATAGATGCAAGGCATGTAGCCTTCTTATCTTCCAGGTTTCGTAAATACGTTAATCGCTCTGACAATGTACGAAGCTGTTCGTCATTAAGACCACCTGTAACTTCCTTTCTGTATCGAGAAATGAAAGGTACTGTGTTTCCTTCGTCAAGTAGTTTGATTGCCGCATCTACCTGAGCTTCCCTAACTGTAAGCTCTGATGCAATTTGTTTTGTAATATTCATTTAATAACTCCTATATAAAATCTTATTTTGAATGATTTTTTAGCTTTTTAGATAAGCTGCCTACTAATAGTGCAAATGCCCAGGTAAGAGCAATGGCTAACAGCAACATTGTAAAGGTTTCTCTTCTGCTGTAAAGAGAAATATCATAATGCCTAAATAGCAAAATAATTATCATGTGATGAACTAAAATAATATTCCAGCTAATACCGGAAATGTAAGTTATCCACTTGTAGGATTTCTTGTCAGGTGAAATGTCTACATCTTTTATAGCTATAAACATGGCAAGTGACCAGATGGCACATACAACCTCGAAGGCTTTTGCTGGAAGCACATCCACAAAGGCTGTGTAGCCTGCGATTAACAGGTATATAAATATTACCAATGAAATAACAGTGCCAATGATTCTAAATGATTTTGATATTTCCTTGTGACCAACTAAATCATAGAGCAGCATTCCTATATAGAAGTACAAAAGTACAAATAATGGATTGTGCTCTACCTGAACTGGGAATGGATTATTTATAAATAACAGGCATCCGCTCCAAATAATCAGCAGTGCTAAAAGAATATATTTAAATTTTTGCATAATCTTTGCCAATAATGGGAAAAGCAGATAACAAAGTACTATGCAGGACATGAACCACTCGCCTATAAGGTAAAAACCAAGGCCTCCGCTCATTTCCTGAACAAGTGCATCCACACCAAGTATCGTAAATACGAACATATACATTGGTGAGGTTGAGCCTGCTGCAACATTATTTACTGCAAAGTAGGCAAGAAACATTATCGTATATGCGATATAAAATGGGATATATAATCCTTTGAAACGTCTAAGGTAATAATCCTTTAAAGGCAGCTGGCTTTCCTTATTGTACATAAGTGCATAGCCTGAAATTATAAATAAAAACAAGCTAGCTGGGCGTGCCCAAAGATTTGCGAAATAATTAAGAGATGGCATCAGAGGATCTGTTCCATGAGCCAGATTAATATATTCGATACAGAAATGATATAAAAAAATAAAAATGACACCGATATCGCGAAGGATATCAAGGCCGATGATTCGTTTTTTCATGTATACTCTCCTAGGATTATTGTTCTAGTTAAGTATATATAAAATTTAATTTGTTAGCAACTTTGTAAAGACACCTCATCCGCCCCTAAGGGGCACCTTCCCCTCTAGGGGAAGGCTTTAGACTTAGATTGCTTCTACGTTGCGGGTGGCGATGACGTTGACGCCGGTACCGCAGACATTTTTAACTACAATGTCTCCAATGTGAATTGGAGCGTGCATTACAGCTGAATCAATTTCTTTCATGACAGCGTTAATTTTATCCTTAGGGATGTTGCTGGCAGTCTTAACTGAAACACGTGGCTTATCTCCCCCCAGAACAATTGATGTGGAAGTAACAGTACGCTCTGGATGTGTTACCTCGTTTCTGGCATATTTGTCCCCAATGCCGCAGGTATTTCCAGTGACAGAAGTTACCTCACCATTTTCAAGTTCTACAGTGATTTGGCAGCCCATTGGGCAGCCGATACAGGTTAGTTCTCTTTTTTCCATTATCTTCGCCCTCCTTTTACTCGTTCTCAATCTTTACTGTGATTTTCTTTAATCCTGGCTTTTCGGCAAGCTTGTCCTTAAGAAGGATTACCTGCTCCATTTCGCCTGGTGCCATGATTCGTTTTTTGTTATGCATTACTCTTTCATCATCGAAGTAAACGCTTACGTAGGAATCCTTGAATACTGCTCCTACTCTGAATCTTACTGTGAGCTTGTCGTCCATTCTATCTACATCGATTGTAGATGGAACTGTGTAGCGGGCACCTTCTGTTGCAACGATTTCGATTTCATTTGCAGAGCCTTCTGCAAGCTCGCCCTTGATAAATTTAGCAGCATTCTTACCAGCTCTGTCTGCTTCCTCTGAAACGTAATCAACAAGGTCATGTACGTGAAGTACGTTGCCGCAGGCAAACACACCTGGAATATTAGTTTCAAGTGATTCGTTTACAACTGGGCCGCTTGTGATTGGGCTCATCTCCACTCCTGCATTTCTTGAAAGCTCGTTTTCTGGAATAAGTCCACAGGAAAGAAGTAAAGTATCACAAGTGTATCTTTCCTCTGTTCCAGGGATTGGCTTGCCATGATTATCAACCTCTGCGATAGTTACGGCAGTAAGGTGCTCCTTGCCCTCGATATCTACAACAGTGTGGCTAAGCTTTAGTGGAATTCCAAAGTCATCCAAACACTGTACAATATTTCTCTTTAATCCACCTGAGTATGGCATAAGCTCGGCAACAACCTTTACCTTTGCCCCCTCAAGTGTCATACGACGAGCCATGATAAGTCCGATATCACCAGAGCCAAGGATAACTACCTCACGGCCTGGCATGTAGCCTTCGATATTCACAAGGCGCTGGGCTGTACCTGCAGAAAAGATTCCTGCTGGTCTGTAGCCTGGAATATTTAAAGCACCTCTTGGACGCTCACGGCATCCCATGGCAAGGATAACTGCGCCAGCCTTAATCTGATACATTCCATCTTCACGGCTCATGGCTGTAACAACTCTATCCTTAGAGATATCCATTACCATTGTATTTAATTTATATTCGATTTTTGCATCTAAAACTTTTTCGATAAAACGATATGCATATTCTGGACCTGTAAGCTCCTCTTTGAAGGTGTGAAGACCAAATCCGTTATGAATGCACTGATTTAGGATTCCTCCTAATTCCTTGTCTCTTTCTAAAATAAGAATCTTTTCAACACCAGCATTTCTTGCTGATATTGCGGCTGCGAGACCTGCTGGACCGCCGCCTACGATTACGATATCATAATTTGTCATTAGTTGTTGCCTCCCTTCTGATTCTTGGTGCGTTCCATTACGATATTTGAACGTCCACCACTCTTTGTAATCTCCTCATAAGGAAGACCTAGTTCTCTGTGAAGAATTTCCATTGTCTTTGGTGAACAGAAGCCTGCCTGACATCTTCCCATACCAGCACGTGTTCTTCTCTTTACACCATCTAGAGAACGAGCACCAAGTGGTCTGTGGATGGCGTCTAAAATTTCTCCCTCTGAAATTGATTCACATCTACAAATAATATTTCCATAAGCTGGATTTTTCTTTATTAGTTCATTTCTTTCTTCAATTGATAAATCTGCTGGATTTAATATATCCTTTCTAGTGCTAATCCAATTAGCCTTCTTAGAAAGTCCCATCATATCCTTTAACATATTTCCTACCATCTCACCAATTGCAGGAGATGATGTAAGTCCTGGTGATTCGATAGCTGCGCAATCAATAAAGTGTGGTGCTCCATCTACCTCACCGATGATGAATTCGTGTCTTGCCTCATGGGCACGAAGTCCTGCAAATGATGTGATAACCTTTCTCATAGGAAGATTCTTAACATGATCATTTGCCTTTGCGATTAAATCACCAATGCCTTCTGCTGTTGTATTCGTTCCTTCTTTGTCATCAATGTCAATAGCAGTTGGGCCAACAATAAGATTGCCATGAACAGTAGGTGATACAAGTACGCCCTTACCAAGATTTGTTGGCTGAGGGAAGATTGTATGTGATACGTGATTACCAACTTCCTTATCAAGCAGGCAATAATCTCCTCGTCTTGGGATGATTTCAATCTTGTCATCATCCTTGCTTACCATATTATGGATTACGCCTGAATAAACACCTGCTGCATTAACAACATATTTTGTTACATACTCGCCATTATTAGTGCGGATATGCCATAATCCTTCTTCGTCCTTTACAATATCTTCCACCTTAGTGTTAAATCTGAAATCAACACCATTTACGTTAGCATTCTCTGCCATTGCAATGTTGAGCTTAAATGGGCAGATGATACCGCCTGTTGGTGCAAGTAATGCCCCTTCTACATTATCAGAAAGATTTGGCTCAAGTTCCAAAGCTTCCTCACGTGTTAGGATTTTCATATCCTTAACTCCGTTTTTGATACCTCTGTCATAGAGTTCCTGAAGTCCTGATAGAGCCTCTTTGTGGATACATACAACCATGGAACCATTTCTCTTGAACGGGATATCCAAATCTCGGCAGAGGTCGTCCATCATTTCATTTCCACGTACATTTAATTTAGCCATTAATGAGCCTGCAGCTGCATCGAATCCTGCATGTACAATTGCTGAATTAGCCTTTGATGTTCCTTCGCAAACATCCTCACATTTTTCTAGAACACAGACATTTGCTTCGTATCTTGAAAGCTCCCTCGCAATTGCGCTGCCAGAAACGCCTGCGCCTATGATTATGACATCATACAACATAATTTAATCTCCTAACTTAATTAGTTTTTACAACTAAAGATGGAGTCGGCAATTAGACGCATCTCATCATGCGTTCAATACCGACTCCAATCCTCAGTGTATACAATAGTTCAGTTTTAAAATGGTTCCAGTATTGAATACTGAAATACTTATATAGGTTGATAAAAAATGGTTAACTTTTTAGCCAAACATCTGAGCTGCTGCAAGTGCGTTGTAAAGAAGTGAAGCTACAACGCCGCCACAGATAGGTGCTACTAGTGGAATCCAGCCATATCCCCAGTTAGCATTCTTCTTGCCAAAGTTTGGTGCAAGAAGCTGATATGCCAAACGTGGAGCTGAATCTCTTGCTGCGTTCATTGCGTATCCTGTAAGACCGCCGAATGAAGCACCGCAAGCTACGATTACACCGTAAACAAGTACCCATGAAACATTTGACTCGCCAGCTGCTCCTGGAATAAGAGCAAGTGTGAATACAAGTACAAATGTTGCTACAAACTCAGAAAGGAAGTTAAGTACTGGGTTTGGGATAGAAGGTGCTGTACAGAAGCATCCTCTAACTGTATCATCGTTGCCTGTAGCATTGATGTGGTCATGATAGAGAAGAATAAGGATAGCTGCTCCAACAAAACCACCAAGAAGCTGTGCAATAATCTGTCCTGGAACTGTGCTCCAGTCCCCAGTTCTAAGTGCAATGCCAATTGTAACTGCTGGGTTGAATGCTGATGGACAGCCTGTAAAACTACTCATTGCAAAGGCTGGAACCATAACCGCCATTCCCCAACCAATAAGGATATGGACTGCACCGCCGCCTTTGAAACCTGATTTTTCCAGGTTTACATTGCAGCAAACTCCATCGCCGAGTAAAACAAGAATAATTGTACCAATAAATTCTCCCAAATATACTGACATATACATTACCCCCTAATATTTAGTTTTTTATTAACTACGCGCCCTCATCAGTCAGCTGCGCTGACAGCTTCTTCTCCGCTTCCGCTCCGGTCGGCTCAGATCAGAGGTCCCCCGGACCTCTTTCGCCCCAGAGGGGGGAAGCCTCTTATTCCTTAGCCCAACCGCGGGTTGCGGCTACGGCTTGTGACCAGCCTTTGATGCACTTGTTACGTGTCTCATCTGACATTTCTGGCTTGAATTCTTTATCAACTGCCCAGTTCTTGATAACGTCTTCTTTGCTCTTCCAGTAGCCAACTGCAAGACCTGCCAAGTATGCTGCTCCCATAGCTGTTGTTTCTACGCAGCTTGGACGAAGTACGTTAGTGTTGATAATATCTGACTGGAACTGCATCAAGAAGTTGTTGTTTGATGCACCACCGTCAACCTTAAGTGATGTAAGATGCTTTCCAGAGTCAAGCTCCATAGCATGAAGTACATCATATGTCTGATATGCAAGTGATTCAAGTGTTGCTCTGATGATGTGATATTTGTTAACACCACGAGTAAGACCTGTGATTGCTCCACGTGCGTATGGATCCCAATATGGAGCGCCAAGACCTGTAAATGCAGGTACAACGTAGCATCCGTTTGTATCCTTAACACGAGTTGCGAAGTATTCTGAATCTGGTGAAGAATCAACTATCTTTAATTCATCACGAAGCCACTGGATAGCAGCACCAGCAACGTATACAGAACCTTCAAGTGCGTATGTAACCTTGCCATCTAATCCCCATGCGATGGTTGTAAGAAGGTCATTCTTAGAGAAGATAGGCTTCTCACCTGTGTTCATAAGCATGAAGCAACCTGTTCCGTATGTGTTCTTTGCTTCGCCTTCGTTATAGCATGTCTGTCCGAAAAGAGCTGCCTGCTGATCACCAGCAGCACCAGCGATACGGATAGGACCACCGAAGAATTCTGGATCAGATTCACCATAGATGCAGCTAGAAGGCTTAGCCTCTGGAAGCATGCTCTTTGGAATCTCAAGAATCTGGCAAAGCTCATCATCCCACTCAAGTGTGTTGATGTTGAATAACAATGTTCTTGAAGCGTTAGAATAATCTGTTACGTGTACTTTGCCCTTTGTAAGCTTATAGATTAACCATGAATCTACAGTACCAAAGCAAAGCTCGCCTTTTTCCGCTCTTTCTCTAGCGCCCTCAACATTATCAAGAATCCAACGAATCTTGGTACCTGAGAAGTATGGGTCAAACTTAAGACCTGTCTTTTGCTGGAACTTTTCAACAATTCCTGGAATTTTGCCCTTCATCTGCTCAGCGAAGTCCGCTGTACGACGGCACTGCCAAACAATAGCGTGATGTATTGGCTGTCCTGTTGCTCTGTCCCAAACAATAACAGTCTCGCGCTGGTTTGTAATACCGATTGCTGCGATATCTTCTGCTGTAGCGCCAACCTTCTGCATAGCAGCACGTGCCACAGAAAGCTGTGTCTGCCAGATTTCGTTAGCGTCATGCTCTACCCAACCTGGCTGTGGGAAATACTGTGTAAACTCCTTTTGTGCAACAGAGCACATCTCGCCTTTTTCATTGAAAAGGATACATCTGTTACTTGTTGTGCCGGCATCTAGCGCCATTACGTATTTTGCCATTATTACTCCTCCTTCTTTTGCCTTGTGGCTATAGTCAAGTTATTAGGAGCAAGGGAACGCATCTAAAGCTGCCATACCGCCTCGTTAGTGGTAGATACAGCAAGCACCCCATTATTTAGCGCGTTCATTACATCATCCCTATCGCTGATAAGTCCTCCTGCCAAAACGGGAACGCGGCTAACAGCATTCACCTTTTTGATTATCTTAGGAAGTACTATACCAGGTAGGATTTCGATGACATCCGGCTGTGATATTCCATGACGGTCCTGCTTTTCAATATTCACAAGAGCCATGCTGTCAATTACGAAATATCTAAGCACTGTGTATAGACCTAACTCCTTCGCCCTTGAGATAAGATTACCCTTGGTGGTGATAATACCATCCGCCTTAGTATTATTCTTGATAAAGTCGACTGAGATTTCTTTGGTGTTGTTAAGACCTGTTATAAGGTCTAGGTGAACCATTGCGATTTTTCCTGAATCCTTAATTTGCTGTACAATTCCAGGAATCGTACAAACATCCCCATATAATATAAAGATTATTTCACAATCGGTTTCAACGGCCTTTGCCAATCCCTTGTCGTCCTTTATGGCTGCTATTACTGGATTTGCCTCCAGTTTTTCGATGAAAGCTCTATGCATAATTTATACTCCTTAAATACCCTTATTTTTCATCCTTTTAGGCACAAAAAAAGAACATGCCTATAGAACCAAAGAGCTCATCTCTTTTTCACAGCCACATTCTCATCTCTCACGGGCGTTTATTAACTTTTGTAAATACATAATAACTCACATGTGGGTAAATTTCAACATATTATTTTCACAATTTAGACGTTTTCTGTACATAATTACCATTTTTGTGACCATTCAATAAATCCGAGGTCCGTAATAAATACAGATTGCACAAAAAAACGCCCTCTCAGAATATTTTCTGAAAGGGCTGGTTATTACTTCTGTGCTGCCATAATAGCATTATACAAATCATCATATTCCTCGAATGCAGGAATATCTGGGTGAGACCTTTTGATTTCTTCTGTGCTTCTGAATAAGAAGCCTGCGGCAGAATTCTCAATCATTCCCAAATCGTTATAGCTATCACCGCTGGCAATAGTTTTAAAACCGCAAGACTGAAGAGCCTTGACTGTAGTAAATTTAGTGTTTTCACAGCGCATCTTATAGCCTGTAATCTTGCCATCATCTGAAACTATAAGCTCGTTGCAAAAGATTGTTGGGTAGCCGAGCTTTTTCATAAGTGGCATGGCAAACTGTGAAAATGTATCACTAACAATAATTGCCTGGCCATTAGCTCTTAGCTTATCCAAGAATTCCTTAGCACCTGGAAGTGGATCAATTGTAGAAATTGTATCCTGAATCTCTTTAAGACCGAGGCCATGCTCATTTAAAATATCAATACGATACTGCATAAGCTTATCGTAGTCTGGCTCATCCCTAGTAGTCTTCTTAAGCTCGGGAATGCCTGAGGCTTCAGCAAATTCTATCCAAATTTCAGGGACCAAAACACCTTCTAAATCCAAACAAGTAATATACATAACATCTCCAAGTCCGCATTAATTACGTAGACAATCATTATTTCACTACGCCCATCTAACATGATTCGCTTTAGTAAAATAATAATTGTCTACTATTAATGCTCATCTAAATTTTACAGTTACCAAAATATTTCCTAGAAGAAACGGATGACGCTGATGACGCCGCCGAGGGCTGCTTTACGCTCGGCGAATTCGGCTTCGGTCATTTCTTCGGTGATGAAGGCTGTTTCGTCATCTAAGTCTAAATCGGTGTAGTGAACTTTGCCGAATTCGTTTTCGATATTAGACTGTAGAGCTGATGTACGAACAAAGTATTTGAAGCGCTGCTCGTTTGAATCAGCAAGCTGTAAGTGCTCGTTAGCCCAGCCGATTCGAACGTGCTTGTCTGTATTTCTTGCAAGGAATACTAAATCGCCTACTACTGCTGATGCTGTAGGAAGTGCACCTGCGCCAGCGCCGTAGTATAGAGATTCTCCAAGCATATTACCAACTACTGCAACTGCATTCATAACACCAGAAACATGATAAAGCATCTGATCTGGCTTTACTAAATATGGGGCTACTCTACATGAATATGTATCCCCCTTCTTAACAGCTCTTGCAACAAGCTTGATGCTATATCCCATAGATTTAGCATACTTAAAATCTGTTGCAGAAATTTTGCTGATACCTTCTGTAGGAATTTCCTTATAGTCAACATTCTTACCAGCAATTATAGATGTAAGGATTGCAATCTTGCGGCAGCTATCGTGACCTTCTACATCTGCTGTAGGATCCTTTTCTGCATAGCCTAAAGATTGTGCCTCAGAAAGAATCTGATCGTAGTCACTTCCGAACTGTTCCATATTAGAAAGCATATAATTGGTTGTGCCATTACATATAGCAGCAATCTCTTCAATAACGTCACCAGTCAGACATGCTGTAAGAGTACGAATAATTGGAATTCCTCCGCCAACAGCAGCTTCAAAAACAAAGTTCGTTCCATTGTCCTTGGCAATCTTCATGAGCTCTGCGCCCTTGTCGGCAACCAAAGCCTTGTTGGAGGTGGTAACTGATTTACCTGATTCAAGCATAGCCTTTACAAATGTAAATGCAGGCTCAACGCCACCCATGGTCTCAACTACAAGCTTTACCTCTTTGTCTTTGACAATGTCCTTGTAGTCTTTAACAAAACAATCTTTGTGTGGGTCATCAGGGAAATCTCTTAAATCAAGGATGTATTTTAAATCCAACGATTCGCCTAATCTCTCAGTAATTATGTCTTTGTTAGTATCCAATACTTTTGCCACACCAGAACCGATGGTTCCATATCCCATAATTGCTACTTTCATGTTGTCACTCCCTTGCTAAAATTTTTACGTAATGAACACCTTCCACATTCTCTATGGCAGAAACTAAATCGGCGTAGTCAACTCCTGTTTCTGGAATCTTGACAGAAAGAGTAAGTGAAGCGGAGCCTCCAACAGGGACACTTTGATGTATGGTCAAGATATTAACCTTGAAATGAGCAATTTCATCAAGCACTCGAGACAAAATACCAGGCTCATCCATAAGCTGAATAACCACATTAACCGTCTTACCTTTGGTGTCCTCGTGGAATGGATTAATGTCGTCTTTGTACTTATAAAAAGAACTACGACTGATTCCTATTATTTCTGTAGCTTCCTGGACAGAGCATTTTTTCTCTTCTATAAGCTTTTTTGCTGCAACAACCTTAAGTAATACATCAGGTACAGCCTTCTCTTTTAAAACATAATAGGTAGTTTTTTCCGACATAATCCCTCCGTAGGTGTCTTTCCCACGAATACATTTGTATTCGTTCAGAAGATAATAACATTAATTAATCTATAAAGCAAGCTAATCTGTATCTAAATTTCCTCTATCTGGACATCCAAGTGAAAGCCATTTAAGATAAGCATTCATAAATGGAGTTACTTTTCCATCTAAAACAGCATCTGCATTTCCAGTTTCTTCACCTGTTCTTAAATCCTTAACCATAGTATATGGTTGAAGTACATAGGAACGAATCTGATTGCCCCAGCCTATTTCAGAAACCTCGCCCCTGATTCCACTTGCCTTGGCAGCATTTTCTTCCTGTTTCAAAAGAAGAAGCTTAGTCTTTAACATCTGCATGGCCTTATCCTTATTCTGATGCTGGCTTCGCTCGTTCTGGCATGTAACCACTATTCCTGTTGGGAAATGTGTGATTCGAATAGCCGAGCTGGTCTTATTAATATGCTGACCACCTGCACCAGAAGAACGATAGGTATCTATTCTGATATCCTCATCCTTTATCTCTACATCAACATCTTCATTGATTTCTGGCATAACATCACATGAAGCAAAGGATGTCTGCCTTTTACCCTGTGCATTGAATGGGGAGATTCTAACCAATCTATGAATACCCTTTTCAGATTTTAAAAATCCGTAGGCATTCTCGCCATTTACCTGGAAGGTAACGGATTTGATTCCAGCCTCATCACCTTCAAGATAATCTAATTCCTCTACTTCGAAGCCTTCATCTGAAGCCCAGCGGCTATACATTCTATAAAGCATCTGCACCCAGTCGCAGGCCTCTACTCCACCGGCTCCTGAATGAAGTGTAACGATGGCGTTATTTCCATCATATTCGCCAGAAAGCAAAGTCTTCATCCTTAGCTTTTCAAGAGATTCTTCAAACTCTTCTATTAAAACTGCAACAGTATCTACAATCTCCTGGTCCTCTTCCTCATTGCCAAGCTCAATATAGTCTTCTATTTCTTTATATAAATCTTCTATCTTATCTATTACAGCTACATCATCCTTCATAGACTTAAGCTCTTTCATCTTCATGGTAGATGTGCTTGCATCTGTCCAAAAATCTGGAGCCTCCATCTCGCGTTCTAGCTCTTCTATGCGAGCTTTCTTAGCTGCGACGTCAAAGTGAATCCCTCACTTCCGTCATAGAATTTTTTTGCGACGCTAGTCGCTGCTTGAACTGATCTAGTTCTATCACGAAAATCACCTCTTTCTCTCGCCTGTTACGCTTTCAAGCACTTTACTTCTACCCTCGCAAGTTACGCTCTCAAGCTCATCTAGGTAGATTCTCGCCTGTTACGCTCTCAAGCACTTTACTCATACTCTCGCAAGTTACGCTCTCAAACATGAGAAATACACGTTCGACGGAATGTCTCACTTTGTATTTCTCATTTTTGATAGCTACTTGCTATTTGTAGGTACTCATGCTTGATAGCTACAGGCTACTGCTACTTGATAGAAAGCTTGATAGCTACTTGCTATCTATATGCATTCATGCTTGGTAGCTTGTCAAAACACGTTATTTAGAGGATAAGACCTCTAAAGCTTTTTGGATTTGGTTGTCTAGGGTTACGTCGTATTCGGCGTCCTTAGCACCTAGGAACTCGTACTCAAGCTCCACGTCTGGGTCAATTCCTTTGCCTTGGATGGAGTCGCCACTTGGTGTGTAGTAGGTCTGGGTGGTAAGCTTTAAGGCTGAACCATCTTCAAGAGGAATTGTAGATTGAACAATACCCTTACCAAATGTGGTTGTACCGATTATTGTACCATAATCAAAATCCCTGATTGCTCCTGTGAAAATCTCCGCTGCAGATGCAGTGTTTTCGTTTACAAGAACAGTAATTGGGATTGATTTGTAGCTTGATGCCTTGGATGTATAATCCTCACGGTTGCCTGCCTTATCCATGGTGTACACAACTGTGCCCTCTGGAAGAATATAATCTAATATATCTACAACGGAATCCACAAGACCGCCGCCGTTATTTCTCATATCAAATACGATAGCTTCCATGCCTTGGCTTTCCAAATCCTCGTAGGCTGCTACAAAATCATCATAGGTGTGCTCAGTAAATTGAGAAACAGCTATGTAGCCAACATTGCCCTTAAGCATCTGATGCTCAACTGTTGGAGTTGCAATAGAAGCTCTTGTACATTTAATATCTAGCTTCTCTCCATCACGGTTGATTACAAGTTTTACATCTGTTCCAGCCTCGCCTCTGATATGCTGAACAAAAATATCCAAATCCTCATCCACTGCCAAATTACCATCAGCAGATACTATGCTATCTCCAGCAAGCAAGCCTTCCTTTTCTGCCGGGGTATTATCATACACCTTAGTAATGGTAACCTCCCCGGTCTTAACGTTCTTTTGAAGAAGAGCGCCTATACCGGCATAGTTACCAGTAAGAGTCTGCATCAAATCATTGTATTCATCCTCTGTGTAATAATCAGAATAAGGGTCATCGAGGCTGCCTACAATGCCCTTATACACACCGTCTACCATAGCCTCCTTATCAATATCCTTATAATAGTAGTTTTCTAATATATAGATTATAGTTTCTAGCTTACTAGCAGAAACCTTTGATAACATTCCCTGGTTTCCTGTAATCTTATCATTATTGAGAGATTCAATTACATCTGAGGATGCCTCTTCTATCTTAGACCTGTTATTATATGCAATCCTAAGCATACCTACATAGGTAATGACTACACCTAAAGCAAGACCGATAATCAAGCTAAGGACTACTGGCCATTTCTTTGGTTTAGGCTGATTTTCCTGTTCTAAAGTGGATTCTATTTCTGTATTCATTTTGTGCCTTTCTAATTATCCATAATAGTGACAAAGTGCCAAAGCTTACGCCAAGGCACTTATAATGGATATATTTACTAAAAACTTTTGTGTAACAAACAATGAAAACTACACTCTAAGGTGTTTATGTAATGTGACTCTTGAGCCCACCCAGCCGATTCCTATACCAAGAATAAGTGAGATTGGAACAAGTGTCCTAAATATTGTTTCAACTGGAATGAATGTTACCATATTGCTAAGGAAGTTGAACTCGTCAGCTGCATATCCGATAACTCTTCCATAGATAAAATATAGAAGAATCAACGGTATAGCTGAACCAATCAGACCAATAAATATACCTTCTACCACGAATGGCTGTCTTACGAAAGCATCCTTAGCTCCGATTAATTTCATGATGGCTATTTCTTCTCTTCTGACTGATATACCAACCATTACTGTATTGCTAATCAAGAAAACAGATACAGCAAGAAGAATAATTACAATAGCCATTGATACTATAGTGATGGCTCTATTAATATCTGTAAGTGTCTTTGCGGCAACCTCTGATTTATTAACCTGTCTAACGCCATCTAATCCCTCTAAGAAGGAAACAAGTGTAGACTGCATAGATACATCACTAAGGTAAATCTCGTAGTTGGCTGAATTAGCAAGGGGATTGTCATCTGCAAATCCTGCTGCCAAAGCTGGATTATCTCCGAAGTATTCCTCTTGATAATCCGCCCAGGCCTGTTCTGCCGAAATGAAATCGTAGCTGGCAACCTCAGGTCTCTTAGAGATTTCCTTACCTATTTCTTCGATGCGGGCTTTTGATGTGCCTTCGTTGAAGAACACTGTAACAGCAACACCTTCTTCTGCAGTCTTAACCATTGACTGGAAGTTTGCTCCCAAGGAATAAAAAATACCAAACAAGAATATACATGCTGTCATAGTTGCAATAGATGCAAGTGAGAACATTTTATTTCGCCATACATTCTTAAGGCCTTGTCCGATATTGTAGATATGTGTACTAATCTTCATAGTTATCACCTCCAACATCGCTTACAACCACGCCTTTTTTAATGGTGATAACTCGCTTATTCATAGCTCTGACTATTTCCATATTGTGAGTAACAACTAATACTGTGGTACCTCTTTGATTAATCTCATCAAGAAGCTTCATGATTTCCCATGTGTTATCACTATCAAGATTACCTGTAGGCTCGTCTGCAAGGATTATCTTTGGCTCATTAATAAGAGCTCTTGCAATAGCAACACGCTGCTGCTCTCCACCAGATAACTGACTTGGACGAGATTTGTATTTAGCTGCCAATCCAACAAGAGATAGGATGTTAGGAACCTTCTTTTTAATCTCTCTGTTAGATGATTCTACAACCTTCATTGCAAATGCTACATTTTCGTAAACATTACGATCAGGAAGAAGACGGAAATTTTGGAACACTACCCCTACATTTCTGCGGTACATAGGAATCTTTTTGTGTGTAACCTTCTTTAAATCCTGTCCGTTTATATAAATCTTGCCTTTTGTAGGCTCTAATTCCTTAAGTAATAGTCTAATAAGTGTAGACTTACCAGAACCACTATCACCAACTATAAAAACAAATTCACCGGGATCAATATGAATAGTCACATCTTCTAAGGCTGGCTTGCCAACCTCGTATGACTTGCTAACGTGATCTAATCGTATCATTAAAACTTCTCATCCTCCATATATTTCATGTACTTAACAACCATGAGGGCAATCTTAAATGTAATAGCATCCTCAAAAACTCTTAAATCAAGGCCTGTGCTCTTCTCCAGCTTATCCAAGCGATAAACTAAAGTGTTACGATGTATGTAAAGCTGTCTAGATGTTTCTGATACATTAAGACTGTTCTCAAAGAACTTATCAATTGTTGTAAGTGTCTCTTCGTCGAAATCATCAGGAGATTTGTTGTCAAATATCTCTGAAATAAACATCTTACATAGAGGAATAGGTAGTTGGTAAATAAGTCGTCCAATACCAAGTGCTGAATACGCAATGATTTTCTTCTCACTGAAGAAAATCTTACCAACATCCATTGCCATGTTAGCTTCCTTATAAGAACGAGATACTTCTTTAATCTCTCCTACAACTGTACCGTATGATACACGGATATTCTTAGAATCCTTATCGTGGAATGCATCAATAATAACAGCTGCAATCTTCTCGATTTCATCATAGGTATCATTTTCACCTAATTCTTTAACAACAATAATGTTGTGCTCATCAACAGCGGTAACGAAGTCTTTATTCTTGCCGCCAAATACTGAGCGAACTCTGTCAAGCTCGTCCCCATCCTTGTCAGGGCCAACCTCAACTATCATAACTACTCTTCTGGCATTAATATCTATATGAAGCTTCTTAGAGCGATTATAGATATCAACAAGCAACAGATTGTCTAACAGAAGGTTTTTTATAAAGTTATCCTTATCAAATCTTTCCTTGTAGGCAATCATTAACTCCTGGATGTGAAGAGCAGCTATCTTTCCAACTGTAGATGCTTCCTCATCATCACCATGAGCCAATATAACAAACTCAAGCTGGGTATCATCAAATACCTTGAAGAAATGATAACCTAAAGCCACCTGACTGTCAGCCTCTGAAGCTGCAAAAACTGCTACAGCGTCAGAAATCTGCGCTGTATCGTTAAACGTAGATGCGCAAACCACCCCATCAGAATCTGTTACAGCCAAATCTATTTTAGTAAGCTGATGCAAGCCTTCTATTGTGTTTTGCATGATTTGATTAGAAATCATATGGATTACCTCCCGATTATATATGCAATATTAACAATGACCAAATGATATTTTGCATACAAATTCACATAACCTATGCCCATTTTAATATAAATAACCAAAAAAAGAAATAGCAAACTTACATTTATTTATGCAAAATCACAAGTCTCAATATATTTATATATTTATGAAGCTTTTGTGAAATAGGACTAAATTTGATATATTGTCTGATATTATGCCTAATTTTCAGATTGGTGTACTGCACTTCTAAAGTCAAGCGCTTTTAGCAATTTGACAACTTTTGTCGATTTAGAACAAAACGTTTGTTTCTACAAATTGTGGATAACTTTGCCCAAATCTTCACAATTATTGTGGATAAAGTGGATAAACGGTTTACAAGTCCGATTTTACGCACAACTTTTATAAACTATTGTTGAAAAATTATTTCATTTCCACACTTTGATAAATTATATTACATTTTAACTAACAACTTTTTTGTGCACTTTTTCTTAAAATCCAGAGAAACTATTTAATGTTATTTTCAGACAATTGTTCATACTTTATATTAGATATTATTTAATTTCAAGCTGTTCTAGCTATCTGCATTTTCGTAACGTTTCGTAGAAATGTGTTGACTATATCGTTTCTACCATAAAAATGGCGCCGCATTAGCGACGCCATAAAAATAATCATTATTAGAAGATTCTTCTGATTGCAAGAATGTGCTTATAGTTAACATCTGAGTATGTAATACCTGTTCTTGCATTTGAAGCGTGAAGTAATGTTCCGTTACCAGCGTAGATACCAACATGACCTGAGTAACATACGATATCACCAGGCTGCATCTCATCGTAAGATACACCGTAACCTACACTACGCATTGCACTTGATGAATGAGGAAGACCTACACCAAATGCTGAATAAACACTCATTACGAATCCAGAGCAGTCTGTACCACCTGTAAGTGATGAGCCACCGTAAACATAAGGGTTACCAACAAACTGTGAACCATAGTTAACAACTGAGCTTCCGCTTGAACCAGATGGAGCTGAATAGCTCTTACCTGATGATGACTTAGAAGATGATGAAGATGACTTAGCAGATGCTGTAGCCTTTTCAGCTGCTTCCTTAGCTGCCTTCTTATCAGCCTCTTCCTTAGCTATACGAGCTTCCTCGTGAGCCTTAGACTCTGCAACGGTAAACTCTGTAGAAATATTAACATAGTCTGTGCTAACATAACCGTCACCGGCATCACAAGTAACCTTAACCCAACCAGAATCTTCCATAGACTCATCAATGATTGTAAGGTCATCACCAAGTGGAAGTAAATCCATTACAGAAGAATCTGTGCTAGCTTCTGATCTGACATATAATGTCTGAGTGTTAACTGTAGCAACTCTACGTGACATTTCTTTAGCTAATTCTTCGTTACCCTGAACTACGAATTCGCTCTTAACATATCCTGTTACATCACCAGATGTGATGCAAACCCATGTACCATCCTCTGCCTCAACTGTCTCTGAAACTGTACCAGCAGATTTATTATAAAGCTTTCCTACGTATTCGCTGTCAGCTGATGGGTTCTCACGAATATATACATAATTATCAACCTGAGCGATTGCTATGTTAGCGTATGGATTCTCTGCTGTAGCAACCCACTCTGATTCGTTCTCTGCTAACTGTGTCTCTGCACCAATAGCAGTAGCGTTAGCAAGCATATCGTTAACTGAAAGCTGTGCGCCTGCAAATGCTGTGAAGTTGGTTGTCTCAAGAACACCTGTAGCACTAGAAAGAGCACTAACACCTGATGTAGCGCTTGCAGCATCAGAACAAAGTGAAATGCTAGATGCAACCACGCAAGCGGCAAGTGTGTAGCTAACAGTCTTTGTAAACTTTGAATTCATTTTGTAAAAAACCTCCGAATTTATTACAAACTTATTACAACTGTTGTAATTATATAGTTTAACATCCTATATGTCAAGTCTCACTTTACAGTGACTTTTAAAAGGGATTGTTGCGAAGTAGGTTTGTAATTATTTTGTAAATTAATTATTCACTAAAATATTTCTGAATAGATGCAATAGCATTGGCCCCATCAGCAGTAGCTGTAAGCACTTGTCTTAAAGGTTTTGTTCTAACATCACCTGCTACAAATACCCCAGGGCAAGAGGTTTTACAGGTTTCATCAGCTATAACATAGCCCTTATCATCCATCTGCACCAGGCCCGACAATATCTGTGTGTTAGGAACTGTTCCAACTGCAATAAATATACCGTCAACCTTTAATTCTGAACTGGAATCTGTCTTAGTATTCTGCACAGTGATAGATTCTACAGACTGTGTTCCATTAATAGAATTAACCACAGTGTCATATATTATTTCTATATTATCTGTAGATTTAACCTGGTCTTGTAAAACCTTTGCTCCTCTAAACTCATCTCTTCTATGTATTAGATATACCTTAGTACAGAATCTGGAAAGGTAAATAGCATCCTCTAAAGCAACATCTCCGCCACCTACAACTGCCACCTGCTTTTCCTTAAAGAAAGCCCCATCGCAGGTAGCACAGTAAGAAACTCCCATTCCGGAAAGCTCTTCCTCTCCCGGGCAACCAAGCTTTTTATTAGATGCCCCAGTGGCGATAATAATAGACTTTGCTGTATATGTATTTTTCTTGGTAACTAAATCCTTGGTTGAGCCGTTATCTATAATAGAAGTAACTCGTCCTCTGGCGAACTCCACACCAAGCTTATCACAATGCTGTCTCATTGCATCGGCAACCTCTTGACCAGAAGCACCTGGAAAGCCTGGATAATTATCTATTTCGTAGGTGTTAAGTATCTGTCCGCCACTGATTGAACTAGTATCAAGTATCAGAATGTTAAAACCAGCTCTTTTGCCATAAATGCCCGCAGCAAGACCAGCTGGCCCTGCCCCAATTATTATTACATCATAAATCATTATTATTCTCCGCTAAATTACTTAATTGCTATTGCTTCAGCTTCAAGCAATACATCCTTAGGTATACGAGCTACCTCGATGCATGAGCGTGCTGGGAATGGCTCAGGAAAATACTTTGCATAAACTTCGTTAATAGCTGCAAAATCATTCATGTTTTTGATAAAGACTGTTGTCTTAACAACATTAGACATTGATGTGCCTGCTGCCTCTAAAAGTGCGCTCATGCTCTTAAATACACGGTCTGCCTGAGCTGCTGCACCTGTTGGGATTTCCCCTGTAGCAGGATCAACTGGGATGATTCCAGATGTGTAAACCATGCCGTTAACTTCGATTGCCTGTGAATATGGGCCGATAGCGGCTGGTGCTGATGTGGTTGAGATAACATTTTTCATTACATTAATCCTCCTTTTGCTTGCCAGTTACTCACTAGCTATTCTCATGCCTTACGTATCTTACCCCCGTCAAGAGTAATCAAACGTTCCTTGTATAGTCTTCCAATGGCGCGCTTAAATGCAGCCTTAGAAAGACCAGTTTCTCTTTTTATAACCTCTGGAGAAGCCTTTTCTGAAAATGGCAAAACTCCAGCATAGCTATCAATTAAATCAAGGATTGCCTTGGCATCATCCTCCATCTGAATGTATGCCTTATCTCTGATGGTAACGTCACATTTACCATCTTCTTTGATACCAGTAATCCTTACCATAAGGACATCTCCAATTTTAAACTTACTAACATCCTCATGTCTAGGTATCATTGCAGAATATTTATCTTCCAATGCTACGAAGGTACCAAAATCGTGCCCAAACTCATAGATTCTGGCTTCTACTTCATCCCCCACCTGGTATGGCGGATTCTTGGAAAGCATATCATATATGCCCTTCATGCTGGCGCACAATCTCTGACTCTTATCGATATAAACTCTAACAAGGATTTCATCACCTTCAGATGGCTGCTTAGTCATCTCCTTAAATGGAAGAAGAAGATCCTTCTCAAGACCCCAATCCAAAAATGCGCCAACCTTGTTAACCTGGCTAACTGTAAGAACGCCCATCTGACCAAGTGTAAGAAGAGGTACTGTTGTAGTAGCTATAAGCCTATCCTTGGAATCCTTATATACAAATACACTAAGCTCATCTGAGATGGCTGCGTTTTCTGGGACCTGCTTCTTAGGAAGCAATACTCGTTCCTCACCATCTGTAAGGTATACGCCAAACTCTACCTTCTTTTGTATTTTGAGCTTTTGAATTTCACCTAATTTCATTATTTATACTCCACTATTGTATATACTTCATCATCCTTCTTAAGGACTACCTGATAACCTGAATCTAATTTTACCAAATATACATCTAATTCATCAAATAATAAAGCTGCTTTTTTATAGCTAATATCTATACTTGAAAATCCCTCTTCTGGTAAAAATCTACGTGTAACATCTATATAGAAGGAATTGTTCATGTGGCCATTGGTATCGATGTAATTCTCAGTAACTACAAATGAACCTACCTTCTGTCCTTCTTCATTGTAATGAAGCTTAGGACGTTTAAAATCAAACTGAGGTCTATCCTTATCCTCTGGATATGCTGCTGCAATCTGCTCGTTGATTCTGGCAGGGCGCAAATTCTTAATATCCATAAGAACCCAAAGGGAATCTGCGTATATCAAAACTTCACCAGCTTCATCACATATTGTGTACACACGCCTAGCCATCATGCCTCTAACCTGATATGGGTATGTGGCTATAGTGATTTTCTCCAGATATTTAGGTAGACGATTAATATGTATCTCGTAGCTCGTAACAAACCAGCCTCTATCAATAGGATTAAGATAATTAACACCAACTCCCACATCATCTGAATGGAAACAGCTGCAATCCTGCATGTAATTGACCAATGCGAAATATGTTAAATTGAGGTTTGAGTCTACTTCGCTATAGCTGACTCTGTCACTGTACTTGTACATACTATCTCCTTAATACTACATTACTATAACAAAAAAGACCTAAGCAATGAAGTGCTTAGGTCTAGCTGGCCCACAAGGATTCGAACCTTGAAATGACGGAGTCAGAGTCCGTTGCCTTACCATTTGGCGATGGGCCAATGTGTTTTTCGTTTCTGCTTTGCCGCGTCAACGAATGTTATTATAAGGCCTACTTTTAAAAAACGCAAGCATTTTTTTCATATTTTTTTCACTTTTTTAAAATTTTATTAGTTGACCGTCGATAATGCCGTATTTTACGGGGTTTTCCCAAGTGATATTTGCAGCACCAGCAGTCTTATCTGCAATCTTTTTTGTGATTGCATCTATATCTTCAACAGGAACTACTGTAGAAATAACCACATCGGCACCAAAATCTGTGTTCAAAATTGAAAGATTGCTTTCCCTTAAAACATATTCTATCTTGCCATAGCCAGTGTAATCGGTGGCAATAGCACATGGTCTGCCTTCCTTAGGCTCAACTATATTGCATGCCTTAAGACCTTCTAAGACTGCACCCTGATAGGCTCTCACTAATCCGCCTGTTCCAAGTAACACGCCGCCAAAATATCTGGTAACAACAACCACGCAATTATGAATATTTTCTCTAAGAAGCACATCAAGCATAGGCCTTCCGGCTGTACCAGCAGGCTCACCATCATCATTGCATCTGGTTATCTCGTTATTATCTCCTATTACAAATGCTGCGCAGTTATGTCTGGCGTCCCAGTATTCTTTCTTTTTAGAAGCAATGTAATCGATTGCCTCCTGTTCAGTTTTCACAGGGGAAATGTGAGCGATAAATCTGGATTTCTTTTCTTCCAGCTCACCTACTCCACCTTCATAAATAATTTTAAAGCTCTTATTTTCCATAGGTTTATTATAATTGATAATTTTGGTATAATGAAGTCTAAATTGGAGGTTATTATGAATTACGGAAAAGAAAATGCAGCTAAGCAATCCGCTAAGCTGTCGGGGAGAAAGAGACGTAAACGCCATAGCGCAGGACTTGCAATTATTCGTCTATCTCTAATCTGCATCATTTCAGTGGTGCTTGCCGGCGGAATATTTGCTTACCTCTACGCAAAGAACTTGATTGACCAGTTACCGGATGTTTCTACTATAGATATTTCACCAACTGGTTATATGAGTACTGTTTTCGATTCAGATGGAAATGAAATCGAAACATTGGCTTCAACAGGTGCTAATAGAACCTATGTAACTTTAGAAGAGATTCCAGAGGATTTACAACATGCTTTTGTTGCAATCGAAGATTCTCGTTTTTATGAACATAACGGTATCGACCCACAGGGTATTGTAAGAGCCGCTATGACTGGTATTCTAAATGGCTTTCATTTTTCACAGGGTGCCAGTACACTTACACAACAGTTATTAAAGAATAACTATTTCACCACATGGACATCTGAACGCACTAAGCTTGATAGTATCAACAGAAAGATTCAAGAGCAGTACCTGGCTGTTCAGCTGGAAAAGATTGTTCCTAAATCTACTATATTAGAAAACTATCTTAACAGTATTAACTTAGGACAGAACACCTTAGGTGTTGAGGCAGCTGCCGAAAGATATTTCAACAAGCCTGTTTCTGAATTAACACTTTCAGAAAGTGCTGTTATTGCTGGTATTACACAGAATCCTTCAAAGTATAATCCTATCACTCATCCAGAGGATAACGCGAAGCGTCGCAAGAAGGTTCTTGGAGATATGCTAAAGCAGGGCTACATCACAGAATCTCAGTATGAAGAAGCTTTGGCTGATGATGTTTATGAAAGAATACAGGTATTAAATACCGAGCTTGCCACAACATCTACATCATACTTTGTTGATGCCCTTACAGATGAAATTGTAACTGATTTGCAGGAGAACTTAGGATATACAGAATCAGAGGCATATTCGCTTCTGTACTCAGGTGGTTTATCAATCTATTCTACACAGGATTCTGCTATTCAGGATATCGTTCAGGAAGAGATTAATAATACTGCTAACTACAACAATATAGAAAAGGTTTCTTTCTCTTATAGATTAACCATTAACAAGGCCGATGGTACAACTGCTAACTATTCTGATATTACAATGCTTAATTACATTAAGGCCAGCAGTTCCAGAAGCAATCTGGAATATGATAGCGAGGAAGAAGCTGCCGCTGCCATTGAAGAATACAAGGCTGCTGTAATGGAGGAAGGCGACGAGGTTGCCGGAGAATCTGTTACATATACACTTCAGCCTCAGGCTGCAATGACAATCATCGACCAGACCACAGGACACGTGGTTGCAATGGTAGGTGGACGTGGCGACAAGACCGCTGCTAAAACACTTAACCGTGCTACAGGCATTACCAGACAGCCTGGTTCTACATTTAAGATTATTGCCTGCTACGCAGCTGCACTGGATGCAGGTGGTATGACACTTGCTTCTGTAGAAAACGATATGCCTACTACCTACGCAGATGGCACATCACTTAAGAATTACAACAACAAATATCTTGGTTGGACTAACATAAGAACAGCCATTACTAATTCTATTAATGTTGTTACTGTTGAGGTTATTCAGGATATTGGTACAAGCCTTGGCTATCAGTACGCTAAGGATTTAGGTATCACTACTCTTTCAGATAAAGATAACAACGCAGCCCTTGCACTGGGTGGTATTACCCAGGGTGTTACAAACCTGGATTTGACTGCTGCTTATGCTACTATCGCAAATGGCGGTGAATACAACAAGCCAATTTTCTACACAACAGTTGTTGATCATCAGGGAAACATAATCCTTGATAACAGAGAAAACGCTTCTAAGCGTGTATTAAAGGCTACTACAGCATGGCTTCTTACCAGCGCTATGAAGGATGTTATGACATCCGGAACAGGTACTGCTGCTAATTTTGAAGGTGTTGCTGTGGCTGGAAAATCAGGTACAACAACAAAGAACAAGGATACAGTATTTGCTGGATTTACACCTTATTATACTGGTGTTATTTGGGGCGGATATGATGATAATACACCGCAAAGCTACACCACATATTCTAAGGTAATATGGAAGGCTGTAATGAGCAGAATTCACTCAGGGCTTGCTTATAAAGACTTTACTATGCCTGATGACATTGTTGCTGTTCAGGTTTGTAAAAAATCAGGAAAGCTTGCAATCGCTGGCACATGCGACCACGACCCACGTGGTTCAATGGTTTACACAGAATATTTTGAAAAGGGCACAGAGCCTACAGAAACCTGCGACAAGCACTATGTAGGTTATGTATGTACTGAGTCACATATGTTCGCAAACTCAACCTGCCCTAACTACGGAGGAGTATTTATCGTAGATGGTGCACCAGGTTCTGCCGATGAACCATTCTCAGTTAATGCAGCCACATTTGGACAGTATTGCCCACTTCATCCTGGAGAGCCACTTCCTAACTCAGGCCAGATTGGCGGAGGCGAGGTTGCGCCGGAAGGGGAAGGGAAGATTGAAGTGATTGGAGGAGAGTAAATAAAAAAGCACTCAAATGAGTGCTTTTTTGTTTGCCACGACGCGCCCCATTGCCGTAGGCAATCATAAATGGGCGCTGTCTTCCTTGTTATTAAACTTCAAAAATCATATCGCCATAGCTTGGCATTGGCCATGATTCTTTATCTACAATCATCTCAAGAGCATCTACAGGGGCGCGAAGGGCGTCCATAGCCTTGACTACTTCGTCGTGATAGTAGTTAGCTTTCTCGCAGCTAGAGGCTTTCATAGTGTATGCCTTATCGTTTGTTTCTCTAAGATTTACGAGGGCTTCCTTTGTTTCCTTAAGATAGTTAGATACCTTGATTAAAAGCTCCTTCTGAGTGCTTACATCGGCCTCAGGGCACGCATCTGTGATTGTGCCAATAGAAAGGCCAAGCTCGGTTGCATAGCTGATTACAGCTGGAATAATCTGTTTAGAAGCCATGTCTATCATTGTTCTAGCTTCAATGTTGATAGACTTGATATACTGCTCATATTCAATCTCTGCACGGGATTCAAGCTCTACCTTTGAGAATACCTTGAACTTCTCAAACATAGATACTGTAGCCTCTGTTGTGAGAGCTGGAATAGCATCTACAAATGAATTAATGCTAGGTAAGCCTCTTCTCTTAGCTTCTTCAATCCATTCGTCACCGTAGCCGTTTCCATTGAATACGATACGCTGATGGTCTGTAGCAAGCTTCTTAATCATATCATGTACTGCGCCATCAAAGTCCTTAGCCTTTTCAAGCTCATCACATGCCTCGCAAAGAGCCTCAGCCATAATTGTATTAAGAACTACATTTGGTTCACCAACAGAATCCTGTGAGCCAACCATTCTGAATTCGAACTTGTTTCCAGTGAAAGCAAATGGAGATGTACGGTTTCTATCTGTAGCATCTTTTCTAAAATCAGGAAGAGCTCTAACACCTGTTTCAAGCTTTTCTCCCTTTTTAGACTTGGTAGCTGTACCTGTAGAGATAAGCTGTGTTAAAACATCTTGAAGCTGCTCTCCAAGGTAAACAGAAATAATAACTGGAGGTGCTTCGTTACCTCCAAGACGCTGGTCATTACCAACATCTGCTGCAGATTCTCTAAGAAGGTCTGCATGGCGGTCTACTGCCTTAAGCACAAGGCAAAGAATCAGTAAGAACTGAATGTTCTCATGTGGTGATTTGCCTGGCTCAAAAAGGTTGATTCCATCATCTGTAACAAGAGACCAGTTATCATGCTTACCAGAACCATTAACGCCGTTAAATGGCTTCTCATGAAGTAAGCACTGTAGACCATGACGGTTAGCTACCTTTCTAAGAGTTTCCATAATAATCTGGTTATGATCAACTGCCACGTTACACTGAGCATAGATAGGTGCGAGCTCGTGCTGAGCTGGTGCAACCTCGTTATGCTGTGTCTTTGATGATACGCCAAGCTTCCAAAGCTCAATGTTTACATCACGCATATAGGCCTCAATACGCTCTGGAATAGCACCGAAGTAATGGTCATCCATTTCCTGACCCTTAGGTGGCATAGCGCCAAATAATGTGCGTCCTGTGTACATCAAATCTTTTCTGGCAAGATACATTTCGCGGTCAATCAGGAAGTATTCCTGCTCTGCACCGACTGAAGGTGTTACTCGCTTTGAAGTGGTATTTCCAAATAATCTAAGTAAACGAAGTGCCTGCTCAGATAAAACCTCCATTGAACGAAGTAATGGTGTCTTCTGGTCAAGTGCTTCGCCGGTGTATGAACAGAAGGCTGTTGGAATGCATAGTGTTGCGCCTGCTGCATCCTGTCTAACAAAGGCAGGTGAAGTAGGGTCCCAAGCTGTGTAGCCTCTAGCCTCAAATGTGGCTCTAAGTCCGCCTGAAGGGAATGAAGAAGCATCTGGCTCGCCCTTTATAAGCTCTTTACCTGAAAAGCTCATTAGCACCTTTCCGCTTGGAAGAGGTGCAGAAATAAATGAATCATGCTTTTCAGCAGTAATTCCTGTAAGTGGCTGGAACCAGTGTGTGTAGTGGGTTGCTCCCTTTTCAATAGCCCACTCCTTCATCTCGTGTGCAATAACATCAGCAGTCTCTAAATCTAACTCTTCTCCTGCAAGAATGGTCTGCTTCAGTTTCTGATAAGTCTTCTTTGGGAGACGCTCCTGCATTACACTATCATTAAATACGTTCTCACCAAAGATGTCTGCCACATTAAAATATTCTTCCATGTATAAAGTATCCTTTCCCATAACATATATAAAGAAAGACAATCAGCAAGATTCCCCACCGATTGTCTTTCAATAGTTCAACTAAAAGCTAAACTGACAATGCAGCTTAGGCCTTTCCAACTGAACCAAAAAGTTCCATCTTTTCTTTAACTGTAGCCTTGATAGCATCTGTACCAGGAGCAAGAAGCTTACGTGGGTCAAATCCCTTACCTTCAAGATCCTTACCTGCCTCAATGTACTTACGTGTAGCGTCAGCAAATGAAAGCTGGCATTCTGTATTAACGTTAATCTTTGAAACACCAAGCTCGATAGCTTTCTTAATCATATCAGCTGGGATACCTGTACCACCGTGAAGTACGAGTGGCATAGCACCTGTCTTCTGCTGAATAGCATCAAGTGTCTCAAATGAAAGACCCTGCCAGTTTGCTGGGTACTTACCGTGGATGTTACCAATACCAGCAGCAAGCATATCTACGCCAAGGTCAGCGATTGTCTTGCACTCGTTAGGATCAGCGCACTCGCCCATACCAACAACACCATCTTCTTCACCACCGATTGAACCAACTTCACACTCGATAGAAAGACCAAGACCATGAGCTACGTTAACAAGCTCTGTAGACTTAGCAAGGTTCTCCTCGAATGGATAGTGTGAACCATCAAACATGATAGATGTGAAACCAGCCTTAATACACTTGTAACATCCTTCGTATGTACCGTGATCAAGGTGAAGTGCTACAGGAACTGTAATTCCGAGCTCCTCGTCCATAGCGCGAACCATAGCAGCAACTGTGCCAAAGCCTGTCATGTACTTACCAGCACCCTCAGATACACCAAGGATTACAGGAGAGTTAAGCTCCTGAGCTGTAAGAAGAATGGCCTTAGTCCACTCAAGGTTGTTAATGTTAAACTGACCAACTGCATAGTGGCCTGCTTTTGCTTTATCAAGCATTTCTTTTGCAGAAACTAACATAAATTATTCCTCCATATATGCGTATTTGGATTCTTAATTAGAACCCTATCTAACCGAAATTCTACCATAATGAATATTTCTATTCAATAGCAATTTCTAAGGCGCCCTTTTCATCTATGATGGTTACAGACTTATGATTTCCTCCGAATTCGCCATCTAATGTCCATGGTACTTCTTCGCTGCAAGTAAATTTTATCTGTGATGTCTGGAAAGAATATACCATGTCTGAATCAGGGATGATGCCTGTCATGAAGCCTAATATTTCGTTTAACTCCATTGGGTTTTTAGGCATCTTGATAAGTGTAACTTCAAACACTCCATCGTTTAGCCCAATATCTCCTCTGATGATTCCCTGGAAGCCTCCAACCGATTTAGAGTTGGTAATCATTCCATAGATAAATTCGTCGTAGACAACATTGCCATCGTATTCTACCTGCATCCTGAAGGATGGAATATCCCTCAGCTGCTTAGCACCCTCTATAATATAAGCTGCGTGTCCTAGAACATTTTTCATATCCTGTGGTGTAGCATAAGAAACTTCGGTAAAAATACCAAATGCAGCTACATATACAAAAGAATCCGAATTAAAGTTTCCTATATCACATGGAAATAGATTATCGGATACACTGATACGCGCTGCATTCAACATATTCTTATCTATACCAAGGGAATTGCCAAAATCGTTAGTGGAGCCTGCTGGAATATAACCTATAGGCTTTCTATCAGATGCATCAAGCTGCATCATTCCAGTAACCACCTCATCCAAGGTGCCGTCACCACCAGAGCAAACGATTCTATCAAATTCCTTAGCTCTTTCAATTGTCTGTGTAGTAGCATCACCACCAGATTGTGTAATATGGACACTAACCTGATAGCCTGCCTTAATCATAATGTCTAGGATGTCAGCAAGATGTTCCTTTATTTGCCCCTTACCTGAACGGGGATTTACTATAAATAATAATCTCTTTGACATATAATCCTCTTTATTAATTATTTTGTAAGGAAATTAGAAAGCTCAGCTACTGCCTTTTCTTCATCATCACCACTTGCATCGATAACTACTGTCTGTCCTGAAGCTAAAACTAAACTCATCATTCCCATGATACTCTTAGCATTTACCTTTTTCTCGTCCATCTCAAAATAGATTGAACTTGCGAATTGATTAGCTAGCTGCACCAAATGTGCAATAGGTGTGGCTTCCATTGAATTTGACATCTGGATTGTAACTTGTTTTTGCATTACTTCCTCCTGAAAAACTAAATACCTACGCTGGATTATCTAAACTCTTCTGCTATTTTCGCCAATTTTTTCAATCGGTGATTAACACCTGATTTTCCAATAGGCGGATCCAAATACTGGCCCAGCGAACCTAATGGTGTATCTGGATATTCCAATCTGACTGCGGCTATCTCCTGTAGCTGAGGCGGTAGATTCTCTAACCCGAGATGCTTATCAATAAGATTAATATCTTCTATCTGCCTAACTGCAGTGCTGACAGTCTTTCCTATATTGGCGGTTTCGCAATTAACCTTGCGATTAATAGTGCCGCGTACTTCCTTAACAACCCTAATATTTTCCAATTCCATAACTGAATGGGCCGCTTCCATTACCCTAAGTATTTCGACAATTTGTGCCCCTTCCTTAAGGTAGGCTACATATTTACCATTGCGGCTAACATATTTAGCCTCAACATCAAATACATTCATAGCCTTAACAAGCTGGATAGCCTGTGATTCATAGTTGCATACTATTTCGAAATGATATCCCTTGTTAGGGTCCGAAATAGAACCTGCGGCAAGGAATGCCCCTCTAATGAATGAACGCTTACAGCATGGTTGTTGAATAATTAATTCGTCAACCATAGAGCAATCATCCTTTAGCTTAACCATTTTTATGGTCTCTAAATAGACATCCTCTGAAAGTACCGTGACATCTTTTCCTATATTACGTGTTTTATTTAATAAAGTAAAGACTTTTCTTTGTAATGCATCATCTGACATACTTTTGTGTATATCTATTCCATGCATTAGAAAAATCCCAGCAAGCTCTGCAACTATGCAATGTCTGCTCTTTGGGATTATAGAAAAAAGCTCTTCTTTTACGTCTTTTGAAAACGACAATTACTTTCCTCTCAAAGCATCTTTTCCAATATCACGATGCTCTATTTTAAGTCCGTAAGACTCGTCACTGTTAAGTGCATTAAAGATTTCATCAGCAAGGCATACGCTTCTGTGCTTACCGCCTGTACAGCCAACTGCAATAACCAGCTGATTCTTTCCTTCTTTTATATAATTAGGAATCAAAAACTTGATTAAATCTGTAGTCTTTTCCAGGAAGGTCTGAGCCTCATCATATTTAAGAACAAAATCCTTAATAGGCTGGTCATTTCCTGTAAAAGGCCTAAGCTCTGTATCGTAATAAGGGTTCGGCAAGAACCTTACATCGAATACCAAATCAGCATCCTCTGGTATACCGTATTTGAATCCGAAGGAAACGATTGTAATAAATAAGCTCTTATAATCTACATCATCAACAAAGATTTTTTCAAGCTCTGCTTTTAATTCTCTTGTAAGAAGATGTGTAGTATCAATTACATAATCAGCCTCATCTCTTAAGAAGCCAATTGATTCTCGTTCCTTAACAATGCCTGCTGCAATTCTTTCCCTACCTGACAATGGATGGTTACGTCTGGTTTCTTTATATCTTTTTATAAGGACATCATCCTCAGCATCCAAGAAAAGTATAGAAAATTGCTTTTTATCGTTGTCTAATTCTTGCAGAATATCCGGCAAAAGCTTCATCGCCCTGCCGTTACGAACATCAATCCCTACTACAATTTTCTCGTCGAACGCGCCGTTTTCAGCCAATTCCACTACGCTCTTGAGTAATTGTATAGGCAAATTATCCACACAGTAATATCCCATATCTTCTAGCATTTTAAAGGCAGTACTTTTACCTGCTCCTGACATTCCTGTGAGAATTAATAGCTTCAATTGATGTCCCTCCCTATGATTCGTACCTCTGGTGTCAAATGAACACCGAATTTATTATAGACTATATCATCAACATTATGCATAAGCTTAAGTACATCAGAAGCTGTAGCATTATCCTTGTTGATAACAAAGCCACAGTGCTTTTCGGAAACCTGTGCCCCGCCTACACTATAGCCTCTAAGTCCCGCATCGTCAATAAGTTTTCCTGCAAAATATCCCTCTGGTCGCTTAAAAGTTGAACCAGCACTTGGATAATTTAGAGGTTGCTTAGAAACACGCTGATTTCTTATTTCCTCAATTCTACCCTTGATTTCATCCTTATTACCCTGGGCAAGCTTGATTGTTACGTCTGTAACAAATCCACCCTTTTCCATAAGAATAGAATGTCTATAGGACAAATCTAAATCTTCAGGGGTAAAAATTTGCTTCTCTAAATCTGCATTAATTACTGTAGCAGATTCAAGCACATCCTTTATCTCACCACCGTAGGCACCAGCATTCATATATACTGCCCCACCTAAGGAACCTGGAATGCCAGATGCAAACTCTAACCCTGTAAGGCCTGCATCAGCTGCTGCATTTGCTACAGTGGATAAAAGAGCACCGGCCTCAGCTACAATAGTGTCACCACTGATAGTGATTGCTGATGATTTCTTTCCAAGTGCAATAACAACGCCCTCAATCCCAGCATCGGAAACTAAAAGATTGCTGCCATTACCAATTACAGTAAAAGGCACATTCTCCCCCTTTAAAAAGAGAAGAATGTCTGCTATGTCACTATAAGCCGGCTCCACATAGATATCGGCCGGACCGCCAATTCTAAAGGTGGTATGTGCCTTCATTGGCTCCTCAGTAAGTACTGTGGAGTTTACAAAAGCCTCGGCCAATTTCTTGGCCAGGCTCATATATTTCTCATTAAGCATACTTAATAAACGCCTCGTATCCTAATAATGCTTCGTACAAATCAACCTTTGAAATGATTTCACATGGTGCATGCATAGAAAGAACTGCCACACCTGAATCAATAACCTGCATGTTGTAGTTACCCATAATGTAAGCGATTGTTCCGCCGCCACCCTGGTCTACCTTACCAAGCTCGGCTGTCTGCCAGCATACATTATCCTTATCCATGATAGCGCGTACCTCGCCAACATACTCAGCACATGCATCGTTAGAACCGCTCTTTCCTCTAGCACCTGTGTATTTGTTGAATACAAGACCGCGTCCAAGGTAAGCTGCGTTGTTCTTCTCAAATGCTGATGCATAGTTTGGATCAAGAGCTGCAGATACATCTGATGAAAGAACCTTTGAATTTGTAAGAGCACGACGAAGCTTAAGCTCAGAATATTCTCCTACACAATTGTAAAGTTCAGCTAAAGTGTTCTCAAAGAACTTAGACTGCATACCTGTAGCACCAACTGAACCGATTTCTTCCTTATCAACAAGGAGAGCACAAGCTGTTTTGTTAAGCTTCTTAGTTGTGTTAACAAGTGCCATGAACGAAGGATATGCACATACTCTATCGTCATGACCGTAACCTAAAATCATAGAACGGTCAAAGCCAAAGTCTCTAGCCTCACCAGCAGGAACAACTTCGATTTCTGCAGAGATGAAATCCTCTTCTTCGATATCGTACTTATCTTTGAGAAGCTTAAGAATATTCTTCTTAACAGATTCCTTTTCCTTCTCACCCTTCTTATCGAAGCCTGGGATGCTGCCAACGATTACGTTAAGGTCTTCACCTTCTACAACCTTTGCACCTTTCTTATCCATCTGGTCTGCTGCAAGGTGAATAAGTAAATCTGAAATACCAAATACTGGGTCAGCTGGGTCTTCGCCAACATTTACGTTAACTACCTCACCTGTCTTTTTAACAAGAACACCATGAAGTGCAAGTGGAATAGTAACCCACTGATACTTCTTAATTCCACCATAATAATGTGTATCAAGAAGTGCAATATCTGTATCCTCGTAAAGTGGATTCTGCTTTAAATCCATTCTTGGGCTATCAATGTGGGCGCCAAGGATGTTAATACCATTTTCAAGTGGTTCTGTACCGATGTTGAACATAGCAAGCATCTTGCCCTTGTTTACGGCGTAAACTCTATCTCCAGCCTTAAGCTTCTTGCCATTTGCTATAACATCGTTTAAATCTAAATAACCAGCTTCCTTAGCCTTCTCAACGAAGAATGCAACACACTCTCTTTCAGTCTTACATGCTGAAAGGAACTGTCTGTATTCCTCACCAAATTCCATAACTTTTTTTACATCTTTTTCAGATGTATACTTACTCCATGCGTTTTTGCGTTCCATAATACTAAAAATCTCCTGTTAACCATTTATATTATTTTGAACTCGTCTATATAGTTCCTCTGCTGCGTTATATCCCATCTTCTTTTGACGATGGTTAACTGCTGCAGCTTCACATATAATAGCGAGATTTCGACCTGGTCTGATTGGAAGTGAATGGCATGTTACATCAATACCCAAGATATTCATGTACTCATCTGTCATTCCAAGGCGGTCATACTCCTTTTCCTTTGACCAATCCTCAAGCTTGATAACTAAATCGATGCGCTGCTCATCCTTAACAGCCTCAACACCGTAAAGGGATTTAACATCGATAATACCAATACCTCTAAGCTCAATGAGATACTGCGTGATCGAAGGTGCTCTTCCATATAATCTTTCGTTGTTAGGACGACGGATTTCTACAACATCATCAGAAACCAATCTGTGGCCTCTTCTGATAAGCTCCAATGCAGCCTCTGATTTACCAATTCCAGACTCGCCTGTGATAAGAAGTCCTTCACCATAAACATCTACAAGTACACCGTGAATGGTGGTGTATGGAGCAAAATCCATGTTAAGAGAAAAGATAAGCGCAGACATAAATTCTGATGTAGCACGGTCTGTACCAAGCACTGGAATCTTTGCCTTGTTGGCTTCCTTAAGAATAACCTCTTCTGGCTTTTCATCCCTACAATAGATTACACAAGGAATATCATAAGAGAAAAGCTTTGCAAAGCTTTCTGCCTTTTCCTCGTCTGTTTTCTTTGATAAATATGCAGTTTCTACATTACCGATAACCTGGATACGGCTAGGCTCGAAATGCTCATAAAAGCCATGAAGCTGAAGGGCTGGTCTGTTTACGTCGGCAACTGTAACCCTAGCCTCTTCCAAATTCAATTCTGGTGTGTAGTTGGTAAGATTAAATCTTTCCATAACAGTAGCAACTGTAACAAATTTGTTATTTGCCATAAAAACCTCCGTTCACAATTAAAATCTTAACCTATTGTAGCTCATTTTCGCTTGAATTAATAGGGTGAAAGTAATTGTATACATTTTCTGCTGCTTCTTTTGACATGGATTCTGTATCCATTAAATCCTCCACAGAAGCCTCTGCCATTTTTTCTGCTGACACATACTTTTTCATAAGTGCTTTTCTTCGCTTAGGACCGATGCCATCTATGTCATCTAAGAAGCTGTGAACCTGACCTTTGCTACGCAGACTTCTGTGATACTCGATGGCGAATCTATGGGCTTCGTCCTGAAGCCTAGTAATAAGCTGAAAACCTTCTGAATGAGTGTCGATTGGAAGCTCCATGTCCTTATAGTAAAGCCCCCTGGTTCTATGGTGGTCGTCCTTTACCATACCTGCAATTGGAATATGAAGACCAAGCTCAGCCATAACCTGTTCTGCTATATGCACCTGGCCTTTACCACCATCCATCATGATGATATCCGGGAATTTGGTAAAGCTGCCTTCTATTACTCCACCGTTTTCTTCTAACTCCTCTATACCGTGTGAAAAACGCCTTGTAAGGACTTCGTGCATTGAGGCGTAATCATTTGGTCCCTCAACGGTTTTAATCTTGAATTTGCGGTAATCTGAGCGTTTAGGCTTGCCCTTTTCAAACACAACCATGGAACCAACTGATTGAAAGCCGGAAATATTAGAAATATCATAAGCCTCCATGCGGCTTGCGCCTGGAAGATTAAGTATGTCTGCAATTTCTTTCATTGCGCCAATTGTACGGCCTTCTTCCTTTTTGATTTTTTCTCTATCCTGGTCTAGAACCATCTGAGCATTCTTGGCTGCAAGCTCCACAAGCTTATGCTTGGTTCCCGCCTTTGGTGTCTTAAGATAAACCCTTGCACCCTTTTTATTAGTAAGCCATGTTTCTATTAGACTTGCTTCTTCCATCTCAATTTGGACGAATATCTCCTTTGGAATAAAAGGTGTGCCTGTATAATAATCCTTAAGGAAATATTCAAGCAAATCCTCATCTGTGTCATCAACTCTGACATTTATAAAGAAATGCTCCCTGCCTATCATCTTGCCGCCTCTGATAAAAAATACCTGAACTACAGCGTCCTCCTGTCCCTTAGCCATGGCAATAATATCTCTGTCCTCACCATCAAGCTGGGTAGCCTTTTGTCTGCCGGCACAGGCCTTTACAGATTCGATTAAATCCCTGTAAATGGCAGCCTTTTCAAAATCCATTTCCTCAGATGCCTTTAGCATCTTTGCCTTAAGGTCTTTTATGGTGTCAAAATAATCACCATTTAAAAAATCGATAACCTTATCTACGTTTTTACGATACTCTTCTTCTGGCACGTTGCCCTGACATGGGCCTAAGCACTGGCCGATGTGATAATTAAGGCAAGGCCTGTTCTTACCAAAATTCTCTGGTAGCTTTTGATTGCAGGTTCTTATCTTGTACAGCTTTTGAACCAAATCTATTGTATCGTGAACTGCCCCGGCAGATGTGAATGGTCCAAAGAATTTGCTGCCATTCTTTTTCATCCTGCGGGAAAACAATACCCTAGGATAAGCCTCCTGGAGAGTAACTTCGATATAAGGATATGTCTTATCATCCCTAAGCATGGTGTTGTACTTTGGACGATATTCTTTTATAAGATTACATTCTAAAATAAGAGCCTCAAGCTCAGAATCTGTGACAATGAATTCGAAGTAATCAATATTTGCCACCATCTGCTTTTTCTTGAGCCCCTCATCATGGCTAGGCTGAAAGTACTGTCGCACCCTGTGACGCAACGACAGTGCCTTACCTACGTATATGATTTCGTCATTTTTCCCATGCATTAGATAAACTCCCGGTTGGTCCGGGAGTTTACTAAGGTCTTCTTCAGTTACCATAAATTACTCATCAAAAATATCATCTGTTACTAAGTTATTAGGATCATCTGCAATTTCCTTTGGTGAATCACTTGATTCAAAGAAACTGCTCTTTTCATCCTTCTTGTCATCAGGTTCAGGAATACCCTTAATTTCTCTGAAAATCTTCATGAATTCCTTACCTGTAATTGTTTCATGTTCAAATAGATATTCGGAAATCTTATCTAAGCTTTCCATATTCTCAGTAAGAAGCTCCTTAGCCTTTGCGTATGCAGCTGTAATCATAGCAAGGACTTCGTCATCAATCTGAGCTGCTGTATTCTCGCCACAGATAAGTGATGCTCTACCATCAAGGTACTGGCTTTCTACTGTAGCAAGACCCATCATTCCAAACTTATCTGACATACCAAAGCGTGTTACCATAGCTCTTGCAATCTTGGTAGCCTGCTCGATATCGTTAGCGGCGCCTGATGTGTATGTACCGAACTTAATATCCTCTGCAGCACGACCGCCCATGTAAGTAACAATCTTGGCAATAAGCTCATCCTTAGTCTCAAGGAATTTCTCCTCCTCAGGTGTCTGAAGAGTATATCCAAGTGCTCCCATAGTACGTGGAACAATTGTAATCTTTTGAACTGGCTCAGCATCCTTCTGAAGAGCTGAAACAAGAGCGTGACCAACCTCATGATAAGAAACAATCTTGCGTTCCTTTTCATTCATGGCTCTGTCCTTCTTTTCCTTACCACCAACGGCAACTAACTCGAATGCTTCGAATAAATCCTTCTGTGTAACGTATTTTCTCTTAGCCTTAACAGCAAGGATAGCTGCTTCGTTAATGATATTGGCAAGGTCAGAACCTACAAGACCAACTGATGCAAGTGCAAGTGCATCCAAATCAACAGATTCGTCCATCTTAACATCCTTGGCATGAACCTTGAGGATTTCAAGACGTCCCTTCTGGTCAGGTCTGTCAACAATGATACGTCTATCAAAACGGCCTGGTCTAAGAAGTGCTTTATCAAGTACCTCTGGTCTGTTGGTAGCAGCAAGAATAAGTAGACCCTTGTTAGAATCGAAACCATCCATCTCTGAAAGGAGCTGATTAAGTGTCTGCTCACGCTCGTCATTGCCACCGCCGTAATGAGCATCACGGCTCTTACCGATGGCATCAATCTCATCTATGAATACGATACAAGGTGCAACCTTCTGTGCCTCCTTAAAAAGGTCACGAACACGTGAAGCACCTACACCAACGAACATCTCTACGAAATCTGAACCTGCAAGAGAGAAGAATGGAACTCCTGCCTCACCTGCAACTGCCTTGGCAAGAAGTGTCTTACCTGTTCCTGGAGGGCCTACTAAAAGCGCACCCTTAGGAAGCTTAGCACCGATTTCAGTGTACTTCTTAGGATTGTGAAGGAAATCTACCATCTCCTGCACAGATTCCTTAGCCTCATCCTGTCCTGCAACATCCTTGAATGTGATGCCCGTAGCGCGCTCCATGTTGTAAAGCTTGGCATTGGATTTGCCAACACCCATAGGGCCGCCCCCCATCTTCTTCATGAAGAAGCCTAAAAGCACCCACAGAAGCACTAGTGGGAGGATGAATGAAAGGATGTTATAAATAATGGCTGCTGTGGAATCAGCAATAGTACCCTTTATATCTACGCCATGAGCCTTAAGTAATGGAAGTAGTTCATCATCCCTGAGGTAAGCTGTATAGAGCTTAATCTGCACAGACTGCCCTGCGCTCTCATACAGCTGATTAATCTTCTTTGTCTCTTCATCTTCCGTCTTATAAGTCTCGCCTTCCTTTAAGGTGATATTAATCACATCATCCTTAAAGTTAACCTCAGCAACCTTATCCTCTTCTACAAGTGTTATAAACTCTGTATAAGATATTTCCTGGTTAGTGGTGGCGCTGGCACCCTTATACATCATACTGGTAAAAAACAGAGCTATCAGTACTAATATTCCTAATGTATAAAAAGGCTGACGATTATTCTTTTTATCTCCACCGTTTTGGTTGTTATTATTTTCGTTCACATCTGCCTCCGATTAAACTAGAATTTCATATTCTAATTTATCATAAATGGGTGAAAAAGTAATGGTTTTAATAAAAATTTTATACATATAAATAGATTCCTGCTTTGTCGAAAACAGGAATCTATTTATTATGTAATGTTATTTACTTTGATAATATTTCTGTATCGTTAGTAAATTCTGTACCTGAAACCTCTTCAAACTTGTGTAACAAGTCTTCTATTGTGAGGTTTTTCTTTTCCTCACCGCTGATGTTTAGGATAACTCGTCCCTCATTCATCATGATAAGGCGATTACCGTAATTAATGGCATCGCGCATGTTGTGAGTTACCATCATCGCTGTAAGGTTATGCTCCTTAATAAGCATATCTGTGATTTCAAGTACCTTAGATGCTGTCTTTGGATCAAGAGCGGCTGTGTGCTCATCCAAAAGAAGGAGCTTTGGCTTTTGAATAGTGGCCATAAGAAGTGTAAGAGCCTGGCGCTGTCCACCGGAAAGCAGACCAACCTTTGCTGTAAGTCTGTCCTCAAGGCCCAAATCCAGCTCTTTAAGCATCGAATGGTACTTAGCCCTCTCACTCTTGGTTACGCCCCAGCCAAGACCTCTTATTTTGCCTCTACGGGCTGCTAAAGCCATATTCTCATCTATTTGCATATTGGCAGCTGTTCCAGTCATTGGATCCTGAAATACGCGGCCTAAGTATTTAGCACGCTTATGCTCTGGAAGACCGGTAACATCTATACCGTCTATTTCAATCTTGCCACCGTCTACTGGCCACACGCCAGCTACAGCGTTAAGGAATGTGGATTTTCCTGCACCATTTCCGCCAATCACTGTACAGAATTCTCCCTCCTCAAGATAAAGTGTGGCTCCATTTAAAGCTACCTTTTCGTTTATTGTGCCTGGATTAAAGGTCTTTTGTAAGTTGAAAGCGTTAAGCATTTACCTTTCCTCCTCTCTTTGCAGCTTTAGAAAATGAGCTATTTGCCTTGTTCTTAAGATATGGCACTGCAAGGAAAATTGCCACGATAATCGCTGTAAATAACTTCATATCGTTCGCTGGCATCTTTAGCCAAAGAACTATTGCAATAAAAATATAATAAAGAATTCCACCCATTACTACAAATGCAAGTGAAAGAGCAAAATTAGATTTCTTCTTAAACAATGCCTGGCAAAGCACCTCACCTATGATGATTGATGCCAATCCTATTACGATTGCGCCACGACCCATATTAACATCTGCATTTCCGTTAAACTGGGCAAATAAAGCACCTGCAAAAGCAACAATGGCATTAGAGATAACAAGACCAAATGCCTTCATTACATTAACACTGATTCCCTGAGCCTTAGCCATGGCAGGGTTTGTACCTGTGGCACGAAGTGCTGAACCCATTTCTGTTCCGAAATACCAGTACATTACAGCGATGATGATTACAGCTATAACAAAAACTGTAATAAGAGCATCATTCTTATATCTAAGTGAAACAGCCAAATTATACTTATCTACAGAAATTGGTGTGTTTGGCTGGTTCTTTGCTATTCTTAGGTTTATTGAATAAAGCGCCAGTTGTGTAAGGATACCTGCCAAAATATCTGGTATTCCAAACACTGTGTGAAGCATACCAGTGATAAATCCTGCAAGGGCACCAGCTATAAATGCAAGCACAAGCGCAAGCACCCAAGAGTGACCTGATATAATAACCATTGCAGCAACAGCTCCGCCTGTGGCGAAAGAACCATCTACTGACAAATCTGCAAAATTTAATAATTTGAATGTAATGTAAATTCCAAGTGCCATGATTCCGTAGATAATTCCCTGTGCTACGGTACCAGGCATTCCTGCTATTAATGTTTCAATTCCCATCTTTTTAACTCCAAAGAGCAAGGTCAACGCACTGACCTTGCCCACTAATATTTTTTATTTTATTGCAAATCTTATTCTTCAGAATCTTCCATTTCTATTGCAACATAGTCATCTGGAAGAGTGATTCCTAACTTCTCTGCTATTACAGGATTATATTCCTTTGTAAATTCTGTAGCATACTGAATCTCGTATGAAGCTGGATCCTTTCCATTAACAAGGATTTCGTATGCCATAAGACCTGCAGCGTATCCAATGTCATAGTATGAAATTGAAAGTGTTGCGATACCACAGCCCTTGCAGATTCCTTCTTCGCCAGCAATGATTGGAACCCCTGCTGTAACTGCTACATTATTGATTGTCTCTGCGCAGCTGGCTGCAACATTATCAGTAGGTACATAGATAACATCACTTTCTCCGCATGCTGTCTGAACTACTGTAGCTACATCTGCTGAATCAGAGAATGTATAAGCTGTTACATTGTATCCATATTCCTTAAGATATTCTGTAATCTGATTAGCCTGGAATAAAGAGTTATCCTCACCTGAGCAATAGATGATACCAACTTCCTTTGCATCTGGGAAAAGCTCATTTAGCATTTCTGCCTGACCATCAAGTGGAGCTAAATCAGATGTACCAGTTACGTTGATTCCTGTTGTGCCTGCCCAATCCTTGATTCCAAGTGCAGTGCCATAATCTGTGATTGATGTGGCAACGATTGGAATACTGTTTGTAGCTGTTGAGCTGGCTTGCATAGCTGGTGTCGCATTTGCCATAATCAAATCCACATTGTCTGAAACAAATGAATTTGCAATTGTAGCGCATGTAGCTGTATCACCTGATGCGTTCTGGACATTAACCTCTACATTATCACCAAGCTTTTCCTTAAGAGCAGCCGAAAAGCCTTCTGTGGCAGCATCAAGCGCTGGATGCTGTACAAGCTGAATAACACCTACATTGTATGTTTTTGAATCATCTGCAGCCTTATCTGTTGTTTCTGTCTTTTCTGCTGCTGTAGCTGATTCTTTTTCCTTAGCTGCATCTGTTCCACAAGCAACAAGCGACATTGCAAGTGAAAGAGCAAGTAAAGTGCTAACTATTTTTTTCATAGCAACCCCTCCTAGTTTATTTATAATGTGTTCACTTTAGCACTTTTATCTACTAAAGTCAATGCGATTTCAAAAAGGAATCCGAAGACTCCTTTTTAAATTAATATTTAATTATAGATGATGGGTATATTCACCGTTAAACTTAACATCTAACTTTCTGCAACAGTAATATAACCCCGGAACTAAGAATATTACTGCAAACAGCCATGCAACCGGGCTAGCCCAAATTGCTCCCGAAAATCCTATCATTGGAACAAAGGTAAATGCTACTAGAATTCTTGCAATCATTTCCATTACGCCTGAATATATAGCAAAGGTTGAGAAGCCCATTCCTTGAATAGCAAATCTAAATATATTTACTGCAGCAAGAAGTGTATATGATATTCCATTAGCAAGCAAGAACATCATTGCCTGTTCTATTACAATATCTGTAGATGTAAATAATCGTAAAATATATCTTCCTGCAAAATACAATACGATAAAAATAAATACTGCATATATTGTTCCAAGCAATTGGGCTGTCCATACTCCCTTCTTTACTCTAGGGATGTTCTTTGCGCCTACATTTTGACCTGCGTATGTAGCCATAGTTCCACCTAATGCATCGAAAGGACATACTACAAACATGGACACCTTAGCACCTGCTGTCATAGATGCAACCGCGATTGTTCCCAATCCGTTTACCGCTGTTTGAAGGATTACTGACCCTACAGCCGTAATTGAGTATTGAAGGCCAAATGGTATACCCATAGAAATCAATACCTGACTGTGGTGTGGACCTAACTTCAAATCACTTCTCTTTAGCTTTAAAATTGGGAATTTTTTCTTCATATAAATCAAGCAGCTAAGTCCCGCAATTAACTGGGATATAACAGTAGCTAATGCAGGTCCATCAACACTCATTCCTAAAACAAGTATAAATACAATATCTAACACGATATTTATACCTGCTGCCATAATAAGAAAATAGGTAGGTGTCTTACTATCTCCTAATGAGCGCATAATACCAGCTGTAAGATTATATAAAAATGTAACCGGTATTCCAAAGAAAATAATTGAAATATATGAATATGCCAGTTCAATAATATCCTCAGGAGTTTGCATTATCTCCAGTATCTGAAAGCAAAATATACTTACAAATGTGGTTATTACAATTGCAAAAATGGCTGAAAGAATTATTGAATTTCCTACAAACTTGCGCATCGAATCATAAGACTCTGCACCAAATCTTTGAGCCACAGGAATTGCAAAGCCTGAGCATATACCCATACAAAATCCATTAATTAAGAAATTTATGGAACCTGTAGAGCCAACAGCCGCCAAGGCGCTATCACCTAATGTTTGACCTACTATAATCGTATCAACCAGATTGTACATTTGCTGGAATAATAATCCTGCAAGCATAGGTATTGAAAATCCTAATATAAGTCCAAGTGGATTTCCCTCTGTCATTTTCTTTGTTGAATCAGCTGTCATATTTTATCCTCATTGTTTATTAGTATTACTATTTTTATATTACAACAGTTTTTTGATTAATAATAGCATTAGATTTTTAGATTTTTGTAAAGTAATTTAGATATTATGTAAAATATATTGTATGAAATAAAAACCTGCTAACAAAAATCAAGTATAAGTTTTGAAAAACTTTCTAATAAATATAATTGCATCACAACAAGGCT
>SVER01000091.1 GCA_015057315.1 Pseudobutyrivibrio ruminis | reverse complement strand
AATATGGCCTATTTAGAGAAAATGAAAAGTGCTGCTAATAAAACTGATGAGCTTAGCTCGACTGCGGAGACTAAAAATGTTGGCTCAACAAGAAGTTCAGTTGCAACCAGCAGCGTTGATGAATCATTAAAAAAACATCCAGAATGGAAGGAAAGCGTGAACAGCATGGTAGATTCTGGAATAAAGGCTAGAGAAATGTATGGTGCTAAGAATGTAGATGTTGATTCTATGACAATGGATGAATATAAAAGTTATATTTCAGATATCATCGGCAAGATTCCATTTGATGCATCGCATCCCTATGATGAAGAAACAGTTTATATTTCAGAAGAAGGCTGGGAACAGATGAAAAAAGATCCTAAATATGAGGCTTGGGTTCTCGGCTATACTGTTGAAAACAGGGCTGTAAAAAATCCATTCTTTGGTATGGGTGATAAAGGAGCATATTGCATAGAGAATTTTGGTGCATCAATAGAGGAACACAAAGGCGCTGGATATTCTAAGGTTTATACAGGCTCAGCAAGAACCGCTCGCTCTATGTATGAAACAGCTTCATCAGGTTCAGGTGCTATTAAAACAAAAGCACCCCAAGCAGATTTACAACCTGACCCAGATTGGACCTTGGAAGAACAACTTAAGAAGAATAGAAAGAATAAAGATTATTGGGATGAAGTATATGAAGCAAGGTTGTATCAAAGCAAGGAGCTTCAACAAGATTTAAATAATAAATATTACGAAAAAATGAGAATTAGCCAGATTGAGATGATGTCGAGTTTTAATAATAACTGGAGTAATCTACTATTCTAGGAGGAAAATGCTATGTATGGAATGTCAGTACAGCAAGCTCTTTTAAGTTACACTAATACTTTTATAACTGGAATGAGGAGCTATACAAAATTGAATGAAGCATCTAGCTTTTCAGAAACATTGTCGAAAGTCGAAGCAGCAAAAACGTCTGGCAAGAAAAGAATACAACCTGAACAGAGTACAGTGGATAAATATATTTCTAAGCATCCAGATAGAAAAGCTGATGTTGAGAAAATGGTTACTGCTGGAAACAATGTAATCAAACAATATCTTGGTGAAAACTATAATCCAGATGACTTAACCTTGGAGGAATACAAAGAACTAATAAATGATGTTATTTCAAAAATTCCTTATGATTCCAGCCAGTTAAATGATGTAGAGTACTTGAATATAACCGAGGACGGCTATAAGCAAATGAAGTCAGATCCGAAGTATGAAGCCTGGGTACTTGGATATTTTAAGATTGACAGGTCGGTTCACTTTCCATGTGGTGCTCAAGGAAATTATCACAGTGAGCATTTCGGGGCATCAATAGAGGAACATCATGGTGAAAGTTATCCTATGAATTATGGCGATGGAAAAGATGATGATAGCTGGTGGGAAAAACGTCAAAAGCGTCATGATATGTTGATGGAGCAAATGGCAAAATACTACGAGAAGCGACATAATGAGCGCGAAGCTGCCATGAAGAAAAATGCTGGTAGAATTACGGTAACAGATACCGAAGCAATCTTTAGCTCAAGGGGTGCAAATAATACCTTGGATGATAGCAGTTATTTGGGAGGAGAAATAAGTGCTGCAGCAGAATTTTTTATGATGATTGCTAATGGTGGTGGCGCTACTGGAGATGGAGCTGGAAATTAATATTGTTTATTAAGAGAGGGCGTAATGTCCTCTCATTACATTTTTTTGACCTTTCATTACATATAGCGTAATAATATTGTCAAAGAGATTTATACTGATTTAAAAGATTTTAGGATGGGAAACAGATGAAGATTGTAATATGTGATGATTCAAAAACAGCTTGTGATAGGCTTGAAGCCATGACAAAAAGCATACTGCCAGATGTTGAAATTAAATGTTTTCAGGACATTATCACATTGCAGGCTTATATAAAGACTCATGCAGTCGATTTGCTATTTATGGATATAGACCTTGGCAAAGAGACAGACGGAATGCATTTTATAAAGGAAATGCGCCAAGAAACTTTAGCAGAAGGCAATGGGCATAATTCTTTGCCATTAATAGTATTTGTTACTGCTCTCGCTGAAAGAATGCCTGAAGCCTTTTCTGTCAGAGCATTTTGGTACCTAGTTAAGCCTCTTAAGTCTAATGTTCTCAAAGAAGTTTTATTCCAAGCACAGATAGAAGTTGAAGCACAGGGAAAGACAGATTCCACTTGTAAGCTGGAACTAAAGATAAATGGCAACACAAATTTAGTTAGTCTCTCAGATATTTTGTACATTGAAAGCATTGGAAGAAAGATTAGAGTTGTAACAGGTAGTGGCGAATATGAATCCTATGCAAAGATTGGTGAGCTTGAAGAAAGACTGCCAGAGAGCTTCTTTAAAATTCATCGTAGTTATATAGTTAATCTTCAGCATATTAGAAATTATTCTTCTAACACAGTGGAAATGTCTGGTGGGGTCAGTATTCCAATTTCAAAGTATAAGTATAAAGAATTCGTAAATACGTTTTTAGATTATCAGTCGGGGAATATATTATGATTAAACAATTATTAAGTATATTTGGATATCTGGGTGTTTTCGCCAAGGTCACGGTATTCTTATATTTATTTTATTTGTTCATTCCAGTAGAACTATTTATCAAGAAAGCACACAATCGTTGCAACTATATTAATCAAGATGTCTTGGTAAAGAAAGAAGATTTCCTTAGCCTTGCGATTATAGTAACAATAGTGCAACTTCTTTTATGGCAGATACCAGCAACTACATTTCCAATAAGTGCATTAGGTATAATCGGTGTTGCTGTCCCATATACCTTGGTACGATTTAAAGGCTACATCACTGAAACTATTTATGTTATAAGTCTGTGGTGGTGCCTAAGATCTGTATCATTTTTCTTGATAAATACCCTTACGGACTGGTTCTCTGACTATTTGCTGAAGGATATTTTGACGGTTTCGAATATCGAAGAATATGTAGAAGTCAGAACAGGTATCCTTCAGATTTCAGTTGAGCTAATGTATGTTTGCATTATCGTTCTGGCTCTTATGCCAATCAGAAAAATTATTAAAACCTATGAGCCTATCGATTGGAATGATTTAACATACCTGCTGGTACCGAATGTACTAGGAATTCTGATAACTTGGATAATGATAAGCATAATTATAATTGTTGTGGATGGAACTCCTTTTATCTTGATGGAGCAAAAGCCAGAGCTATTATTTATACTGCCAGTTCTTGCAGTGTTGATATATCTTGGTGAAATAGCAGCACTTTTACGCTTTAAAAAGAGTCAGGAAGCGAAACGGGCACAGCAATTATATTTCACAGAGCATTTGGAAAAGGAAGCAATCGAAAATCGACTTCAAGAAACGACCCGTGTCAATGAGCAGGTTCGTAGTGTAAAGCATGAAATAGTTAATCATTTTGCAAATATAAAAGGGCTTGTTGATGAAGGTAAGTACGATGCTCTTGCGGAATATATAGACAGGCTTGATATAGATATCACTTCAATTGATACTACAAGCTACACAGGTAATGTAATCATCGATGTTATATTAAATGACAAGGTTGCAAGGGCGAAAGCTTTGGATGTTGCTATAAATTTGTCCGTTGGTTTTGATGATGCTTGGGGAATACAGGC
>SVER01000025.1 GCA_015057315.1 Pseudobutyrivibrio ruminis | reverse complement strand
AATATCTGCGATTTTCAAGGTTCATCTGAGCCTATTTTTTTGACTCAGTTTTTTCATAGATCATTTGACACTATCATTTGCTCCTTTACCACTGTATTTCACGCCTGTCTTCTCACAGTGGTAATCCTGCTCTTCTTTTACCACTGTATTTCGTGCCTTTCCTCTTACAGTGGTAATCCTACTCTTTTTTACCACTGTATTTCGCACTGGTTGGGTCACAGTGGTAATTTCCCGCTTGCTTTACCACTGGATTTCGCGCTAGCTGATTTACAGTGGTAATTTTCCGCTTGCTTTACCACTGGATTTTGCATTGGCTGATTTGCAGTGGTAATTTTCCGCTTACTTTACCACTGGATTTCGCGCTGGCTGATTTACAGTGGTAATTTTCCGCTTACTTTACCACTGGATTTCGCCTTTGCTGGTTTCCAGTGGTAAATTCTCGCTGGCTTTACCACTAGATTTTGCGCTGGCTGAGTCACAGTGGTATTTTCCCGCTGGCTTTACCACTAGATTTCGCGTTGGCTGAGTCACAGTGGTAAATTCTCGCTGGCTTTACCACTGGATTTCGCGCTGGCTGAGTCACAGTGGTAATTTCTCTCTTACTTTACCACTGGATTTCGCGCTAGCTGATTTGCAGTGGTAATTTTCCGCTGGCTTTACCACTGTATTTCATGTCTTTCTACTTACAGTGGTAATCCTACTCTTTTTTTACCACTGTATTTCGTGCCTTTCCTCTTACAGTGGTAATCCTACTCTTTTTTTACCACTGCATTTTCTATCTTTCTTCTTACAGTGGTAATACATTTATTTTGCAGCGATATGTACCTTGCCATCTACCACGCTGACACATCCACGTGCGATGAGGTCTATGGCACGGGGCATGATAATCCACTCGGCTTGCTCCATAACGCGGCGCTGGAGGATTTCAGGAGTGTCATCTTCCTGTACATCTACTGCTTTCTGCAAGATGATTGGGCCAGTGTCAGTGCCTTCATCCACAAAATGACATGTAGCTCCAGTGACTTTTACACCACGTGAAAGCACTCCCTCATGAACCTTAAGTCCATAGTAACCTGTTCCGCAAAAGCTTGGAATAAGGGATGGATGGATATTGATGATTCTGTTCCTATACTGGCGAATCATTTCCTCTGGAATCACCACTAAGAATCCTGCCAGCACTACTAAATCTACATTATAAGAATTAAGCTTCTCAAGAAATGCTTTATTGAATTCATCGCGGGATGCATAATCCTTTGGGCTGATGCACACGCCTTCGATTCCGGCTTTTGCTGCACGCTCTAGGGCGTAGGCATTTTTATTATTTGAGATTACAACTGCAATCTCAGTATTATGAATCTCACCTGAATTAATCTTATCAATAATTGCCTGGAGGTTTGTGCCACCTCCAGACACGCAAACTGCAATCTTCATCTATTCTCCTAACTACGGTGCCTTCTTACGCTCACAATCATTATATTTCTCCGGTCATCTAACATGATTCCCTTGAGAAATATAATAGATTGTTAGCTAGAAGTCACCTCACTTATGATTAAACATTATACAAGGTCTACGCCCTTTTCACCGTCGATGATTTTACCAACTACGTATGGTGTGTCGCCTGCAGAACGCATAGCTTCCATTGTCTTATCCACATCAGCTGGGTCAACTGCAACGATCATGCCAAGCCCCATGTTGTAGGTGTTGTACATCATCTGCTCTGATACATTACCCTTAGCAGCCATAAGCTTGAAGATTGCAGGAACTTCGTAAGAATTTTTCTCTACAACGGCGCGCTTTCCTTCTGGAAGCATACGTGGAATATTCTCATAGAAGCCACCACCTGTAATATGAGAGCAAGCCTTTACGCGAACGCCTGCGTCCTTCACAGCCTTGAGAGCCTTAACGTAAATACGAGTTGGAGCGATGAGAGCCTCACCAAGTGTGCAGCCCAATTCATCATAATATGTGTCAAGACTTTCCTTTGTCATATCGAAAATCTTTCTTACAAGAGAGAAACCATTTGAATGAACACCAGTAGATGCCATACCGATAAGTACATCACCATCCTTAAGATTCTCGCCTGTGATGATATCCTTCTTATCTACGATACCTACTGCAAAGCCTGCAAGGTCGTACTCTTCCTCTGGCATAAGACCTGGGTGTTCTGCTGTCTCGCCACCTACAAGGGCGCAGCCTGACTGCTTACATCCCTCTGCAACACCGCTTACGATTGTAGCAATCTTCTCAGGGATGTTCTTACCGCATGCGATATAATCCAAGAAAAATAGTGGCTCGCCGCCAGCGCATGCAACGTCATTTACGCACATTGCAACTGCATCGATACCGATTGTATCGTGCTTATCCATAAGAAATGCAAGCTTAACCTTTGTACCGCAGCCGTCTGTACCAGACAAAAGAACTGGCTCGTCCATGTTCTTAATAGCACTCAAATCGAATGCACCTGAAAAGCCGCCAAGACCTCCAAGTACCTCTGGGCGCATTGTGCCCTTCACAAACTTCTTCATGAGCTCCACTGACTCATATCCTGCCTCAATATCCACTCCTGAACTCTTGTAATCCATGTTTCTCTCCTTTTTCTTTACCTTAATCCGCTAGCACATTATAGTTTTTCATGCTCCCGCAGGGCACCCTCCATACCTAACCATGGGAGCCCGCCGGCGTGGGCCCCACCCATGGTCAGGTATGGCGCCCCCCTGCTCGCGCTCGCCTACTTCTACGAGTGCTAGCTCATTTAAATATTAAATAAAAAGAAACCCTTGAACGATACAAGAGTTTCTTATATTTACGCTATGATAAAAACGCTTTATATCCATCACGCTGTAAACGTGAATCCTTAGACTCCACCTGTTCCTTCTGCTCTACGATGAAATCGTGGAGTTTGCCTGCTAGAGTTGAATCTGTCATGGCAAGCATTTTAACGGCAAGGATGCCGGCATTGGCTCCACCATTGATTGCTACTGTAGCTACAGGTACGCCTGTTGGCATTTGCACGATTGAATAGAGGGAATCCACCCCTCCTAAATCACTGGTCTTCATTGGAATGCCGATAACTGGGCCTTCAAAGATAGCTGCACACATACCTGGAAGATGTGCTGCCTTGCCTGCACCTGCGATAATTACCTGAACGCCTCTATCCTTTGCGGTCTTTGCATACTCCACAAAAATATCTGGCTCTCTATGAGCTGAGATGATTCGCATCTCATAGTCCACGCCAAATCTTTCAAGGATTTCCACCGCCTTTGCCATAACAGGCATATCGCTGTCGCTTCCCATTACAATACTTACTTTTGCCATAACATATCCTCCTAGTCTATATCCCGCCAGTTACGGCAACAAGCATTAGTGTTTCTACGCTCCGCATAGGAAGCTTCGCTTAAGAAACCTAATAGCTTGTTACCTACTGGCTATTTATACTTAGTCTAACCACCGACTCGCGCCGTCCACGTCTACGACCTGAGCTATTTACAGTTTGTCTATACGCTTAAGCCTTTCAGGCGACCATTACACATCCTTGGTAAGCGCGAGTAGGGAGGCACCATACCGAGCGAGGGAGGACCTACGCCGGCGGGGTGCTAAAGGTCCGGTGGACCTTTGTCCAGCACCGACCGAAGTGGTAACGTAGACGACCCTCGCGAAAGTATGGAGGGTGCCCTACGGGAGCTTTGATAGCCTTGGCTATGGTCGCCCTAACAGGCGGACTACGCGTCTAGTACCTTGTTGAGCTCTTCGGTGCCAGGCACTACGAAGCGGCCCTGGCGGATGACAGGAAGTTCACGTCCATCCGCTGTGTGGACTGTGATGTCACCAAGCTCATAATAAGGTATGGTTATATCTGTGTGGCAGTTAAAATATGCCTTTGAAATGTCTTCTTTTCTAAGGAGTGAGCATGAGTTATCACGGGCTATGCACTCCTTGCCATCAGGGTTGTACATTGGTACATCCTCTGCGTGGGAATAGCAGGTATCGCCCACTGCAAAGTGAGGTCCTGTCTTTTCGGCGATAAGGATTGGAAGCTTGTCGGCGATGCCGTACTTCTGTCCCATAACAAATGCTCTGGTATTTGTTCCGATGGCAAACTCTCCCATTGGAAGTGTGTCATGCTTGAACAATACGTTGTCGTAAATGTATTTCTTATTTTCTTCTTCTGACTCAAAATTGCTACATGTATATGAAGTAATCTTGCCATCCTCGAACTTAAGCTCAAGGTTGCGGTAGCCTAGCTCGTTAAGGTAAACCTGTGTTACGTGAAGAACTCCGTTTGTGCCTTCAAGCTCAGGTGATGTAAACACTTCACCAACAGGAATATTTACATCAGCAACGCAGTTTTCAAAATTAGTCTGCTTTGCAGGATCATCCAAATGATGAAGCTTAACAGTAATATCTGTATGGTTATCCCCACGGCCTGTTACGTGAACATATTCACCCTGATCAAGTACATCGATGATGTGCTGCTGGATATTCTTGTAAAGCTCATAGTCCATTGTATTTACAGCAACTGTCTCGTTAAAGATTTCGTTGAAATCCTTGCCGATTTCAGGTATCGGATATGCGATAATTGTGAAGCTGCGCTCCTCGCCATGGATGTATTCGTTTGTAATCTGTCCATTCTGGCTTGCGTAATAAACATTAAGTTCATTCTGCTTATCATTAAACTTTGCATTAGCATCATGGTTAACTGGTTCAAATGGCTTTTCACCAAATGTTTCGATAACAGCTGGGCCACCAAAAACAGCTGCAAGCTCTTTGTTCTTTTCGAAGGTATTCTTAAGAACCTCAAGCATTCTGTCTGCCATACCCTTGTCCCAGTAGTATGCTCTGTCATCCTTGTGGTCGTATTCGCACTGCTTGTTAGGAACTGATGAATAAAGATTACGTGAAGTAGTGCCACCAAATCTAACTGTAGATGCAAGACCTGCCTCATCAAAAAGACGGATTGCTTCACGTGTCATAAGCTCGAAACCAACTGGTGCATGAACACCAACAGTATCCTTAATAGTGATATCCTTGCCTGTAACCTCAAAGCCCTTGATGTATCCTTCTACATAGGTGCGTGCCATAGCAACAACATCCTCGTGAGGAAGGCTTCGTAAGTGGGCTGCAATCTTTCTTTCGTTAGGGCCGATGTACATACCATACTTGTACATGTATCTATCATCAGACAAATCATCCTTCATGATGATGTTTCTATAATAATCGTAATCTGGGTCTATCATGCTGATGACGATTTCAGATGCAAAAAGCTGTGAATAATCATGCTTTGCAGAATACATCGCATCAAGAATGCCTTCTCTGCGGTACTTATCCTCTTCTTCCATCTGGCACTCACCATAAATCTGAAGGAATAATTCTGCATAGATAGTAAATTTATCAACGCGACCTGCGAAGGCTGCCTCGATGATGTTTGTCATCTCATAGAAAATAGCAGAAAGTGGGCCACCTAATTCCTGTCCAAGCTCTGCCACTGCGTATGTAGGACAAAGGAAGCTGTTTTTGTAGGTATCCTCACCATAGATAGCAAATATAGCATCATTGTCATTTTCGCACTCTGTGATAGTACGCTCACCAAGTGTACCATCAGCTGCCTTATTCATAATAGGAAGAACTGTCAAAATGAAATCTGCCACCTGTTTAAAATAAGCCTGTAGCTTCTCAGGTAAATCGTGGTCTTCCTTAATTGTAGAGATGCGCTCTGTTGCAAGCTCAAAGCGCTCTAAAATATCATCTGTTTCCTGATAAAATGTTTTACTCATACTAACCTCTTACAAGGCCAACAACAAGTGTGGCCATCCAAACAATCATAACAACACTGCTGATTATCAGGCAGGTTGCCCTATATTTTAATTCTGTTTTCGTCTTCATCTGACCTATGTTAAATATCAATGAACCAAGTGCCACCAAAAAGCCGATAGTTCCAAGGCCTCCGAGCCACTTTGGAGTCTCACCTGATAAATACACAGAACCAGCTATAATTCCTATATATACAACCATTGTTGCAAGTGATACACCTGCCGCATACATTGCCTCAACAGGCAGTGCCTTAAGCTGATTGCCATAGGAACTACGTCTATGAAAACGACCTCTTCCTATACCCATTATTTAACTCCGTATTCCTTATAATAAGCATCGATTCGTGACTTCATATTATCATCGATAACAACTCTTCCACCACAATCACGGTTATAAAGATGCTCAACAACCTCTGACATGGATACGATTGCCCCGGTCTTGAAGCCGTATGTATCAGCCACCTCATCAAGAGCAGTCTTAGATGTATCACCAGAAAGGCCAACCTCCTCACGATTAAGAGAAACCATAAGACCTACAATAGTAACATCACCCTGGGCACGAACGATAGGAACTGTCTCCTCCATGCTCTTACCAGATGTTGTAACATCCTCAATCATGACAACTCTGTCGCCATCTTTAATCTTGTAGCCAAGGAGAGATCCCATATCTGCACCGTGATCCTTCTCCTCCTTACGATTGCTGCAGTACTTAACTTCCTTGCCGTAAAGCTTGTAGAAAGCCTCAGCTGTAATAACTGCAAGTGGGATGCCCTTATAAGCTGGTCCAAAGAGGACATCGAAATCCTCTCCATAGGCATCGTGAATGGCCTTTGCATAATACTCACCAAGACGCATTAACTGGCTACCAGTAACGTATGCTCCTGCATTCATAAAAAAAGGAGACTTTCGCCCTGACTTCAGTGTAAAATCACCAAACTTAAGGACGTCTGCCTCCACCATAAACTCTATAAATTCTGACTTGTAATTTTCCATAAAAAATCTCCTATACTAAAGATTCTCGCAACAAAGTGAATTCTACCATAGAAGACTATTCATTTCAATCGAACAATTACAAAATTTAAAAGATAATTTAAACTATTGTTACTATTCTAATCCCAGCCCAGGTTCTTTCGCTTTTCCTTCATGTCGGCTACGATTTGCTTGGCAAGTGCCACAGGGTCTGTGTTCACATTCATGGTAGAACCTAGGATTTCTTTAGTGCCATGCTTTAAGAACTCGATGACATTTTTAGAGCCGTATATAGGAGCTTCCACACAATGATAAGAGCTGATTCCATTTAGTCTAAAGCCAAGGGCTGCATCTATTCCCTTTTCATTGCCCCATTCTGGTGAGCTAAATGCAAAAGGTAGCTCATAGAGATTCTTACCAAGCTCTCCTGCAATACCTGCGAAGATTCCTGTGGATCTGGTGTTATCAATACACTCTCCTACATGCCAAACTGGTGGCAGGTCAGGTTCTAAGAACTGACGCAAGCTTTCTCCCGCCTTTTCCTTGCCAGAAATAGCACAATATCCAAGCTTCATCAGTGGGAAGGATGCGCAGCCATTAGTGATAATAAGCACGTTATTTTTAAGAAGCTCGTCTGCCACATCCACAATGCACTTCTCATAAAGAACCTTAGGGTTATTGCAGCCAACCATATTTACTACGCCAAGAATCTGACCTGATTTAATAGCATCTGCCAATGGCTTCATGCTGCCAAATCTTCTGTGGATGTATTCTACAGAAAATCCAACCTCGGCCTCCACCTCGTACGGTGGGATATATACAGGAATTCCTTTTCTATCCTCGAAGCTTTCAATAGCGCGTCTTACAATCTTTTCTGCCAAAGCCTTAGTCTCAGATATGTTGCTGTGATGATGGTCATACTCATATCTTTCAGCCCCAGGCAATCTTGCTGATTCGCTGGTGGTGACCACTGTAGTCTTAAAGCATTTAGCCACATCCATAATGGCAGGGAAAACATCCTGCACATCTGCCACCCACAAATCAAGTGCTCCTGTACCAAGAACAAGTTCTGCAGAAACTGCATTAGAAAGAGGGATGACACCGCTTTGTCTGTACATTGCAGATAGTCCTGAACAGCAAATACCGTAAAAACGAATTCCCTTTGCTCCCTTAGATTTGGCCAGCTCCACTAAATCCTCTCGCTTGCCTGCCTCTACAATCTGGCTTACAAGAAGTGGCAGATGGCCATGTACTGCAATATTTACATAACCCTTTTTTAGGGCTCCAATATTTACCTTGGATGTAACTCTATCACCTACACCAAACAATGAATCTGTAGCGATGGATGCTCCAACTACGCCTGAGAAAGTAAATGCCAGACCACAACGTAAAAACTGCTGCATGATGCTCTTCCAGTCTCCATCTGTTGCACAGCCTGATTTGTGATATGCCTCAAACACCTCGTGATAGGCGCTGATTGGCAGTATATCGAGATTCTCCCACACCTTCTGTCTTTCAGGAAGAGCGCAAGCCGAAATAGTCTTGTACTCATCTGGAACAGTACGAGATAAATCCTCTAACAATGCATCTGCCAAATCCTTAGCCACATGCTTAAGCTGTCGATTCTTGGTTCTGATTCCAAAGGCTGCTGCAGTGGTTCTGATTTTCTGCTCACCTAGAATTGGTATATCTAGTTCTCCCTCCGCTGCCTTCTTAAGTGCAATCATTACCTCTCTTGCATGCATACCGTGCTGAGCTGCACCAGCTGCTGCTGAGCGAAGCAGATTTCTTGCTACAATCAAATCAGCATCTGCACCGCACACTCCCTTTGGAGCCTTAGGGGTAATTCGACAAGGTCCCATATTACAAATCTTACAACAAGTGCCACAAAGGCCAAAATTACACTGAGGCTTTTGTGCATCAAACCTATCAAACGTGGTATCAATCCCAAGCTGTTCCATTCTAAGAAGCATTTCCCTTACTGCTGGATCTGGCGTGTTATCTATTACATCCTGCTTAGATGGGAATGTCTTTCGGTATTCTGCCACCGCATTCATGTAGTCCTTTGTGAAATCTCCATCGTCCTCATCCCCATGATGACTAGCCTCCAGAGTCACAGTAGGAATTCCGTGCTCATCAAAGCCAATAAGATTTCTGTGGGAATGAATGTGCTCTATGCCTTTCTTGCCAGTATGTGTTTCATGTTCATGTGTATGACTCATTATCTGCTCCTTTTACTATTAAATGTTGTACTCAATTTCATCTTCGTTTTTCATATTTAACAAATCAAAAATCTTATCTCTTACTAATAAGAAATCTCCGCTGGTTCTATCTCTAAAATGATGCAGCGGCACCTTTATAACTCCCTTTACCTTGCCAGGATTAGGTGTCATAACAACAATTCTATCTGCCAGATAAACTGCCTCTTCAATATCGTGAGTGACAAAGATGATTGTCTTCTTTTCCCTTTTGCAGATGTCCAAAATATCATCCTGAAGCTTCATTCTTGTGATTGCATCAAGTGCACCCAGTGGCTCATCCATAAATAGGATATCAGGCTCCACTGCCAGCGCCCTTGCAATAGCCACTCTTTGTTTCATTCCACCAGAAAGTTGTCTAGGATAGCTTTTGGCGAAGCCTTCAAGCTTAACCATCTCAAGGTATGTCTTTACAATCTTAGTCCTCTCATCCTTACTTATCTTTTTGTTTTCAAGACCAAGTGCTACATTTTTCTCCACGGTGCGCCATGGAAGAAGTCCATAGTTTTGAAAGATGGTAACATTCTTTGTGCTAGGACCAGTTACCTCTTTTCCATCTATGGTAATACTTCCCTCGTTGACCAAATCAAAGCCTGCAATAGCATTCAATAGTGTACTTTTGCCACAGCCAGATGGCCCTAGCAGGCAGATGAATTCACCCTTTTCTATATCCAGATTAACATCTGTTAAGGCTCTAAATTCCTGACCGTTTTCAACAAATGTTTTCCCTGCATTTTCTATATGAATATAAGACATTTTATTCACCTCCCCATGCTCTTTAAAACCTTCTTTTCCACAATGCCAAGGAGAAAATCAAGAAACAATCCGATGATACCTATTACAAAGATTGTGGCTAGAAGCAAATCTGCCCGCACATTGTTTCTTGCATCTATAATCTGATAGCCAAGGCCTGACTGGGCACCAACCATCTCACCTGCCACAAGAAATATCCATGCACTACCTAGTGCTAAGTGAATGGCATTTGCAATCTGTGGAAATGCCGCCGGAAGAATCACCTTCCACAAAAGGGCAGGCTGTCTTATTCCAAAATTCTCTGACACTCTAAAATAAATATCATCTATCTTCATAATTGCCGAAACCGTTGACAGCAGTACCGGGAAAAAAGCAGCGATAAATATAATCACAATAGCCGGCAAATCTCCTATTCCAAACAACAGCACCACAAAAGGCATCCAGGCTGTTGGAGATATTGGCCTAAGTAACTGAAGTGCTGGATTAACATAATTGAACACCTTTGGAAGGCTACCTAGGATTAGCCCTAAAATAACTGCAACAATTACAGATAAGCCATAACCTATAGCAAATCTTCCCATGCTGGTAATGAATGATCCTAATAGCTGCCCTGATGTAAGAAGCTCAATCAAAGCATTAAATGCCATTAGAGGTGATGGGAATAGAGCCTCGCTGTAATCACTAAATATAAATGCCACCTGCCAAAGTGCTATTAAGATAGCAATAGAAACAATTACATATTTTATAGAATTTAGTTTTTTCATAATCTTCATCCCTTAAAAATCGTTCTTAACAAATTCGCTGTAGCTTGGTGGATTATCTAATAAGCCGTAATCCACTACCTTTTTGGATAACTGTTCATACATGTCCTCTGTAATTTCCAAATTCTCAAAAGAAATCCATTTTAAGGAAATATCAAGAACATCATCCTTCTGGTTTAAATATTCCTTTGCAACCTTTTTTGCCTCTTCTAAGGTAAGTGCGCTGCCTGCCTTTTTGTAGCCTTCCACATAAGCCTCTGCCACCTGAGGACGGCTTTCTATAAAGCTATCTGTAAGCACCAGACCACAGCATACGCTATCCTCCCACAGCTGGTTTGATTCGTACAAAACCTTACCTGCTCCAATGGATACTCCCATCGCCCCAAATGGCTCTGCCACGCAATATCCATCTATTGTTCCTGCTGCAAGAGCTGAAGGCATTTCTGTTGGCGCCAGCTCCACCACATTTATGTCATCTATAGTCAAACCATTCTTAGTAAGAGCATCGTTTACAAGGATGTTATGTGATGACTGTCTATGAGGGATGGCAATGGTTCTTCCCTTTAAATCAGCCCCATCCTTAACCTCATTTGAAACAACAATCACATTGCCATCTCTATGTCCTAATGCTACAGCCTTTATACCAATACCTTCTGCCTTAGACTTCATAGCAAGCTCAATGAGAACTGAGGCGCCATCCACCTGCCCAGAATTAAGAGCATCCAAAAGCTCTGGCCATGAGCCATACTTTACAAGCTCCACCTGAATGTTTTCATTTTTCTCAAGCTCCTTTGCTTCCTTAAGCACAGCCAAAGAATGTGTAATTGGCAGATAAGCAATTTTTACTGTTTCTACAGATTCACTGGCTTTGCTTTTGCCGGCTCCACCACATGCCATCAAAGAAAGTGCAAGGCATCCTAATAAGATAATTGATATAAGTTTTTTCATAGCATTTCTCCTTCTTTTTTAGTATGAAGATACTATAAATATTATTACCCAGTAGGTCAATAGGTTTTAGGGCTAATAAAAAACTATAGCGAGTTATCAATATCTTTTATAACCCGCTATAGTTAAAATTGAAAACACTATTTTTCCATGGAATAAAGCTTAGCTGCAATAGCCGAAACACAAGGCACTGTGCCGATGATTCCAATAGAGCCTGCAATAGCTCTAATCATTTCGATTGCAACAAAATCTGTATTTACTAATTGGATGAAGGAAACCCCATAGGAATAAATAAGTACCATCATGTTAAGTGAGCCACCAACATAGGCAAGGACTAAGGTGTTTGCCATGGTTCCCATTGCATCCCTTCCAATATTCATACCTGCTGCAAAAAGCTCTTTAAATCCAAGCTTAGCATTAGCCTCATGGACCTCTCCTATTGCAGATGATATGGACATTGCAATATCCATTACAGCACCGATAGCCGCTATAAGGATGCTACTGATAAAAAGTCCTCTAAGCTGAACTGGATAGCTGGATTTAACTAAAAGCAAAGCCTCTGCCTCATCCATCTGAAATGTGGTAACACCCCCTATATGGGCAGCCACAGCTCCAAGAAGGGCTGCAATAAGAACTCCTGCAAGGCTGCCTAAGGCTGCTGCAACGGTCTTTTTCTGAATGCCGCCTATCAACAAATAGCATATTGCCGAAGTAATAAACACTATAGCGATAGTAAGTGGTATAGGTGATACTCCCTTAAGTGTAAGAGGCAGCAGCACAAACACAATAACAAGCACTGTATATACTAGCCCAAGGAATGCCTTAAGCCCCTGCTTACCTCCAAGGGCAATCAGCACTATCGCAAATACGATAACAAGCCCGATGATAAGTGGCACCCTGTCATAGTTGTAGATACTAACGGAGTACTCATGCTCCCCTGTAGTATCGATTCTCACACTTACCCTGTCTCCCTTTGACACATCCACATTATAAAGAGCACTGTAATAGTTAGTAACCTTGCAGACATCCCCCTTATAGCGGCCTGTCAAAAGCTCTACCTCAAGTGTAGTGTCTCCTTTTTTAACATTTTCTGTTTCTTCATCCACTGCCGTATTATCCTCTAATACAGAAAGAACTCTAGCGGTTTCAAATTCCACGCCAGAGTCCTCTGTAATAGTGTATGTAGGCTTGTCGGCATTAGCGTAAGCGATTACGCCAATGCTCAAACCTACAAATAATACGACTGATATAATTTTAATAATCAGTTCGTTTTTCATTTCTTACTTTCTAAGTAACTTTGCTAGTAGTCCAAACTTTCCTGCAAGTGTTACTCCAACTCCTGCTACGATTATAACAGATGCTGCTGCAACTGGCACTACTGGGAATGATGTTTTTTCCTCGCCAGCTTCTGGTACCTGCTCATCTTCGATTGTCTCAGATGGCTGTGGATCTACAGAAACTTCCTCATCTGCTGGCTCTTCTTCTTCTGTTTCTTCCTCTACTACTGCTTCAGTAGTATCCTCTGATACAGTTGCATCACCGTTTCCGAAGAATCTGTCTCTTACAGTTCTAATTCTGTCAACTACATTTCTTACCACACGACCAACTGGTGTGTTGGCGATTGGAGCGATTATAGCATCTACAGCATTATCAATAGCCTTGTTGATGTTGCTGACAATATTTGCAATAGGATTACCGTTTTGGCCATTTCCACCGTTACCACCTGGAGTAACTGATGGAGCTGCCTTCACAAGCTTAATATCATCACAATTTCTTACTCTAAATACTGGTACTGAAACATCTGAATCTCCCTCAGGATGCTTGTAAAGAACACCTACTGCAGAAACTGTAGCACCCTTCTTTACAAAATCAGTAAGAGTGTTCTTACCTGTTGTAGCTGATTTGATGTAACCATCGATGAAGATAGCTGCCTCTACTCCTGTGGAATCCTTAAGCCAGAACTCTTCAATGGCACCATCAGCACCAATAGCAACACGTGTAACCTTACCTTCTGTCTCAAGTAAAGAACCACCAAGATTGTCGTAATCCATAGCAGTCTTTGTATCTACTTCCTTAGGAGCAAAGATGTATGGCTCATCCTTAAGAATCTTGTATGAAATAACCTTAAGCTCCTTATCTCCCTGATACTGTGATACATATCCTACGATACGCATCTTTGTACCAATTGCAAGACCTGGTGTTGCGTATGGGAAGATATCGATACCAGCTGTCTCATCCTGGAGATAGATTGTATCGAAGAATGTTGTGTTTTCGTTGTCTGTACCAGATGTTACATATCCTTCTACAGCAAACACTTCATTCATTTCACCAGCTCTTGCTTCAGCGATTGTTGATACTGGAAGCTCAACCTGTGAACCATCTAAAATGTTGTTTACGATTGTGTGGTTTACATAAGGAAGAGAATCGTTGTTGTCCATCTCTGCCTTTACTTCGAAGTCTGAAAGGAATACGCCACCGGCTACGATAATCTGTCCACCTGCTTTTGTCTTCTGACGAGCAAGGAAGGTTACGTTGCCTTCGTTGTCATTCTTCTTACCCTTTACTCCGTTTTCAAGTGTGCCTTCGATTGCCTTACCATTATCATCCTTGCAATCTACAGAATATGTTGTGTTATATCCCTTTACAAGCCATTCTGCTGCATCTACAACATCGTTTGCTGTAGCATTTGAAATATCAACTGAGCAGCCTGAATACTGGCTGTACTTCTGGCCCTCTCTGAAGCCTGCAAGAAGCTCAGAATCAAGATTTACATTTGTAGGATACATTCTGTAAACCTGACCGCCATTGTTCTTGTCATCGCAAACCTCATCAGAACCCATGCGGATTGTTGCGCCGATTGCTGAAAGAAGCTTGTTCTGCTCTGTGCCTGTCTGACCTTCTGCTGTATCTGAGTAATCAGCCAAACCGCAAACTGCAACTGAACCACCGTTTGCAACGTAGTCCTTAACAGTAGCAATAAATTCATCTTCGAAATGGCTTACCTTGTAATCTCCTGCGTTTGCAGTACCAGACTTCTTTGCTGGAGCTGAAACTACAAGAAGCTTAGCATTCTTAAGTATATCAGCTGTAATCTTGTCCTTTACAACTGTTGCACGGATATTCTTTGCTGCGCAAAGCTTGATAAACGCATTTACGTTTCCACCATAGTAGCCTGTTACATAATCATTTCCATGTGTACCATCGATAATGATGTCTGCAATCATAGATGGAAGTGCGTAACTTACCTGAAGCTTATCTGTGTAAACCTTTGGAACACCGTTAAGTGTTGCTCTAACTGTGATTTCGTAGGTTACCTGACCTGCTTCATTGTAAACAAAATCTGTTTTGAATGTAGCTGTATCATTTGAAGCAACTGAAGCAACCCCTGCTTCCTCGCCTGTAAGTGATGCAACCTGTGTTTCCTTACCATCAACGTCCTTAAGTACAACGTCGATGAAGTTAATATCAAGAGCACTTGCTTCGTTGTTGTATAAATCAACATTTACGTCAAGGCTTTCTCCCTTAACTGGAAGAACTGTGTTTGTATAAGTCTTATTGATACCGCAAGCTTCAACCTCACCTACCCATACAGGAGCTGTAACAGCAATATCGCCATCATCCTCTGTAATCTTTAAGTAGTAGTATGAATAGCTAGAAGGTACTTCAAATTTAACTGTTGTATCATTACCTGATACATTCTGCATAGCGATTGACTGTCCACCGTTTACAATAACTTCAACTCTGCCAATCTTTGAATCTGTAGGATCCTTGATGTCTGCCTTAAGCTCTACTGTGTCGCCAACTGCATCCTTCTCAAGAATTGTACCCATGATGTAATTATCAAGTGTGTAGTAAATTGAAAGATCGTTATCCTCTGTTGCATAGATACGATAGTTTCTCATTGCATCGTAGATAGCGTTCTCATCATTTACATCAGCAAGCATTACTGTTCGTGCTGTATTGGCATCGCCCCACTTACCCTTGTGGTTATCCTGGTTGTTTGTAGGAGCTACATGCCATCCCTTATCAAGTGCACGTGTGTAGTACTCGTATGATGGGAAGTAACCTGAAGAACCGATTGTTCCTTCACCATTACCAACCTCGATCATTGTGATAAGGTTATCGTTCTCTTCTGAGTAATATGCGAAATCACTGAAATCACCGAAGGTAGTACCTGGGTGGTTGAACTGGCTGATTGAATCAGGAACAGTTCTAAGTGCTGCATAGTAGTTCTGAAGAGCTGTTGAATATGTTGAATATTCTGTCTGTGTACGGCTCTGGAAACCTGGTGTGTTGAAGGTGTTCATGTGACCAAGTCCGTTTGACCATGTCATTTCATAGCCGTAAGCACATGTAAATTTGTCTGTTGAATACTGCTTTACAAGATTGTGAGCGTATGTCCACTCATCATTTGCAGACTTATCAACGTTTTCAGTAATCTTTGATTCCTTTTCATTATCAATTGAGTTACTGTGGTCTGTGATTACAATGTAATCTAAGTTATCTACCTTTGTTGCATGCTTTAAGGCATCCTCTAAAGAACCAGCACCATCGGAAATGTTTGTATGAGCATGAACCTGTCCGAAGTAGATATTGTATTTGTCATTAAGTCTCTTTGTGAACTTAACTGTTGCTACTGCGCTATCCTTATAGCCTTCTTTAACAGCCTTTACCTGAAGCTGACATGGAAGAGCCTTAAGCTCGAATGAACCTGTGTAGGTAATCCAGTCTTCGTGCTCTACTTCCTTTTCTGCTGCAGGCTCTGTAGGCTCAGTAGCTTCTTCGCCCTCTGCCTTTTCTTCAGTCTTTGTAGCCTTTGCATCAGCTGCCGCAATCTCTTCTTCAGTCATGTATCTGTAGAGGATTGTTGCATCTTCTGTCTTTGTCTTAAGTGATACCTTCTGATTTTCGATAACGGCACCACCGTTTGGTGCAGCCTTTACTGCCTGAACCTGAGCCTGAGTATATGAGTAGCTAACTGTGATACTCTTTTCCATACCCTCTTTTGTAGCGTATGCCTGAACTGTTGCAGGAAGCTCAGTGATTGTAAGCTTTTCGTTTTCATCATACTTAACGAATTCGTCACCGTTTACTGAATAGTAAATATCTGCGCCTTCTGTAAGTGATGAAAGATCAATCTTCTGTCCAATAGCAACCTCTGAGCTGCTTGGATTTGCGACAACAAATCTTGCTCTTGTAGGGTCGATAACTGGGTTTCCTGATAATACAACACTATCCATACGGATAACGCCGCCCTTAGATGGCTCCTTATCGCCCTTTGCATTCATGTTGCCAGGAACAAATCTGATATAAAGCTTCTCAGCATTTGCTGCTGCATTTGGAACATTAAATTTAAAGCTCACATAATATGTAGGAGCGTAAGATGTCTTTGCAATACCGTCTGCAATATCGCCAGAACCACTTACCTCATACTGCTCCATGATTTCCTTACCATTTTCATCCTGCTTACCAGATTTCTTGTATGCAGAATATTTGTATGAGTAAGTACCTGTCTTGAAGTTTTTAAAGTTCTCTCCATCTGTTGAATACTGTAACTGGAATGAACCAGCTGCTGTATTTGAGGCTCTCATTCTAAAGCCAAGCTCAAGGTTTCCATAGCCAACTGTTGAAAGAGCAAGCTGCATGTAGTCTGTTGCAGCATTTGCAACACCAGTTGAACCCATGTAATAGCTTGTTGAGCCTGTTGTTGTGCTCTTTGCAGATGTCCATGGCTGTGTTTCTACACCACCAACGACTGATGTGAACTTTGCTGACTTATCAAGCATATCGTTTGTAGCGTATTTATCACCATAGATTGCTTTAGCACATTCTTCAAACTCGTTGTAATGAGCATTACCTGCCCACTGTGCAACAGCAAGTCTTTCGTCCTCGTACTCAAGCTTAACTGTCTTCTCGCCTTCTTCTAAAGCGAAGAAATTAAATACGTAAGCTGGATCTTCCTTGAAGCCATAAGCCTTGAAATCACCGCCGTAGTACTCGAATGCCTGAACGCTAGAGCCAACCTTTACAGTTGCACTCTTAAGATAGAAGTTACCAGCATTCTTGTCATCTGCTGCTGCAAGAGTCCATGTGCTTTCATCTGTTGCGTTATCTGCAAGAATAAGATTGATTGTTGTCTTTTTCTTGCCATCCTTTTCTGTCTCTAACTTTTCGATTGTAAGATACTTACCATCTTCTGTCTTGAACAGATAGTTTCCATTTTCATCGATTACTACTGTAAGAACAACAGCTTCAGTACCATTGATATCAATTGTTGCATCTTCAGCTGGCTTAAGGTCGATTCCCTGAAGACCACCCTTTTCAGCAACCGATGTCATAACCTTGCCTGAGCCTGGATGATATGCAACTACCTGGTCACCATCATAAAGCTCTCTTGTAAGCAGCTTGCCTACAGTATTTTTAGTAGGAACGTCTTCCTTTACCTGAAGGGAAGGAACTGTGTATGCATTAAGCTTGAATGCATCGATTTTATCTGTTCCTGCAACATAGCTGTAGGTCGTGAAGGTGTTGTAGAACTCGATGTACTGTGGCTTATCAATGTTCTTCTTTGCATCATGATAGATAGCCTTTGTGTTCTTAATTAACAAGCTACCATCTTCCTGTGTCTCTACTGACCATGTGCTGTAATCTGTCTTTTCAGTAACAAAAGAAAGTGCACTGCCTGTAGCTGTAGTTGTTAAATAATGCTTTGTTAATACATTTTCAATAAAGATGTTTGTTGTGATGTAATACTCACCATCTGCCTCAGCCTTCTCTAATGAAAGCTTTGCGATAGGTGCTTCTGCCTCTGAGTAAACAAGGTGCTTGTCAGAATCAAGCTCTGCCTTAAGAGCTTCAAGCTTTGTATTACCCTTCTTATCTGGTGCTGTAGCAGTTGTTGTCATGATGTTTGCATCGTTAAATGCAAGAACAAACTCCTGCTCAGAATCAAGCTTTGTTACATCAGTGATTTTGCTTCCTGCTGCAAGTGTATAATTGAAAGAAACGATTTCGCTCTTCTTATCATCCTTTGTAGCATAAGCGTAGATTGTAGTGTCCTTTGTGATAACAACAGCTTCCTTGTATGGGGAATAGTTATCCTCACTACCGTTTACGTTGTAATAAATCTTTGCATCTTCATCTGCGCATGTAAGCTTTACCTCAGCGCCAAAATCTACTGCCTCACCGCTTTCGATTGAAGCTGTAGGTGCTGCAACATTGGCATCACCTGCGTTTTTGGTGGTGAGCTTGTAGAAAGCCACTGACTGGTCAGCAATATTCTTAGGGAAATCTCCAGTCTTTGTTAAACCATAGCCTCTGAAATCCTGCTTGTTGTATACCCCTAAATAGCGAGTAGTTCCTTTAGAGTCCTCAGCTGATAGATAGCCGTTATCAGCTAATTCCCATCTAGCGCCTACTTCATCCTTTGGCATATCATTAACTCTGATACCATTGTTTGTCGCTGTAGTGTAGAGATAGTTAGAACCAGAAGCAAATGTGTAGTATGTCTTTGTTACTGTCTCTTCCTTCTTCTCGTCCTCTTCTTCTTTCTCTTCTTCTAAAGCATCTTCTTTTAATTCCTCTGAAGCTTCCTTCTTATCTAAAGAAGGCTCTTCTGTTGCTTCTTCCACAACAGTCTTTGAAGAATCCTCTTCAACTACTGGAGTTTCTTCAGATGATTTTTCTGAAGTTACTTCTTCAGTTTTGTCCTCTGAATCTGAAAGATTCTTTTCTACTAAAGAATCCTCTTCAACTTCAGCATTGTTTTCTGCATTAGCAACAACAGTTTCTTCTACTGTTTTCTTGCTAACGTTCCAAGCATAATCACTGTCCTTACCCTCTGAAACGGTAAGCTCGCTACCGCTAACTGTTGCAGATACCGCAACAGGTGCAGCTTTAGTTGAGGATACGCTTGGCATAACATAGGTTTCGCCATCAGATGTTGTAATTGCGATGGCAATAGAGTCACTAGAAGTGATCTCGCCTAGGCTTACCTTAGTCCACACATGATTTGTTTCTTCTGCACGAGATACAAAGGATATATCAGAATATGCAGTCGTTGCAATCATCAAAAAAGCCAGAACTAAAGAAAGCCCTCTTCGAGCCAATTTTTTCATTCCTATACTCTCCTCCTTAATTAATATCTGACAAAACGCGTCAAAAAAAGCGACCCACACCAATCATCCGCTATTAACCTCAATGATTCGGTATGTAAATCGCCTTTCCTAAATCGTTATGTCGTGTAATGCTAGAGTATCATTTATTAAATCTCTTTTCAATAAAAAATTCACACTCTAATCACATTTTCATCACATTGTACAAAAAATTGGCAATCTTCTGTGCTTTTTACTAATTGAAACTAATATTCAAAAGTTATCCCCTCCATATGCTTTCTGTGTTATTATTATCCCATGAGAAAAAAAGAATTAGCACTTATAGTAATTGAAAGATTAAAAAAAGAATATCCTTACAGTGATTGCACCTTGGATTATGATGATGCCTGGAAGTTGCTGGTATCTGTCAGGCTTGCTGCCCAGTGCACAGATGCCAGAGTTAATGAAATAGTTCCACATCTCTATGAAAAATTTCCTACCATCAGCGCTATTGCTGATGCCGATGTAAGTGATGTGGAAGCAATCGTGCGTCCATGTGGCCTTGGCAAATCTAAAGCCAAAGACATCGTTGCCTGTATGAAGATGCTTAGGGATGTTTATGACTGCAAGGTTCCTGATACTATGGAAGAATTATTGGCACTTCCTGGTGTGGGCCGCAAATCTGCCAACCTGATTTTAGGTGATGTATTTGGCAAGCCTGCCGTCGTGACAGATACCCACGCCATCCGCCTTTCTAATAGAATTGGACTGGTAGATAACATAAAAGAGCCAACCAAGGTAGAGATGGCTCTTAGAAAAATTATCCCTCCTGAGGAAGGCAACAACCTTTGCCACAGGCTGGTGGATCACGGACGTGCTATCTGCACCGCCCGCACCGCACCTTACTGCGATAAATGTTGCCTTAATGATGTTTGTAAGAAAAATATATAATGTACTAGTTTTCCTCTAGCACCATAAATCCTACAGAAGGAACAGTGACACTGCCCTCGTATTGTTTTGAAACTAATTTACTATCTGAACATACAATGGTGTTGTATGTTCCTTCTGATAGATTATAGCTTATCTCTTTATTTTCTGGATTGATCAGAATGACAATTCTCTTGTCCCCAAGGCTACCATTTATCAGTAAGCTCTCGTCATCTATCCCATCCTTAAAGCCTTCAAATTTAACATTAGCATAGTTTCTTTTAAATACTATAAGTGACTTGTAGTACTTAATCATCTCCTGCTTCTTAGCATCCTTTAATACATTCCAATCTATCGCATTTACGAAGTCACTGGAATTATAGGAATTAGAAACAATATTGCCCTCTTCATCCACTTTTGTTCTCGCAAACTCTTCTCCATTAAGAATAAGTGGTGTGCCCTTTGAAATAAAACAAATTCCTGCTGCAAGCATACACTGCTTATATAAAATATCATCAGCTAAATCAGCACCTGCCACCTTAAACTTATCGTATAGAGTGTAGTCATCATGGCAGCTAACATAATTAATCAGTTGATTGCAATTTGATGTGTAATACCTTTTTCCCATCAAACAGGTTTTCAGCAAACTTTTCATGCTTTTCGCCCCGTTACAATAGCCTTTTTCTGTAGGATGAAAATTATCTCCCCTTAAAAGATTTCTAATAACATCATCAAAATATGCAAGCTCAGGAGTCTTATCTGCATTCATCTGAGTGGCAAGAGGCTTAACAGCAGTCATAACTGTTGGAAGCTCCCAGCCCTCGCCATGGAATATAACATCAGGCCTAATAGCATGCACTTTTTCAATCAATTCATTGATAGTATCTACATCTATGAGACCTACCAAATCAAAACGGAAGCCATCAATATGATATTCCTTGGCCCAGTAAAGGATATTATCTACAATATATTTGCTTACCATGTACCTTTCGCTTGCGGTATCATTGCCGCAAAATGAACCATTACTGTATATTCCATTACTGTCTATTCTTGAAAAATATCCGGGAACGATTTTATTAAAGCAAAAGCTCTTTGCATCAAACACATGATTTAAAACCACATCCATAACAACGCTAAGTCCCTTATTATGACAGGCCATAATCATTTCCTTTAGCTCTGTTATTCTAGCTATAGGATTGTATGGATCTGTTGAATATGAGCCTTCCACAGCAAAATAATTCTTTGGGTCATAGCCCCAATTAAAGCCTGGATTTTTCTCGTCCACACTTCCAAAATCATATATTGGAAGAAACTGGATATGGGTTACTCCAAGGTCTGCTATGTAATTAAGACCGATTTTGCTATCCTCAGCTGCAGATTCTGTAACCCCCTTAAACAAACCTTTGTGCTTTACATTTGAAGAATCTGACTTAGTCAAATCTCTTACATGGGCTTCATAAATAACTCGCTCATTAGCTGGCAAGGATGCATTGGGATTCGTATCATTCTCCCAACCCTTAGGATTAGTAGCCTTTAAATCTATGATGGCTGCTCTATCTCCGTTGACTCCAACGGCCTTAGCATATGGGTCACAAGCCTCTGTAGCTTCACCATTTCTATTTACCATATATGTATAGAAACGACCCATGCAGCTTTTGTCTATCCTGGCCAAAAATACACCCTTTTCCTGATAATCCATAGGAATTGTAATGCTAATAGCATTGTCCGAAATATCCCCTGACTCATAAATATTAACACTTACGCTATCGGCTTCAGGCGCCCATACTCTAAGCTCAATAGATTCTTCTGTCACCTTAAGGCCAAGCTGTCCATCGTAATTATATTTGCTGTTGAACTCCTTAGATATTTTTCCTAAATACAAAATCATTCCCCCTTCTAGCTAAACTGTATGTTTTGATTCTTTTGGGCAATAGTATAGCCTATTGGAATAAATAAATCACCACTGTTTTTAGATAATAAAAAACCTACCCCTACAAAATAGGGATAGGTTTAATTACTAGTCCTGGAATAATTTAAGCTCTTTTTCTAAAGATTACAATTCCAGCGCCAGCTGCTGCAATTACAAGTATTATTACAACAATAACTGCTGGATTAACACCCTTAGAGTCTACTACTGTTTCATCTACAGCCTCTGGAGTCTCTTCATCTGCAATTGTTGTTTCAGTTGTAGTATCATCAGCATCTTCTGATGTATCTGAAACTACTTCCTCTGTTTCATCATCTTCTACTTCTGCATCATCTTCTGTAGCTTCTTCCTCTACTGATTCAGCCTTAGCTGTTTTTGTAGAAGATTTTGTGCTCTTCTTAGTAGAGGCATCAGCTGTCTTTGTTACATTTCCAGCAGTTGGAACAGTTGCATCAGCAATTGTTGTTGTGCTTGCTACAGGTGTTGTAACAGTAGTGCTTGCCTGCGAGCTTGAGCTACTTGTAGAAGCTGAGCTGCTTGATGAACCTGAACCGCTTGGTGTGCTTGGAGTGCTTGGAGTACTTGGTGTACTTGGAGCACTTGGTGTACTTGGAGTGCTTGGTGTACTTGGTGCACTTGGTGTCTCTGGCTCAGATGGTGTCTCTGGCTCAGATGGTGTCTCTGGCTCTTTTTCTGTATCCTCCTGCTTTAGCTCATCAGCTGAAGGTCTTGTTGCTGTAAATAAAGCTGTTGCAATCTTATCAACACTGTCTCCATCATTTACTCTAACTACAATACCTTCGTTAAATATATCGTGCTCTGCTGCACTTACCTGAAGTGGTGTGAATGCAGATTTAATAGCCTTAAGCAATGAAGTAACGACACTTTCATTCTCTTCTACTGGCTCAGTAGTATCATCTTCATCCTGAACATCACTATCTGTACTTGTCTTGCTATCAGACTCATTAATATCTTCATTTACTATCTCTTCCTTTGATTCCTCAGTTTGCTTATCACTATCTTCTAAAGAATCTTCAGCAGTCTCATCAATAGCATCTTCTTCATCTGAAGCTTCTTCATCTAGCTTTTCTTCATCTGATTCCTTTGACTCATCTTCTGTATAAAGCATGTCATCAGGAACATTTACTGAATACCAGCCGTTACCAATGTGAGCCATCTTTTTACCTGGGTATTCGCCAAGTAAATCATTCTGCTTTTCATCTATCGCATATACGAATGTGTCACCAGTAAACTCTTTATTATCAAGCTTTACATATACCTTTGTCTGGCCCTCTACTTCAGGCTCTTCCTCATCAATAGCCTTCTCAACTACCTCAGGCTCTTCTGGTTCTTCCTTCTTTTCCTTAAAGGTATTTTCGTAGATATCCTTTATCTCGCTTCCTGTAAGAGCAGTATCGTATATACGAACATCATCAAACATTGCATTTCTAACATCTTCATCTGTCCAAATATCTCCTGCGCCTACCATTACATGGTTAGCATTTTGGATTGCTGCACCTTGTCCCGAGAAGCAATTTGAAATATCTTTTTTATCGTATACTATCTCATTTCCATTGAGATATACCTTAATTCCATTTGGAGCTACTGTATAGGTTACAAGCTGCCATTTGTTTGTAAGTTCACTGTAAGATAAGCCTGGAACTGCATCTGAATAATCATTTGCATTAATTCTTCCAATCAGGTTTGCTCCAATTCTAGTCATTGGATATGTTCCTGTAGATGCTCCATCTGCCAGCCAATCTGCTTCAAACAATGCACTGTGCTCCCATGTAGATGAATCAATATTTACCCACATGCTTACAGTGTATCCAGCTTTATCCACATTGGAAAATACATCGCTTGGTAGTGATAAATAGTTTACCTGCTTGTTGCCAGCTTCATTTTCAAGCTTAAGCACCTGTCCTCTTTCTTCATCAGTAACCACCTTAGCATCGCCCTTAAGTGTTGCCACGCTATCTTTTGTTGAAGCTGATGTAGCACTGACAGCATCTCCATCAACACTATCAAAATCGTAACCTACGATTACCTTTGGAGCATCGTATACAAGCACTTTAAATGTAGCATCTGTGCTATAACTATTTACTGTAACTTTGCCTGTAAGAGTAACCTCTGTATCTGATGAAGGAGTGCTTACCTTACCATCATCCGAAAGTACAGCCTGATTATCTGATGACCATTCAATCTTAGCCTTGCCAAGTTCAGTAGGAAGCTGAATATTCTCACGTGTAGATTCAGGAATAATATCCTTAAGCTGCTCAATCACCTTGCCTGCAGCTGTTTCATCTGTTTCCTCGTATTTGCTTCCCCAGATTGCAAGGTTGTTATTTCCGTTTGCAGTAAATGTCATGGTCTTTTCGCCATTGTCATTTGTCTGCTCAAAGAACACACCCTTGTATGTTGCGTTATCTGCGTTGATTGTTACGTAAGTATAATCACGGTCTGTAGCATCTGCCATTGTCCATGTACCTGTTACATCACCTGTAACTGTACCGTCTGCATTCAGCTCAACAGACTGAGTAGAAATCATGCTACCGTCCTTTTCTGCATTGCCATGATTTACATATTCGTATGTACCAACCACATCATCCAGTGTGTACTTTTGAATCTGCTCATTTCTGTTTTCGTAAACAGCTGTTACAAGCCAGTCGTCCTCATTTAAGAACTGCTGATGTACTCTTACCTCATGTCCCTCACCTCTTGATGAATCAAGGAATCTCTGATGATAGATGAGATAATATTTTCCATCATCTGTAATGAGAGCTGAGTTGTGACCTGCTGCACGATATCCTGGCTGGCCATAGAATTGATAGTTACCAATAAGCTTTGTACCGTACTGATAACAATTCTTTCCACTACCTGCCGCATTCTTTCCTGATGCATCCTCGTAAGGACCAGTTGGATTCTTAGAGCGGAACAGTCTCATGTTATATCCGCCTGTTGTTGTAAGACCACCGTATGTTTCATACATGTAATAGTAGCCAGTATTCTTGTCATACTCAATGTATGGACCTTCACCTGACTGATGATTTCCACCAGCTATGTGTGTTCCAAAATATCTATCAACATAATTTCCACTTGTTTCATCTACGCCATCCTTACCTGGGTAGATTGCCTCACCAGTCTTCTGGTCGATTTCAAGAATGAAAAGACCACCTGACCATGAGCCATATACCATGTAAAGGTGTTCCCCTGTTGCATCATAGAAAAGGGTTGGGTCAATTGCGTTTGGAGCGTAATTATTATTCCAGCTACCGTTTGTATTGAAGCACTTCCATGTGCTTACATCACCATCAATCTTGCCTTCTTCAATAAGCTTGTTGAATGGAAGATAGTCATTAGTATATGTAGTATCTCTAGTGCTGTTACCGTCATAATTAACCTTGCCAGTGTTGGTAAATCCAGAATATACCACTGTTCCACCGTATGTGTAACCACCATCTGCTCTGTCACTTACCATATAGCCGATGCATGAACGACGCCATGTAGATGATGCACTATAGTAGAGCATGTATGCGCCCTTGTGACCATCTGCCCAAACATAGTTTGGATTGTAGATTACATCTGGTGCCCAAACCGCATAGCCACCTTTGCAATCTCCATCATCATAGCCTGCCCACTTAAATGACTCGGCCAGATTTTCCTTAACATTTCCGTAGATTGGATTGTTTTCTACACTTTGATAATCTGTAGAAACCTGTGTCCAGTTTACTAAATCTGATGATTTAGCAGTTGCAATGTGTGATCCAAATACGTAGTACTCATCGTTGTACGCAAAAATAGATGGATCATGTACCATAACCCTGCTAATGCTTTCTGCCGCATTTGCATTCAGCGAACCAAGGCTTGAATTTGGAATCGCTGGCAGGACCATTGCTGTTGCCATAGAAAGTGCTATGGCTTTCTTCATTCTTCTCTTCATCTGTTCCCCCTGCTTCCTTTCCTTTATCATTTAGATTATTCTAAACTATTTTAGTTTTGATAATCTTCATTACAAATATATACCCCATAGCTATTTCTCATTCAATAGATTTTGTCATTTTTTCGTCTTAAAATCACATTTTTGTAAAATAGTTTAGTATTTACTATTCTATTTTTGTCAATTTTTCACAAGGGTGTACAGATGATATTTCGTGAACATGCTAAAAAAGACATGACCACCTGGCCATGCCTTTATAAGTATTTTTTTATTCATATCTAAGTGCATCAATAGGATTAAGCTTAGCTGCCTTATTAGCTGGGTAATATCCGAAGAAAATACCAATCGCCATAGAAAATCCTACCGCAATTACGATACTTGAAATTGAAACCGCTGCCTCATATCCCATCAGCTTAACAGCTACTGTTCCAAGTACAATACCAAAGATAATACCAATGATACCACCAATCAAACAGATAACCACTGATTCGGTAATGAACTGTAATCTGATTGAGCCATTGGTTGCGCCTAGGGCTTTTCTAGTTCCTATCTCCTTAGTTCGTTCTGTAATAGAAACAAGCATGATGTTCATAACACCGATACCACCTACCACAAGAGATATTCCTGCAATAACTGAAAGTGCAAGCTGAATCGCACCAATCATGGTATTCATCTGATCCATCATAGATGTCATAGATACAACCATAACTTCGTATGCGTCATTTCGTGAGTAGTAATTGATGTTAAAGAAATCTCTTACCTTGGTAGCAAACTCATCATTATTAGTATTAACTGATGTTACTAATGTAAAGTAGTAATCACCCTTGTTCTGATTGTGATTAGCAACCCTGGCAGTTTCATAAGGGATAATCAATTCTGTTGTAGGATTATCAGAAACACCAAATGAGAACTGTTCCTGCACATATTCATAAACACCAACAACATAATAGCTATAATAACTGCCACCAACATTTGCCTCTATCTGCTTCCCTATGACAGCATCATTATCACCATTATAAAGACGCTCCACCAGCTTATCTGTAACAAGACAAACCTTCTTAGCATTTTCAAAATCACGATTCAAGAAGCCTCTGCCGGCAATGATTTTTTTATCTTTAAACTCAAAGTTATCTTTGTTATAACCAATTACTTGAACATTGGCACTCTTGCTTCCTTCAGTAACCTTTCCCTTATCTCCAACATTTTCATACTTAAGGACATACTTAATATCATCTGGGAATTCTGCCCTAAAAGCATCAAGCATTTCCTGGGTTATCAAATCCTGGTCCGTCATCTCACGAACATAACCTGAACCATAGTTAGCCCCGGAATCAGATGATTTATTCTCCTGAGATTTTTGCATAACACCCATCTCAAGATTGTTAGCCCCTAGGTCTTGCATAGTGCTATTAACTATGGAGGTAATAGAATTACCAACTGTCATTATGGCAATAACTGATGCAATACCAATGATGATTCCCAACATTGTAAGAAGGGAACGCATTATATTAGCCTTTAGTCCTGCCAAAGCAACAAGGATGTTTTCTGTAAATAGCATTTACTCCACCTCCTTTGCTGCCTTATTCCAGTGACCGGCAGATTCACCTATGATGTTGCCATCCTTAAGAGTAATTATTCTTTCAGTCTCCTGGGATAGCTCTGGTGAATGGGTAATAAGAACTATGGTCTTGCCCTGCTCCTCATGAAGCTTGTGGAAAATATCCATAATCATTCTACCAGTTGCAGAATCAAGAGCACCTGTAGGCTCGTCAGCTAATATAATCGCTGGGTCATTTGCCATAGCTCTGGCAATTGCCACACGCTGCTTCTGACCACCGGAAAGCTCATCTGGATTATGATGCATTCTATCAGTCATATCTACTTCTGCAAGAAGCATCTTTGCTCGTTCTGTTCTCTCAGCACGCCCCATTCCTGCATACATCATAGGAAGCTCTACATTCTTAAGAGCGTTAGTTCTTGCTATCAAATTATATGTCTGAAATACGAAGCCAATCTTTTTATTTCGTAAAGCTGATAGCTCGTGGTCCTTCGCTTTTTCAATATCGATTCCATCCAGGTTGTACTCTCCTGCCGTAGGTCTGTCCAAGGCGCCGATAATATTCATCAATGTGGATTTACCTGAACCAGACTGACCAACAATGGAAACAAATTCGCCTTTTTTAACTGTGAAGTTCAAACCATGCAAAACTTCAAATTCGTTTGGAGTACCAATAAAAAAGCTTTTATGAATATTGCGAAGGTCAAGCATAATATTATCTTCCAATTTCATATCCTCCGCTATTCTTCTGTTGAAAGCTCCATATAATCCATAATATCAGTACTTGGAGCATCCTTTACTATAGCCTCTACTGTCATGCCTTCCTTAAGGCCTTCACCCTTGATTTCTACATAGTAATCACTTTCAAGACCTGTAGTTACATAAACATTTTTCTTAGTGCCGTCTTTCTTTACTACTGCAACGAAATCCTTACCCTTATCATCCTGCTGGATACAATCGTATGGAACAGCCAACACATTATCAACAGAATCCAATATGACACTAGCCTTAGCTGTCATACCTACACGCAATCTATCATCATTTTCATTAAGCTTGATTTTGATTTTGTAGTTAGCTACACCGGCACTTGTTCCTGCTGCCTGAGCGGCAGCGGCCTGAGGATTTGAACCTGATATCGATCCTTCGGAAGCAATTGAAACGAATGTAACTTCTCCCTTGAATTCCTCATCACCTGTAGCTTCAAATTTGATGTTTGCTGGAAGACCGTTTGCAATATTTGCAACATCATATTCATTTACTGTAGCTGATACTTCAAATCCACTTGTGTCTGCTATGGTAAATACGGTATTACCCTGTGTATAGTTGTTACCCTCTTCTACATTCATTGTAATGATATATCCAGAGATAGGTGCAGATACATGTGTCTTTTCCATGCTCTCATACACATCATCCTTAGCATCCACCTGAGTGTAGGTCTGGGCAAAGTTTTGCTTAAGCTGAGCGATTTCGATGGACTGCTGAGTATTTGTAATAGTGTCCTGAAGTGTCTTTGCCTTGTCCTTTAAGGTCTTTAGCTCATCCTGCTTTGCCTCGTAACTATCGATAGTGAAGCCATATCTTTCCTGAACTATTGCGCTCTGCTCGAGATATCTTTCAGTTTCGTCTGAATAAGGATCTTTCTGACCGTTTTCAAAAGCGTCCTTTATATCTCTATAATACTTTTCGTTTTTATCAAGCCACTCCTGCTTCTTTACAATATCTGCCTGAGTGTTTTCCAAATCCTTTTGTGCATCAAGAATCTTCTGCTGTAAATCTGCAATATCCTTTAAGCTTACTTTATTATCAATGTTATTTTGAGCATTAAGCTCCGCAAGCTTTCTCTCGTAATCATCGCCGTCAAACTCAACTACAACAGTGCCGGCTTCAACATAATCACCTTCCTTGTAATTTACCTTTGAAACCTTAACACCTGTAATTCCGCTACCGCCAATTGTAGAAGTAACTGTAGCCTTGTCGTTTGCTGTAAGTGTACCTGTCACTGCAACAGACTGCTGCAAATCCATCTTCTTAATCTCCGATGTAACAGGCTCATTTGCTGCCTCTTCAATAGCCTTCTTGGCAACCTGCGCATTATGCCAAATAAATCCAACAATAACTGCTATAATCGCAAGAACAATAACCAACTTTAGATGCTTCTTAAAGAAGCCTCCAATACCTTTTAGAACCTTCAACTTTTCATCCTCCTTGATACGCAATGGGCGTATTATAGTTTATTCACACTTGATAAACAGTGTAAATTTTCCATATAACGTTGTAAATAGATATCACATATTTTTTATATAAATTTTAGATTTACTTAAGGTCTTTTAAACGGATAATTTATTATCCATAATCCACGCAGTGATAACGTACATAACCACTGTAAATCCGATGTAGTAAATGAGGTTATATACCATTCTACCTGTTGTGAATCCAATCATATCAGCTGAAGTAAAGCAGTCCATTATAAAGTTATGAAGCTTCTCGATAAAACCAGTAATAAATAAATACAAGATGAAGCTGATGATGCCACTGCCCTTTTTACCATTAAGCACGCTGGCAGAAATAGTAACAGCAAAAAATCCTGTCACAATATTAAATATCCAAACGGTAATCATATCGAAACTGATCATAATAAATCTGTATGTATCTATTGAATAGTGTTCACCTAATATTTCATTTATTAAATCAATTGCCTCCACAATTTCCCCATTATAAGCTGCCAGAAATGTAATATCGATGAGGGCTAATACCATATAAAATACACCAGCAAGCAAAATAGAGCCTGCATTTTCAATAAGCTTTGCACCAAGAATAGTGTAGCTGTTGTGTGGTGTCATAAATAGCATATAGCTTTGCTTTGTTGTTATGTCCTTGTGCAATCTAAATATTCCATAGATACCTATAATAAAAAGTGCACACAATGTTGTAAGAACTAAAAATATAATACCAGTAGCCTGCATATCTTCATTCTTAGAAAATGTGCCTGCCAAAAACAGCAATTCAAATATGGCTGTAAATACTAAAATGATTGCTTTTATAATCCAAGTTTTTCTGAACTCATATTTAATAAGATTTCCCATTACTGAATTCCTCCCATATCTACATCTGAAAATACCTGACGGTATTTGTCTGCAAGTGACATATTGTCTTCTGTTCTAAGAGCTTCAACATCATAAATTCCTGCAAACTTTGAATTCTTGATAAAGATTGCCTTATCAACAACTGATTCTAATTCCTCTACCAAATGACTGGAAATCAAAAGAGTTTTTCTTTCATCTGCTGCCATAAGAATCATGTTCATAACAGAATCTCTTGCTAACAAATCTATGCCGTTAAGTGGTTCATCCAGCATATAAACCTTGGCATCTCTTGCCATTGTAACTGCTACCTTAAGCTTTGCCATCATACCTGATGAAAGGGATTTCACCTTCAGCTTTTTTAACAGTTCCATCTTCTCAAGTAGATAGTCATATTTGTCCATGGAGAAATCCTTAAAGAAATCTGCGTAATATTTTCCAACATCACCAACTGTCATCCAATCATAAAAATATGGCTCAGTTGACATGTATGCTATATCGTTTTTGGTTTCAACAGAAATAGGCTGCCCCATGTATCTAATCTGGCCAGAGGTAGGCTTTATCAGGCCTGCTGCCATTTTCATCCATGTGGTTTTACCACTTCCGTTTGGTCCAAGCATTGCATATATATGCCCTGGTTCAAGCTGCATAGTGATTCCATCCACAGCTGTCTTGCCAACAAATTTTTTGGTTACTTCAATACTCTCTAGCATAGTTATTCCTCCCTTTGCTTTAGAAGCTCGATGGCTTCATCAATAGATATCCCTAATTCACTAATCGATTTTAAAAATACATCCAAGGCTTCCTCTGCCATTTCTTTTTTTAACATCGCAATCACTCCTTCATCCTCTGTTACAAATGTGCCCATGCCTCGTTTGGTATAGCACACCCCTTCACGCTCCAGCTCCTGATAGACCCTGGCGGCGGTGTTGGGATTGATTGTATATGTTACTGCCAGCTCACGGCTGGATGGTAGCTTTTGCCCGCATTTTATTCGCTCGTTAATGATGTCTGTTTTGATAGAATCAATTACTTGCAAATAAATAGGTATTTTTGAATCATATTGCATATCCACACTCCTCCTATTCGTTTGTACTAGTGTACTATCCGTATAGTACACTAAGGCAATAGGTTCGTCAATAATTTTTTACACATTTTTTTTAATAGAAGTATTATAATTAGACTCAGGTTAGGCTGGGCGAGCTGATTATGCTGGGTTAGCTTTGGCTAGCTGGGTTGGCTTAATCTAAACTATTTAATGAATTGGGAGATATCAAATGAATAAACTTTTAAAAGAAATTCCTATTACAGATATTGGAAATGTAAAAATCGGCCAGGTTGAAAATGCAGATGCTGGCACTGGTGTCACTGTCATTATTGTACCTGACAGTGCTCCATGTGGACTTGACATCCGCGGTGGCGGTCCTGCCAGCCGTGAGTCAGGCCTAATGGACCCACTTGCAGCTGCGGAGGTAATTCATGCAGTTGTTTTAGGTGGTGGTTCTGCTTTTGGTCTTGATGCAGCTGGCGGTGTCATGAAATACTTAGCTGAACATGGCATAGGTTTTCCTGTTGGAGATGTGGTTGTTCCACTTGTTTGCCAATCAGATATTTTTGATTTAGGATTTGGAAAAAATAATGTTTATCCTGATAAGGAAATGGGATACAAAGCTGCTTCACTTGCTTTTGAGGGTGCAGCTGGTAATTTTAAATCTGGTAACTTTGGTGCTGGATGCGGCGCTACTGTCGGAAAGCTTCTTGGTCCGAACCGCTGCACCAAATCTGGAATTGCAAGCTATGCAGTTTCTTTAGGTGATTTGAAGGTAGGCGCTATTGTCTGCACAAATGCTGTTGGTGATGTTTATGATTATGTAGACAACAAACGTATCGCTGGCGTGTTATCTGCTGACGGTTCTACCCTTAACGATGTTTCCTGCGAAGATCTCATGTACGACATGGTGGCAAATCCACCTGCAGGGGTTACCACTAACACTACTATCGGTATCGTATTTACGAATGCAAAATTCAACAAGACTCAGCTTTGCAAGCTTGCCGGCATGACCCATGATGCATACGCCCGTTGCATCCGCCCAGTCCACACATCTATGGACGGTGACAGCATCTATGCCATGTCCTTAGGTTCCGTGGAAGCTTCTTTGGATGTTGTTGGCACATTGGCAAACCAGGTAATGTGCGAAGCTATTAAGAGAAGCGTTAATGTATAAACATTTTTTCATTATAATAACAAAAATCCGGAGATTTCTTTTATTAGAAAATCTCTGGTTCTTTGTTATTCATTAATAATCTCTTCTGCCATTGAATAAAAATCATCCTCTGAAAGGGTTGTATTCTGTCCATATATCAAATAATAGACATCATCTTTCACAAAATTAATACTAGTGAATGTTGAATGCTCTTCTTCATCTGAACCATAACTAATAATGTAATGTTCATCATTTTCAGCCCTCTTTTTTATTTCTTCTGGCACATTGTTTTCCATATTACCTGGCAAAAATACATACTCATCCTCGTTATATTTAACAATGATTCCATTTATGTCTCTTGATGAGGATGGAGTCCTATCGTCTTCAGTCTCTCCTATATTTATACTTTCGTCCAATGCAAGGCCTATTTCATCTCCTTGAGCATTCTCATACTTTACATCAATTTCATTCCAAGATTTAACAGTGTCTAAATTTTCATCCTGCCCATTAACTTTTAAAACCGCAGCTTTATCAAAGGAATATCCATTTGAGAATTCCTCTATAATATATCCTTCAAATCCTGCCTTATCATATATCTTATCAAGCTTTTCATAGGTATATTTATAATCGAATATCGATGAACCTACTGAAGTGCTTGAAATCGTACCTGCTGCATAAGCTACTCCACCAGTCAAAGCTATAACTGTTACTGCAATTACTGCTACCTTTGGCAGCTTCCATTTCTTCATATTTTTGCCCTCTCTTTCAATTGGTGTAATCTTAGCTTGTGTAAGATTAGCCACAATCCTTTTCTTATCTGAAGGTGAAAAACAAATTGCATCCATAGATTCTATTATCTCTTCTCGTAAATCTTTATCCATGATTAACTCCTTTCAAGTGAACTACACTGCAAATCATAAGCATCTTCCAATAACGGTCTTAATTTCTTTCTTCCCCTAGATAAATATGCAGATATAGTATTTGCAGGTTTATTTAGCATTGTCCCGATTTCATTTACTGAATATCCTTCGTAATAATGCAGATAAATACTGGTTCTATAGTTCTTAGGTAATGTCATGATGATTTCTAACAGCTCTGAATCTTGTTGCATTGTTGCATGAATTCCATAGGCTTTATCTAATACGGTCGCTCTTTTCCAGAAACTTGTTCGCATATGATCTCTGCATGCATTTATAGTTGTGCGGATAATCCAAGCTTTTTCATGCGCTTCACTTTCGAACTGAAAATCCCCAGTTAAAAGTTTCATAAATACATCTTGGCAAATATCTTCTGCATCATCAGTACTTTTCAGCTGCATAAAACTAATCCTTAGAATCATATCAGAATATCGATTTACAAGCTGTTGCACGTTATGGCTATTCATATATGGCATTTTTTTCACCTCGTATGTTTTTTGAAAGGCCTTCACTTATAATACGACTAATGATGACAAAATATGACAGTAAAATTATTAATTTCGTAAATATTTTTCAATTATTATTTTTAAATCTTTTATACTTAATCCATCTCCACCAGTCTCGAATGTATACAACAGCTTCTGCCCATACTCGTATCCTAGCTCGCGATACTTAGCAATCTTTCTTATTGCTGCTGTGGCATACTCTGGCTTGTCCATCATTCCAAAATGCTCATAGAAATATGTCTCTCTAGTTGTTATGTTGAGTACAGCGAAATCTGGGTGAAGTCCTTTCTTATTCAAATCACAGGCTGGCTCATATACATAAGGAACACCTGCTTTGGAAAGCTTGTCTGATATTATCATTTCAGACTTAGATCTGACATGTTCGCCTTTTTCGGTATAATATGAAGTTTCGATTGGATATTTTTCATTGAAAGAGCTATCGTTGCCAGCAAATTTTTCTTTCCACCTGAGTATGAATTGTTCATCATCCATGTAACTATTGTCTATCAATGCTTTTCTCTCAGGTGAAAGCTTGGAATACATATCTTTATATATATTTTTATTATAACAGCTCAGTAAAGACTCCAGTTTATTAAGTCTAAAAACAATACTAGCATATAGTTTTCTATCAAATTCTGCCTGTGCCATAGTCTTTGCTATATCTAAATCGCTTTTGCGTATAAAAACCTTTTCAGAACAATTATTATCTGTTAACTTACTACATTTATAGTATTGGACATATTTTCCCTTGTTCTTTTTAATTTCTAGATAATATCCATCGTCTGGAATAAGAGTCTTCTCCAGTCTATTCTTTTCTTGAATAAGTTGATTTTTCTCTTTGTCTAAAGCTTCAATTATTTCTTTCCTCATAGTGCTCCTTATCTCTAAATTTCTAATTTTTACCACTGCTATAGTCATTTCCCTGCTTACAGTGGTAATCTCTGCCTGACTTTACCACTGCCCCGGCCTTTTCTCGTCTCGCAGTGGTAATCTCTGCCTGACTTTACCACTGCCTCTGCCTTTTCTCGCCTCGCAGTGGTAATCTCTGCCTTGCTTTACCACTGCCCAGGCCTTTTCTCGTCTCGCAGTGGTAATCTCTGCCTTGCTTTACCACTGCCTCTGCCTTTTCTCATCTCGCAGTGGTAATCTCTGCCTGACTTTACCACTGCCTCTGCCTTTTCTCGCCTCGCAGTGGTAATCTCTGCCTGACTTTACCACTGCTCCGGCCTTTTCTCGTCTCGCAGTGGTAATCTCTGCCTGACTTTACCACTGCCCCGGCCTTTTCCCGCCTCACAGTGGTAATCTATGCCTTGCTTTACCACTGCCTCTGCCTTTTCTCGCCTCACAGTGGTAATCTATGCCTTGCTTTACCACTGCCTCTGCCTTTTCTCGCCTCACAGTGGTAATCTATGCCTTGCTTTACCACTACCTCAGCCTTTTCTCGTCTCGCAGTGGTAATCTCTGCCTTGCTTTACCACTGTCTCAGCCTTTTCTCGTCTCGCAGTGGTAATCTCTGCCTTGCTTTACCACTGCCTCTGCCTTTTCTCGCCTCGCAGTGGTAATCCCCGTGCAGGTTCAAGTCCTGTCACCAGCCTAGAACCGCAAAGAACCTGCAACGCACCTGCAAAGGCCCCACACAGAACCTGCAACGCACCTGCAGGGAACCTGCAAAATAAAAAAATGTCATCTCCTTTCCCTATAAATATTCCTCTGTCACCCTGCCTTCGCTAAAAAAGGCAACAAAAACAAGCCCTATCCTCTTGCTTGCACTCAAGGGATACGATTAAAATCAACTTACCATGAAAATTGCTATCGAATTGATAGCTAAAAGAATATGCGCCCCATCAGATAGACAGTGGCATACTTAGAAGCTTCCCCAAACTTCTTAAAAAGTATAAAATAAAAAACTCACATACCTGTGTATGTGAGTAATGCGGGTGACAGGACTTGAACCTGCACGGTCGCCCACTAGAACCTAAATCTAGCGCGTCTGCCAATTCCGCCACACCCGCATATAATCAAGGTTTCGATTAAAAAATCTACCGCCTCGAGTCGGCTCATCGACGTAAAATAATATATCATACTCCCCATCCAAAAGCAACAAAAAACTGCCAAAAATTTGGCAGCTTTTTGGAATTTGAAAATTTAATTATTATGATGGCTTGCGCCTTTAAGTCGAGCCATGGCGCGGGCCATATTTGCGATTGAAATCTGGTGTTCAATATAGCTTTGCTTTTGCTGTAATTCATCCTGGGCGCGCTCTAAGGCTTCCTTTGCACGGAAGGTATCAATATCCTCTGGCTTCTCACAAGAATAAGCCAACACCTTAACACTTCCATCTGGATACACGCTAAGCAAACCGTCTGAAATGATTGCTCGCTGCCAAGTTCCATCCTCCAGCTTAAAACGAATCTCGCCGATGTCCACCACACCTGTCATCTTTTCATGATGATTCATGATGGCAATTTCTCCATCATCGGCAGGATATATTAGCATCTCACTTGGCCCATCGTAGAACACACCATCACAAGCTATTATTTTAAGATTGAATAATGATGCCATAAGCTACTCCTTTGCAAGCTCTGCAGCCTTTGCCTTAACATCCTCTATTGTTCCAACATTGAAGAATGCTGCTTCTGGATATTCATCCATTTCACCATCAAGGATTGCCTTGAAGCCCTTAACTGTCTCCTCAACTGGCACAAACTGTCCCTTTACACCTGTGAAATTCTCAGCAACTGAGAATGGCTGTGAAAGGAAACGCTGTACCTTTCTTGCACGGTAAACTGTGATTTTATCTTCATCGGAAAGCTCTTCCATACCAAGGATAGCAATGATATCCTGGAGTTCTTTATACTTCTGTAGGATTTCCTGCACACCGCGGGCTACACGATAGTGTTCCTCACCAACTACGTCTGGCTCTAGGATACGTGATGTAGATTCAAGTGGATCAACGGCTGGATAAATACCCTGCTCTACAATCTTACGTGAAAGAACTGTTGTAGCATCCAAATGTGAGAAGGTTGTAGCTGGAGCTGGATCTGTTAAATCATCAGCAGGTACATATACAGCCTGCACTGATGTGATTGAACCGCTCTTTGTAGATGCGATACGCTCCTGCAATTCACCTAAGTCGTTTGCAAGTGTTGGCTGGTAACCAACGGCTGATGGCATACGACCAAGGAGGGCTGAAACCTCTGAACCTGCCTGTACGAAACGGAAGATATTATCGATGAATAAAAGCACATCCTGATGCTTAACATCACGGAAATATTCTGCCATTGTAAGTCCTGTTTCGGCTACACGCATACGTGCTCCAGGTGGCTCGTTCATCTGACCGAAGACTAGGGCTGTCTTATCAAGAACTCCTGATTCGCCCATTTCTGTCCAAAGGTCGTTACCTTCACGGGAACGCTCTCCTACACCTGTAAAGATTGAATATCCACCACTTTCTGTAGCGATGTTGTGGATAAGCTCCTGGATAAGAACTGTTTTACCAACACCAGCACCGCCGAATAGACCAACCTTTCCACCCTTAGCATAAGGCGCAAGTAAGTCAATTACCTTGATACCTGTTTCAAGCATTTCAACAACAGGGCTCTGATCCTCGAATGTTGGTGGCTCACGGTGGATACACCAATGCTCACCATCATCAAGCTTTTCCCCATTATCAAGGGTATCACCCAGTACATTGAAAAGTCTGCCAAGAGTCTGTTCACCTACAGGAACTGATATGCCAGCACCTGTTGCAACAACCTCCATGTCACGGCAAAGACCTTCAGATGGTGCAAGCATGATACATCTAACAACATTGAAGCCGATGTGCTGGCTAACTTCCATCACTCGCTTCTCGTCGCCAACCATTACGTATAGGGCGTCTCTGATAGCAGGTAAATCATTGCTTCTAAATTCAACATCCACAACAGGTCCTGAGACCTGTACGATTTTTCCTTTTAATTGTGACATATAATTTCACCTCTCATTTCCAAACAAAAACTGCTTAGAAATAATTATTTATTCTGTAACTTCTTCTTTTCTTTTTTCTTCTTAAGTGCCTTGGCTCCGCCGATTACCTCGGTGATTTCCTGAGTAATCTGAGCCTGACGCACTCTGTTGTATTCTATAGATAAATCATGAAGCAAAGCCTTGGCATTATCTGTTGCAGATTGCATTGCCATCATTCTGGCATTTTCCTCACTGGCTGAGCACTCTACAAGTGCGCCATAGCAAAAGGCTGTAAAATGATTATGCACAAGCTTCTCAAGTACTTCTTTAAGAGATGGATAAAATGGAATGAAATCATCTCCATGAGATATTGCTTCCATTTCATAATTGTTGATTGAATGAACGTGTTTAACGCCAGCCTTCATTTCCTGGGCTGCCTTTGATACACCTTCTTCATCAGCGGCTATCTCCTGGGCCTGCTCCTTAATAAACTTGTGGGTTTTTAGAGGAAGCAAACGCTCTACACAAATCTCTTCTGTAATAGAATTAAGCATCTTTGTATAGATTACATCTATCCTGTCTAGTTCACCCTTGTTGTACAAATCAATCATATACTCTGCCATTACCCTGGCACGATGCATTGTAGGATTGTTTGATGAAAACCTAAACTTTTCATCAACATTATATCCACCGTTCTTAAAAAATGCCCGACCAACTTCACCTACAACAAAAAGCGTACATTCGTCACCCTCAGCCATACCTTTGATTCTATCTACGGTAGTTTTAATGGCATTGTGGTTGTATGCTCCTGCCATACCTTTGTCACCGGTGAATACGATGATTCCATGCTTCTTTGTAGTCTCATGGTCATCTTCTATACGGTTATCAAAATAGATATGTCTGATGTCTGGAAAATGTGCTAAGCATTCAGCTAATCCAATCTGAGTGCCTTGAAAGAAAGGTTCAGTTTCTTCTAGCTTCTTCTTAGCCTTCCTCAGCTTCATAGATGACATCATGTACATGGCTCTAGTAATCTTCATGGTATCCTGAATACTATTTATTCTATTTTGGATTTCCTTTGTACTAGCCATAAGTTACTCCTGATTCTTCTTAAATTCAGTGGCAGCATCGATAATCGCAGACTTAGTATCCTCTGACAAATCCTTTGTAGATTCAAGGGTGCTTATGATTTCTGAATGCTCCGTCTTAAAGAACTCAAGCATATCTGCTCTGAATTTCTTAATATCCGAAAGAGCTACATCACTGAAAATATGAGCATTTGCAGATACTAAAATAATTACCTGCTCTGCCATAGTAAATGGTCTGCCTAAAGGCTGCTTTAAAAGCTCCATAAGAGCACGTCCATGGGCAAGTTGCTTCTTAGTTGCTTCATCAAGGTCTGATGAGAACTGAGTAAACACTTCCATTTCACGGTACTGGGCAAGGTCGATACGAACTGAACCTGCGGCCTTTTTCATAGCCTTTGTCTGGGCAGCACCACCTACACGGGATACTGAAAGACCTACGTTTACCGCTGGACGCTGACCGGCGTTGAAAAGCTCTGATTCTAGGAATATCTGACCATCAGTGATGGAAATAACATTTGTAGGAATGTAAGCTGACAAATCACCAGCCTGTGTCTCGATGATTGGAAGAGCTGTGATAGAGCCGCCTCCTGCCTCATCTGTAATTCGTGCACTTCTTTCAAGCAATCTTGAATGAAGATAGAATACATCTCCCGGATATGCCTCACGTCCTGGTGAACGCTCCAAAAGAAGTGAGATGGCACGATAAGCAACTGCATGCTTTGACAAATCATCATAAACAATAAGAACATCCTTACCTGAATACATAAAGTACTCTGCAAGAGCAGTTCCAGCATAAGGTGCAATGTACTGCAATGATGCTGAATCTGATGCAGTAGCGTTTACGATGATTGTATAATCCATGGCACCGTGAGCCTTTAATGTGCTAACAAGCTTTGCAATAGTAGATGCCTTCTGACCGATTGCAACGTAAACACAAATAACATCCTTACCCTTTTGGTTGATGATTGTATCTGTGGCGATAGATGTCTTACCTGTTTGTCTGTCTCCAATGATAAGCTCACGCTGACCACGTCCAATAGGGAACATTGAATCAATTGAAAGCAAACCTGTTTCCATAGGAACGCTTACTGATTTTCTATCAACAATGCTAGGGGCTGGACACTCGATTGGTCTGTAACCATCCTCTTCGATCTCACCAGCTCCATCAAGTGGTGTACCAAGGGCGTCAACAATACGTCCAAGGAAGCCGTTACCTACTGGGATACCAGCCATCTTACCAGTACGAACTACACGTGAGCCCTCTTTGATAAGTGTGTCACGGCCAAATAGGATAACACCGATTTCATCACGGCGGACATCCTGGACCATACCTTTGACACCACAGTCAAAGATAACAATCTCACCATAAAATGCATGATCAATACCGTCGATATTGGCAATACCATCACCAACCCATGTAACGATACCAACCTCGTTATCCTTAATCTCCAACTCGAACTCATCTACACTAGCCTTTAGGATTGAAAGAATGCTTTCATCAACAGATGAAACACCAACTGCTGCATCAATCTTTGTGGCTAACTGCTTGATACGTCCCTGCTCGCTCCAGTCGTACTCCTTTGTTCCAACTGAAATGACAAATCCGCTCTTAAGTGAAGGGTCATTTACCAGCTCCACCTGGATATCAGCATTGCCTGTTTCCTTTGCAAGGAAGCGCTTGATACCAGCTAACTGCTCATCAGTAGGTGCAGTCACATATCTAAGCTTAGCCTTTTCTACTACCTCTGACTTAGCTGCAAGGCTTTCTTCAAAGGCCTCTTTAATATCATTAAATAAATCAAAATCACCGTTTGAGCATAGAAGCTTTAAGAAGTTTCTAATCTCATGTGGGAAGATACTATCAACTACAATGCACTTCTTTGAAAGCTCCACTGTAGGATTGTTCAGCTCCTCTCCAACTGCAGGCACAGCTTCAAGAATAGAAGCGGCAGACTGCAAGAAAACTTCTGCATTAGCTATGCTATGCAAGCCACGGGCGTATTCTAAAGTTTTTTCTGTCACTTTTACTCACCTGCTTTACCAATAAACTCATCAAACAAGTTGCTATCAACCTCTGCACCTGTCTGACCTCCAACAACCTTTGTTGTTGCATCAACAATAATATTTGCAATTTCCTTTTTAGCGCTGGCAATAATCTGTTCCTTCTCACGATTAGCTTCGGTAGCTGCTGCAGTCTTGATTTCTGATGCATTAGCTTTGGCCTCAGCAACGATATGCTGATATTGCTCGTCTGCGCTCTTTCTAGCTTCGGAAAGTATCTGCTTCTTTTCCTGTTCTACCTGAGCAATCTTCTCATCACATTGAAGTGATTTAGCCTCAGCCTCATCTTCCTTTGCCTTTGCAGCCTTGAAGACTTCATCTGCCTCCTCTTGGCGCTTTGCAATTATATTTTGAATAGGCTTAAAGAAGAAGATTTTAAAAGCGATAAACAGAACAAGAAGATTAACTACCGTCCAAAGTATGTTCCAAAATGAAACTGTAATCATTTTTTTATCCTCTTTCAAATTTATACATTCAATAAAACAGAACACCTCATTCGCAAAATCGCAATTTCATTGCTTTCCTTTTGCTCATTGATGTGTACTCACCAAATAAATCTTATTTTAATGTTTAATGCAAGCATTACATTAAACTAAGATTTACTTGGCTCTGTTTTATTGCAACATTACGATAATCATAAGTGCGATAACGAAACCGTAAATAGCTGTTGCCTCTGCAAGGGCACAACCTAAGATTAAGTTCTTCTGAATCTTACCTTCTGCCTCTGGCTGACGAGCGATACCCTCGCATGCCTTACCTGTTGCGATACCAATACCGATACCTGCGCCAAGACCTGTTACTACTGCAATACCTGCACCAATTGCTATAAGTGTGTTCATTTTTAATCCTCCTAAATTTACTCTACTGCTTCTTTAATATACAGTGATGTTAAGAATACAAATACGTATGCCTGAAGCAATCCATCGAATAAGTCGAAGTACAAACTAAATACTGCCGGGATTACTGGTGGACATACAATCTTTAAAAGTTCCATAATTACGAATGCACCAAGTACATTACCAAAAAGTCGCATACATAGTGATAGCGGCCTTGTAAACACATCCAATATATTGAATGGTGTAACAATGGCGACTGGCTCTGTGAATTTATGAAGCCATTTCTTTACGCCATTTTGATAAATGCCTGCAAACTCTACTAAGACAATGCTCATAAGAGCAAGAGCTGCTGTAACATTTAAATCCTTCGTAGGTGACTTGAATCCGAACAAACCAATAATGTTGGACAATCCTATGTATAGAAGAACTGTTGTAAGGTAACCTGTGTAAATCTTACCTTCTTCTCCTAGCATACCACCCACGATTCCTGTAAGCTTTTCGTAAACTAGTTCAGCGAACGCTTGTCTTTTACTAATGTTCTGCGTTTTTAAGTCCCTGGTCAAAAAGATGGCAAGCAGAATTAGCACTGCCATAACAATCCAAGTGACCACTACCGATTCCATAACAGGAATCTCTAAGCTTCCCAGATGGATGGTGAAGACCGTCTCGCAATTTAGCTCTTCTATAAGCTTTTCTGCTAATGACGAACCCACATAAACACCTCCTATTCTTTCTTTGATAGCCCTCATTTTAAACTTTTCTCACAAAAATATAAGATACAAATTGGACAATCTGTATAGATTTTTAGACTTGACATTAGCTTTGTCTAACTAGCATTAACAATCCATATGATACTGTAAAAGCCCATAGAAATAGAGGCTGGCAAATCATTACCAGCCCCTATTTTTCTCCTTTATTCAGTCTCTGAATCAGCTTCTCCATTATCTTTAAAGAATAACATTTCTTCATTAAGCTTAAGAGCAATTTCTTTCAAATCGTCTGCTGAATTTGCAAGACTTGAAACTGTAGCTGATAGCTCCTGCACCGAAGCTCCAGTAGTCTCTGAACTTGCTGCATTCTCTTCTGAAATTGCTGAAAGAGATGACATTGCATCTGATACAACATCATTAGATGTAACACAGGTAGATGCGCCACCTGCGATATCTCTAATACCAACAACAGTGCCATCAATATCTTCAAGCATACCGTTTACAGATTCAAGAGTGCCACCAATAGCCTCCTGCTGCTCCAGGTTGCCCTGCTTAACCAGATTTGCTGCCGCAACAGCTGCCTCTGCCTGCTTCAAAAGCTCATCCATTTCAACTCGGATGGCCTGTGCCATGCTATCAGAATCATCCGCAAGCTTTCTGATTTCCTCCGCAACTACTGCGAAGCCCTTACCAGCCTCACCAGCACGGGCTGCCTCGATTGAAGCATTAAGTGAAAGCAGGTTGGTCTGAGAAGCGATACCAGAAATGCCTTCTACTCTATCGTTGATATTAGCAACGGCACTCTGTGTAGCGGAAATTGTTCTTGCAATCTCTTCAATCTTTTCTGTCATATCGCTACTAGAATCCTTAAGATTGATAAGGGATTTGCTGGATGCCTGTGAAGCTTCCTTCATCTTTCCAGCTAAGCTCTCCACATTGTCTGTAGAATGCTGAACGCCGCCAACTGCATCTGTAATCTTTCCAACATTTTCAGCAGCCTCCTGGATTTCCTCGGCCTGCTGAACAGCACCTGTTGCAATCTCCTGCACTGCATTTGCTACAGTATCTGTTGTTGCAGCAATCTGATTTGCCATATCTGCCAAATCCTCCGAAGATGTAGTAACAGTTGAGGCTGAGGTCTTGATTGCCGAAACGATACTTCCTAATTTATCAATAACTGAATTTGTACTTCTAACGATTTCACCAAATTCGTCTTTACGATTTGTGTAGTTATCAATCTTCTTAAAACGACCATCTGCCAAAAGAGTTACTGTATTGGTAACTGCCACGATTGGTTTTGTAAAGCTTGTTGCAACATATACCGCAATAATAACACCTATTACTAACAGGATTACGCCGATTACAACAACTGTAAGGGCCGCATAAACTGCATGTGCCATTATCTCTTTATCCTGCTGAGATACTGCAACATAATAACCGCTTATAGGTTCCTTAACCCACGACATATATGTAAGATTTCCATCAAATGAAGATGTGATAAGACCGCTCTGATCAGATGATGTCATAAATTCAAATCCGCTCAGATCATATTCATCCTCTGGTGTGATTTCGAATTGAGCATGAGCAACCATCATACCTTTTTTATCAGCGATAAAGCCATCACTAATATTTGATGCTAAGAATTCATGCAAAACATTTAAGTCAAAGCTTCGTTGAATTGTACCAATTACCTGTGTATGAGCCTCATTATATATAGGAACACAAATAATTGTGATTCGGTTTCCTACCGACTTACTTACAACAACATCAGAAACTGCAGGCTGTCCAGTTGATACTGCCTGCTGGAAATAATCTCTATCAGCTATATTAGTAATTTCTTTTCTATCAGCTCTAAGTAATTGGTCACCAGATGCCTTAGACAAAATGATACTAGAATTACCATCGTTCATATATTCGTTCAGCATATCCATCTGTGCCATCATGGCGCTATCTGGAACAGCTTGTCCTTCAGTTCCATAGGTTTCTATATATGCGATAGTGCTAGGAGAGGTAGCTATTGACTCTAGCATTGCTGTGTTCTTTTCGACCATCTCAGAAAATTCTGATTCAACAATACGCGCATTAGCCTCCAATAAATTCAAGGCATCCTTCTTCGCCTTATTAGTTGAACTGTTATAGCTTACAATAATAGCTATAATCAGCGGAACAGCAACTAACGCCGCAATCAAACAAATCAGCTTTGTCTTGATGCTATCTTTAGGCGCTATAGTTTTTGTCGTTTCTTGCTTAACTGAAGTCTTTTGTACCTTCTTGCCCATATTTGCCTCCTTTGTACAGCGAACCAATTCTAACATTAATTTTACAATAGGATTTTTCGAAATATGTGTGGCATTTATTAAATAAATGTGTTCAAATAGTCATTTTTTTATGTTCCATCATATAAAAAAAGAGTAGCCCCAAAAGGACTACTCTTACTATTATTCTGCACTTGAATAAATCTTATTACCTTTAACGTATTTATCTGTGATAAATGCATCGGCGTCGTTGTAAACCATACGCTCGATTCTTTCTCTAACAGACATATCTCGCATTGAATACATCTTGCTGTCATCGATAACTACAGCATCGAATTCGTATCCATCCTTAAATGAACCGACCTTACCAAAATAGCTTCCACCACCCATTGTTGCAAGATAGAACATCTCTTCAAATGACAGTGGCTTAACATCTGCATCAACTAATCGATAGTACATCTTAGACGCCTGAAGAGAAATAAGCATTGTCTTAATCATGTTCATAGATGAGCCTGCTGCAACATCTGTACCAAGGCCGATGTTGATACCTGCATCTAAGAACTTACGTATTGGAGCAATGCCTGATGCAAGATTCATGTTTGAATCTGCACAGTGTGCGATATAGGCGCCATGCTTTTTAAGAATGGCCATCTCTTCCTCATCTGAATAAACACAGTGTGCCATGATTGTAGGAAGCTCTGCTGTGCCCATAGTATCGAATATTTCGTATGCATTTGCATAGCTTGTTGATGAAGGCACAAGTTCCTTTACCCAGGCAATTTCAGACTGATTTTCTGATAAGTGGGATTGGATTCTAAGCCCCTTCTCAGCTGACAGCTTGCCTAAGCCCTTCATCAGCTCATCTGAGCATGATGGAATGAATCTTGGTGTAAGGATTGGCATAGTATTGGTATATTTACCTTGAATTTGTTCAAGCCATTCTAATGTAGCCTGAAGTGAGGCTTCTGCACTTTCCTCTTCAAGTCCTACTCCACCATTTCTATCCATATTGACCTTACCTACGTAAGTAATTACCCCAGTCTTATCAAGCTGGTCCATAAGCTCTACGGTAGCTTCGTTATGCAGTGTTGCAAAAACAACTGCACGAGTAGTAAAGCAACGACGTAAATCCTCGGCAAAATATCCATAAGCCTTACGGGCATAAGATAAATCTGAATACTTAGCCTCTTCCGGAAATGTATATTTACTGAGCCACTCTAAAAGCTCTTCGTCCATACCGATTCCACGGAAAGTGTACTGTGGTGCATGAACATGTAAATCAGTCATTCCTGGAATGATAAGCTGATTCTTGCAATCCACTAAAGGTAGATTCTCGTAACGCTTTGGAAACTCGCTAAAAGCTCCCTTGCAAATACCATCTACACACACAACATAGCCACCTCTATATGTGACTATACTTTTAGATCCTTCTGAAAAAGCAATACAGCCTTTAAGAATAAAACTACTACTTGTCATAAAAACTCCTAATATTTTTCGGGAAAGCAAGGCCCATGCAAATTGCCTTCGGCAATGGGCCTGCTGTGGCAAACAGGTTCCTCCCACTAAAGTGGGCCCCTCCTATTTGCTAGCCCTGAAGACCTCTAGCTTGTCTGTCCATATCCTCAACGACGATATCATAAATCTCGCCAAGTGTACGGCAATACTCTAATACCTTCCATGGCTCGTTAGTGTGATAGTGAATCTTGATAAGCTCCTCATCACCTACTGCAAGAAGGCTGTCTCCAACAAAATGCTCTGTAATGTAATCGTTGATTTCATCCTCATCAAGGTTCTCACCTTCGATAAGAAGCTGTGTGTCATATCTAAATTCTATTGTCTGTTCTGGTAACATATTTTCCTCCTAATAATCCATTTGCTTTTTAAATGCAAAATAGATTTTATCATATCTTCCTAAAAAAAACATCCTCTCTTGCCAACCACGCAAAAGAGGATGTGAAAAAATTTATCATTATTATTGTGTCATCTGATCTGGTGTAAGCTGGAATTCCTTAATGATTCCCTTTAACTTATCCGACAAATCTAAGGATTCAATAGCTATTTCGTTAGCGTCACTTGCAAGCTGAACAATATCAGTTTCCTTGGCAGCCATATCAGTAATACCAGCTGCTGAATCACCCATTGCACTATTTATATCACCAATAGAATTTTCAATAAGCTCAATAGATTCTGTAAGCTCTGATACGTTAGATGAAATATCCTTCATGGATTCCTCAAAATACTTAGCATCATCATGATACTGATTGAAGCCCTCTTCAAATGCATGATAATCCTTAAGTACCACATTATTCATCAAATCAAGCATCTGTGAAATGCAATCTGCCATGTTCTGAACTGCAGTATTAACATCACCAATAATTGAAGAAATATCACCTACAGCAACACCAGTCTGATCTGCAAGAGTCCCTATCTCACCAGCAACAACCGCAAAGCCTTTACCCATTTCACCAGCTCTTGCAGCCTCAATAGAAGCATTTAATGCAAGAAGGTTTGTCTGACTTGCAATAGAGTTAATTGTGTCTGTAAGCTCGTTAATTCTATTAACAGCCTTTGACTCCTCCACTGCGGAATCCGCACGGGCTGAAATCTCCTTAATAGCATTCTGAGTCTTATCACCAGATGTTTTAGCCTGCACCGCAATCTCCTGTGCCTTGCTTTGAATATCGCTGGCAGTCTTCATACCATCAGATGCATTCTGATTTACATTTCTAGCCTTTTCAGTAACATTATTCATGCTATTTGTAATAGAATCTGTTGTGGCTGTAGTCTCTTCCATAAATGCTGCAAGCTCTTCACTTGTAGCTGAATTAGAAGATGTATTTTGAGAGACATGAGCCATAGTATCCTTAAGATGGGTTGCTTTGCCATTAAGGTCATCAGATGAGCTATCAAGACGGCCTAAAACTTCTATAAGATTATGTCTCATTCTACGAACCGAGCGAGCAATAATACCAAATTCATCTCTTCTTTGATACAGCTTAAGTGTGGTAGGACGATGGTCGCGCTGTAGATTAAAATCTGTAACTCGCTGCACCATATCCTCAATAACAGCAACAGGCTTAACCACATAGCCTACAACCATATATGCCAAAAGTGCGATTATTATAAGAACAACAACATATATACCACTAGATGTCTTAACAAAGCTTGCTGTTATCTCAGCTGTAACCTCATCCTGATTCATTACAGCTGCCATAATTCTCTTATCCTTAGTGATATAATATGCAGCAAATTTTTCAACTCCATCAATAGTATACTGTGAATATCCGCTAGTTACATTTTCACCTTTTTGAAGCTTGGCAGATATTTCCTTAACAGCCGTACTCATTGTTTCCTTTCCAACACGTGAGGAATCGGTGCCATGGAAAAGAACTGTTCCAAATTCATCTGTTAAAAGTAAATAGCTGGATTCAAGTCCACCAATTTTTACTCCACTAAAAATACTATTGTAATCAGCCTCTGGGGATTCATCCAGCAGCTTACCGTAGGCCGTTGCTTGCTCCTCCATTACGTTTAGCATAGTAGCTTCCTGGTCTGCTACAAATATCTCAAGAGCAATTATTTCTCCAGCAGCAGCAATAATAATCATGCTCACAAGTACCAATAATGCTACTGTAGATTTAATCGACTTAAATCCAGTCATTTTATTGGTATCAATCACTTTTTCGTTTTTTCCCATACTCAAGCTCCTCTCGTTACAAAGTCACACGCTCATAACTATCTAAATTTTACGATAACTGTAATATTTTTCAACACAATACACAGAATTTTTAAAATATCTACTAACTATACCCGTTATTGTCTAATTATTTGCATAAAAAACGGGAACAACCATAACGGTTGTTCCCAAGTCTTTATATTTTCATTATAATTTGTCATTACGCTTAATATAAGCAGGCGTCACAGATTCTGAAACAATCTTCTTAATCTTCTTCACCTCTACCCACTTATCTATTACAGCATTTTCAATATAAACGCCATCTGCAATATCTACATAGGAAAGAATGATGGAATTCTTTACCACTGCTCCTTTTCCAATATGAACATTACGTCCAATGATGGAATTCTCAACTGTTCCTTCTATAAGCCCTGCATTACAAACCATAGAATGCTTTACATTAGCTCCGTGGAAATACTGGGTAGGACAAGCATCTGTTGTCTTTGTGTAGAATGGCCAATCTGTCTTAAATAAATCCATTGCAGTCTCGTAATCTAAAAGCTCTGTGTTAGCCTTATAGTAATCATCCAGACTTGTAATTGCTGCAAAGTAGCCCTTATGCTGATAGCCTCTAACATCTAAAGTCTCACAAGCAATCGCAATCATATCCGCAAGAGAATATGCCGATGACTCTCTCTTGGCCTTCTTAATCAGTTCTATAAAAAGCTCCTTCTTCATAACATAGGTATCCATACTAATCAGTTTTTCCTTAGCGGTGCCCATGTTTCTTTCTATATGCTGTACTCCCTTTTGCTTATTTAATGTAATTACATTACATCCTCTAAAATAATCCTTGGCTGAATCCACCTTATGATAAAGAAGTGTAATGTCTCCGCCTGATTCTACATGGTCATCTAACAGCTTCTGATAATCCTGCTTATAAACCATATAGCTTGGCGCAACAACCACATAATCCTGTGGCATTCTTTCAATCTGCTCTAAGTTCTCCAGATATGCATTAATATCTGTATTGTAGATAGAGCTGGCACCATTATTCTGAGTAAACAAAAGCTGCAAATTACCACGCTTTGAATTAATATTATAGTGCCTGCCATCTCCAATATGCTCCACTATAGAACGAGGTCGCGAATTCAGATAAACATGAATTCTATCAAGTCCACTATTACTCATATTTGATATAGGAAAATCGATAACTCGAAATCTTCCTAGGAAAGAGAATGCTCCAATTGGTCTATAATCATGCAATCCCTCTACTCTAATATAGTTTGCAGCTGAGTTAATCACACCAAATGCTTTATTTGCCATATTAATCCTCCCCCTTTACATTTTTTGCCACGAGAAGGATTTCCTCGCTCTTTTTATTTCCAACTACACAGTTCTTACCAATACGAACATTCTCTGCCACAAGAGCCCTTGTAACTACAGCTCCCTCCTCAACAATTACCCCAGGCATCAGCACCGAATCAATTACCTTGGCACCAGGAGCTATTTTTACATTGGTAAAGATAACTGATTTTGTAACCTCGCCACCAATATGTGCGCCCTGATTAATGTAGGCATTATCAATCTTTGCAGTCTCTGCTATATACTGAGGAATTGTACCAGTATCCTCGGTATAAACTTTCCAAGATGTATCATCCAAATTAAGCTCATTATCGCTATCAAGAAGATCCATATTTGCTTCCCATAGAGAATCAATGGTTCCAACATCCTTCCAATAGCCTGAGAACTCATAAGCAAACAGACGCTTTCCTCCATCAATCATCTTAGGAATAATATCGTTACCAAAATCATGAGTAGAATCAGGATTTTTCATATCCTCCACAAGCAGCTTTCTCATAGTCTTCCATGTGAAAATATAAATACCCATAGAAGCTAGGTTACTCTTAGGCTTAGCAGGCTTCTCTTCAAATTCTACGATACGGCGCTCGTCATCAGTATTCATAATTCCAAAACGACTAGCCTCCTTCATAGGAACACTTCTAACTGCAATAGTAGCATCAGCATGCTGCTCCTTATGGAAAGTAAGCATCTTATCATAATTCATTTTGTAAATATGATCTCCAGATAACACAAGCAGGTATTCTGGATCATACGCATCGATAAAATCAATATTCTGAGAAATCGCATCAGCAGTACCACGATAAACATCCAGACCAGAATCAGCCTTTTCTCTAGGTGTCAGTACAAATACGCCACTATCCTTAGTATCAAGTCCCCATCTTCCACCTGCAGCAACATAACTATTCAATAGCACTGATTCGTACTGTGTCAGCACACCCACAATATCAATACCACTATTAGCACAATTACTAAGCGGAAAATCAATGATACGGTATTTACCACCATAGGATACCGCAGGCTTAGCAACCTTGTTAGTAAGTTCGTGCAAGCGACTACCTCGGCCGCCAGCCAAAATCATAGCCAGCATGTTGTTTTGAGCCATATTATTACCCCCTTTTTCTTCTTCCTTTACCTTCTTCTTACGTATATATTTATTCTAATAGTTTTGCACAAAAATCTCAACAAATTCCCGAATTTATTGTTAAAAATAACATGTCGTTTTTCTGTTGACTTTCTGGCAAAATTCCTGTATTATTATCTTCGTTGCTGAGGCAAACACCTAAGAAAACAACAAATATGGTTCCTTGGTCAAGCGGTTAAGACGTCGCCCTCTCACGGCGAAAACAGCGGTTCGATTCCGCTAGGAACTGCTCAAAGCACTGCAAATCGCAGTGCTTTTTTTGTACCCATTTTCCCCTATCCTAGCCCCATGAAATTTTCCTCATAGATTTAACAGATTGCTGTGCTTAAGCCTACAGCTTGGGAGCTACTACAGTATCCTCAGCCTGGTCTGCCTAGAGGCGCCACGCCCCTCCCTAGCTACTTGCACAGTCAAAGAATTGCTGATTTTCTAAATGCCACACTCGCATTCTTTATTACACGTGTTCTTTCAAGGTTTGACAATTCTGTCAGCACTGTATGTATCTCACAGACACACTCAAAGTATAGAAATAGCAGGGGCGGCAATATTAGTATTAATTGCATGATTTTGGAATGAGCATAGTAGAATCTTAAAGCAGTTTTTGAATGTTTTCATATGGGCTGCCACGGACGGCAGCCCAAGGCTGATAGGGAAATGGACTGAGCTTGAAGCCGGTAGGAAAACATACAAAAACTGCTTTTAATTCTACTTGGCGAATGTAATATGAATGCAATTAATACTAATATTGCCGCCCCTGCTATTATGAAACCCACCAAGTGTCTGTGAGATACCTGGGTACAAAAAAAGCCAGTGAAACCTCACTGACTTTTTAGTAATTGCTGCCGTATTTTATTTGTCCTCTTCGGGCATTACGATGGCGATGTGTACTTCGTCAAGCTGCTTCTGCTCTACTGTTGCAGGAGCGTCCATCATAATATCCTGGGCGTTTTTGTTCATTGGGAATGGAATGATTTCGCGGATTGATTCTTCTCCGGCAATAAGCATAACCATTCTATCAACACCTGGTGCTATACCGCCGTGTGGTGGTGCACCGTATGTAAATGCATTGTACATAGCAGGGAACTTAGCCTTAACATCATCCTCGCCAAGTCCTACAAGCTTAAATGCTTCAATCATGATTTCTGGGTCGTGGTTACGGATGGCACCTGATGAAAGCTCAACACCGTTACATACTAAATCGTACTGGTATGCAAGGATATCAAGTGGCTTCTGATTCTT
>SVER01000024.1 GCA_015057315.1 Pseudobutyrivibrio ruminis | reverse complement strand
AACCGCCGTGTACGGAACCGTACGCACGGTGGTGTGAGAGGTCGGGGGATTATCCAAATCTCCCTCCTACTCGATTTTCGCTTAAATATTGACAAGGTTAAGGTAAGACGTTATATTGTAAGTGCTTTTTGTTTTTTATTTTCAATTTATAATTTTTTATCGCAGCGCATCGTTGCATGTTCCCCATTTTTTTGTTGACATTTTATGGCACTACGTCTAGACCATGCAAATTTAAACAATAAGACGTAGTCGATAACTATTGTTACGTCTTGCTAGCGGTTTATGAGAACCGTAGACGTAGTCTGATATGAACCTTAGAAAGAGTCTACGTCTTAATCTGGCTAAAACGATAGATTAGACGTAGTAGTATAGGCCTACCTACGTCTTACAATACGATTGTAGGTAACTTAGACGTAGCGGGATGAAATTTGTAAATAGAAAGAGTGATTTATTGGTATTAAATAAAGATTATGTGGAGCAACAGCTCAAAGAACTAAGGCTTCTCCTTAAAGAATCTGATAAGAGAGTAGCAATCGGGAAGCGTCTACCCAATATACGGGTAAAGGTTTCCAAAAGTAATGGCTGTAACCAATATTATTACATTAATCCTGACACGAAAAAGCTTGTTTATGTGAAAAAAGAGGATTTAATGAAGGTAGCTAGAATTATTCAAAGAGATTACAACATTGATGTTAACAAAGCTATTAGAAAGCAAATAGATAAACTGGAGAAATTTATAGCTAATTACGATTTTGATGCTATTGATAAGGTATATGAAAAAATGCCATCAGCTAGGCAACAGCTTACAAATCCAATTATTCTGAACGATGAACAATATGTATTGAAATGGCGAGCAGAGCATCCTGCAATGCAGAATACCTTTCCAGAGGAAGGAAAATATAAGACTAATCGCGGTGAGTTAGTTAGATCAAAATCAGAAAAAAATCATTGCAGATACGTTAGATAGATATGGAATACCCTATCAATACGAACCTTTTCTTGAATTAGGAAATAGCACTGTTTATCCTGATTTTGCTGTATTGAATTTGAAAAAGCGAAAGACCTTGTACTGGGAGCATTTAGGAATTGTTTCTGAAAATGATTATGCTACAAAGAACTTTAAAAAGCTTCAGATGTATGAGAAGAATGGTTATTATCTTGGAACAAACCTGATTATTACAATGGAGTCTGATATGGTGATGCTTGATATAAAAAATGTAGAGGAGAAGATAAAAGAATTGTTATTATAATTATATTTGTTTAATAAAACGATGATTAAAAAATCCACTGCGGCCCCAAATCATATAGGGCCTGCAGTGAATAAAATATTTAGACACATAAATTATGATTTTCGATTGGAACTCTGTTGGTTGCCTGCTCGTAGGCAGTGTAAAGGAGCTCCAATTTTTCTTTTGTAGTATCTGGCTCGAAGCAGATATTGTATTTTTCAGGTATAAATGGTAAAAGTGCTTCGCATGATACTAACACATTTTTTGAACTGAGCATTTTAATATCTTCGGGTGATGAAACGAATAAAACATCTTCAAAGGTATTTTTAGTGAAATCCTTTTTCTCAGCGTTGTTTGTGTCTAACATTACGTATTGATATTTTTCACCTTTAAACATTTTTTTTGCGGCATCCTTTAGTCTGCCCAAATTAGTGTTTATCTGGAAAAAAAGAGGGTCGTTGATGTAGCAATCAAGGGCGAGCAGTGGTGCGAAGTTGCAATCGCCAATTGTAAAAAAGGTGGTTTTATCTAAATCGTAGCAGATAAGAGCGTCCGCCTGCCCGTAGTTTTCAAAGCGTGAAGGTGGAATCAAAAACACATCATAGTTTTTATCTCCAAGAAATTTGGTGATGGCCTTCATGATATTCATTTGGTCGGCAGCCTTTAGAACGGAATCTGTATCTGAAATAGCAAAGCCAACCTGATTTTTTCTTTTTGAAGCCAGAGCCTTAGCGGCCTGATTAGGAGAGTAGTTCAGTAGATTGATTACCTGCAAAACTCTCTTTCTAGTTTCATCAGATATTTTTAAATCAGTTCGTCCATTTACCACGTATGAAACTGTAGCTACAGAAACACCAGCCTCTTTAGCAACATCTCTTATGGTAACTTTTTTGTTTGCCATTTCTTGCCTCCATTTAACCGTTTAATCGGTTGATAAATCAATTATGGGAATCTTTTCTCCAATTGTCAATAACAACCTATTGACAGTGCAGAAAAAAGAGTGTAGTATCTAATTAATTTAAACGGTTAAGCAGGCGTTAAAACGGGCTTGCTTATATTTTTACAAATCAATTTAAGCGGTTAAATAAAAGGAGGGTATTATTATGAAAAAAAGAATTGTGACTATGCTTTTAGTAGGATGTATTGGAGTTAACACTGTGGCAATGACAGGCTGCGGTAACAGTGAAAGTTCTGCCGCTGAGGCTCAGGTGGAGGCTACCACTGATGAGACTTCAAATCAGCACACAGTAACCTACTACGACGCAGATGGAACTACAGTCATTGATACAAAGGTGGTAGAGCACAAAGCTAACGCCGAGGATTTCACACCTGAGAAGGAGGGCTATACATTCGTAGGCTGGTTCGCAACTCCAAAGCTTACAAGAGAATTTGATTTTAGCAGAGCTATCACAGAGGACACACCACTTTACGCAGGCTTTGTAAGCTATGTTGAGGATACACGTAGCTTTGCTATAGTGGGCGATGGCGAAAGTGAGCTTTTAAAGGAATCTAACTGGGGTGAGGTTATATCTGATGACCACAGACTTACAAAGGAGGACAACTCTGAGGCAAACCAGTACACAATCACAGTTGAACTTCAGGAGGGTGATCAGTTCCAGTTTGCAGTAGATGAAACATGGGCAGATCAAAGAGGCTATGGCTATCTAGAGTCTGGCATGCTTGATGGCAAAACATACTTTAAAAATGCAGGCGGTCTTGGAGATACACCAGCAGAAAAATCTAACATAGAGGTTGCAGTAGCTGGTACATACACATTTACTCTTACAACTTTCCCAGGTGAGGATGTTTATGATGAAGCAGACCAGTACTACACAGAAGAAACAAAGGAAAATTTCAATTCTAATCCATACGACAAGATTACATGGACATACACCGAGTAAAGGAGATATATGAATAAACACGCATTACTACACATTCCCGAATCCAGATATTGCTTTCCATTATCAAAGGAAGAGGTTGTTATCAGACTTAGAACTGCAAAGGAAGATGCAGATGCAGGACTTAAGGTAAGGCTTATTTATGGTGTTAAATACGATTACCAGAAAGAGCGTTTTACGGTAGAGGTTCCTTGCAAATATGAGGACGAGCTGTTCGCATATTATGAAATCCAATTAAAAATTAGCGATGTAAGATTAGTTTATATCTTCCAGCTAGAGGAGAATGGCAGAAAATATTACTTCAGCGAGGATGGCCTTACAGACAGCTACGATTACGAAGAATGTTACTACAATTTCTTCCAGCTACCGTACATCAATGACAACGATGTTATGCCTTTAGTTGATTGGATGCCAAAAACTGTTTTCTATCAGATTTTTGTAGATAGATTTTGCATTGGTGATGAGAACAAGGATATGTCATACATCGATATGAAGTGGGGCGACAAGCCTACTCCTAAGAACCATGCAGGTGGCGATTTGCGAGGAGTAATTAAGCGATTGGATTACTTGAAGGACTTAGGAATTTCAGCACTTTACCTTAATCCAATTTTCCTTTCTGATTCAAATCACAAGTATGACATCATTGATTACAAAAAAATCGATCCACAGTTTGGAACAATTGATGATTTTATCGAGCTTGTGCATGAGGCTCACAGCCGTGGTATCAGGGTTGTTCTTGATGCAGTGTTTAATCATTGCAGCTACAAGATGGAGCAGTTCCAGGATGTGGTAAAAAACGGAAAGGCCTCTAAGTATCACGATTGGTTCATTGTTGATGGTGATAAGGTGGACCTTAAGAAGCGTAATTACGAATGCTTTGCTTACTGCGATTACATGCCAAAATTAAATACAGCAAATCCTGAGGTTCAAAGCTTCCTTTTAGACATTGCCACCTACTGGATTGATGTGGCAGATATTGATGGTTGGCGCTTGGATGTTGCTGATGAGGTATCTCACGATTTCTGGAGAATGTTCAGAAAGGCGGTTAAAGCCAAGAAAAATGATGTGGTAATCATTGGAGAAAACTGGCATGATGCATATCCTTCACTTCAGGGTGACCAGCAGGATAGCATTATGAACTACGCATTTACGAAGATTTGCCTGGATTATTTTTCAAAGGAAAGCTGTGATGGGCGCAAGACTGCTCAGCATCTAAATGGCATTTTGATGCGTAACATGAAGCAGGTCAATTACATGATGCTTAACCTGCTTGATTCCCATGATACAGACCGTTTCTTTACAACCTGCGGTAAGAATAAAAAGAAGCTAGAAACAGCACTGGCTCTTACAATGTTTATGCCGGGAACACCTTGCATTTACTATGGCACTGAGCATGCTATGGAGGGCGGATACGACCCCGATTGCAGACGTTGCTTCGACTGGGATAAGAGTAAATGGGATATGGATTTCCTAGCAAAGGTGAAGGCACTAATCGCCTTAAGAAAGAATCCTGTTTTACAGTTAGGAGAAGTATCTATCACAGAAGAAAACGGTTCAATCATCGTGGAAAGAAGCTACAATGATAGTGTTGCTACATTAACAATCAGTAGTCCTACCGTATATACGATATCTTATGAAAATAACTAGGGGGTATTACTATTATGAAAAGAAAAATAGCCTTGGCATTGATAGGTATGATGACGCTTACCACATTTGCTGGCTGTAAGAGTGAATCCAAGGAAGCCACTAAGGAGGCTGCTTCTACTACTAATACCATTTTCACCGGGGAATTAGAGGAAAACGTAACCATCCAGGTTTTGGAAAATGACACAGCTATCTCTAAGGGATATTTTGATGAGCTTATAAAGGCATTTAACAAGGAATATGGAAAGTATGGCATTACAGCAGTAGATGCCAACATGGATCAGTATTTGGATTTGGCAAACGATGGCCCTTACGGCTACGGCCCAGATGTTTTGTACCAGGCTAATGATGTGATTATGCAGTATGCAGAAGGTAAGCACATTTATCCACTACCTGTGGAGCAGTTGGATTGCTACAGCCAGATACCAGAGGCTGCCTGGAAGGCATATCAGGTGGATGTTGATGGCAACACCTACACCTGCGGTGTTCCTGTAAATGTTCAGGCACCAATGCTTTACTACAGAACCGATTTACTTCCAGAGGATTGGAAGAGCAATTGGGATGATAACAAAAATGATGTTCCGGACATGGTAGAAAACTGGAATGACATGTATGCCTATTCAAAGGAAATCCATGAGGCCAATCCTGATAAATATGGCTATATGAAATCCTTATATGATGTGTATTTCTCCAGCGGATTCTTATTCTCTTATGGCGGATATATCTTCGGAGATAACAACACAGACACTAATGATATAGGCTTCGCAGCAGGTGATGCCAACAAGGGTGCTTGGGTATTAAGCCAGCTTGCCAGCAACATGAACGAGGATTGTATCGACGATACTATTACCACAAACGCCTACAGCAAGCTAGCAGATGGCACATACTTTGCCACACTTTCTACGCCAGATACCTATACAACCTTCTATGATAGCCTGGTTGAAGAATACGAAAACGATGGAATGGCTGAGGATGAAGCAAAGGAAAAGGCCACAGAAAATCTTGTTATGACAGCCCTTCCAAAGCTGCCTGAAAGTGGAGATTTATCAGAGGAAAATCCATCATTGATTGATACAAAGACAATGGGTGGAGTAAATGGATATGCTATCAGCTCTTATACCAAGTGCCCAAACGCTTGTCTTGCCTTTGTTGATTTTGCAACCAACTACGAAATGATAAAGCTTAGAAATGAGAAGCTTGGAATTGCTCCAGCAAGAGAAGACGTTGCTGAAGAATTAGGTGGATTATCTAAACAGATGTATGAAAACCTTGAAAAGGGCAATGTTGTATTAATGCCATCTATCAAGGAGGTGGGCCAGATTTGGACACCAGGTCAGACCTTCTTTACTGATTTGGCAAAGGATAGCTTCAGACCTGACTCAGAAAAGAAATTCAAGGATTTAGATGCATTAAAAGCAGGACTTGAGGATATGTGCAATCAGATAAGTGATGCAATACATACCTTGGAATAAGAGGAAAGACGATGAGAAAGTTTTTAGATAGCTCATGGCGCGTTAAGCTTTCTGCCCTAATTATGGGAAGCGGACAGCTGATGTATGGCTGTGTGGCTAAAGGAATTATTTATATTTTAATAGAAATAGGTTTTATTGCATACATGGTGATAAGAGGCTTCTCTGATATAGTAGGCTTCTTCACCTTGGGAACCACAAAGGCAGATGCCTGGCTTGGAACTGTGGGAGACAATTCCGTAGTAATGCTTTTGATGGGAATATTTGCATGGATTGTGGTTACAGCATTTATCTACCTGTATGTATTAAACATCAAAAGTGCTTGCAATATAGAAGAGTGTGTAAGCACGGGAAGAGTGCCAAAGAGCTTTATAGACGAATTAAAGGAATTATTAGATAGAAAGTTTTATATCACTGTGCTAGTACTACCAGTTGTGGGAGTGTGTATCTTTAATATCTTACCAATTATATTTATGATACTCATATCCTTTACTAATTATGGCGGAAGCATAGTGCCACCAGAGCTTGTGGATTGGGTGGGCCTTGATAACTTTAAAAAGATTCTTACTCTCTCAAAATTTGCTCCAACCTTTGCAAGGATTTTAGGCTGGAACATCCTTTGGGCAGTAGTTTCAACAGCTCTTAATTATTTTGCAGGACTAGGCCTTGCACTTTTATTAAACAAGGATTGCGTAAAGGGAAAAGCCTTCTTTAGAGCCTTCCCAGTGCTGGCCTACGCCATCCCAGGATTTATTACATTGCTTGCCTTTAAGTTTATGTTTTCCTACGGTGGGCCAATCAATCAGATGATAAAGGCTACAGGCGCAGCCCCAATAGGCTTCCTTGATTTGGATGCAAAATGGATGGCCAGATTAATAGGAATCCTTGTAAATTGTTGGATTAGTGTTCCATCAATCATGCTACTTGCCACAGGACATCTTTCAAATAGAGATATGTCTTTATACGAGGCAGCCAGAATAGATGGAGCAACACCATTTCAGCAGTTTAGAAAGCTGACAATGCCATTTATGCTTTTTGCAACAACACCTGTTTTATTAGGACAGTTTATCGGTAATTTCAACAACTTCGGTATCTTTTACTTCCTCAGAGGTGGATTATACATGGATGGATATTTCCTGGCCAGCGATACAGATTTGCTAATCAATTGGCTCTACAATCTATCCATAGATAACAATTACTACTGCATTGGCGCGGCTATTTCATTAATCATTTTTATAATTACATCAGCCATCTCACTTGCAGTATATGTTAAATCACCATCCTACAGAGAGGAGGATACCTTCCAATGATGAAAAAGCAAAGCGTTGGAAAAATCATTGATGCTACCTGGACCTATGCATTACTTTTAATTGTATCTTTTATATTTTTCTTCCCTTGCCTTTGGATTGTACTTGCATCATTCTCAAAGTCAGGAAGTATATATTCATTTGATGGGTTCTTCCCCAAAAGCTACAGCGTAGCCACCTTTAAGAAATTATTTACAGATACCACAATGTACAACTATCCAAGATGGTTTTTGAATACATTGTTTGTTGCTGTTGGCAGCTGTCTTCTTGGCACCTTTCTCACAATTCTTACTGCCTATACAATGTCCAGATTTGAGTTTAGGGCCAGAAAAACAATGATGAAAACCACCATGATTCTTGGCATGTTTCCATCCTTCATGGGAATGACCGCTGTATATATTCTGATGACTCAGTTTGGTCTGATTAATCGACTCCCAGGATTGATTTTGATTTATGCAGCAGGTGCGCCTATGGGCTACCTTACACAAAAGGGCTTCTTCGACACCATACCAAAGGCTATCGATGAAGCAGCCAAAATAGACGGTGCCAATTCTGCACAGATATTTTGGAAAATCAACCTGCCACTTTCAAAGCCAATTATCGTATATACGGCATTAACATCTTTTACATGGCCATGGTCAGATTTTATTTTGCCAAAGCTATTATTAAAGGAAAAGGATTTGTATACAGTGGCAGTTGGACTGATGAGTCTCGATGAAACAGAATTCGCCAGATTCGCCGCAGGAAGCGTATTTATCGCAGTGCCTATCGTAATTCTATATTTCGCCCTAGTAAAAAACATGGTAGATGGAATAGCAGAAGGGGCAGTGAAGGGCTGAAAAAACTAGCTGTTAATTTAACAGCTAGTTTCAGAGTGTAGACAAATTGTCGCGGCTTTGTCTACACTTTGAAGCTACTGCTTATTGTAGTCAATAGGCAGTAGCTTAAAATTTATATTATTGAAGAATGAAATTAAGGGAGTTACCAATTTGGCCTGAGCCAACGATTCCGAGGTCTGCGCTGCCGCCAGCAGGAAGTGTGCCATTCCATGATTCTGGAGTGAATACATAGTATTCGCCTTCCTCAGCAATCTTTGCACACCAACCAGATGAAACGTTGATATCGCTCTTTTTAATCTTTAATGTCCAGCCATTTACTGTGCTCTTAGAGTTGTTTACAATCTTGAAGTTGATTGTATAACCTGTTCCCCAGCTGTTAATCTGGTAGTCAAGTGCAAGCCCTGACTCAGCAGGAGTAGGGTCTACAGGAGTAGGATCAACAGGAGTAGGGTCTACAGGAGTAGGATCAACAGGAGTAGGATCAACAGGAGTAGGGTCAACTGGAGTTGGATCTACAGGAGTAGGATCAACTGGAGTTGGATCCTCAGGAGTTGGCTCTGGCTTAGTTGGAGGAGCCATTACTGACCAGGAATCTAAGTATACAGTTGCGCCTGTTGCTGTACTTACAAAGTAAACATCATGTGTACCTTCAATACCAGAAGCTACCTTAACTGTTTTTGTTGAGAAAGCACCAGCATTTAATTTTACATTAGCAATGGCTTTGCTTTCAGGGTTATCAAGTCTGATTTCAAGAACACCTAATTTGCTAGCCTTTGCTGCAACTGTGAAGGCTGCAAGACCCTTTGAAAAGTCTACATTCTTTGCAGCTGCATATCCATTTGAACGAATCATAGCACACTTTGTATTATCTACTGTTGTAACAACAGCGGCTTTCAGCTCAGCTGAATTTTCACCTTCAACTGTTTCATAAGGATTAACAGTTGTAGCTACTGGAGTAGGCTCTACAGGAGTAGGCTCCTCAGGAGTTGGCTCAGGAGTTACTGGCTGTTGACCAGGAGCCAGATTTGCTTTCCATGAATCAATATCAATGTTACCAACCTTACCTACAAAGTATATAGTATGATTTCCTTCAATTGCTTTAGCAGGAGCTGAAACAGATTTAAATTCACCGTTTGTGCTTGATACTCTAAATGTACTGATTATTTCTCCATCAGCTTTATCTAAACGAGCCTCAAACCATCCAGGTGCTGTAGTACGGATATTAGCTGAAATTGCAGCAACACCAGATGTAAAGTTAAGAGGTACAGAAGCGAAATAATCACCCTTTTCCAAACCTGCGATGTATTTCACATCACCTTCAGTTTGAACCTCTACACCGCTTTTACCAGCAGTTAATTCGGCCTGAAGTAAATCGTATGGACTAAATTTTGGTGCAGCAAATGCTGTAAGGCTTGATACAGAAGATGCTACAAGACCAAGTGCTAATGAAGCGCTTAGTATTTTTTTATTCATTTTTTTCATAAGGATAATTCCTCCATTCATTGTCTTAAACGTTTTCGTTGCTCGAGCAACATTATCGTAACAATTCTGTAACATAATGGCATTCAAATAATTGCTATTTAATTATTAATTATTGCTGTATTTACACTCAAGATGATATTTGAGTAATAATAGACAAAATAGAATATTGAGAAATATATAGATTTACTTAACTACTTGTGGGCTACTTAAGGAAAAACCCAAAAGTAGTCCCACTTACTCCTATATTAACAACACAAATTATGGTTTTCAATTGGAACTCTGTTTGCAGCATTATCGTAGGCTGCAAAAAGGAGCTCCATTTTTTCATGGGTAATATCCGGCTCGTAGCAGACATTGCATTTGTCAGGAATAAATGGCAAAAGAACCTCACTTGAAATAAGTACATTGGGGGCGGTAATTCCTTGCAAATCTGCTGGTGTTGATACAAATAATACATCATCAAAGGTATTTTTAGTGAAATTCTTCTTTTCGGTATTGGAAGTATCAAGCATTACATACTGATATTTTTCACCTGAAAATTTTTCATTTGCAGCTGCTTTTAGCCTGTCAAGATTGGTGTTTATCTGGAAGAATAGTGGGTCATTGATATAGCAATCAAGAGCAAGCAGAGGAGCAAAGTTACAATCACCAAGAGCAGAAAAAGTACTTTTGTCCAAATCATAGCAAATAAGGGCATCGGCTTGTCCGTAGTTTTCAAATTTAGCAGGTGGAATTAAAAACACATCATAGTTCTTATCTCCAAGAAATTTTGTGATTGCTGTCATTACCTTCATTTGGTCAGCAGCCTTTAGTACAGAATCTGTATGGGAAATAGCAAAGCCAACCTGGTTTTTTCTTTTTGAAGCTAAAGCCTTAGCAGCCTGATTAGGGGAGTAGTTAAGAAGGTTTATTACATGAAGCACCTTCTTTCTGGTCTCATCAGATATTTTAAGATCTGTCCTTCCATTAACCACGTAAGAAACTGTTGCTACAGATACGCCGGCTTCTTTTGCAACATCTTTGATGGTAACTTTTTTGCTTGCCATTTCACGCCTCCATTTAACCGTTTAATCGATTGATAAATCAATTATGAAGTTCATTTATGAGATTGTCAATATAACCTATTGACAGTGTGGTGAAAAGAGTGTAGTATCTAATCAATTTAAACGGTTAAATAATTGGCCGTAAAGGCTTTGTTGTAACCTGAATTTAAGAATATATATGCATTGGGAAAAGGAGAATTATGAATAAGCACGCAGTACTACACATACCAGAATCTAGATATTGCTTTGCATTATCGAAGGAAGAAGTTGTTATTAGACTAAGGACAGCAAAGGAAGATGCTGATGCAGGTCTAAAGGTGAGACTTATCTATGGGGTGAAATATGATTATAAAGAAAAGCGATTTACAGTAGATGTCCCACTTAAGTATGAGGATGAGATTTTTGCATACTATGAGCTTCAGCTAAAGATTAATGATGTTCGATTGGTATATATTTTTGAGCTTGAAGAGAATGGGAAAAAGTATTATTTCAGTGAGGATGGCGTAACTGAAACTTATGATTTTGAGGAATGCTTTTACAATTTCTTCCAATTGCCATACATTAATGAAAATGATGTTATGCCAATAGTTGACTGGATGCCAGGCACAGTGTTTTACCAGATATTTGTGGATAGATTCTGTATCGGTAATGAGAATAAGGATATGTCCTACATCGATATGAAGTGGGGGGATAAGCCTACCCCTAGAAGTCATGCAGGTGGTGATTTGCGAGGAATCATTAAAAGGCTGGATTACTTAAAGAATTTAGGTATATCTGCCATCTATCTGACACCAATTTTTTGGTCAGACTCTAATCATAAATATGACACAATCGATTACAAACAAATCGACCCACAGTTTGGTACAACAGAGGATTTTGTAGAGCTTGTTAAGGAGGCTCACGCACGTGGAATCAGGATTGTATGTGATGCAGTATTTAATCATTGCAGCTACAAGATGGCTCAGTTTCAAGATGTTGTTAAAAACGGCAAAGCTTCTAAGTACCATGATTGGTTCATTATCGATGGGGATAAGGCAGACCTTGATAATCGTAATTACGAATGTTTTGCTTATTGTGAATATATGCCAAAGCTAAATACTGCAAATCCTGATGTGCAGAAATTTTTGCTTGATATAGCAACCTATTGGATTGATGTTGCAGATATAGATGGCTGGAGATTAGACGTTGCCGATGAGGTATCCCACGATTTTTGGCGAATGTTTAGAAAGGCTGTTAAGGCTAAGAAGAGTGATGCCGTAATTATTGGTGAAAATTGGCACGATGCTTACCCTTCACTTCAAGGAGAGCAGCAGGATAGCATTATGAATTACGCATATACGAAGATATGCCTGGATTATTTTGCTAAAGAAAGCTGTGATGCACTTAAAACTGCACAGCATCTAAACGGTATTTTGATGCGCAACATGAAGCAGGTAAACTATATGATGTTGAACCTATTGGATTCACATGATACTGACCGCTTCTTTACAAAATGTGGCAAGGATAAGAAAAAGCTTGAGACTGCATTAGCCCTTAGCATGTTTATGCCAGGCGCACCATGTATATATTATGGCACTGAGCATGCCATGGAAGGGGGTTACGACCCGGATTGCAGGCGCTGCTTTGATTGGGATGAGAGTAATTGGGACAAGCAATTCCTAAATAAGGTTAAGGAACTGATTGCCCTTAAGAAGAATCCTATTTTACAAATGGGAGATGTATCTATCACAGCGGATGATGGTGCAATAAAGATAGTAAGAAGTTACAATGGAAAAATGGCAAAGCTTACAATTTCAAGCCCTACCGTATATACGATAACATTGGATAATAAATAAGCCTGACTGTTACATTCACAAGCCTAATGATTTCTTTGCTTCACTAACATGTGAAGCAAATGAAATATTAGAGCTTGCGAATTACAGTCAGGCTTGTTTTATGAAATAAACTATGCTGCCTTAGATTCGCTCTTAGCTGCGCTTGTGTTTTGTTCCTTCTTCTCGCGGAAGATGCTGCGGAAGATAAGACGTACAAATGGTCCACAGTAGAATAGCTGATATAAAAGAGCCATTGGGAAATTCATAGCCCATGTCTGTACCCATGTACCAAATGTCTTAGTATCCTTGAAAAGGATAGTAGCAACAAGGCTCATGATAGGGCACATGATACAGCAGATGCAAATAGAAATTGCATAAGTGATGAACTGTGGTCTATCTGTAGGGCGGACTACTGTGAAGGCAAGAGCCTTAGCAATCTTACCTACGATGAAAAACTCAAGGATAAATGCGACAGGCACCATGATTGGAAGCTCATGTAAAGCTGCTAAGAAAGTGGCACCGCTAACACCACCCATGTTAAGAGCTACGTTGTAAACCACCATTCCGTAAACCATGATAGTGGCCATGATAATTGTATAAACTACATCCTGAAACTTATTTTTTGGCATAAAAAACCTCCTTCTGATAATGAATAACTATAGGTTTTTGATTTTCATCAGAAAATCAAGAACCGGGGATTGACCAATATTTTCTGAAAGAAAATATTGCTTGGCAAAGCCAAGTTCTTGTGGGCTTTTTCCTTAAGTAGCCCACAAGAAGTCATAAGAATTAATGTGTTGTTCGTTATCATCCGGAGGATGTGCGTTTCCAATTTAACCATACTCTTTTCAATTGCCAAGCAATTGTATCATGATTAAATCCAAAATGTAAGTATTAAATTAAAAACATTGATAAATACGCATTCATGTTAAACAATCCCTAAATTCTTTATAAGAGAATCATAAGAATCCGGAGTCATTTTATATCTACTGCCATCTGAGGTGCACACCGCATGCTCAACAGGCTCTACAGCAGTAATTTGCTGCATGTTAATGTAAACAAATTCTCCAGTTACCGTTGTTATCTCGAAATACATACACAAGCCCTCCTCATTTATTATTAACTGAGGATATTATAGACTTAAAATGTTTCCAGATTGTGAAGAATCTGTTATTTAAGCATTCGCAGGCATAAGGATATTTGCTGGTAAAAGTAAAAACTGTATTATTTGAAAGTTCAAGGAATATACACAATTTATATGGTGATAATTTTTATAATCATATTAGATTGTATATTTGGCATATAAGGAGATTGAGACTATGAAAAAAAATGCTTTCAGAAGTACACTTACCAAAATGATGGCTGGGATATTGACAGTGTCCTTGCTGACAGGATGTGGTAGTAATCCCACTCCTACTACTCAAACAGAAGATAGCACTAAGGATGTTAAGGAAGAAGCCAGTGTATCCGAAATAGATACCTCTGCAATGACTCCTTGGTTAAACAGCAATATCATTGGCATTGTTACAGATGAGACTAATCCTGATTTGAAGGATGATTTTTATCTTAATGTCAATCATGATTATTTTATGGATGTTAGTCTGCGCCCAGGATATTCAAACGAAACTCCTATTTTTGATGCAGCAGATACTGTAAAGAAAAGATGCCTTGATATTCTCGCAGACAAGACTCTTGATAAGAGAGATGCGAAGCTGCCACAAAGCTTTTATGAATTGTTCCTTGACTGGGAAACAAGAAATGAGCAGGGCGTTGAACCGCTAATGTTTTTCTTTGATAAATTAAAGAGTATCAGTAGCTTAGAAGAATTAAATGAATATATGCTCACTGATGACTACTTTGTATATGGCAATTATTTGACAAATGTGAATATAGGTACGAATACTGATGACTCAACTCTTTACCAGGTAGATATATATAGTACTACACTTTCCCTTTTAGATTCTGCAGAGTATCAGGAACTTACAGAGGAAGGAAAGCGTAGGAATACCTATAATGAAGGAGCTGCAAAATACATGCTTGGAAGGCTGGGCTACTCTGAGGAAGAAATTGCTAAGCTTATCGAAAATCAGTTTAGCCTTGAGAAGAAAATTGCAGCCTCTATGAAAACCAGGCTTGAGCAGAGTGACCCTGGCTTTGTCAAAGAGTCAATAAATCCTGTTACTATGGAGGATTTGAAGGAAATGTCACCAAACTATCCACTTCCACAGTATATGGAAAAGTTTGGCTATTCGGATTCGAAGCTTATCAATGTTAATGAACCAGCTTGGTTGAAGGGCTTGAATGAAGTCTATACTGAAGAGAATTTTGATGAAATCATGGCTTATGTGACCGTACAAGCGGCTGTATCCTTTATTACTTTTGTTGATGAAGATGCATACAGAACAAGTCAGAAGCTTTCAAGGGAGTATAGTGGCATAAGTGAAAGTAAATCTGATGAGGACGCTGCTTATGATACGACTATGAATCATTTTTCTGATAATGTATCACGTATTTATATCGAAAAATATTTGAATGAAGATATTAAGAAAGAAATTACAGATATTTGTCAGGATACTATAGATACATACAAGGAGATGCTTGATACTATAGACTGGCTTTCAGAAGAAACGAAAGCGCAGGCAAAATACAAGCTGGAAAATGTTGTAATTCACGCAGTTTATCCTGATAAGTGGCCTGATGATTCTATGTATTATGTGACTCCAAAGGAAGAAGGTGGAACATACCTTCAGGCAATGATTGATTATGCAAAGTGCGACCATGAGGAGAAGCTGACACATATCAACGGCAAAGTGGATAAAGAACTTTGGGGAATAAATATACTCAGCACAAATGCTTATTATAATCCTACTAACAATTCCATAAATATTATTCCAGGCTTTTTCTGCGATGCTACATACAGAAGCGATATGTCCATTGAGGAAAAGTACGGAGCACTTGGTTCAGTCATCGGTCATGAGATTTCACATGCCTTTGATACAAATGGAGCTCAGTACGATGCAGATGGCAATGTGAAGGACTGGTGGACCGAAGAGGATTACAATGCATTCATGGAAAGAGCTGACAAAATGGTGGAATATTATGATGGTGTAGTAGCATTCGATGATGGAACACCGATTAAGGGACAGCTTATCCAGACAGAGGCAATTGCAGATATGGCAGGCTTTAAGTGTATGCTCATAATGGCAAAGAAGATAGATGGCTTTGACTACGACAAATTCTTTAGAGCTAACGCCAAGCTTTGGGCGAGAGCTGGAACTCTAGAGTTTATGGAAAAATGTGCACTTACTGACCCACATCCTCTTCATTATTTAAGAGGAAATGTAACTATGCAGCAATTTGACGAGTTTTATGAAACCTATGATATAAAAGAGGGGGATGGAATGTATATTGCTCCTGAAAAGAGAATTGCCGTATGGTGAGCTGGAGGTCTATGGCTCATCAGCAGCAGAAAAAGATGCTCTTGCAGCTGCAGGGTTTATAGTATCGGAGGCAGATTTTAAGGTTAATTAATACAGAGAAAACAATAAAATTGCAAAAAAAGAACAAGCTACCTATTTCTCGTATTTAGAGAAATGCGGTAGCTTGCATTTTATTCACAACTAATTATTTCTATTTTGCGCCAAGTATTTCCTTAGCATTTTTGATACGCTCTGGGGTAGGGGATTCTACACCCTCTAAGCGGTATGGGATGTCAAGCTCAGCATATTTTGGAACGCCAAGGCTGTGGTAAGGAAGAACCTCTACACGCTCAACAGAATCAAGTGTGTCGATAAACTCTCTGGTGCGGTGTAATAGTTCGTCGTTGTCGCTTCCGCCAGGTACAAGTACGTGGCGAATCCAGATGCGAATGCCCATATCAGATATTTCTTTTGCCATTTCAAGGATGTTGGCGTTATCAACACCTGTAAGCTTCTTATGCTCCTCAGGGTCGATGTTTTTGATATCAAGCATTACAGTGTCTGTAACACTCATAAGCTCCTTCCATTTGCTATAGAAAGGCTCTTCGTGAGTGAAAGGCTGACCTGCGGTATCAATACAAGTGGTGATACCCTTAGCTTTGGCTTTCTTAAATAAATCTAATACAAAATCAATCTGAAGAAGTGGCTCGCCACCACTGACTGTGATACCTCCATCCTTTTTCCAATAAGGCTTGAAGCGAAGAGCTTTTTCAAGAACCTGGTCTGCAGTATATTCTTCACCCTGGTGTTCAGCCCATGTCTCAGGATTGTGGCAGAATGCACAGCGCATCTTACATCCATTTAAGAAAATCAAAAATCTAATTCCAGGGCCATCTACGGCACCGAAGCTTTCAAATTTATTTATGTATCCTATAATTTCACTCATAAATCTACCTCATAAAAAAATCCCCTCATCCGGCCCTGCGGGCCACCTTCCCCCAGAGGGGGAAGGCTTTCAGAGGGGAACAACTATATTAGAGTGCCTCGTGGCATGTACGTGCGATAACGTCAAGCTGCTGCTCTTTTGTTAAGTCGATGAACTTAACAGCGTATCCAGATACACGGATTGTAAAGTTAGCGTACTCTGGCTTCTCTGGATGCTCCATAGCATCGATAAGCTTTTCTTTACCAAATACGTTAACGTTAAGGTGATGAGCACCCTGATCGAAGTATCCGTCAAGAACGTTAACAAGGTTGTTAACACGCTCTTCCTCTGAGTGTCCAAGAGCACCTGGGTTGATTGTCTGTGTATTTGAGATACCATCAAGTGCCTCTTCGTATGGAAGCTTAGCAACAGAGTTAAGAGAAGCGATAAGACCGCTCTTCTCAGCACCGTATGCTGGGTTAGCACCTGGTGAAAGTGGCTCGCCTGCTGGTCTTCCGTCTGGAAGAGCACCTGTAGCCTTACCATAAACTACGTTTGAAGTAATTGTAAGGATAGATGTTGTAGGCTCTGAATCTCTGTATGTGTGGATGTGACGAAGCTTGCTCATGAATGTGCGGAGAAGCCATACAGCAATCTCATCAGCTCTGTCATCATCGTTACCGTAACGTGGGAAGTCACCTTCGATTTCGAAATCCTTTGTGATTCCGTCCTCATCACGGATAGCCTTAACCTTTGCGTACTTGATAGCTGAAAGTGAATCTACACAGTGTGAGAAACCAGCGATACCTGTAGCAAATGAACGACGTACGTGTGTATCGATAAGGGCCATCTGGCAAACCTCATAGTAATACTTGTCGTGCATGTAGTGAATCATGTTAAGTGCTCCAACATACATGTGAGCTAACCAATCCATCATCTGATCGAACTTGTGCATAACCTCATCATAGTCAAGGTACTCAGATGTAACTGGTGTGTACTCAGGACCAACCTGATCATGAGTCTTCTCATCAACACCACCGTTGATAGCGTAAAGAAGACACTTAGCAAGGTTTGCACGAGCACCGAAGAACTGAAGCTCCTTACCTGTCTCTGTAGCAGATACACAGCAGCAGATTGAGTAATCATCGCCCCATGTAACTCTCATAACATCATCGTTCTCGTACTGGATAGAAGATGTGTTTACAGAAATCTTAGCAGCGTACTTCTTGAATGACTCAGGAAGACGGCTAGAGTACATAACTGTAAGGTTTGGCTCTGGTGAAGGTCCCATGTTCTCAAGTGTGTGAAGGAATCTGTAGCAAGTCTTTGTAACCTGGTGACGTCCGTCAAGACCGATACCACCAACCTCAAGTGTAGCCCAAACTGGATCACCTGAGAATAACTGGTTGTAAGACTCGATACGAGCAAACTTAACCATACGGCACTTCATTGTGAAGTGATCGATGATTTCCTGTGCCTCAGACTCTGTGATAACGCCGTTAGCAAGGTCACGTGTCATGTAGATATCAAGGAATGTAGATACACGACCAACTGACATAGCAGCACCGTTCTGAGTCTTGATAGCTGCAAGGTAACCGAAGTATAACCACTGAGCAGCTTCCTTAGCGTTAGCAGCTGGCTTAGAAATATCGAAGCCGTAAGAAGCAGCCATTTCCTTCATGCCCTTAAGAGCATTGATCTGGTCTGTGATTTCCTCACGAAGCTGGAAGTCGTAACGTCTCATACCCTGACGGTTTGTGTTAGCGAAGTCAATCTGCTTCTTCTCGATAAGGTAATCAATACCGTAAAGAGCAACTCTTCTGTAATCGCCGACGATACGTCCACGACCGTATGTGTCAGGAAGACCTGTTAAGATCTTGTTGTGACGTGCCTTTAAAATTTCAGGAGTGTAGATATCGAATACACCCTGGTTATGTGTCTTATGATATTTTGTAAAGATTTCGTGAAGCTTCTCGCTTGGCTCATAGCCATACATCTTGCAAGACTGCTCAGCCATCTTGATACCACCGTAAGGCATGAATGCTCTCTTAAGTGGCTTGTCTGTCTGAAGACCAACGATCTGCTCAAGATCCTTTGTCTCATCTGAAATGTAGCCAGGGCCGTATGATGTAAGTGAAGAAACAATCTCTGTCTCCATATCAAGTACACCGCCCTTAGCACGCTCTGCTGCCTGAAGCTCCTGAAGCTTGCCCCAAAGAGTGTTAGTAGCGGCTGTAGGACCAGCTAAGAATGACTCGTCTCCATCATATGGAGTGTAGTTGTTCTGAATGAAGTCACGTACATCAACGTTATCTTTCCAAACGCGACCTACGAAACCATTCCATTGTGCGAAATCGTGATTTGCCATTGATTCAATCCCTTTCTGAAATTATAAATGTTATTGGTTATGCTAGTGGGGTTGTGTTAGCTATACTATGGACAGTTAGATATAACTAACGTACTAGCTCATTTACAATATAACATAGGTCTGATAAAAAATTAACAATGTATTTGAATAAAAACATAATTAAATGTATTTATATAAATACAAAAAAGTACAATGTGTATAAACACAAAAAAATCCCTGCCTGGCAAGGATTTTTATGTAAAATGTAGAATTAAATCTGCGGGGATTAGAGTATGTCGAAATTCTGAAGAGCCTGGATTCTTATTTCATCAGGAATTGTATCTGACATTTGCCCTGTTTCAATCATATCTATAGTGTTAGCATCGTTTTCAATCTGAGATAGCTTTGCAAAGCTTTTAGCAGTGGTGTTGTTGAAGCTTTGTAAATCCTCTGCCTCAGAAGCTTTTCTGGCAGTTCTTGATTCCATTTCCTGATTATAGTCTATTTGTGAAATATCACCTTTTAGATATAGCTGCTTTAGTTCCGAATCGGAATAGCCTGCAAAGGATGTGATATTTCTTGCTTCTTCTGCCATGTCCCAGGTGTTTTTCTGAATTTCTTTAGTTGCCGTATGAACCTCATAATCAGGCATTTCAAACTTCTTTTCGGACAATCTTTCTAGTTCTTCCTGCAGTATCTTGTGAAGATTGGTTTCCTCATCACTATCATGCTTAACGCGGACAGTATCTCCATCCTTTGAAGAGGATACAACAGGGCCATATTCTTTGGTTAAAACATCAGTTGATTTATCCGAAACTGGCTGCTTTTCACTATCAGCAGGCTTAGAACTATGGGATGAAGGCGCAGCCTTAGTGACCGTTGTGTCTTCTATATGAATATTGTTTTTTACACTGATATCAGCCATAATATTGCTCCTGACCTGGTAAACACACTCCCACTTTTAAGTGTTATTATAAACTAAAATTATGAAATAATTGTGTGTATGATAACATAAACCACAATCTATTAAGTGGAAGAATTTTACAAGGTTGTTGATGGTTCAAAAACATGATAAGATTTATGTAATTAATTAGTTATTTTACGGAGATAAATATTGGCAACAGTTAATAATTCAAATAAAAAAATAAAGGGTCCAAGTCAGACTGCGCCAGCAGGCTACAAGGGGAAAAATCAGGCATTTTTGGATGCTGAGTATTTAAGTGCAAGGTATAAGAAAAGCTCTATCGAGGATGTAATATCTGTTGGTGTAATCATTACTAATCCAGCCCATGAGGAGCTTGACAGGTTCTATTCCACAGTCAGACTTCGTCCAGGACACAAGCTACCACCACTTATTACAGAGCTCACTGGTCTTACTAATGAGGACTTGGAATTTGCACCAGATTATGAGGATGTAATGACAGAGCTTATTACCATGATTCGCAAATATCAGGTTGGCAAAATCTGTGTTTGGGGCGGTGATAAAAACAGCTTCCAAAGGGATTTCGAATCTCGCAATCTGGAAAAGCCACTTAAGCGTAGCGTAGGTAAATTTATCAGCACCTTTGAAAACATCCAAAAGGAAGTAAGCCTAGATGTTACAGATGGGCTTGATGCAAATCTGTCTCTTGCAGATATGAAGACTATCTGTGGTCTTGGTGGCTATGTGGAGCATAATGCTTTATCAGATGCCGAGGATATGCTTAATTGTATTCGCATTATTGAGCAGGATGAAATGCGATACGATGGCAAGAAAGCCGCCGAATACAAGAAGTTCAGAGGGGAATACGTTAAGAACCGCAGCTTTGACGATTTTGAAGAGGATAGAGATTATATTATTGATTCTGAAATCGGGGAGCAGTTTTTAGAGGAAATAATTTCTAGAGGCTTTGAAAACGATCCTAAGACCAAGGCTTTTATGGATGATTTAAAATTCCTTCTTGGAAAAGATAATGTATATATGGGAACTTTTTCTGAAATGATGGAAGAAAAATCTGAAAATTAACTAAATCGTCACACATTGTCAATATACATTTGCTAGAATATGTCTATCACTAATAATTTGCCAGAGGCAATCTGAATGAGTGGGGTTGCCTGCAAATTTAGGAGGAGGGGTTGTTATGTTAGGGTATGGATATTGCGCAATGTACAGGGGAACTCCAATTACCGATGAGGTAAAAAAGGAATTGGAGAAAAAGAAAGAGGAATTTAAGGCTGAGTTTGAGGAGCGAAAAAAGATAATCGATTTTGCTACAAGAAAGCCGATTTATAAATAGTATTTTAAGTGGGGCTGCTTATGTGCAAGCCCCTTTTCTTATGGGATTTTTTAGAGTATATTAGTAGGGTAGTTTTTTAGGAGGTGAACATGGGAAAACAAAAATGGAAGCCAGGAAATATGGTATATCCCCTTCCGGCTGTTTTGGTTACATGCCGTGATAAGGATGGAAATGATAATGTGCTTACAGTAGCCTGGACAGGTACGGTGTGCACTAATCCACCAATGGCATATATATCTGTAAGACCTAGCAGATATTCCTATCAGATGATAAAAGACACAGGGGAATTTGCAATTAACTTAACTACTGAGGAGCTTAGCTTTGCTACAGATTTTTGTGGTGTACAAAGCGGCAGGGATGTAGATAAGTTTGCAAGATGCAATCTTCATAAGGAAGAGGCTGACGAAATCAATGTTCCTCTTATTGCCGAATCCCCGGTTAACATAGAGTGCAGAGTTAAGGAAGCACACGAATATGGTAGTCACACCATGTTTGTTGCTGATGTTTTGGCTGTCCATGCAGATGAAAGCTATATGAATGAAACTGGCAAGTTTGAACTTGAAAAAGCCAATCTGCTTGCTTATTCCCATGGAACATATTATGGCCTAACCAGTCCTAAAGGGACTTTTGGATATTCAATAAAGAAAGAAGGAAAGAAAAAATGAATGAAACAGTAAAAGGTTTATTTGAATTTATAGAGGAGAGTCCATCACAGTTTCACGTTGTAGCAAATGAAAGACAAAGATTCTTAGATGCAGGCTTTGTGGAGCTTTCAGAGGCTAAGGAGTGGAAGCTTGAGTTTGGTAAGAATTATTTCGTTACAAGAAACGGTTCATCAATTCTTGCATTTAGAATGCCAAGGGATGAATACAAGAGCTTCATGATTATGGCGTCTCACAGCGATTCACCAAGCTTCCGTATTAAGGAAATGCCTGAGATGAAGGAAGGCCACTATGTAAAGCTTAATACAGAAAAGTACGGCGGAATGCTTATGGCTCCATGGTTTGACAGACCTCTTTCTATTGCAGGTCGCGCCATTGTTAAGACTAAAAATGGTATTGAAACAAAGCTTGTTAATTTAGACAAGGATTTGTGCATGCTTCCATCCCTTGCTATTCACATGAACCGTGAGGCAAATGACGGCTATAAGTACAATGCTCAAAAGGATATGCTTCCACTTGTTTCTATGGATGAAGATTTTAACCTTAAGAAGCTTGTTGCAGAAAGCTTATCTGTTAAGGAAGACGAAATCTTAGGAAGCGATTTATTCTTATACAACAGAGAGCCTGGTAAGGTTTGGGGTGCTAAGGATGAGTTTATTTCAATCAGAAGATTAGATGACCTTCAGTGCTCTTACAGTTCAATGATGGGACTTCTTAATGCTAAGAATTCAGAGTCTGCAGTTCAGATTCATGTAACATTTGATAACGAAGAAGTAGGAAGCGGCACAAAGCAGGGTGCTGATTCAACATTCCTTTATGATGCTCTTGTTAGAATTAACGAGGCAATGGGTGGAAATAATTCTACACTTTTAACAGCAATTGCTAATTCATTTATGGTATCTGCTGACAATGCACATGCTCTTCATCCTAACTACCCTGAAAAGAGCGATCCTACAAACAAGGTATTTATGAATGAAGGTGTTGTTATCAAGTTCAATGCTAATCAGAAGTATATGACTGATGGTCTTGCATTTGGCATTTTCACAGAGCTTTGCAACAAGGCTAAGGTGCCTTATCAGACATTTGTAAACCGATCTGATGTTGCAGGCGGTTCTACACTTGGAAACATTTCTAACGCCCATGTTTCTATTAATGGTGTTGATATAGGATTGGCTCAGCTTGCAATGCATTCTTGCTATGAGACAGCAGGTGTGAAAGATACCGAATATTTATTGAAAATTGCCACAATTTTCTACGAAAGTGTAATTGAAAATATTTCTGGTTGCGATTATAATTTACGTTAATTTTTACTTGCTTAATGACTAAACTATAAAAGGGGAGGACGAGAAATTGCGTTTCAGACCATGCATTGACATTCACAACGGAAAGGTAAAGCAGATAGTAGGAGATACTATCTCAGATTTGGGAAAGGCTGATGGACAGCCAAAGGAGAATTTTGTAGCCGATAAGGATGCAGCTTATTATGCAAATATCTACAAGGCTGACAACCTAAATGGTGGCCATATTATTAACCTTAATATGAAAGGCACCAAAGAGTACAAGGCTTCTATGAAAGAAGCTATCAAGGCACTTAGCACATTCCCAAATGGCATGCAGTACGGTGGAGGCGTTGATGATAAAAACGCCAAGGAGTTTATCGATGCAGGTGCCAGCCATGTAATCGTTACTTCCTTTGTTTTTAATGATGGAAGGGTGGATTATGATGCCCTTAAGCGTATATCAAATGCTGTTGGCAGAGAACACTTGGTTCTTGATTTGTCATGTACCAGAGTTGATGATAAATATGTAATTGTTACAGATCGCTGGCAGAAGGTTTCAAAGGAGATTATCACATACAATTTCCTTGATAGATTAGCTTATTACTGTGATGAGTTTTTGATTCATGCAGCAGATGTTGAAGGCAGACAAAACGGAATCGACAGAGATTTAGTTGGATTCTTGGCCCGCTATAAGAGAGTGCCAATCACTTACGCAGGCGGTGTCTCTGATTATGGCGACATCGAGCTTATCAGCTATCTCAGCGATAATAATATGGATTTTACTGTTGGCTCGTGTCTGGATTTATTCGGCGGAAATTTATCCTATGAGCGAATAGTTAAAAGAATAACAACCAGATAATTTAATATTCAAAGGGAGGCGAACATGTTTAAGGTTAATTCTAATTTTGCAAAACTTCCAGGAAGCTATCTTTTTTCAACAATTGCGAAAAAGGTTGCTGCTTATTCCGAGGCTAATCCTAATGCGGATATCATTAGACTTGGAATTGGTGATGTTACACAGCCAATAGCCCCAGCTATGATAAATGCACTTCACAGTGCAGTTGATGAAATGGGTAACGCATCAACATTTCACGGTTATGCACCTGATTTAGGTTATCCATTTTTACGAGAGGCTATTGCCAAAAACGACTATCAGTCTAGAGGCTGCGATATCAGCGCTGATGAGATTTTTGTATCAGATGGTGCAAAATCTGATTCGGCAGATATTCAGGAACTGTTCGCTTCTAATGTTAAAATAGCAGTATGTGACCCTGTTTATCCTGTATATGTTGATTCAAACGTTATGGCTGGAAGATGTGGTTCATACGATGAAGCTACAGGAAAGTGGTCGGATCTTATTTACATGCCAACCACAGCAGAGAATAAATTCGTTCCAGAGTTTCCAAAGGAGACTCCAGATGTTATTTATCTTTGCCTTCCAAACAATCCAACTGGAACAACTCTTACAAAGAGTCAGCTTCAGCTATGGGTTGATTATGCTAATAAAAATGGCTGCCTGATTATATTTGATGCAGCTTACGAGGCTTATATTTCTGAAGCAGATGTACCACATTCTATTTATGAATGTACAGGTGCCCGCACCTGTGCTATAGAGATTCATTCTTTCTCTAAGAACGCAGGCTTCACAGGTGTACGTCTTGGATATACTGTAGTACCTAAGGATTTGGTATTTGATGGTGCATCACTTCACGGAATGTGGGCTAGACGTCACGGCACCAAGTTTAACGGAGCTCCATACATCATCCAGCGCGCTGGCGAGGCAGTTTATTCAGCAGAAGGTCAGGCTCAGATTAAGGAGCAGGTTGGCTACTACATGAACAACGCCAAGACAATCTATACAGGCCTCAAGGACGCAGGCTTCGAAGTATATGGTGGTGTTAACGCTCCTTACATTTGGCTTAAGACACCTAACAATATGACTTCTTGGGATTTCTTTGATTATTTATTGGAAAATGTTCAGATTGTTGGAACTCCAGGAGCAGGCTTCGGACCATCAGGTGAAGGATACTTCCGCCTGACAGCCTTCGGTTCTGCTGAAAATACCGCTAGAGCAATTGAGCGTATAAAAGGTATATAAGCGGCTGCTTCTAGAAACAGCTTTTTCGTTCTATGAGCTTTGGCTCTAGCAGGATATGGGCATCCTTACGGGGGAGGGTTCCATCGATTAGGCCTAGCAGAGTGGTTGCGGCAACTTTGCCAAGCTCCTCCTGTGGATGTGCGATGGTTGTGATTCCTTTGCTGTGGGCAAGTAGGGAATTGTCGAAGCCTGTCACGGAAATATCGTGAGGCACACTTCGCCCAATATTTTGAAGACCCTTTATAACATCGGCGGCTATCTCGTCATTGTAGCAAACCACTGCATGACAGGATAAGCCGCTTTCTAATATTCTAATTAAGCCTTCCATTGGCTTCATTGTTTTATCCTTTGTGTGGTACCAGATAACTAAATCAGGATTGTAGGCTATGCCGGCAGCCTGTAGTGCTTTGATGTAACCCTTGTGGCGAAGGATGCCCTGGGTGTCGTCAGCCTTAAAAATGCCAGCGATATTTTTGTGTCCTAGACTAATCAGATGCTCGGTGATTAGCTTTCCACCTTCCACGTCATCAAGCATAACAAATGGACGGTCCATCATTGCCTCGTAGCATCCTTGTATGAAAACATATGGGATTCCCATAGCATCCATCTGGTCGTAAAGAACCTGGTGCTGACAGCTAATAGCACTTTGGCTAGGCTCGATAATCATTCCATCGATGTTTTTGGATAACAATTCTTCCATACACCAGGCCTCACCCTTTCTGGAGTTGTTGGTGGTTTTAAGAAGAATACTGTAGCCGTTTTCGTCTAAGACCTGGTTAATTCCCTGTATTACTCTAGGGAAGATATAGTCGGACATAAATGTAGAAACAACAGCGATGTTCTTAGTATGCCTTTTCTTATCCTTGCGGCTGGCTACGAAGGTGCCACTTCCGTGAATGGCATAGAGGTAGCCCTCATCAATCAGCTTTCCTAAAGCCTTTCTTACTGTTTGCCTACTGACATCATATTTTGCTGCAAGCTGATTTTCTGATGGTATTTTGTCACCAGCGTTAAAACTGCCTGCATTGATTGAGCTTTTTATATCTTTAATTATTAGTTCGTGTTTTGAATTAATCATGAATATATAATATCAAAATAGGATAGTGATGTTAAACAAGTTTTTTAGACAGGTAAAAAGCGATGCCGGCGGGGCATCGCTTTTCAAAAGGGAGAATAATGTTATGAAAAAAATGGTTCATCGCTTCTGTCTTGCGATGTAATTATAATACTATCTATAGGTGAACTAACAATGTAAAAAATGTGAATAAAACATAGAAAGAAAATTTTATATTGTGAATTGCTTACCGATATTTGAAAGTAATTGATATAGGTTAATAACTATAACGCAAAAGAAAAGAGCTTGCAACGGGCAAGCTCTTTTATGTAAAAACCAAAATACATTTATAACTCATATGCGCATATCAATCATGGTACCTGACGTAGGATAAACCAAGCTTTCCAAAGAAGGAGAATTCATATCCATACTCTTTGATAAAGCCTCGGCTTGTCCTTCTACGACATCTAAAGTCTTGCCGAGCATAGCAGTCCCCACTGCTGAAAGGAGCTGGTTTTGACTTAAATTCATAGAAATCTCAGCTATATCCATGCTGCGCCTCCCCTAAAAAAGACTTAACGCTTTTTCTGTACAAAGACATTCTATCATGTAACGCTTTACATTTGGTGTCAAACTGTGACTAAATTGTGAAAAAACTGTGAAATCATACTCAAAGTAATAAAAATGTATATTACTAAATGTTTCTTGCTGATTTTATAGAAAAAGAAGCTCATAATTATTATAATAAAAATAGTAAAATTAAGAGGGAAAGTATGGCTTTATTAAAAATCAATCTTAATGATCCGTTGATGAAGGCTATCAAAGCAGTTAATTCTATTGGTGGCAAATCTCTGACGGATGAAGACTTAAAAAAGCAAAGATCCGCTATGGAATTAGCTGGTAAGCTTGCTGCGCCTACAGGCGGAGTTACAGTAGAAGCTTTTACTACAGGGGACATTTCCTGCGAATGGGTTAAGCCTGATTTGGCACATAATCCTCAGTATATTATTCTATATGCTCACGGTGGTGGCTACACCTGTGGGGGCTTAGGATATGCCAGGATTCTTGCAGCTAAGCTTGCAGTATCAACAGGTTTTTCTGTAGTTTCGTTTGAGTACAGGTTGGCTCCAGAATATCAATATCCTGCGCCATTAGAGGATGCTATGAAGGTGTGGTCCTATCTGATGGATAAAGGGTACGGTGCCAAGCAGGTGATTTTTGCAGGTGATTCCGCAGGAGGCAATCTGGTATTATGTATGACCAGAAAGCTTTTAGAGGAAAAGCAATTGACACCAAGGTGCGTGCTACTATTTAGCCCTTGGACTGACATGACGGCAACGGCTTCATCCTACGAAGCCTGTAAAGAAAAGGATCCGATTCTTACAAAGGATTATGTAATAGGAGTTAGAGATGCATATATCGGTAAGGATGCAAATCCAGCAGAGGAGATATACAGCCCACTAAATGGCAGTTTTGTGGGATTTCCACCTACCTATATAATGGTAGGCAAGAATGAGATTTTACTGGATGACAGTATATCTTTGCAAAAAAAGATGCATAAGGCTGGCTGCAATGCAGTGATTGATATAGAAAAGGATGGGTGGCATGTGTATCAGCAAATGCCATTGCCACTGGCAAACAGGGCTATGAAGCGTTTGTCGGATTACCTGTCAAACCTAATCTATATGTAGCCTGGGAGTAAAGGATAAATAATGAGTAGAGACAATTGGTATAAGGTAGATAATGTTGCAAAGGTTTTTCTTGCAACAGCAGCAAAGAGAGATACAAGAACACTGCGTGTAAGCGCAACACTTTGGGAGGATATAGACCCGGAGCTTTTACAGGAGGCAGTTTTATCGGCTATTCAGATTCGCCCTCAGTTTCAGGTACGTATCAGAAGAGGAATCTTTTGGCACTATATGGAGGATACTGATATTCAGCCGGTGGTTACAGAGGAACATGGCAGGGTTTGTCCTATTTTGTATGTACCAGGGCGAGCAATGCTTCATTATAGGGTTACATACTACGGAAATAGAATTAATCTTGATTTGTTCCATGCTATTTCAGATGGAACAGGGGCTTTGGAATTTTTGAACATTATTGTTTTAGATTATCTTAAGCTGAAATATCCTGGCAGATACGAAAATACTACAATCCATTCAGGAGCTTCTGAGGATGATTTGAATCAGGATAGCTACAAGCAGTTTTTTGGTGGCATGGGATTAAAGGGCTCTTCCCTTAAGTACGCTTATCATCCTAGCGGATTAAAGCTTCCATACGATCAGCTTCAGTTTTTTGAGGTTCACATGCCTACAGAACAGATATTGCCTAAGGCTAAGGAACTTGGGGTTTCCCTTACCAGCTATATAGGGGCAAGATTTATGCTTGCTATTATGGAGGATATGCCACCACGTAAGCGTAAAACACCTATTAATGTATCCTTGCCTGTTAATCTTAGAAACTATTATCCTAGCCACACATCACGTAATTTCTTTAACAATGTAAATGTTTCTCATGTATTTGATGAGGACATTTCCCTTGAGGATTTGGCTAAGGAGTTCGACGAAAAGCTTAAGGCTAATCTTACTGAAGAAAATATCAAAAAGCAGATGGACAATTTTGAGACCATGGAATATGTGGCTCCTGTTAGGGCTGTACCACTTTTCATCAAGCAGTGGGTGGTAAGATATGGCTCAAAGGTCACAGATAAAAAGGTATCTGTAGTGCTATCTAATCTTGGTGTGCAGAAGCCACCAGAGGAAGTAGCATCTATGATTCAAAATTACAGTGCCTTTTGTAGTTCGGCTAATCTGTTTTCTACTATGTGTAGTTATAATGGGGAACTATCCCTTGGAATCTCTTCTCCATACGCAAACACAAGGGTAGTTAAGAACCTTGTGCGAGGTCTTTCTGAGGATGGGGTAAATATCAGAATATATGCGACGGAGGTGATTCGATAATGAAGAATTGTCCTTATTGTAAAATAGAAGTGGGCGGCAATCTTAAAAAATGCCCACTGTGCCAAAGCAGATTAAACGGCGAGGCAGAAAGACCTTATTTTCCACAGCAGACCACATTAAAGATTCAATCTTTCTTCTATAAGCTACAGCTTTTTATAGTTTGGTCCATGGTTATTTTAAGCCTGGGTTTGGATTTCTTGTTTAACCTTAAGGTGTGGCCAACGCTTGATATTCACTGGAGCCTTATAGTGGCAATGTGGTTAATCGTATTTGAATTTGGAATAATGAGGCTGTTCAAAAAAGGCATTAGCTCATCTAGAATAATGACCCTGTTTGTATTCATAGTGTTAGTAATGCTTGGAATTACAGCTTATTATGTGGGGATTTTTTCATTAGTTACCGATTGGATTGCACCGATTGTTGTAATGGGAACATTGATAGCTAATTTTGTACTTGCCATGTTAGACAAAAATGGCAATGCTATGGTTTATCTGTTAACAAATCTTGTGGTTGGTATTTTGCCATACATTGTTTTTTATTTTATGGAAAGAGACTGTCCTATTGCTTGGATAGTATGTTTGTTAATAAGTGTTATCCTTTTTGTAGGAGCAATTATTTTTAAAGGAAGAGAAGTGGCTGGCGAGATTCAAAGGAGATTAAGCGTTTAATGGATAAAATGGGGGGCACTTTTAATAAGAGCAAATACTTAATAGACAATTTTGACAGGGCACTTGCAGAAGGCTGGGTAGAGGTATATTTTCAACCGATAATACGTACCTCTAACGGTAGAGTATGCGCAGAAGAAGCCCTAGTTAGATGGGAAGACCCTAGGCTTGGCATGCTTAATCCTATGGATTTTGTTCCATCCCTTGAGGCGGTGAACATAGTTCACAAGCTGGATTTATATGTGTTAGAAATTGCTCTTGCCAAGATGAATGAACAGATTAGAAGGGGGCTATATGTTGTTCCTACATCTATTAATCTGTCTCAGATGGATTTTTATACCTGCGATGTGGTTGAGGAGGTTGCCAAGAGAGTAGAAAAGGCAAATATCTCCAGACGTCTAATAGCCATAGAGGTGTCAGAGGAAACTCTTTCTGCAGGAAACGACTATATTGTTTCTCAGCTGGAGCAGTTTAGAGATTTGGGATTCCAGGTATGGATGGACGATTATGGCAGCGGGGATGCCGCTCTTACTATATTGCAGAAGGTACATTTTGACGCCCTGAAAATCAATATGTTTTTTGTTCAACAGATAAAAAAGAGTGAGCGGGCAAGAATTATATTAACAGAGCTTGTAAGGCTTGCAATGTCTCTTGGAATGGAGACTGTAGTAGAGGGTGTTGAATTTAAAGAGCAAATAGATTTTTTGCAGGAGATAGGTTGCACGAAGCTTCAGGGCTTTATTTATAGCAAACCTCTTCCTATCAGTCAGATACTTGCCAGATATGAAAATGGAACTGCTATAGGCTTTGAAAATCCTAAAGAGTCTTCCTATTACTCTGCTGTAGGTAAAATCAGCTTATATGATATATCCTTTGCAAGAAATAATACTAATGAGCTGACTAATTATTTTGATACCTTTCCAATTGCAATATTGGAAACAAGTGAAACAAGCTTAAGATTTGTAAGGGGAAATGAGTCCTTCAAGAGATTTATGAATAAGAATTTTCCTGATGTAAATCTTTATTCAGAATATATTTTTGGTAAGAATCATAAATCTGTTGGAGTATATACCATGAACAGCATCCGCAGATGCGGTGAAAATGGCAAGCGTCGAATTATTGATGATAGAACTTCCGATGGTCATATAATTCAAATGCTTGTTCAACGAATTGCAGTTAATCCTGTGACAAAGGTTGCAGCTGTTGTAATAGCTATACTACAGGTTAATGAGGGACAGACTAGTGCTGATTCACTTACCTATAATTATATAGCAAGGGCACTGTCTGAGGATTATGTGGATTTGTTCTTTGTTAATATGGATACAGAGGATTATGTAGAATACAGTCCAGATGGCCTTAACAGGGATGTGTCTGTTGAAATGCGTGGGCAGGATTTCTTTAGAAGACTGGATTATGAGTATAGCAGAAGGGTGTATGCTGATGACATCGAATTAATGCGAAACTCATTTACTAAAGAAAATATTTTAAAGATGATTGACGAGCGGGGGTCTTATTCCATTACCTATCGAAGAATGGTGCAAGGGGTTCCTACACATGTTATTTTAAAAGCAGTTAAGGTTAGAAGTGATAGAAATCACATACTGATTGGAATCAATAATATAGATGCCCAGATTAAGGAGCGAGAATTAATAGAAAAGGTTAAAGAAGAGCGGATTATGTATTCTCGCGTAATGTCTCTTGCTGGTGACATATTTAGCATTTATTTAGTTGATCCAGATACAGAGCATTATGTTTGCTTCAACTCAACAGATGAGTTGGATGAATTTAATATACCAATGGAGAATGATAATTTCTTTGCAGAGTCCAGAGAAAAAGCCAAGCGTATTGTTCATCGAGATGATTTGCGAGAATTTTTATCTGTATTTACTAAGGAAAATGTTCTCACAAATATTAAGAATCACGGCATCTTCATACATAAGTACAGATTCAAATTACAGGATGAAACTATTCATGTAATGCTTAGAGCCACTCTTGTGGAGGAAAACACCGGTTCAAAGCTTATTGTAGGTATAATGAACATTGAAAATCAGTTTATGATGGAGCAGGAGTATGCTGCCAACTTGCAGGCTGCAGAAGATAAGGCATTTAAGGATCAGCTCACAGGCGTAAAAAACAAGAGAGCCTATGTGGATGAAGAGGAACGTATTAACCTGCAGATTAAAACAGGTTACGATTTTGAATTTGGCATTGTTGTATGCGATATAAATGGCTTGAAGCAAATAAATGATACAAAGGGGCACCAGGCTGGTGATGCGTACATAAAAGAGGGCTGTGAGATAATCTGCGATGCATTTTCAAGAAGCCCTGTTTTTAGAATAGGTGGAGATGAATTTGTGGCAATAGTTCAGGGAAAAGACTATGACCACCTGAATTCAAGAATATCTAAGATTACCAAAATCAATTCTAAGAATAAAAAGAATGACAAGGTTACAATAGCTGTTGGGTATTCTTTATTTGGCAAGAATGACAAGTTTGTGTCTGATGTATTTGAGAGAGCCGATTCAGTTATGTACAAAAATAAAAAGAAGATGAAAGAAGAAATGTTATAGCTGATATAGGATTGACAAAAGTTTAACAATGGACTAAAATTATAAACATGAGAAAAAAGGGCAAGACCCTTAAAGAGGAGGATTACTATGAGCGAATTTAACAACTTAAAGCTTGAAGTTGCAGATGAGATTGCAGTTCTTACAATTTCACGTCCAGCAGCACTTAATGCACTTAATTCAGAGACACTTGATGAGCTTAACGTAGCTTTAACAGAAATCGAGGCAAGAGATGATGTTAAGGTTCTTATTCTTACAGGTGGTCCTGACAAGAAGGATAATGCATTCAAGTCATTCGTAGCTGGTGCAGACATCTCTGAGATGGTTAACTTTACAGCAGCTGAGGCTCGTGCATTTGGTATGAGAGCATCAGTTCCATTCTTTAAGCTTATGAACATGAGACAGGTTACAATCGCTGCAGTTAATGGTTTCGCACTCGGCGGTGGATGCGAAATCGCTATGGCTTGTGATATTCGTATCGCTTCAGAGAACGCTACATTTGGTCAGCCAGAGACAGGCCTTGGAATTATCCCAGGTTTCGGTGGCACACAGCGTCTTGCTCGTCTTGTTGGTATGGGACGCGCTAAGGAGCTTATCTTCACATGTGATTCTATCGATGCTAACGAAGCATACAGAATTGGCCTTGTAAACAAGGTAACAACTACAGAAGAGCTTATGTCTACAGCTAAGGCTATGGCTGCTAAGATTGCTTCAAAGGGAAGCTATGCAGTATCTATCGCAAAGGCTGCTATCAACAACGGATACGACATGGATATCAAGAACGCTGTTGAGATGGAAGCAAACCTCTTCGGTATTACATGTTCTACACATGATAAGGCTGAAGGAATGGGCGCTTTCCTTGAGAGACGTGCAGCTAATCTTACAGATTTCTAAAAGCGTATAATATTGACACCCTGTAGTGTGACGATAGCTTGTAGCTATCAATCTCTGAGCGTTTCCGAAGGAAACATTAGTTGACGAAGGAAATGTCTCAGGATTGAGAGCGTAACAAGCGAGCCGTAACCTCGGGGTGTTTTTTTATTTAGCAGGGTTGTAAAATAAGGCGTAAACAGTTATCATAATTAAGATTAGGTTAATATTAGGTATAGTAGGTGAATTATGAATAACGATTATATGTTTGAAGATGAAGATAATATGGATTACAACAGTAACCATAATCAGGAAAACCAGCAAAATCAACAGTTTGGTTTCGACGATGGGGCTCAGAGCGGGCAGTATACAGGTCCTAAATATAGCTATATTGATCCAGGGTATAAGCCTAAGTCAGATGGCTTGGGAATAGCTGTAGCTTCTATGGTGCTTGGTATTATTTCGTTTGTTTTGTTTTTATGTGGTATCAATATCATTGCCTCAATTATTTCTATTATTCTTGGAATAGTTTTTCTTGTTAGAAGCAGTGATAAGCTTGGCAGGATTTTTTCTATTACTGGTATTGTTACATCAGTGCTTGGTATTGTCTGCTGTATAGTAGCTTGGAATTTTATCTTTAGTAATATAGATGGCATCTTAAATCTTGCAAATGATAAAGATGGCATGGAGAAGTGGTATGGCTATTATGGTATTGATGGTATATATGATGATTTAGAGCCATACGATGATGAAAAAAATTATATATTTGATGATCCAAATGGGGATGATTTAAACAATTTATTTGATGGAAAAATTGGTGAGGATGAACATCCTGAAGTGGATTTTGATGACACACTTTAATTTTGGTTAAAGGTGCCTACGTGGCATTTTTTAATAGTAAGAGAAGGGATATCTGACGAGAAAGGATATCCTCATAGAAAGGAATTACTTAATATGTACAACAAAGTAGACGCTAGCCTGAACTTCGTAGAAAGGGAGAAGCAGGTATTGAAGTTCTGGGAAGAGAATGACATCTTCCAGAAGTCAATGGATTCAAGAAAAGAGGGAGAGACTTACACATTTTACGATGGCCCTCCAACAGCAAACGGTAAGCCACACATCGGTCACGTAGAGACACGTGCCATCAAGGACATGATTCCTAGATACCAGACTATGAAGGGCAAGTTCGTGCCTAGAAAAGCTGGATGGGATACTCATGGTCTTCCTGTAGAGCTAGAAGTAGAAAAGCTTCTTGGTCTTAATGGTAAGGAACAAATCGAAGAATATGGTATGGAGCCTTTCATTAAAAAATGTAAGGAATCTGTATGGAAATACAAAGGTATGTGGGAGGATTTCTCAGGAACAGTAGGTTTCTGGGCCGATATGGATAATCCTTACATCACATACGATGATAATTTTATTGAGTCTGAGTGGTGGGCACTTAAGACTATCTGGGACAAGAAGCTCCTTTACAAGGGCTTTAAGATTGTTCCATATTGCCCTCGTTGCGGTACTCCACTTTCAGCACAGGAGGTTGCACAGGGATATAAGACAGTTAAGGAACGTTCAGCAGTTGTTCGTTTCAAGATTAAGGGAGAGGATGCTTACTTCCTTGCATGGACAACAACTCCATGGACACTTCCATCAAACCTTGCACTTTGCGTTAACCCTGATGAGACATATATTAAGGTTAAGGCAGCTGATGGATATACATATATCCTTGCAGAGGCACTTGCTGATAAGGTGCTTTCAAAGGTTGCTACAGAAGAAGGTGCTAAGCCTTACGAAGTACTTGAGACATACAAGGGTACAGATTTAGAGTACAAAGAATATGAGCCACTTTTTGCGTGCGCAGGCGTTGCAGCTGCAAAGCAGCACAAGAAGGCTCACTTCGTTACATGTGACTCATACGTTACTATGTCAGATGGTACTGGTATCGTACATATCGCTCCTGCATTTGGTGAGGACGATGCTAAGGTAGGTCGTAAGTATGACCTTCCATTCGTTCAGTTCGTAGATGGCAAGGGTGAAATGACAGAGGAGACTCCTTATGCAGGACTCTTTGTTAAGAAGGCAGACCCTGAGGTTCTTAAGGACCTTGATAAGGAAGGCAAGCTTTTCGATGCTCCTAAGTTCGAGCACGAATATCCACACTGCTGGAGATGCGACACTCCACTTATCTACTACGCTAGAGAATCATGGTTCATCAAGATGACAGAGGTTAAGGATGACCTGATTAAGAATAACAATACAGTTAACTGGATTCCAGAGAACATCGGTAAGGGACGTTTCGGCGATTGGCTTGAGAACGTTCAGGACTGGGGTATTTCTCGTAACCGTTACTGGGGAACTCCACTTAACATTTGGGAATGTCCTGATTGCGGTAAGCAGATTTCTATCGGTAGCCGTAAGGAGCTTGCAGAGCTTTCAGGCAGACCTGAGGCTGAAAAAATCGAGCTTCACCGTCCATACATCGATGAGGTTACATGCACATGTCCTGAGTGTAAGGGTACTATGAAGCGTGTGCCAGAGGTAATTGACTGCTGGTTCGATTCAGGTGCTATGCCATTTGCTCAGCATCACTATCCATTTGAGAATAAGGAAGTATTTGAGCAGCAGTTCCCAGCTAAGTTTATTTCTGAGGCTGTTGACCAGACTCGCGGTTGGTTCTACTCACTTATGGCAGAGTCAACACTTCTTTTCAACAAGGCTCCTTATGAGAACGTTATTGTACTTGGTCACGTTCAGGATGAGAATGGACAGAAGATGTCTAAGTCTAAGGGTAATGCAGTAGATCCATTCGATGCACTTGAGAAGATGGGTGCAGATGCTATTAGATGGTACTTCTACACATCTTCAGCTCCATGGATTCCAAAGAGATTTGGTGAGAATGCAGTTATGGAAGGCCAGAGAAAGTTCCTTGGAACTCTTTGGAATACATACGCTTTCTATATTTTATATGCAAACATTGATGAGTTTGATCCTACAAAGTACGAGCTTGATTTTGATAAGCTTGCAGTTATGGACAAGTGGATTCTTTCTCGTCTTAACTCTAGCATCAAGGCTGTTGATGACAATCTTGGCTCATACAAGATTCCTGAGGCAGCACGTGCTTTAGATGAGTTTGTAGATGATATGTCTAACTGGTATGTTCGTCGTTGCCGTGACAGATTCTGGGCTAAGGGAATGGAGCAGGATAAGATTAATGCTTACATGACTCTTTACACATGCCTTAAGGAAATCTCACTTGCAGCAGCACCAATGATTCCTTTCATGACAGAGGAAATCTATCAGAACATGGTTCGCTCAGTTGATAAGACTGCACCAGAGTCTATCCACCTTTGCGACTTCCCTGTTGTTAATGAAGCATTCATTGACAAGAAGCTTGAGGAAGATATGGATGAGCTTCTTAAGATTGTAGTTCACGGACGTGCTTGCCGTAACACAGCACAGATTAAGAATAGACAGCCAATCGGTCAGATGTACATCAAGGCTGAGCATGAGCTTGATGAAATGTATGTATCTATCATCGAGGATGAGCTTAACGTTAAGAAGGCTACATTCACAGATGATGTTTCAGCATTTACATCATACAGCTTCAAGCCACAGCTTCGTACAGTAGGACCTAAGTATGGTAAGTTCCTTGGTGGTATCCAGAAGGCTCTTGCATCACTTGATGGCAACGCAGCTTATGCAGAACTTAAGGCAAATGGGGTATTAAAATTGCCAGAGGTTGATGCATCTATCGAGCTTGCAGAGGAAGACTTACTTATCTCTATGGCTCAGACAGAAGGCTTCGTAGCAGACGGAGACAACTACGTAACAGTAGTTCTCGATACAAATCTTACAGAAGAGCTTCTTGAGGAAGGCTTCGTAAGAGAAATCGTTTCAAAGATTCAGACAATGCGTAAGGAAGCTGACTTCGAGGTTATGGACCGCATCAGCGTAGCATACGCAGGTACCGCTAAAGCCAACGAGATTTTCGCTAAGAATAAGGACCTTATCGCAGGCGAAGTTCTTGCAGATGAAATCGCCGAAGGCACCACAGGCGACCACGTCAAAGAATGGAACATCAACGGAGAGAAGGTAACGTTGGCAGTTACTCGTAAGTAGTCACAATGTATAGATAGTCCGTAGGTAACAAGCTATTGTATTACTTTAGCGAGACATGTAGTCGAGCGGAGTAATATAATGCTTGTTAACGTAACGGACGAGCCAAAACATAGGAGGGGTTTTGAGTATGAAGAGACAGATGCCAAGTACTAAAGAGATTGAACGCGAAATTGTTAATCGTGTGAAGATCATGTTTAGGAAGGACTTTGATGAGGCTACCGAGGAGGAGATATACAGAGCCTGCTCCGAGGTAGTTAATGAGGTAGTTATCGACAATTGGTTGAACACTCAAAAGGAGTTCAACAAGCAGGATCCTAAGTGCGTATATTACATGTCTATGGAGTTCCTAATTGGACGACTATTAGGTAATAACATGATTAATATGCGTGGTTATACAGAGGTTATGGATGCCCTTGATGAGTTAGGGGTAGATATTAATGCAATCGAGGACCAGGAACCAGACCCAGCCCTGGGTAATGGTGGTTTGGGAAGACTTGCAGCATGCTTCTTGGATTCACTTGCTACACTTCAGTATCCGGCTTATGGCTGTGGTATTAGATACCACTACGGTATGTTCAAGCAGAAGATTGTGGATGGCTATCAGGAGGAAGTCCCTGACAACTGGCTTCAGACCCGATACCCATTTGAATTGGAGCGCCCTGAATATGAGTACGAGGTAAAATTTGGCGGTTGGGTTCGCTATGAGAATCAGCCAGATGGAACTACAAAATATATTCATGAGGGCTACAATTCAGTAATCGCCACACCTTATGACATGCCAGTTACAGGCTTTGATAATGGTATGGTTAATACCCTTATGATTTGGGACGCTAAGCCAAAGGAGGTCTTCAGATTAGATTCCTTTGAGCGAGGTGATTACAATAAGGCCGTTGAGGATATGAATCTGGCTCGCAACCTTACAGAGGTTCTTTATCCAAATGACAATCATATTCAAGGTAAGGAGCTACGTTTGAAGCAGCAGTACTTCTTTGTATCTGCATCATTACAGCGCGCCCTTGATAAATATTTCCGTCATCATAACGATATTATGAGACTTCCTGAGAAGGTAGTTTTCCAGATGAACGATACTCATCCAACCCTTACAGTTGCTGAGCTTATGCGACTTCTTATGGATGAGCATGGCCTTGGATGGGATGATGCCTGGGAGATTACCACCCATTGTGTGGCTTATACTAACCATACTATCATGTCCGAGGCTCTTGAAAAATGGCCACAGGATATCTTCAAGAATCTGCTTCCACGTATCTATATGATAGTTGAGGAGATTAACCGTAGATTCTGTGAGGATATCAGGGCTAAGTTCCCTGGTGATGAGGCAAGGGTAGGCCGTATGGCAATCCTTGCAGATGGTCAGGTTAAGATGGCTCATATGGCCATAGCTGCAAGCTTTTCAGTAAATGGTGTTGCAGCCCTTCATACAGAGATTTTGAAGAATGTTTCTCTTCATGATTTCTATGAGATGTATCCAGAGAAGTTCAATAATAAAACTAACGGTATTACCCAAAGACGTTTCTTGATGCATGGCAATTACAAGCTTTCAGATTGGGTAATATCTAAGATTGGCCGTGGTTGGATTACTGATCTTTCTCAGATGGAGAAGCTTGAAAGATACATTGACGACAAGCGCTCTATCGATGAGTTTATCGAGATTAAGCATGAGAATAAAAAGCGTCTTGCAAAATATATCTTTGATCATAATGGAATTGAGGTTGACCCTAATTCAATCTTTGATGTCCAGGTTAAGAGATTGCATGAGTACAAGAGACAGCTTTTAAATATTCTTCATGTAATGTATCTGTACAATCAGATTAAGGAAAATCCAGAGATGGATTTCTTCCCAACTACTTTTATCTTTGGTGCTAAGGCATCAGCGGGATATGAGAATGCTAAGCTTATAATTAAGCTTATTAATAATGTTGCTGCTGTAATCAATAACGATAAATCAATTGATGGCAAGCTTAAGGTTGTATTTATTGAAGATTACAGGGTATCTAATGCTGAATGGATTTTTGCAGCAGCAGATGTTTCAGAGCAGATATCTACAGCGTCTAAGGAAGCATCTGGTACAGGTAACATGAAGTTTATGCTTAATGGTGCAGTTACAATAGGTACTATGGATGGTGCCAATGTGGAGATGTACCAGGAGCTGGGCGGTAAGAATATCTTTATCTTCGGTATGAGCTCAGATGAGGTTATTGCTCACGAGAAGAACAATGATTACAATCCTGTAGATATAATGAATAGTGACTACCGTATTCAGAAGGTTCTGCAGCAGCTTGTCAATGGATATTACAGCATTGATAATCCTGAGCTATTCAGACCTTTATACAATTCATTACTTAATACACAGTGTACAGCAAAGGCTGATACATACTTTGTATTAAAGGATTTTGCATCTTATGTTGAAGCTCATGAGAAGATTCAGGAGGCTTACAAGGATAGATTTAAGTGGGGACAGATGGCTCTTGAGAATGTAGCTCATGTAGGCAAGTTCTCATCAGACAGAACTATACAAGAATATGTAGACGATATTTGGCATTTAGACAAGCTTGAATTACACTAAATGCAAGTAAGGAAGTTGATATGAACCAGAATAAAGACAACAGAGGAAAGTATATTTTTTGGATATTTATTCCATGTATTTTAGCATTAGTAATCCAGTATATTGCTTCTATTGTAGTATTAGAAGGAAGTGTAGCTTATGTTCTTGGCACCTTTAAAGGGGCAACATGGGATGAGCTGATGGATAGTGTTCTAAAATTAATGTTATCGGACACTGTTAATGGGATTATATTTGTTTTATATTCAGCGGTAGGTATGTGTATATTTATCAGCTGCTACCATAAAATGTTCATGGAGAATAAGACATATAGCCTTAAGGGGATTTCAAAAAATATTCCTGTTACTATAGCAGGCCTTTTGATGTTTTGTATTGGCATGCAGTATGTTAGTGTATTTTTGATGAATGCACTTGGTACAGCCTTCCCGGCATGGATGGAAGAATACGAAATGATTCTTGAAAATGCAGGTCTTGATGATGAAATATCTGTTATAATGGGCATATATGCAGTAATTTTAGGGCCAATTGTAGAAGAATTCATTTTCAGAGGAATTACATTTGGCGCAGCCAAGAAGGTTATGCCATATTATCTGGCTATAATTGTTCAGGCAATTCTTTTTGGTGCCTTCCACATGAATGCTATTCAGGGATGCTATGCATTTGTTTTAGGCCTTGGCCTTGGCTATATAATGCATCTTTATGATAATATTTGGGTGACAATTATGGTTCATATACTGTATAACTTAGTGGGAACATTTTTCTCAGAATTTTTACCATTTAGTGGAGACACATTAATTTCATTTTTCTTTAGCGTGCTGTTAGCTTTGATGGTAACCTATGGTGGCTTACTTTTATTAAAAAGAAGTGCAGCATCTGTTAAGGAAGAGGATAATTATTCCGATATATAATTACACGGACGATAATCACAGGACCAGGAGGGCAATTGCTTTCCTGGTTTTTCTATTTTAAGAAGCCTGTGATAGGAAAACGGAATTTCCTTTTATAAATAGTATCCATCATTTATAGGAGGGAAGAACATGGTAATTCAAAACTCTGAGGTTCAAATGACCTCAAAAAGTAACTATTCAGTTACTACGAAGGCTACTTATCAGGTAAGCCACACTCCAGCTATTAAAATTGGAGATATCACATTTAAGCTTCCGGAAAATGGGGAAGAGAAAGGAGCCAGCGAAGTCAAGGATATTAGCAAGCTTGAAGATGAACAAGAAAACTCTCTTTTTGCAAACAGAGAAACCAGAATGCAGACTATGAGCTATTTGCTTAGGGTACTGCTGCTAGGAAGAATCTTTGGTGAAAAGAAGGGGTTTTCTGATATACTAAAGGATTTCTTTAGTGAAAACGCAGGCTTTGCACAGACCACATCTGTAAGCTATGAAAGGACAGAGAGCCAATCCCTTTCCTATTCATCTAAGGGAACTGCCATAACTGCCGACGGTAGAAGAATCAGCTTTGATTACGGCTTTGAAATGTCAGAATCATTACATGAAGAGTACACCAGTATTCAAGAATCCTTTAGCAGATTTATAGACCCATTGGTAATAAATCTAACGGATTCCCCTGCAAATATATCCAATCAAACATTCTTTTTTGATTTAGATGGTGATGGGAACATGGATGAGATAAATAAGCTTGCAGCAGGCCAGGGGTTTTTAGCATTAGATAAGAACGAAGATGGCGAGATTAATGATGGAGGGGAGCTGTTTGGAACCCGTTCAGGAGATGGCTTTGGGGAACTGGCGGTATTTGATGAGGATTGCAATGGCTGGATAGATGAAAATGACTCAATCTTTGAAAAGCTAAGAGTATGGTCAATGAATGAAAAAGGGGATATGGAATTATATACTCTAAAGCAATCTGATATAGGTGCTATATATTTAGGCAGAATTCCTACAGAATACATTAACCATGATGATGAGCAAAGAGCCCGTGCTGCAATACGTGAATCGGGAATATATTTACATGAATCAGATGGTCGTGCAGGGGGTATTCAGCATGTAGATTTTGCTACTTAAATAGTGGTTTAATTTAGGTTTATTGGTTTCATCTTGAAGAGGTTTATGCTATACTATTGAAAGTTTAGAAGAAAGAGGTATAGCATGAGCCTAATTATCAAAAATGGTAGGGTGATTAACCCACCAACAAACACAGACGAAATATTAGATATTAAGATAGACGGGAACAGTATATCAGCCCTTTCGGCTGGCATTGTTCCCGTTTTTTCTGATGAGGTAATTGATGCCAAGGGCTGTATGGTTTTCCCAGGGTTCATTGATATGCACGTGCATTTCAGAGATCCTGGACAGACTGCTAAGGAAGATATTGAAACAGGCTCTAAGGCAGCAGCCAGAGGTGGCGTAACAACAGTACTTGCAATGCCAAATACGAAGCCTGTTGTTGATAATCCGAAGCTTGTTAAGTATGTGCACGACAAGGGAAAAGCTGTTGGGCTTACAAGGGTACTGCAGGTAGGCTCAGTTACTAAGGGGATGGAAGGCAAGGAGCTTTCTGATTTAGAGGGTATGATTAAAGAAGGAATTCCTGCAATCTCCGAGGACGGCAAATCCGTTATGGATTCAGGTGTGTACCGTGAGGCCATGAAGATTGTGGCAAAGGCTGATATTCCAGTGCTTGCTCACTGTGAGGACATTAATCTTGTTCAGGGTGGAGTAATGAACATGGGTGCAAAGTCTGATTCCATGGGAGAAAAGGGTATCAGCAATGCTGTTGAAAACATTATTGAAGCAAGAGACGTAATGCTTGCAGAGGAAACAGGTGCAACACTTCATCTCTGTCATTGCTCTACAAAGGAAAGCTACGACATTGTTAAGGAGGCAAAGGCCAGAGGCGTTAAGGTGTCTGGTGAGGTTTGCCCACATCATTTTACTCTTACTGAAGAGGACATTGTGCCAGGTGATGGCAACTATAAAATGAATCCTCCTGTAAGAACTGCAGAGGATAGGCAGGCTTTAAGAAAGGGCCTTGCAGAGGGAGTATTTGAGGTAATATCTACAGACCATGCTCCACATACAGCAGAAGAAAAGTCCAAGGGCTTCGCCTCACCATTTGGAATAGTAGGATTAGAGACAAGCGCAAGCCTTACATATACAGAGCTTGTCCTTGGGGGAATAATCAGCCCTATGCAGATGGCAGCCTACATGAGTAGCAATCCTGCAAGAATACTTGGCCTTAATGATTTAGGCAACCTATCTGTTGGCAAAACAGCTGACATCACCATCTTCGACCCAAACGTAGAGTATGAAATCCACGCCGCCGATTTCGCAGGCAAATCTAAGAACATGCCCTACGAAGGCCGCAAGGTTACCGGCAAAGTGGTAACCACCATCTTCGGTGGTAAGGTGGTGTATAAATAGCCTGTAGCTGTCAAAGAAAAATATTACTAAGCGAGACTCTCGTCGGGTATGCAATAAATAATTTTAGTGTGTAGAAGTAGCCTGTAGCTGTCAAAGATAAATATTACTAAGCGAGACATCCTTAGTCGAGTGTGTAATATTTATCTTTGATAGCGTAACAGGTGAGAGAAGATGTAAATTATATAAACCTGGAGGATATATTATGATTTCAAGATTAATTAACAAGATTACTGAGAAGAACGCCCCTATTGTTGTGGGTCTTGACCCTACAATGAAGCTCATGCCAAAGACTTTGGTGGAAAAGTATATGGCAGAAATGGGCCAGACCCTAGAGGCAGTTGGCGAGGCCATGTTTGATTATAATAGGCAGATTATGGATGCATGCGCTGATTTAATCCCAGCTGTAAAGCCACAGATTGCCATGTATGAAAGCTTCGGCATCCCAGGTATGATTGCCTATAAGAAGACTGTTGATTATGCTAAGGAGCTTGGTCTTGTAGTTATTGCAGATATTAAGCGTGGCGATATCGGTTCAACATCTACAGCTTATGCACTTGGACATCTAGGCTCAGTTCAGGTGGGTGACTATAAGTATCAGGGCTTTGACGCAGATATGGCTACAGTAAATCCATATCTTGGTACAGATGGAGTTAAGCCTTTTGTTGATGTTTGTAATGAAGAGGATAAGGGTATTTTCGTACTTTGCAAGACCTCTAATCCTTCTTCTGGCGAGTTCCAGGATAGATTAATTGATGGCAGACCATTGTACGAACATATGGCTGAAAAGATTGAAGAGTGGGGCAGTGAAAGCATGGATGGCAACTATTCTAATGTAGGTGCTGTTGTTGGTGCCACTTATCCAGAAATGGGTGCAAAGCTTCGTAAGCTTATGCCTCATACATATATCCTTGTGCCAGGCTACGGTGCCCAGGGTGGTAAGGGCGCAGACCTTGTAAACTTCTTCAACGAGGATGGACTTGGTGCTATTGTAAATTCCAGCCGCGGTATCATCGCAGCATACCAGCAGGAAAAGTACGCTAAATACGGTGAAGCTAATTTCGCCGAAGCCAGCCGTGCCGCTGTAGAAGACATGCTCGCCGACATCCGTGGCGCATTATAAAGGCTTCTCCCTCTGGGAGAAGCTGTCACCGAAGGTGACTGATGAGGGGTATTCCTTGGCGTGCCAATATCCTCATCCGTCTGCTTTGCAAACACCTCCTCCATAGAGGGTAAGGCTAGTAAAGGAGTTAAATAAATGAAAGTTAAAGAAAAAGCCCAAATAGTAGTTTCAGAAAAGCTAACCGAAGGCATCTACAGCCTAGTCATTGCTACAAAAGCCAGTGAGGATGCTGTTCCAGGTCAGTTTATTAATATATTCAGTAATGATGGAAGCAAGCTGCTGCCACGCCCAATCAGCATCTGTGAGATAGATAAGGCACAGGGCACTCTCAGAGTTGTCTACCGCGTAGTAGGCAAGGGAACAGAAGAGTTCTCAAAGCTTCTTGCAGGAGATACTGTAGAAGTTTTAGGACCTCTAGGTAATGGCTTCCCCCTTGAAGCAGGTAAAGCCATTGTAGTAGGCGGTGGTATTGGCGTACCTCCAATGCTAGAGCTTGCTAAGGAGCTTAGTGGTGATGTAACAGCAGTGCTTGGATATCGCACAGATGATTTGTTCCTGGCTGACGATTTTATTGATGCAGCAGGAGATGTGATTTTTGCCACAGACGATGGTTCAGTAGGCGTCCACGGAACAGTTGTGGATGCAATGAAGGAAAATGACCTTAAAGCGGATGTAATCTACGCCTGTGGTCCAAAGCCTATGCTAAAGGGAGTGGCTGAGTATGCTACTTCAATCGGTGCTAAATGCTATGTATCTATGGAAGAGCGTATGGCATGTGGCGTAGGCGCTTGCCTTGGCTGTGTATGTCAGTCTACAGATGTAGATGACCATAGCCATGTAAATAATAAGAGAGTATGTAAAGATGGTCCAGTTTTCCTATCAACGGAGGTAGTTCTATAATGAATACTAAGGTTACAATTGCGGGAGTAGAATTTCAAAATCCAATTATGGAGGCCTCTGGAACCTTTGGTTCTGGTATGGAATACTCAGAGTTTGTAGATTTAAATAGATTAGGTGCGGTTGTTACAAAGGGTGTGGCAAATGTGCCATGGCCAGGCAATCCTACCCCTCGTATTGCAGAGGTAAGCTCTGGAATGCTTAATGCTATCGGCTTACAGAATCCTGGAGTAGAAGTATTTTGCAACCGTGATCTAAAATTTCTAGAAAATTATAAAGATACTCGTGTTCTGGTTAATGTTTGTGGTCATTCAGCCGAAGAATATATTGAGGTGGTTGATAGATTGGCAGAAGAGAGCAGGGTTGATATGCTTGAAATCAACATATCATGTCCTAACGTAAAGGAAGGCGGTATCGCCTTTGGACAGGACCCTAAGGCAGTAGAGGAAATCACAAGGCTTGTAAAGAAGCATGCCAAGCAGCCAATTGTTATGAAGCTTTCTCCAAATGTTACAGACATCAAGGTTATGGCAAAGGCAGCAGAGGCTGGAGGAGCAGATGCAATTTCGCTTATCAATACTCTTACAGGAATGAAAATCGATGTAGAGCGTCAAAATTTTGTTCTGGCAAATAAGACCGGAGGTATGTCTGGCCCAGCAGTTCATCCAATAGCAGTTAGAATGGTATATGAATGTGCAAATGCAGTAAACATCCCAATCATCGGAATGGGTGGCGTCAGCACATGGGAAGATGCAGTGGAAATGATGTTGGCAGGTGCTACAGCAGTGTCTGTTGGAACAGCGAATTTCTATAATCCTACAGCCACAGTGGATATACTTGATGGTGTTATAGATTATATGAATCGGAAGAAAATAGACGATATAAATGATATCGTCGGAATAGTTAAATAATATAAAACTAGTTCTTAAAACTTTCACACAATATATACAGAAATTTCCGTGACACTTTTAATTCGATTTGCTAAACTTTTATTACGTCCATATTTGAAAGGAGGGGAGCTGATGAAGTTCAAGAAGATAGGTGAGGACAAAATTAGATGCGTCATCACTAAAGAAGAAATGGAAATGAGCGGCATGGAGCTTGGTGATTTCGTCAGTGACCAGGAAAAGACCCAGAGCTTTATTAGGGATATTTTAGCAGAGGCGTGTGAAACACTTGGTATTGAGACTCATGCAAAGGCTTATAGTGTTCAGATGACAGTTATGCCACAGGGTGATGTTGCATTACTTATATCCCCGGATTCAAGCAGCGGACTTGCCACTGCAATTGAGGAATTGAAGAAGCATTTAACTGGTTTACAGGAAACACTATCTACCACAAAAAATACAACAGGTTCTACACCAGCTATGGTAGCAGTTGGCCCTGGCACAGCAGATGTGCCGGTTCAGCCTGCACAGGCTTTAAGAGATGATACGGATGAAGTTACTGCCCAGTATTTAGATACACCACTTTGGGCTATTTTACCTGATTTAGATGCAGCTATTCTGTTATGCAAGCATTTACCAAAGTACGAGGGAATGCAAAGCGCATTGTACCGCTATGGCGATGATTATTACATCAAGCTCAACTTCGAGCTTACACGTCGTCAGATATCAGCAGTAATCTTAGTTTTAGCAGAATTTGCTACCCAGATGTTTACAGAAAGCTTTGATGGAGCATTCTTGCTAGAACACGGCGATTTAATCTGTGACGACTGCGTAAATGTGTTATCGCAGGTATAAATAATAAAAAGACAGCTACTTGGTTGTAGCTATCAATGATTTGTTATACTCAAGGAGCCAATCTCGCGACGGAGTATAACAAATTATTGAGAGCGTAACAACCAAGTAGCTGTCTTTTTTCACTATTTTTATTCCGGAAATGCACCGGCTAATTCACATATAGTCTTTACGCACATCTCTTCACCAAGAGATCCACTATCCAGGATAACATCATATTCTCTGAAGTCACCCCAGTTTTTATCAGTGTAATATTTGTAGTAGGTTTTACGCTGCTTGTCTTTCTTGGCAAGACGCTTTTCAATACTTACATTTTCGATGTTTTCATAGCGCTCCAGCACTCGTTTTTTTCTGTGTTCCATATCTGCGTGAATCATAACATTCATGCAGCGTACACCTTCTTTTCTAAGGATGTAATCGGCGCATCTACCAACGATAACGCAAGGCCCCTTGCTTGCACAATCAAGAATAACCTTTTTCTGTGCAATAAAGATTTCATCCTGAGGACTCTGGAAATACATTGTTCCAGCAGCAGAAATATCAAACCACATCGCTGTAGAAGATGTGTATTCTCCCTGGGTTTCTATAAGCTCTTTTGCATAGCCACTTTCCACAGCTACACGATTAACAATTTCTCCGTCATAAAATGGGATATTCAACTGTTTTGCAACAGCCTCGCCAATGCTATGACCGCCGCTGCCAAATTCTCTTGAAATAGTAATTACTGGATACATAGTGGTTCCCTCCAATCATTTTTCTTATTTATAGTTTAAAGAAAATTGGCGAAAAAGTCAAAAAGAGTCTGATTTATCTGATTATTAATACAGGCTCCATTTTCAGCGTATTCTCCACTATCTCCGCAAATATCTACACCAAGTATCTGGCGGTTTTTTATAATTTCTTTCAGATAAGAAATCATTTCGTCTATAGTCATATCACCCTGATCCCAATCAGTGATGGCAAAATCTGTTGAAAGTACATCCTTATCAATGGAAATATACATAGGGATATCTGTTGGAATCTGGCTAATATCTGGAATTTCCCCTACACCAAAGGTAAATACCTGCTTAAGGTTAGAAAGTTCTGTAGTAGCCTCTAACACCCATCCACCGCAGGATGTAATTTGTCCGAAGCTAGGTGGCTGGTTATCAGGGTGATGGTCAAAAAGAATCAGATTAAATGGTGTATTAATCCTTTGCAACCACAGTAATGTAAGATAGTGGTAGTTGCCAGAATCGATAAAATGGATTCCATTTAAAGAAGCAGCCTCCATTCTTTTAAGAAGCTGCTCCTTTGCTAAGTCGTCCAAATAACAGCGTGTACCTTCTATGTCACGGCAGTCGATAATTTTTATATTTTCTTTTGATTTGTAAAAAGACTGATGCTCGAAAGCATCAGTCATCTTCATAATAGTTGTTTGCATTATTTTAATACTTTTCCTGCGTTTTTTAATTCTTTACAACGACGTTTTGAGAATAAATCGTTCCAAATCTTAGGGTGGAATAGCATAAGAATTGGGAACAATTCAAGTCTTCCTGCAAGCATATCAAAAATCAATACAATCTTTGATAAATCAGAGAAGAATCCAAAGTTGGCTGCTGGTCCTACCAGGCTAAGACCTGGTCCAATGTTACTCATTGTAGCGATTACAGCTGTAAATACTGTAGAAAAATCAAGGTTTTCAAATGATAGTATAAATGCACTAACAAAGAATATCAGCATAAATGTGCCGAAGAATACGTTGTTAGAACGGATTGTTTCGTGGTTAACCGGCTTGCCATCCATGAGAGTCTTTCTGACGCTACGAGGATGAATGTAGCTAATAAGCTCCTTATGAACTGCCTTGCCCATAAGCACGAAGCGGGAAACCTTGATACCACCACCTGTAGAACCGGCGCAAGCACCAATAAACATTAAAAGTACCAGTACGCATCTGCTGGTCTGTGGCCACTGAGCGAAATCAGCAGTAGAAAAACCGGTAGATGATTGAACTGATGTAACCTGGAATGCTGCTTTAGTGAGGGCATCGAAAATCCCAGCGCTACTTCCTAATGTATTTACAGTAATGATACCTATAGAAATAGCAGTCAGGAAGGAATACATTCTAACTTCTTCCATCCTGAATGCGTCCCTTGCATGGTGGAAGAGCACATAGTAGTAAAAGTTAAAATTAACACCAAATATAAACATGAATATTGCAATAATCCATTGGCAGGCCCCATTAAATCCAGCGCAGCTGTCTGCGTAAATACCGAATCCACCAGTACCTGCAGTGGCAATAGCGGTATTGATTGCTTCAAATGGTGTCATGCCTGCAGTTAACAAAAGAATAAATTCAAGTGCACAAAGTCCCAAGTAAATCAGATAAAGCATCTGGGCTGTATTCTTAAGCTTTGGAACCAGCTTTCCTACAGAAGGTCCAGGTGACTCAGCCTTCATAAGATTGAACTGAGAACCATCCCCACCTGCAAGGGGAATAACTGTAAGCAGGAATACCAATACTCCCATCCCACCAACAAGGTGTGTGAAGCTTCGCCAAAAAAGTGATGCATGGCTAAGAAGCTCTACATTATCAATGATGGAAGCACCTGTTGTGGTAAAACCTGAAACTGCCTCAAACAATGCGTCAATATAATGTGGAATCTCGTCACTAAGGTATAGTGGAAGAGCACCAATTATAGAAAGCACCACCCATGAAGCACCTGTACAAAAGAAGCCTTCTTTCAAATAAAAGGAAAACTGCTTTGGCTTGAAATAGCTATTTACTATACCAAGCAGAAGACATGGAACTGCAACAATTGCATAGTCAATCCATACATTTTCATGATAAATTACAGCAACAAGTATGGGAAGCATCAAAAACAATCCCATAAATCCAATAACATAACCTAAAATAAAACGAATAACGGAATGATTCATAATCCGACTACCTCAAAGTATCAAGTATTGTGGCAAAGCCTGTGTGTGTAGTAACAACCATTACTGTGTCTCCAACCTCTATTGTGTCAGAACCACTAGGAATAATGATTGTACCATTACGATTGATAAATGCAATTAACACGTTATCTTTAAACTGGAGCACCGAGAATGGTACGCCAACAGCCTTTGACTTTTCAGTAATGTTGAATTCGATAGCTTCAACCTTCTGATCAAACAAATGATAAAGTGTAAGGATATCATCACCATCACCAGAAGCACTCTTAGCACGCACGTAAGCAATGATAGATTCAGCAGTGATATGACGTGGATAAATCACTGAACCCAAATTCAATTGTGATAATACATTATCAAAGTTAATACGGTTAACCTTTGTAATAACCTTGGCATTGCTAACCTGATTAGCATAAAGTGTAAGAAGGATGTTTTCTTCATCAATTCCAGTAAGAGGAACGAAGCTTTCTACATATTCGATACCTTCTTCACGAAGCAAGGATTCATCGCCACCATCACCATTAATAATAGTAGCCTTTGGTAAAGCGATAGAAAGCTCCTCACAACGCTCCTTATTACGCTCGATAATTCTAACGTTAATTCTAGCCTGTAATAATAGCTTAGCCAGATAGAAGGAAGCCTTACCACCACCTACAATCAGGCAATCCTTAACCTGTCTTGTCTTGAATCCAATTTCACTAAGGAATGTACGGGCGAATCTTCTGGCACCTACAGCAGATACAATATCATCTGAATGCAATACAAAATCACCAGTAGGAATTACAACATCGTTGCCTCTTTTAACAGCGGTAATAAGCACCTTGCTGGTAATAGCAGAAGACAAATCCTTTATTGTAAGACCATCTAACACATTACCTTCTTCAATCTTAAACTCAACAAGCTCAGCCTGCCCGTGAGCAAAAGAAGAAACCTCTAAGGTAGAAGGAAGCGAAAGAATAGATGATATTTCTCTTGCAGCTTCAAACTCAGGATTGATAACCATTACAAGGCCAAGCTTCTCCTGTAAATATGAAATTTCTTTTGAATAATCAGGATTGCGAACTCTTGCGATAGAAGCACAATCACCTACCTGCTTTGCAATAGTGCAGCAGAGAAGATTAAGCTCGTCAGAGTTTGTGACGGCAATAATGAGGTCAGCGTCCTTAATACCAGCTTCTAGCTGAATGCTATAGCTGGCACCATTACCCTGGATTCCCATTATGTCATATAGATTTGTTAGATTATCAATTCTGTCTTGATCTTTATCTATGATAACAATATCGTGGCCTTCCTTGGAAAGTCTATCCACAAGTGTGCGACCAACCTTTCCGCAGCCAACGATGATAATCTTAAGTCCTCGTTTTGAGGTTTTTTCAAAAATCATTATATTGCCTCCAATAAAAAAATGGGATACACAAGTACCCACTCATACTCTAGTCCAAAAGAGGCAAAAGTGCAAGCTAAATTCTTACATCTACCCTACGAGTTATCCTTTTAGCTGCGTCATATACTGAATTTAAATACTCGGAATCCTTGTCAAAGAATTTTGCGTATTTTTCAGCAGAGTAGGTGCTTGATGCATTTTCATACAAGGACATGGTTCCATCCTTTTTTACAGTTATGCCTATTTTTTCTAGTTGGGAAGCATATTCATTATTTAGCTTTTTAAGCTTTGATGCAGCATTTCGTACTGAAGAATCATTTGCTCCGTATTTGGTAGCAGTGGTAATAGTATTATTCATTATATCAGTAAAGGCCTTTATTTTTTCCTGGATATGGTCTTTACTAGCATCTTCAAATTTGTAATCCTGCAGCTTCCTTATGGCATTGCGCAAAGCACTAGCGTCCGCCATGGATAACTTACCTGTAGGCTCACCATTTCTGGCTGCACCAGAGGACACTGCTGTATAGCGGTTATAAAACACTCTTAAACTTAATGAATTAGTTACACTTATGCTCATAGCTACTCCTTTAGATATATTGCTATATATTGTATCGAATGAAATCCTATTTATATTAATGTTTTTAGTTGAAGAATTTGAAAATTTAATCTATACTTTAGGAAAATTTACAACAAATTAATAAGGAGTATCTATGAACCAGGAGAAAGTCATTGTTATCGATTTTGGCGGACAGTACAATCAGCTTGTCGCTCGTCGCGTCAGAGAATGTAATGTCTACTGTGAAATCTATTCTTATCGTACCCCGCTTGATGAAATTAAAAAGATGAATCCAAAGGGAATCATTCTCACAGGAGGACCAAATTCATGTTATGAGGAGGGAGCCCCTACTTATACTAAGGAATTGTTTGAGCTTGGAATACCAGTACTTGGTCTTTGCTACGGTGCACAGCTTATGATGCATGTGCTTGGTGGCAAGGTTGAAAAGGCACCAGTTCGTGAGTATGGTAAAACTGAAACCTTTATTGACGGAGCTTATGATTCTTTATTCGCAGGCGTGGATAAGTCAACAATCGTATGGATGAGCCACTT
>SVER01000090.1 GCA_015057315.1 Pseudobutyrivibrio ruminis | reverse complement strand
ATCAATGTTATAGTGGGCAAGAAAATATTCCGTCAGCGCAATCGCTTGATTCGCCGATGTTTCTCCCCAGTCATTTAGCTGTGTGGAAAGTACAATCATCTCATCGTTATATCGTATCGCTTCCACGCCAAAATCTTCTACCATGTTGGCGCCGACACCCTGAAAATATAGTCCCTCCCATCCGGGAAGTGTAACAAAAAGCGCATAAGGCTTGCTGCCATCATAAGTCTCTGGAATATAGCTTGAATAATGAATGTCTCCGTATTCGGATGAATGATATACGTTGTCATTTATAAAGCCTCTCATAGTGCTCTCACCAACCGTAATTTCATCCGATACGGGCTTAGCTAGTCCAAGTTCAAAGTATTCAACCATTTGATGATTTCTTCCTTCGATGAATCTTTTCCTACATCACTCCCACAGCCTAATAGCAATACTGCCGCCATTAAAAAGCCTGTTATACATTTGATAGTTTTCTTAAACATTTGTGAAACCTCCATCACATCCGTTCACCGCCAAAAGACTCACATTCCAGCAATTATTTACATTCATTTAACACGTCTAAGAGTTCCGCATCTGTAAACTTTTTTACACATCCACCTGTTCTGATTGTAGACTTTGCAATAGCCTCAAAATCTGTGTTCTCATCTATACCCATTTCAGCAAAGGTAGTTGGAAGGCCTATTTCTTTAATAAAATCAGCCAAAGTTGAAATAAAATCTTCTGCTAATTCGTTTTCATATTTACCTTTTGGATCTATGCCCCATACTTCCGTTGCCAGTCTGGCAAACTGCTGGGTAGCTTCCGGGAGATAGTGTCTATACAATACTGGATGAAGCACCGCCAGTCCCTGTCCATGATTACAGTCTGTATATGCTCCAAGCTGATGCTCAAGCATATGACACTGGAAATCTGTCACTTTTCCAATCTTCAGTATCCCGTTTTCTGCCATAGCTGCAGCCCAGATAAGTTCACTTCTTGTATTTACATTATCAGGATTTTTTAGTGTCGCGCGGATGTTCCTAATAATATTCCTTTGATTAGCCTCATTTATCTCATCAGATAGATTTGTATCTCTGGGGCTGCCCATGTATGTTTCCATACTATGCGATAGAGAATCGAACGCACCTGAAATCACCTGCTTAAGTGGCATTGACATTGTATACACTGGGTCTAGAACAGCAAAACTGTAAAAAGCGCCCCATAGTGCTGACTTCATCATCTTTTCAGTGTTTGTAATAACAGCACCATTATTCATCTCTGCGCCAGTACCAAAGGCTGTAACAACCGCTCCCATAGGTATGAATTCTGTAGGTCTATTACCTTTTGAATATTCATACTCCCAAATATCCTCTGAAAGCTTTGCTTGGGCAGATACTATCTTGCAGCAATCAATTACAGAACCTCCACCTACAGCAAGAATAAAATCCACTTTATTCTCTCTAGCAAGCTTTGCGCCTTCCTGCACCTTATCATAAGTTGGATTTGACATTATCCCAGTAAACTCTACGATGTTTTTTCCAGCATCTTCAAGGATTTTTATCATCTCCTCATAGATTCCATTTTTCTTAATGGAACCACCACCATATGCAAGCATTACAGTTGGACCCACTTTTGAAAGTTCCGCAGGCGCATTTTCCTTTGCAGCGCCTTCGCCAAAATATACATTTACTGGATAACTATAGTTAAATGGATTCATCTAATTTTTTCTCCTCTTTGTTAAAAACTTAAACCTTCAACCCAATTTGTTACATCCTCTTTAGATGCTCCTGAGCTAAATCTCTGTCCTTCCATCCACTCTCCTGTCTGCGCCATATCTTCAAGCAACTCTCCACTTTGTCCCAAGCCTGAACTTGAAGAAGTACAAAAAGGAATAACTGTCTTGCCTGAAAAATCATTAGATGTAATAAACTGATTTACAGGCCAAGCTGCAATTCCCCACCAAATTGGATAACCCACAAATACCACATCATAATCATCCCAATTATCAGGTGTAGCATTTACAAGTGAAACATTTCTTAAGCTTTCATCATCATGCTCTCTAGAGACTCTGCTATCTCTATCAGTCCAGTTTAAATCTGCATCTGTATAAATCTCTTCTGGAACAAGCTCAAAAGTATCAGCTGAGGTTTCCTCTGCTATATAATCTGCAACTTGAGCTGTATTGCCTGATGCCGAATAATAAACGACTAAGACTTTGCTGTCTGAAGCTGTGTCACTATCATCTTCCACTGTAATTTCTTCAGAAGCATCACTGCTTTCCTCTACAGTTGCATCTTCTGTTGTTTCCATATTATTACTGTTTTCCGTTGAACTAGTTACGGTGTTAGTATTACTGCTTCCACATCCCGCAATAGTTCCAACAATCATTGATGATAACAAGCCAAGTACTATAATTTTTTTCTTCATTTTCCATCTCCTGTTAACTACTAATTTTTATGTTTAACATTCTTTAAAAGCATCGAAATGTAATGCCCAACGGTTGCAAAAAGAACCATAACAGCAAGATAATCTGCCATAAATATTATGAGAGGTTCGTTATAATCAAAGAACACAAAATGGCTTTTCAAAAACATGTATTGCCATATCAATCTATTGTAAAAAGCATAGATTCCATATACTGAAATCAGCAATGGTAATAATAAAAATGATAATCTTCCAATCTTAGAATTATACAAATTACTCTTTTTCAGCATTCCTGTCATCACTCCCATGTTTGTGCCAATGTGAATAGACATAAATACAAATCCCCAATAAGCACTAAGCATGTGGATATTTCGAAATATCTCATAACCACCATCTGGCTTTATAAAACTGAATACATACTCTGAAAGCATAATTCCACTTATCATCGAACCGAGCATAGTAATAAGTATTATTATTACAACTATGGTCTGAAAAGTTCTGAACGAAGTATATTTGCCCTTAAACACATTCTTAGACCACTTCCTGTTCAGAACATGATGAATGATAAAAAGTGTAAACAGTGCCATGCCAAGCCATTCATGAGCCTCTCTGCCAACAAGCTCATAGGCCATCATCAACATCAGTATTACCGTCATTGTAATGTCTACAATTACCTTTATCATTGTCCTTTGATTCATCTGTATAATCCTTTCCCTTATTATTCTAGTGAAGGTTTAACACAAATTTTACAAATCCTGGGTCATCATGATTTACAATCTCGCTGTGTCCAAGGTCCTTTGACGCAATCTTTTCCATTTCTTCATCTGTAAGATCAAAATCCCATATATCAATATTCTGCTCCATTCGTTCTACATGTGTGGACTTTGGAATAATAGAAACACCTCTCTGAGCATTCCATTTAAGAACTACTTGTGCTGCACTCTTTCCGTATTTATTTCCAATTGCTGTAAGCTCAGGGTCTGTGAATATACCATGTTTTCCCTCAGCAAGTGGTCCCCATGCCTGAGGAACTACACCGTAGGCTTTCATATTCTCAAGGGCTCCTTCCTGTACAAAGAATGGATGAAGCTCCACCTGATTGACTGCTGGAATTACTTCAACTGTTTCACAGAAATTTGCCAAGATAGCTGGATAAAAATTAGCAACTCCAATTGCTTTTGTAAGCCCCTCTTTATATGCTTTTGTTATTCCTCTATAGGCTGCAAAATAATCTCCCATAGGCTGATGAAGAAGAATAAGGTCTGCATAATCCATATTCAACTTCTTAAGTGAAGTCTTTACTGCCTCATAGGCAGCTTCCTCAGTCTTCATATCGCTAACCCATACCTTAGTAGTAATAAACAATTC
>SVER01000023.1 GCA_015057315.1 Pseudobutyrivibrio ruminis | reverse complement strand
CTTTCATTCTACTCAACAGGCACTACAGATATCGAGTTCTTATTCCCATTTGGTTGGGGCGAGCTTTGGGGTATCGCAAGCCGTACAGATTACGACCTTACTCAGCATCAGAATGTTTCAGGTCAGGATCTTACATACTTTGATGATGAGTTAAATGAGAAGTATTTACCATACGTTATTGAGCCTTCGCTTGGTGCTGACCGTGTAGTTTTAGCATTCCTTTGCGCAGCATACGATGAGGAAGAAATCGGTGATGAGAACAGAAGTGATGTACGTACAGTACTTCATTTCCATCCAGCACTTGCACCAGTTAAGATTGGTGTGCTTCCACTTTCTAAGAAGCTTAATGAGGGTGCAGAAAAGATTTTTGCAGAGCTTTCTAAGAAGTATAATTGCGAGTTTGATGATAGAGGTAACATTGGTAAGCGTTATCGTCGTCAGGATGAAATTGGTACTCCATTCTGTATTACATACGATTTTGATTCAGAGGAAGATCACATGGTTACAATTCGTCACCGTGATTCAATGGAGCAGGAGCGTATTGCTATTGCAGATTTGGATGCTTACTTTGCTGATAAATTTACTTTCTAATCAACATTTGAAACCTTAAAAGAGGAGGATAAATGCTATGGCAAACCCTAATGTAGAGGGAAAAAAAGGAGATTTTCGAGAGCTTGAGAATACAAAGCCTTCTGTTGATTTAGGTGAGGATTTATTACTTGAGCAAATCGATGCATTTCGCGAAAAAGCAACACAGCTTCAGCAGTTAATCGCTCAAAAAGAGCAAAAGGCTGCCGAGCTTGAGGCTATAGTTAAAGAAAAAGAAGAAATAAATGTTAAGCTACAGGAGGAACTTGCAAAGAAGCAGGAAGAGGCAGATACCCTTGTTGCTGATGTGGAGACTCAGGTAGATAGAATGATGCAGGTTGTCAAGAACAACATGGATCAGCTTGAGGTTGATATTAAAGGACAGGTTAGTGGCAACCAGGAATCTTATGAGGCTCATAGCAAGAATCTTCAGGATACACTTAAAAATGTATCCGCAGGTCTTGATTCAATTCAAAGCGAGCTTTCTGAGAAGACACATTCAGAATCAGTTCATTTGTATCGCTTGATTCAGGATTTATTAAAGGAGCATGACAACAGTGAAGAGCAGGCTCTTAAGGCTGTAGAGCATTACAGTTCTCTTAAGAAGCTTTCTGTTGTTGTAATAGTTTTGTTAATACTTTCACTTGGATTATCTGTAGCTTCATTTATTCATTCTTTAGGAATTTTTTAAGAGATAAAATGGAGGAAATATGCCGAAGTCAGTTTATATAATCGGTCACAAAAATCCAGACACAGATAGTATTTGCGCTGCTATAGCTTATTCTTACCTTAAGAATGCACTTAGCAGTGGTGATAATTTTGTTCCAAAAAAGGCGGGTCCACTAAATGAAGAAACCCGTTATGTTTTAAATCGTTTTAATGTACCGGAGCCAGAGACAATCTCTGACGTAGGTGCACAGCTAATGGATATCGAGTACAGACAGTTAGAGGGTGTTGATGGACACATTTCATTAAAGAAGGCATGGGAAATCATGCTTGATAGGGATGTTGTTACTCTTCCTGTTGTAGCAAGAACAGGTAAGCTTGAGGGTGTTATCGTAAATGGTGATATCGCTTATTCGTACATGGATATATACGATAACAGTATTTTGTCCCGTTCACGTACTCAGTATTCTAATATCATAAGCACACTTAATGGTAGACTTGTTACAGGAAATCCACATGCTTATTTTGTAAAAGGTTCTGTGGTTATTGCATCAAACAGCCGTGAGGAGCTTATTGATGATATTAAGACAGATGATTTGGCGATTGTTGGTAACATTACAGCCCGTCAACTTATCTGTATCGAGGCAGGATGTAGTTGCCTGATTGTTTGCGGCGCAAGCAAGGTTGATAAAGAGGTAGAAGAGCTTGCTGAAAAGAAGCAGGTAGTTCTTATTACTACTGAGTTTGATACATTTACAGTAGCTCGTCTTATTCATCAGTCTATGCCTATTAGACAGTTTATGCAAAAGGATAATATCATAAGCTTCGAATTAGACGACTATGTTGATGAAGTAAGAGAGGTTATGAAATCTGTTAGACATAGAGATTTCCCTATCTTAGATGAGAATAGACATTATATTGGTATGGTTTCAAGACGTCTTCTTTTGAATATGCAGAAGAAGAGAGTGATTCTTGTGGATCACAATGAGAAATCTCAGGCGGTAGATGGAATCGACCAGGCTGATGTTCTAGAAATCATCGACCATCACAGATTAGGTTCACTGGAGACTGTTTCTCCTATATTATTCAGAAATCAGCCTTTAGGTTCTACAGCTACCATCGTTACCCTTATGTTTAAGGAGCGTGGGGTTGATATTCCAAAGGATATTGCGGGTATACTTTGTTCGGCTATCCTATCGGATACCCTTATGTTTAGGTCACCAACCTGCACACCTACAGATGAATCTCTTGCAAGAGAGCTTGCTGAGATAGCAGGCGTAGATGTTACAGAGCTTGCAACATCTATGTTCGAGGCAGGAAGTGATTTCAAGGACCGTACTGCAGACCAGATATTCCATCAGGATTACAAAGTATTTACAAGTGGTGAGATTAAGTTTGGCGTGGCACAGGTTAGCTCAGTTTCCCGAAGCCAGCTAAATATCATTAAGCCAGATTTGCAGGCTTATATGGATACAGTGCTTGCATCATCTAACCTTAATGCAGTATTTGTAATGCTTACAGATATCCTAAATGAAACTACAGAGCTATTATTTGTAGGTTCAGACGCAGGCAAGATTATTGCAGATGCATTCCGCATGCCAGTAGCAACAGACAGCTATATGCTTGAGGGTGTTGTTTCCCGTAAGAAGCAGCTCATTCCACCTATCATGGAATCCCTTCAGGAATAGAATAAATAAAACTATGACCTTTTTGTGAAAAACGGTCACAATGCATTTTAGATGTTATAATAGGTGTTACATGAAAGCAATTGCTTGAATGTAACACCTTTTTTATAGTAAAAATAATTTTTTAAAAATTTTTTCAAAAAGGGGTTAAGTTTATAACGGCATGTCCGATATAAATATTGCAAGGCAAAAAAAGCCGAAAGGCTTCTCCCTATGGGAGAAGCTGTCAGCGTAGCTGACTGATGAGGGCATAAAACTTCCGCCTGAGATTTTTTAAAAATTTTTTCAATTCAGGGGTTAAGTTTTTAAAACTTCATCCGATAACTAAAATGTAGGATAAAAGAAACGGAATTCTTTATCCCGAGAGTAACACCAAAATCAAATAACTTTTTCGGTACAGGACAAGGATGTTAAGGATCGGAATAATCGATTATCAGTTTCTATTTATCTATTGTAATCACAATAGAATTTTTTCATGTGAATTACTAACTACATTAATTACTTTGATATTCATGCAGTATGTCGCGCGAGTACTGTTGGGTATATAGCTCTTTTATTAGAGCAGTAATTTTATTAACAATTGAGTGCAAATGCACTTCTCCCAGGAAAGGAATCCAGGGAGTATCTACAAGGAGGTAGAATTTATGGTAGTACAACACAATATGCAGGCAATGAACGCATCTCGTATGCTCAACATCACATCTGGTAATCAGGCAAAGTCAACTGAGAAGCTTTCTTCAGGTTTCAGAATCAACCGTGCAGCAGATGATGCAGCTGGTCTTTCAATTTCAGAAAAAATGCGTAAGCAGATAAGAGGTCTTGATCAGGCATCTACAAATGCTCAGGATGGTGTATCTGCAGTGCAGACAGCTGAAGGTGCTTTAACAGAAGTTCACTCAATGCTTCAGAGAATGAATGAGCTAGCAGTTCAGGCAGCAAACGGCACAAACAGTGATACAGATCGTAACTCAATCCAGGACGAAATTAATCAGCTTACAACAGAAATCGACCGTGTAGCTGAAACAACAAAGTTCAATGAGACATACTTACTTAAGGGCGATGCTGATGGTAACGAAGTTACTAAGACAGTAAAGGCTCATGACGCTGGTCTTGATGGAAAGCTTGTTGAGAATGCTGTAAATGGTACAACAAAGTTCTCTCTTAATAAGAAGCTTGAAAACGGCGATAAGGTAATGATTGGCGGTAAAGAGTACAATATTGGAGCAGGTAAATCTGAAGATAGTTATAAGACTATAGATGCTCTTAAAGTTTCTGCTATGAAAGTCGGTGATAGTATCACTGTTGATGGTAAGACTACTACTCTTACAAAGGATGTAAAGGCTTCAGATGTAATAGCTAAGAACCCTCCAACAGTTGGTGATCAGATTATTGCAAAAGATGGTACTGTATATGAGTATAAGGCTGCTTCTTCAGTAACTGGCGGCCCTGCAGCTGGATGGTATGACAAATCTACATATCAGGAGACTGCTCTTTACGCAGCAGAAGGTCATGCTAAGACAACAGGTCAGATTGCAGTAGAAGGCGCAACATGGAAGCTAAAAACTGCAGATGCTAAAAGTGGATTATCAGAATTTAATATTGTAAAGAATATCAAAGATGGTGAAAAATCTGCTTATAACATTGGTAATGGTGGAAAAATTGTTGCAAAAGATGTAAAAGGCGGTACTGAAATCGCTGCAGGTGATACTGTTATGATTTCAGGAGAAGAATTAACAGCTGTTCACAATGATTTTGCATCAGCGAAGTTTAGTGATGTTTCTAAGAAAATTGGCGAATTGAAAGCAGGTGTAGAAATAACTGTAACAGATGTTGCTGGTAACAATCAGACAAAATATACAGTTGCTGAAACAGCTGCACAGGAAGATTCTGCAAGTAGTACCTATACACGTGATCACATTATCGAGATGTTAAAGGAAGGCGATAGAGTTTCTTTCACTGATAATGCTAGTCAACCTTATAAGAAGACAGTTGCTGGTGTAGAAGCTTCTGATACAAGCAAGATTTCTGCTAATAGAGCTTATACACTTATGGCTGATGAACTTCAGAAAGCTTCTTCAATTGGTGCTGATACTGAAGCTAAGGTTACAAACAACAATGATGGTACATTCGATATCAAGCAAGGTACTGTAACATACAAGGATAAGCTTTCATTCAACCTTCACGTTGGTGCTGATGCTGATATGACAAACAAGATTAACGTAGATGTTAATTCTATGAGCGCAGCTTCACTTGGTATTAAGGGTATTAACGTAGCTGATACTACTGGTACAGCTGCTACATACGCAATCGATGCAATCGCTGACGCTGTTGCAAAGGTATCTGCTCAGAGATCTGCACTTGGTGCTGTTCAGAACAGATTAGAGCACACAATCGCTAACGTTGATAACGTAGTTGAGAACTCTACAGCTGCTGAATCTCGTATCCGTGATACAGATATGGCTGACGAGATGGTTACCTACAGCAAGAATAACATTCTTGCTCAGGCTGGCCAGTCAATGCTTGCACAGGCTAATCAGTCAACACAGGGCGTACTTTCAATCTTAGGATAATTCGTGATTTTAAAAGCTTGACTTGAAAAATCATGAACATGACGAGCCCATCACCGCAGGTGATTTTCAAATGGGCGAGTATCAATGGTAATTTCATAGGATATTTAAATCCTAACGATTCGTTTCGCGCAGGCTAGTTAATAGCTAGTGAATTTACGGGGCTTGCTCCCCTGGCAAGCCCCTAAATTTCAATAACAGTGCAAAAGCACTCTCTCAGAAACGGATTTCGAGAGTATTTACATGGAAGTAGCTAATTTGGACCTCCCTTCGGAGGTCCTTTTTTTATGCCCTCCAGCACTGATTCTACTAAAGTCCATATGGGAGTTCTATTTTTTTGAAAATTATGACTAAAGTTTAAAAAGACTTTTCCGATAAAAAAAGTAGATGATATAAAAATCATCACTTGTAACTTTACAATTGAATACGGAAAGTTATACTACAGAGCGACTATTTGAGAGCAATCTTAGGTAGTTGCACATAATTTCTTCTCTGGTAGCACGTGGAGGTTGGTCACTCCCTTGTTATATAGATACGGTATGTCGCCTTTGGTATGTAGCATTCCATATCATTGAATAAATTATTAATTGAAAGTTAACGATATGCGCTTCGCGCATCTCTTTTGAATGGAATCTTAAGAGTATCTACAAGGAGGTAGAAATTATGGTAGTACAACACAATATGCAGGCAGCTAATGCTTCAAGAATGTTAGGTATAACAACAACAGCACAGGGAAAGACAACTGAAAAACTTTCTTCTGGATTTAGAATTAATAGAGCAGCAGACGATGCAGCAGGTCTTTCAATCTCAGAAAAGATGAGAAAGCAGATTAGAGGTCTAGACCAGGCATCTACGAATGCATCAGATGGTATTTCAGCAGTACAGACTGCTGAAGGTGCTCTAACTGAAGTGCACGCAATGCTTCAACGTATGAACGAGCTGGCAGTACAGGCAGCCAACGGAACAAATGCAGAGAGTGATAGACAGTCTATTCAGGATGAAATACTTCAGTTGACAACAGAAATTGACCGTGTAGCTGAAACTACAAAGTTTAACGAAACATATCTTTTAAGAGGTGACCCAAACGGCACAAAGGTTACAAAAGCAGTAAACGCACATGATGCCGGACTTGCGGGAACCCTCGTTGCAAATGGCAAAGGTGAAGCAACCTTCTCTGTTAAGGAGAGACTTAAGGACGGTACAACAGTCAGCATTGGTGGAAAGGTGTATGAGATTGGTATGGGCAAGACCGAGGATAGCTACAAGACAGCTACAGCCCTCGGTGCAACAGCAGCCAGAATTGGTGATTCTATCACAGTAGACGGTAAGGACTATGTACTTACTAACAAGGTTAAGGCTACTGATATTACAAATACAAGTTCATATGCTCCAGCAATGGGTGACCTTATCACCACAAAGGATGGCAAGGTATACCAGTACTATGTAAAGGCTGGTGAAACTGGCGCCACAACTGATTCTCCGGCAAATGTAACCACTGGATGGTATGAAAAGAAAAACTTCCAGGATACAGCCTTGTACGAGGCAGAGGGACATAAGGTAAGTATTGGTTCAATTGCAACCGAGGGTAGCACAATCAGATTAAAAGATAAGCAGTCAGAAAATGGCATGACAACATTCGCAATTACAAAGAATCTTGGCGAAGGCGAAGTATCTACTTGGAAGCTTGGTACTAGTGGCAAGATAACAATGAATCAGTTCAAGCAAAGAGCACTTAATAATGCAAGTGCAACAATTGGAGCAGGAGATACAATCATCACAAATGGAGAAATTCTCACAGCAGTAGATGATTATTTCCTTGCACAAAAGTTAGCCGATGTATCAAAACAAATTGGTGCACTTGCCGCAGGAGCTAAAGTAAAAATAGCTGATATCGACGGCAATAATGAAGTAGAGTACACAGTAGTTGAGAATTCTGATCAAGAGCAGGTAAGCGAAAATAATCTTACTCGTGGTAGCATCGTTGGACTTCTTAAGGAAGGCCAGAGAGTAACAATTAATGGCACTGATAAAATGACTGTAGCCGGTGTTGATAGCGATGATGAAGACAAAATTTCTGCACAGTACGCATACGCACTTATGGCAGAAGAGCTTCAGAAAGCATCATCTATCGGAACAGACACAGAGGCAAAGGTTACAAACAACAACGATGGTACATTCCTCATTAAGCAGGGCACAGTAAGTTACGCAAGCTCACTAACATTTAATCTTCACGTAGGTTCCGACGCAGATATGACAAATAAGATTAATGTAGAGATCGACACTATGAACGCAGCCTATCTCGGAATCAAGAAACTCAATGTTGCAGATGATACAGGTATTTCAGCAACTTATGCCATTGACGCAATTGCAGACGCCCTTGCAAGAGTTTCTGCTCAGCGTTCAGCACTTGGTGCTGTTCAGAACAGACTCGAGCACTCAATCGCAAACTTAGACAATGTAGTTGAGAATTCACAAGCCGCTGAATCACGAATCCGTGATGCAGATATGGCTGACGAGATGGTTACATACAGCAAGAATAATATTCTTGCTCAGGCAGGCCAGTCAATGCTCGCACAGGCTAATCAGTCTACACAGGGTGTTATGTCAATTCTTCAGTAAGTATAGCGTGGCCAAACGCAGGAGTACGAAAGGGTTTCGCAAGAAGCTCGGTACTATCCAAATGGGGGTCCTTCGGGGCCCCTTTTTTAGCTTTGTAAAACTTGACGTTAGATAAGGTATTGTCTAATATCGCTTCTACACTTGAAATCTTTGTGTAAAAACTTTATACTTTATAAGGATAATATCTTTATCCGACTTTATTGTTTGCCGCTCCATTGGAAATAATGCGGCACATAAATAGAAGGAGTCATATGAAAAAAGTAGAAGATTATATCAGAACTATTCCGGATTTCCCAGAGCCAGGCATCATGTTCCGTGATGTTACTAGCATCTTACAGGATGCTGAGGGCTTCCACCTCGCTATTGATGAGATGAAGAAGTTACTTGAGAATGTTGATTGTGATGTTATCGCAGGCGCTGAGAGCCGTGGATTTATATTTGGTGCACCACTTGCTTATGCACTTGGTAAGCCATTTGTACTTATTCGTAAGAAGGGTAAGCTTCCATGCGAAACTATCGAAAAGACTTACGACCTTGAGTACGGCACAGCTACAATCGAGATGCATAAGGATGCAGTTAAGCCAGGCCAGAAGGTTGTTATCGTAGATGACCTTATCGCTACAGGCGGTACTATCGAAGCAGCAGCTCAGCTTGTTGAGGAGCTTGGCGGAGAGGTTGTTAAGATTATCTTCCTTATGGAGCTTGCAGGTCTTAAGGGACGTGAGAAGCTTGCTAAGTATGATGTAGCATCAGTTGTTACATACGAAGGAAAGTAATTGATATAGGATTTAAAGGCAGTACTTTTGGGTACTGCCTTTTATAAATATAAGTGTTATTTATTTGTTTATAAAATCCACTTATCACTCCCAAGAAAAAGTTAAGTGTAAATAGGCTGTTATCCTAGAAAGCTTACTATTTTGGCAGGTAGTTAAGTGGTATATGTGACATCTTCAATTACACTTATAAAATATGTAAGTGCTTTTGCACATCTAGTGAGAATCACTTAATTCACCTCCTAAAAAGTGCGTTTATTCTAGGTTTTCTCCAAAAACACTTAACTTTTTAAAATTGGTGGTAAGTGTTTTTCTTCTATAGCCATATTCAGCTTAACAATTCCAGCAAAAGTTAAGCGGTTTAGCAATTCTCAGAAATTCACCCACATATTTCCTCAGTTAATTAAGATATTCTACAAGAATACATTACTTTTTTTATATGTATTAGTATAATGATATTCGAAGCTGCATATAAGCAGTACATTTTTGATTAAACAAGCTGAGGTAAAGATGGAATTAAAAGAAATTGCATACATTAAAACAGGATTTACACAGAAATTTGGTATACCTAGGCAAAGTGGGCTGGCAGATGAAATAGGTTATATTGTATTTACGGAAGAATTTAGAAATCCTACATATATAGAAGGTATCACAGACTACGATTATCTGTGGCTGCTGTGGGGCTTTTCAAAAAACAAACCACTTGAAGGTGGCACTGTTCGCCCACCACGATTGGGCGGTGAAAAGCATATGGGAGTGTTCGCAACAAGAGCACCATATAGGCCCAATAATATTGGTATGTCCTCTGTGAGGCTTTTAGAGGTAAGGCAAACGGAAAATGAAGGACATATTCTAGTTGTAAGTGGCGTTGATATGTTAGACGGCACACCTATTTATGATATAAAGCCTTATATCCCTTATGCTGATGCACATCCAGATGCCAGGGGCGGATTTACCGATTCATTGTCAAAAGGTCAGCAGGTGCAGGTTGAATTCCCAAATAAGCTTCTTGAGAAGCTTCCAGAAGATATTAGAAAGTCTGCAATACAGGTGTTATCCCAGGACCCAAGAGCAGGCTATGATAGAGGAAAGCAAAGAGATTTCAGAATGGCATATCACGGATTCGACATTGTATTTGAATCTACAGACTATGGTTTAAAGGTAATAGATGTAATTAAAATGTAGTAGCTTTTTAAATCAGAAAGAAATATTGCAAAAACAGATTTACAAAAATCCTGATGCGTAAGTAACCCCCAAGATATTTGACTATATGTTCCATGATTGATAAAATTATCTTCGAGTGAATTCACTCTGGAGAATGTATTATTATGGAAAATGATGTCAGAAGAAAAAATCATAAAAAAAAGCAAAAAACAAGTAGGCTCATTATACCTATCGCAGCTGCAGCTGTGGCAGTCTGTGCAGGGGTGGGGGCCTACTTTTATTATGATTATTCCAATAGAGTTTATACAAAATGCCAGGTGGAGCTTGGAGGGCAGGTAAAAGCTACCGACTTTCTAAAAAATCCATCTGATACTGCTGAATTTGCCGCTGGTAGTGTATATTCAACAGACATTGCAGGCAGCTATGATGTAAAAGTGATATGTGGCAGATATACTTATGATTGTGTGCTAGAGGTGGTGGATTCCATAGCTCCAGAACTTTCTGTTAAAGAGCTTACACGCACTAAGGAAGAGATTCCAAAGCCTGAAGATTTTGTAGAATCAGTAAGTGATGCCTCGAATGATGTTAAGGTATATTTTGGTGAGGGAATCAGCTTTGATAATTATGGTGATATTCCTATTAATATTGTTGCAGAGGATTCATCAGGCAATTGCACAAGTGTCAATACAACCCTTCATCTTGTGGAAGAGTATGATATTGTTCCTCCTGTTATAGAAGGGCAGCTTGATAAGATTGTATACACAGGGCAGGCAGTTAGCTTTAAGCAGGGAATTATAGTCACAGATAATGTAGATACAGATATAGAAGTGCAGGTTGATAGCAGCCATGTGAATCTTGATGTGCCAGGAGAATATCCTATTGAATACACAGCCACCGATTCCATGGGAAATATGGATTTGAAGGAAGGCACCATCACCGTAATCAAGGCAGAGTACACGCCTGATGAAGTAGATGCACTTGCAGACGAGGTTCTAGCCCAAATCATAAAGCCTGATATGTCTGATTATGATAAGGCTCATGCAATCTATGTGTGGGTTAAGGGGAACATGGGCTACAGTGAAAGTGAAGATAAAGGTGACTGGCTTAAGGGTGCCTATGATGGTCTTAAGAATCGTCATGGAGATTGCTACAACTATTTCGCTGTCAGCAAGGAACTTCTTACAAGGGCAGGTATTAAGAATGAGGATATCGAAATCATTCCAACTGCCACTAGACATCATTTTTGGAATGTAATAGATTGTGGAGAGGGCTGGAGACACTTTGATACTACACCTCGTACAGATAAGGAATTCAAAGGATTTTATCTTACAGATGAGGAGCTGATGGAATATTCCAATGCCCATTACCGCTCTCACAATTATGACAGAGAAATCTACACATATTTTAATTAAAGAAGGCTTCTCCCTCTGGGAGAAGCTGTCAGCGAAGCTGACTGATGAGGGTAAACATGAAAAAACTAGGAATAATCGGTGGCCTGGGCCCAATGGCAACAGCCTATTTCATGCGTCGCATTATCGAAATGACGGACGCCGCCACAGACCAGGATAACATTGAAATGATTATATACAACTGCCCAACCATTCCGGACAGAACAGGCTACATCTTAGGAGAAAGCAAAGAGAGTCCTCTTCCTAAGATACTGGACATAGCCCACGAATTGGAGAGACAGAATATTGATTATATAGCTATGCCATGTATAACAGCCCACTATTTCCATGACCAGATAGCAGATAGCGTATTTGTTCCTGTATCAAATGGAGTGAAGGAAGCTGCCTTGTATCTACACGAAAGAGGAATTAAAAATGTTGGCATAATGGCCACAGATGGAACAGCTCAGATGCATCTTTTTGATTCTGTCTTCAAGGACTACGACATCAAATGCATCTATCCATCTACAGAATGCCAAAAGCTGGTTATGTCTATCATCTATGATGATGTCAAAGCTGGCCGCAAGGTTGCTATGAAAGAGTTCGAACTTATCAAAACGGAGCTTTTAGAGGCAGGGGCAGATGTGATAATACTAGGCTGCACAGAATTATCCATAGTAAAGCGCGACCACAATGTAGGAGATAAGGTACTAGACATCATAGACGTACTAGCCGCGGACTGCGTCAAAAAATGCGCTAAACTAAGAAAAGAATACGAAGAATTAATAACAAAATAAAAGCCTTCCCCTTGAGGGGAAGGGGGACCGCTTTAGCGGTGGATGAGGTGTATAATGCAAAACAACGTACTAGACTATTTAAACGAATCTTTAAACCGAGTACCAACCAAAATCGCCTATGCCGATGACGAGGTACAGCTTACTTTTTCAGACGTAAAAAATATCATGGATTCCGTAGGAACAGGTCTTATTAACAAAGGCTGCAAGCGTGAGCCAGTTATCGTGTTCATGAAAAAGAGTCCAAACACCATAGCAACCTTTTTTGGTGTAATTAATGCAGGCTGCTATTATGTTCCAATCGACAGCGAAATGCCTGCTACAAGAATCAATCTTATTTTAGATAACTGCAAGCCACGTGTAATCATCTGCGATGATAGCACAGTGGAAATCGCAAAAGGCTTCGATTATAAGGCAGACATTGTTCTGTTTTCAGATATCGTAAATACGAAGCCAGATTATGATGCACTTGCTATTGTAAGAAAGAAGGCCATCGATACAGATCCAATCTATATCGTATTTACGTCAGGCTCTACAGGCGTGCCAAAGGGTGTGTGTGCCTGCCATCGTTCTGTTATCGATTATATCGAGCAGCTTTCTGAAACACTTGGCTTCAACGAAGACACTATCTTTGGAAATCAGACACCACTTTATTTTGACGCCTGTCTTAAGGAGCTTTATCCAACTCTTAAATTTGGAGCAACTACATATTTGATTCCACACTCATATTTTATGTTCCCAGTAAAGCTGGTGGAATATATTAACGAGCACAACATCAATACAGTTTGTTGGGTAGTTTCAGCACTTACAATGATTAGTGCCTTTGCTACTTTTGATACTGTAAAGCCTACCACACTTCGCACTATCGCATTTGGAAGCGAGGTATTCCCAATCAAGCAGTTTAGATTATGGAGAGAGGCTTGCCCTGAGGCAAAGTTCTTCAATCTTTACGGCCCTACAGAGGGCACTGGTATGTGCTGCTATTATCCAGTCACTCGCGAGTTCGCTGATGACGAAGTAATCCCAGTAGGCTTCCCATTCAAGAACACCGAAATCCTATTACTCAAGGATGACAACACATTGGCAGAAGATGGAGAGCAGGGCGAAATCTGTATTCGCGGTACATCTGTTACACTTGGATACTACAACAACCCAGAAAAGACTAGCGAAGCCTATGTTCAAAATCCTTTGAATACTGCTTATCCAGAAATCATTTACCGCACAGGAGATATGGGCCACATCAACGAATACGGCGAGCTTATTTTCCATTCCCGCAAGGATTTCCAGATTAAGCACATGGGACACCGCATCGAGTTAGGCGAAATCGAAGCCAATGTAAACCTTGTTCCAGAAATAAAGCTTTCCGGCTGCATCTACGCCAAGGAACAGGGCAAAATCGTCCTTTACTATGTAGGCGATATCACAGAAGGCGACCTTATCAAGGCCCTAAAGACCAAGTTACCTAGATATATGTTACCTAACAAGGTAAACAAACTAGAGGAGATGCCATTCACTGCTAATGGTAAGATTGATAGAGTAACTTTAAGCAAGATGTATAGTAAGTAGGGATTTATGTTGGAATTGGCTATGAAGTATGAAACAAAGGAGAAAAAACAGTGTCAATTCAAGGATTAAATCAAGCAGACAAAATAATCTCAATGGCTAAAGAAGGGGCTAACTGGAAAAAAATGCCTCAAAAAAAAGGTCCTAGAAAGAAAAAATACAAAGGATCTGAAAAATATATATGTAATAAATTGGGAAAAACAATAATAGTATATAGTGATTACAACCCAGCTGAAATATCCTGGAACCCTTTAAATATTTTATTTTCGATTCCTTTTATACCTATTATGGTTTTTCTAACTCTTGGGTATTATAAATACTCGAGTGATAGCAAAGGCATATTATTTCTCATTTTGGATATTATTATTTTTATTTTATCTCTATGGGCAATAGATATTCCATCGCTAATAAAACATTTTAAATATAAAGATTTCGTTAGAAATTAATATGTTCATATTTAGGAGGAAAAATGGCAGAAGGTTTTGCAATAAAAATGTCAACGGAAGATTATCTAGATGTTGGTAAGTTAAAAAAGGAATGTTCAAAAATTAAATCTATTTTAATAAAAAATGATGAGGATATAGTTACTCTTGACGAAGTATTGGCCGATTTTGTGGGATCTGATTTGAAGTCTGTAGCTTGGAATTCAATTAAAGATCATATCTCGTTATATGCTGCTGTGACGGCAGCTTGTATGGAAGCTGATTCATTAGATTTAGTTGATGTGCAAAAATTAGTGTCATCAGCTGGTTCCTGCCTTAAGCATAATGTTTACAATGGTAATGTTATTTATTCTGAGGGTAAACATGAGTATGATAAAATGGTAGAATGTTTGAATTCTGTCGACTACTATATGGGATTACAACAGAATAACCCTTATTGTGATTATAGTCTTGTAATAGGTTGGTATAGTTTGTGGGCGCTTTCGCATAAAAGGGCATACAAAAAATACAAAGAATTAAATGATGAGTTTTTTGATTTCGAATCTGATACAAGTGGACTGTTTGTTAATGGTAATGAATATAGGCAACTTGCTTATTCAGGTTTATTGAATCTTCAGAAAAAGTATGATGGAAAAGGCTATGTGATAGATGAAGCACCAGCCTGGTTAGTAAAATTAAATGATTTGTTTAATAAAAAGCTAAGTTCTGAAATAGCTACTAAGCAAGGTAGTAGAGCTTTGTTGAAAGCATATGGGTATACAGATAAGGAAATATCATACTTAGAGCAACAGAAAGTATATTTGTCAGCTAGTGATATGATTAATCTTAGACGTACAAAAGGAAATAATAAGACATTTGTTTCAAGCGATAAAAAAGCAATTTTTTATGGTGGTAAAGTATATGTCATATTTGTTCCGGATTATTTACACCAGTCATATGATATGGTTTGGGAAAACGTAGGGTCGAAAAGAGGTTTTGATTGTAATTTAACAGGTGATCTTTCTATAATTAAACACGTTTCTGAAATTTCTTTACCAGATAAAAATGAGGTATTAACAACATACGATAAAAATGGTACTGTAGTTAACCTACAGGATAAATACTATTCGTATAGGTATACAAATAAAGCGGGTCAAACTAATACATATCGAAATAAGAATGTGGGAAAAGCAGGAGCTTTGGGTTTGTTGCCTATGGTTAATTCGTTTATTTCTGAAAACTTAGATAGTACAACTGTTGATTTGGAATTTAAAAAAAGCGGAAAGAATGGTGAGTGTCGTAGAGTTGTAATTAACGTTAGTAATTTTCAAAAAAATCAATATTTTAGTAATTTGCCGTATAATTCTAAAGGTATAGCAACAACGGATTCATATAGTAGTAGTGACGGGTGTGGAAAAACATTTGCTTCAGAATATGCAAAAGGAATGTATGAGCAATTGAAAGGGAAAAAAGCTGATAAAGATAAAAACTATACCATTGTTACTTCTTTTTCAGAACGACATAGAGAAAATAGTGTTTGTGGCCATCTTTATTATGATAAATATGGTACTCTGATGTACCAACCTGTAGTTTATCCAGATGATAAAGCAAATATAAGTACGCTAAATAAATTAGATCAATATGGATTTAATCCTACAATGGTTTATGACGCAACGGATTTATTACCAACTCCTTCAGAATGTGATCCATATGTTTCTACGGTTTTAGATATGGCATTAAATAGATAAAAGGTGGTTGAAATATGAAAAAAATGAATTTACGTAGCATAAGTATACTATTATCAATATTATTGTGTTTGAGTTTATTGGGCTGTGGTGAGCAGAATCAAACAAAGGAAACATTTGCACAGGAAACTGGCGAGGGAAATACAGTTGAGGTAGAAAAAGATGCTGAGGCTGAAAAGTATTATAACGATGATAAGACAAGTTTCAATATAAAAGACTATATAGACTATAGGGGTACTTTTGTTGGAATAAATGAAGAATATGTTACTTTTGAAATAAACGGTTGGGGAATAATGATGACAGTATCAACTAATGAAAATAATATAGATAACTGTGAGCTTAGTGTAGTGTATGGTGATAATATCCAGGGCTATCACGAATCGTTTATTATTAATAAATCTTGTTACGATGTAACAGATAATCAGACTTCTATAAGCTTGGATAGTAATCTCGGCATATATTATGACAGTAGATTATTGGAAGATCTATTGGTAATTGCACCGATACTTGAATCGACAGAAGCAACTGAAAAATGTCCATTGTGTGGTACTGGAATACAGCATATAAATGATGGAGACATAAAATTATAGAGGGAAAATAAAGGGATATGAATGTAAAAGTTAATAGTACAACTGTTGGTAATAACTCAAAAGCTATAAAAAATAGCTCGAAATACCTTTGCGCTCAGAGCGAATATTCAAAGGACGAAAAATCAACAGTGACTTGTAATAAAAAATTGCAAAGTGCTTTTGAAAAGTCTCAGAAATTAATAGATAAATTGGGCGAAAATATGACTTTAGAGGAAAATAATATTAAAAATTTAGGTATCGCATTTCAGGATATTGATAAGGCTATTGCTGCTAGGATAGATGGATAAGATATAGTTAAGGAGAAATATGGGTACAAAGGAACTAGAAGACGCAATTAGGAATATACGGAAAGAACAGGAACAAAGACAGGACGATTATAACGAAGCTATAAAGCTTAATAATAGTGTGCTAGATATGATAGATGATTCTAGACACCATATGTCTTTTGTTAGTGAAGAATTTATTGATGATCCAGAGTTACTCGAAATTTATTACGATAGAAGAAATATGGCTAACAAAATGATTATGGAAATAGAAGATTCTATGAGCGAGATGAAGAGAAAGTATGCGAAGGATATGGAGGGGTTTGATAGAAAAATAAACGAATTGGGAAAACAAATCAAAGATTCGAGCGATGACTTGAAAATGGAATAGATTAAAAATTTTAGGAGGAATAACATGGAAGAATTACTTACTATTTTAGGAGATTTACACCCAGAGGTAGATTTTACAACTGCAAAGGATTTAGTGACAGGAGGAATACTTGATTCATTTGATATTGTGTCACTGATTTCAGAGATTAATGAGGAGTTTGATGTTACAATCGGTGCAGCAGAGCTTACACCTGAGAATTTTGCATCAGCAGAGACAATCTATGCTTTGATTAAAGCTAAATTAGATGATGAGGACTAATTAGATGTTATTTACAAGCTACGAATTTTTATTATTTTTATTAGTAGTATTTATAATGTATTATTTGTTGCCAGGAAGGGCCCAGTGGTCCTTCCTGCTTCTTGCAAGTTACGCATTTTATTTTATGTGTGACCCAAGATATTTGATTTTTATTATGGTCACTACAGTGACTACTTTTTTTGCCGCTAAAAAGATTTCCGATAAAAAGGAAAGCTTTGATGCATGGTTTAAAGAGCATAAAAAGGAATATGAAAAGGAAGAAAGAAAAGCTCTTAAGGCTAAGGAGCATGCAGCTGAAAAGAAGATTTTCCTTGCCTGCCTTCTTTTGAATTTAGGTATTCTTGCGGTTACAAAATACACTAATTTTACTATCGCAAATATCAACGGCATTATGGCAAGCTTTGGAAGGCCAGATGGAATCTCCTTCGTGGATTTGATTATCCCAATGGGTATTTCCTTCTATACTTTCCAGTCTATGGGATATCTTATCGATGTATTCAATGGCAAGTTTAAGGCACAGGATAATCTTTTTAAGTTTGCACTTTTTGTTTCATTCTTCCCACAGCTTGTACAGGGCCCTATCAGTCGCTATGCTGATTTGAGCCAGACTCTTTATGAGGAGCACAAATTCGATTGGAAGACAGTTAGCTTTGGCTTGGAGCGAATCCTGTGGGGATTCTTCAAGAAGCTTGTGATTGCAGATAGAATACTTGTGGCTGTTCAGGCTATCATTGCAGATCCAGATACCTATAATGGTTTCTACGCCTTTGCAGGCGCAATGTTCTATGCCTTAGAGCTTTATGCAGATTTCACAGGTGGTATAGATATTACTATCGGTGTGGCAGAGACTATGGGGATCAAGGTTACAGAGAACTTTATTCGCCCGTATTTTTCAAAGAACATCAAGGAATACTGGAATAGATGGCACATCACCATGGGAACCTGGTTTACAGATTATATTTTCTATCCAATTTCTGCCAGCCAGTTTATGATGAAGCTTTCTAAAAAGAGTAGAGCACGCCTTGGAAACAATCTTGGCAAGCGTGTGCCAGTATATCTTTCAAGCTTTATTGTGTGGTTTACCACAGGTATCTGGCATGGAGCCAGCTGGAACTTTATCGTATGGGGACTTGGCAACTTTGTTGTTATCATGATTTCCCAGGAGCTAGAGCCATTCTACAGATGGTTCCACAGCAAGGTTCACGTAGATGGCACCTTCGGCTGGAGATTGTTCCAGGTAATTAGAACAGTTCTAATCATGTCATCACTTCGTATGTTTGACTGCTACAGAGATGTACCACTTACCTTCAAAATGTTTGGAAGCATCTTTGCAGATTCAAGCTTAGCTCAGCTTACACCAGCAGCCTTCACAGGAATGGGCATCACAGGCTTTGATTATGCTGTTGTATTTGTAGGAATGCTTATTCTTATCACAGTAAGCTTAATAGGCCGAAGTGGAAGCGTCCGTGGCAAAATCGCAACCTGCGCCGCCCCAGTACGCTTCATTATCTGGTACGGCCTGTTTATGGCCACCCTAATCTTCGGCGCCTACGGCATCGGATATTCGGCCAGCCAGTTCATTTACAACCAATTTTAAAAAAATGAAGCCTTCTCCCTATGGGAGAAGGTGCCCCGCAGGGGCGGATGAGGGCATACATGAAAAAATTTATTTCAATTATATTAATACTAGCCATAACCCTAACAGGCCTATTCTTCACCACCAAACTCCTAGAGCCTAAATACATGTCAGGCATCCTAGAAGGTGCAATGATAGGTGAATACTACGACGACCCAACAGACCATGATGTGGTTTTCATCGGCGACTGCGAGCTATATGAAAACATATCACCTGTTTACTTGTGGGAAAATTATGGCATCAATTCGTATATACGTGGCAGCGCTCAACAGCTTATCTGGCAGTCTTATTATCTGGCAGAGGAGACCATCAAAAGAGAGCATCCTGACATGATAGTTTTCAACGTGCTATCAATGAAATACAACGAGCCACAGAACGAGGCTTACAATCGAATGACAATCGATGGCATGAAATGGTCTAAAAGTAAGGTAGGTTCCATTAATGCATCTATGACTGAGGATGAGCATTTTATTGAGTATTTATTTCCTATATTAAGATACCATAGCAGATGGAGCGATTTGAATTCAGATGATTTTAAATATCTGTTTCATCGCGACAAGGTTTCCTTCAATGGCTACTACATGCGAGTGGATGTAAAGGAAGCTACCGATGTGCCAGACGGCAGGCCACTTGCTGATTATCAGTTTGGAGAAAATGCTTACTATTATTTAGATAAGCTTACAAAGCTTTGTAAGGATAATGACGTAAAGCTTGTGCTTGTAAAGGCACCAACACTTTATCCTTATTGGTATGATGAGTGGGATAAGCAGATTGTAGATTATGCTGATGAGAATAATCTTACCTATATTAATTTCCTTGAAGCTCAGGATGAAATAGGCTTAGATTGGAGCAAGGACACCTATGATGGTGGATTGCATCTTAACCTAGCTGGAGCTGAAAAGCTTTCAAAATATTTTGGAGAGATTCTTTCTAAGGATATGAATGTTCCTGATAGAAGAGGGGACGAAAAGCTTACAAAATACTGGGATTCTGTAGAAAAACGTTATAATGCCGAAATCAAAAGGCAAACTGACAACCTTGAAAAGTTTGGTAACGTCCATGGGGACACTGAGGATTAGTAACAAAATTTTCACATGACAATTAACTACTGCGGTGTTATAATTCTGTTAAGAATTGACAAATAAGAATTATTTATAACGAAAGATTGAGGTGAGTGTTATGAGGATTCAATCTAACGTAAATACATCACAGTATCAGAACAGCGTTAATCACATGAAAGCTACAGAGGAGCAGCAAAAGAAAAGTGCTAAGGAGCTTTCTACAGGAAAGAAAGTTAATGGAGCAGCTGATGATGCAGTAGCTCTTGCAATTTCTAAGCAGATTGAAAAAGAAGTTAACAGTCTAAATCAGGGTAGCAAGAATATTTCTTATGGAATAGATGCTACTAACATAGCAGATGGTGCTCTTTCTAACATCTCAGATTCACTTGGAGATATAGAGCAAAACGCAGTAAGAGCAATGAATGGGCTTTATTCTGATAGTGATAGAGCTATTTTGCAGGAGGCTAATAAGCAATCTGTTGCCACTATCAATCAGACAATCAATCAGGCTCAGTACAATGAAAAAAATCTTTTAGACGGAAGTACTGGTGATATAAATATTTATACAGGTACAGCCAGCGCTACTATAACAGAAGCTGATGCTAAGTCAGCTATGGCAGGATTAGAGAACTTTGATATTTCAGGAAATCCTGACAATATTTCTACCGATGCATTAGATAGCACTTATTCAAAGTTGTCATCTATGCGAAGTCAAATCGGTGCTGAAACTAATGGTCTATCAGCTGCCTATAGTGTAAACAATAATACAGCTGAAAACCTTACAGCAGCCCAGTCTCGCAAGGAGGATGCGGACTTTGCTGATTCCGTTACAAGAATGAAGAATAGTCGCATTATAAATCAGGCACAGAACATGGCTTTGAAAAAACAAATGGATAGTGAACAAAGCCTTGTAAACAAGATGTTTGAGGCATAATTTTTAGAAACCTAGTACCCAAGCCCTTTGAGGGCTTGGGTATTTTTGTATAGTGTGTAATTTTATACACTTTAGGAAACTTGTGTCCGAAAAATTAGTTTCCATAACGGTATTTCTGTGATAAACTCTATTTGATTTTCGTGTTTTAGGGAGGAAAATTTATGAAGAAGAATTGCAGATTTGTTGCAATGGTTCTTGCTAGTGCCCTTGTTCTACCAGCAGTTTCACCATTATCAGTTTTAGCTGAGAATGATGCTACAGAAGTAGCAGGTGAGACCACTGAGGAAATAACTGCAAACGTAGAATCAAATACAACAGAAGAAAATTCTAAAGAACAAAATGAGGAAGAGGAATTTTTAGAGCCTGAGATTGTTTCTACAGAAAACCTTGAGACAGGTAATGTAATTGTGGCAGAAACTAAGGACGAATTGAAGCAAGATACGGTAGAAGATTCCGAAGAGAAAAATGCTCAAGAAGAGCAGAAAGACCAGAATGAAATCGATTTAGACAAGTATGAGCTAATGGATGCCAGAGGCGACAAAGATTTCAATAATGATGGTATTTCAGATTTAATGACAAAGCTCCTTTGTGATGGTGAAATTCTTACAAAGGATGGAAAAAAGGTATTTGGCGAAGCATCTTATTTAGATGTTCAAAAATCAGATGATTTTGATTCAGATGGTTTAAAAAACGGTGAAGAAGTCATCGTGGAAAATGATGAATATGCTGTATTATTATCTGATCCTACTAAAGTGGATTCAGATGAAGATGGTTACAATGATTTTGATGAGAAGTCAGAAGACCGTATGGTATATGGCATCAACGGTGGTGTTGTAGGTTCTGTAAGACTTGTTGCACGTCATGATGAATCAACTAAGAATCCTACACATGGTCATGTATATATTGTTTATACTAGCTATGTTGATAATCTAAAGCTTTCTATAGATGATATATATGGATATTATGTTACTAATGAAGCATACAGAGAAAAGCTACAGGATGCTGCAAAAGCAGCTGCAACAGGTGAAGAGGGTGCTGAGATAGTTTCATGGAGAAGTACAGTTGATGAAATTACTGAGGCTAATGCACCACAGCGAGCTAAGGCAACTGAAGACATTTATATTGTGGATGCTGAGCATGAACCACATACACCAGCATCAGTTACACTTAACAGAGGTGATTATGTCTCTATAGGACATTATTCTGTTGACGCTGTGGCTACACAGCAGGTTTATAAGGACATTGTTAATGGAATTTACACACCAGAAGTTGTTGATGAACTTATGAAATTATATAGTGCAGCTACAGGTGCTAATCCTGATATTGAATATGTTAAGGCACATTTGCCAGAGATAGCTGCTGTAGTAATTCCTAAGCTACCTGAGCTTATAAATAAGTCATATAATGCAATTACTCCAGGTGGTGTATGCTTTAACAGAGAGTTTTATAATCAGAAATTTGAATTTGATCAAGGACCAAATGAGATAATTGAGCATGATATTACTCTTGACCAGACTAAGAAGATGAGTGAGTTCTATGCTGTAGAAAGTGGTAAACAATATCAGGTTATGCCACATAACTGTACTTCAGTGGCAGCAGATGCATGGAATACATTATTTGGTTTTACAACAGACGAAAATGGAAATATTGTTAAAACACAGTATTATGTAGCATCAGCCATTAGATATTTAGATTATCGTGCTGATTTACCAGTTATTGTTAAGAATTCTATTAGAATAATGGGTAAGATTGGTGTTGATGGTTATGTTGGACCAAAGACTTATGTAACAGGAAAAGCTCTAGAAAAGTACGAAAAGTCAACTGGGGCTGCACCTACAACCTTTACAACTCTACAGATGATTGGCGCAATTATTAAAGAAAAAGGTAAGGCAATCGTTCCTACACCAGAGGTCGTTCCTACACCAGAGATTGTTCCTACACCAGGAGTTGTAGTTAACCCTACTGTTTCAGGAAACAAAGGAAATAACACTGGTTCTAATATGGCTAGTGTAAATCAGACTGAAACTGTTATACCAATGGTTCAATCAACTGTGACTGCTCAGGTGACTCCTGTATTGGCAACAGTTCCAACAGTAGAATCTACTCCAAACAGAATAGCAGCTCATTCCACATCAAAATCAGTGGCTGCTAATGATAAAGAAGTTGTAGAAGATGTAGAAGAATCATCAGAGGATGCATCATTAGAAGAGACAACAGTAGACGATGAAGAAAAAGATACAGTGTCAATTGAAAGTGAAGAGACTCCTCTTTCAGCAGAGGGAGCTTCAAAAGCAAGTTTTCCATGGCCTGTTCTTATAGCAATAGCTGCAGCTATACTATGTGGCATTGCAGTATATGCACGAAAGAGAGCAAAATAGTTTTACCTTTACTTTAATTGTAATATTTGCTTTTAACACAGGGCTTTAGGATAATAATCCTAGAGCCCTAATTTTTTTCGAAAAAACGTGTTGACAAATACAATTAGATTGTGTACAATTTAATCAACCTAAAAGATTATATTAAATCTAATAGGCTTCCTAAGTAGTTTTAAGGAGGTTATAATATGGAAAGATATGATATTGCAGTTATTGGTACTGGTCCAGCAGGCTTAGAGGCAGCTATTACTGCTAAGGTTAGAAATAAATCAGTATTACTTATTGGAGGAAAGGGCTCATCTGATAAGGTAGCTAAGGCTCACACAATTCAGAACTACCTGGGGCTTCCTAATGTTTCTGGTGAGGATATGGCTAAGGCATTTCTTGACCATGCCACATCAATGGGTGTAGAGATTACTGAGGACAAGGTTAATGCTGTTTATTCCATGGGTAAGTATTTTGCTATTCAATGCCACGGTGGTGACTATGAGGCCAGCTCAGTTATCGTAGCAGCAGGAATGACTACTATGAAGCCATTCCCAGGTGAAATGGAATTCTTAGGACGTGGTGTTAGCTATTGCGCTACATGTGATGCAGCATTGTATAAGGGTAAGACAGCTATAATCGTTGCATATGGTGCAGAGGACGAGGAAGAGGCTGAGTTCTTGGCAGAGCGCGCAGATAAGGTTTATTACCTACCTCAATATGAATACACTGGTTCACTTGGTGGTAATATAGAAGTAACCTGTGACATTAAGCCTATGTCCATCGATTATAAGGATGGTGTTGCATCCCTTACAACAGATAAGGATACTTATACAGCAGATGGTATATTTATTCTTAGACAGCAGATAGCTCCATCACAGCTGGTACCTGGTCTTACAATGGATGGTAATCATGTGGCTGTTGATAGACAGATGGCTACCAATATTAAGGGATTGTTTGCATGTGGTGATATCACTGGAACACCTTACCAGTACATCAAAGCCGCAGGAGAAGGAAATGTTGCAGCTCTTTCAGCTGTTTCATATTTAACAGAACTAAAGAAAGCTACAGAGTAATTGTTGATTTAATTTGAAAGGAGATATACTATGGTAAAGAAAATTAATCAGAATGAATTTAAGACACTTGATAAGTCAGGAGTTTCAGTTTTAGATTTTAATGCTACATGGTGTGGCCCATGTAAGATGCTTGCTCCAGTTCTTGAGGAAGTTTCAGAGGAGCTTGCAGGTAAGGCTAATTTCTATAGCATCGATACAGATGATAATCCAGATTTAGCTAGAGAATATGGTATAATGAATATACCAGCTGTCGTTGTTTTAAAGGATGGCGAAAAGGTAGACATGAATGTAGGCTTTGTTCCTAAGGAAGCTCTCACAGATTTTGTGTCTAAAAATCTTTAATTAATAGAGGTGAATTACAATGGGCGATAAATTTGATTGCTTAAAAATTTCAAATCAGCTATGCTTTCCGCTTTATGCATGCTCTAAGGAGATAGTGAAAAGGTACAAGCCATACCTTGATCCAATCGACCTTACATACACTCAGTACATTACAATGATGGTAGTGTGGGAGGAGAAGGAGATTACAGTTAAGGCTCTTGGTGATAAGCTGTTCCTTGATTCAGGTACACTTACTCCAGTGCTTAAGAAGCTAGAGCAGAAGGGATATCTTAAACGCAGTCGTTCTAAGGATGATGAGAGAAATCTTATTATTACTCTTACTGACGAAGGTTTGGAATTAAAAAAGCAGGCATGTGAAATACCTGCTAAAATGGGCAAATGCGTTCAGCTATCGCCTGATGAATCGGCTAAGCTATACGAATTGCTATATAAAATTTTAGGAAGCTTCCCAGAGGAAAGCTAAGGTTAGTCGAATATATCAAATATATCTACATTATCACGAGCTTTTGAAATGACATCGTCTATAAATGAGGCGGTGTCATTTTTTATTTCATCCCAATCAATAATATCAACATGGGACAAATCGGCACCTGCATTTTTAAACACATCCCCCATATTATCAACCTGTTTGATTTTGCCCTTTACATAGCCTTCTGCTAAAGAAGTGCTATTCTTGGCTACCACCAAATCTGTCAATTCCATTTTAATTCCATCATCTACATAGTTTAAAAGAGCTCCGGAATCTATAGTGAATTTGTCACCAGCAGTTGTGGTATAGGTGATATTATTAATGTAAGCATTAGTGTAGGTTGTATTGCCATCTCTTTTTATGGTTGCTATAACCTGTTCATTATCTGGAAGAGGGCTGAAAAGCTCTAGGGTACTTAGGTTTTTGCCATAGATGGAAATGTAAGCGCCTTTTCTTTTGTAAGAAAGGTCAAATACAAGCTTTCTAGTGTGATTGAACTTGTCCAGATAAATGTAGGATTTAATATCATGGTCAGGGGCATCCATACCAAGCAATTCCCAAATGAAATCGCCTTCGCCTTTAGGGATGGTAACAGCAAATTCAGTGGCTTTGGTTCCATCTTCGTCTGTATAAGTTTTATCAGTTTTTTTAATATCGATTTTGCGAATGAAATTGAAAATATTCTTTTTATTATTGTGGAACCATTCCCTGTTGATATCGTTGTTAAGATTAGGTGCTTTTAAGAATAGATTCTCATTAGTATCAAATCCGTAGGATATGTTACCAAGCATAGGTGCCACCAGATAAATAGTGTCATCCTCAGCATAAACATCCATTTTTCCAATGTTTAATACCAGCACATCCAAATCAGCTTTGCATGAGAACTTTTTTTGCTCAGAAGAACGTTCACCCTTGATACTACCGCTGATAGAATAAGGGAAGCCTTTAACCTTTTTAATATAAGCGCTACCGGTGTAGCTAATGTCTGCATTTGTATAATTTCTAAACAAATCCTTCAGGTCAATATTGTAAGCCAGATAATCTGAGCTTTTAAGGGTGGACTCTGAAAAATTAATTACAGAGGCCAATACTCGGACAGAGGGATTGAAATCCAACTCAGCCTTAATGAAAATAGCTACAGTAAAAATAATAATTAATGCAATTCCTAATTTTTTCTTCATGATTCATTACTCTCCATAACAGAGATTATAATAAATCCAAAGGAGTATCGGCAATAGACAATGCGATTGCAGTGTCCATCTCCAGCAAATGTTCTGCAGCCTCCGCTTCTTTTACGGCAATGGTTCCCTCAGCAAACTTAACGCAGGAATTATGATATTTCTCTGTTTCACCACTTAGCTTGTATACCATCATGTAAAGCTGGGCAGCAGCAAGCTTCATGTGTACATCATTAGAGATGGTAGCAGATGATTCAAGGCTGGTGGCAACAGCTTCAGCTTTAGCGAATTCCTTCATACCGCAGAAGGTTTCAATTAGAAGACGTAAATCCTGAATATAATCCTGAATGGTAATCCTTGAGCTCTTAATAAAGGTAACTAATTCATCAATATGGTCGTAGACATATTGCTCGTCGCCAATATGAAAATGTAAATTAGCACTAAGTACAGAAAGACTAAGGTCGTGGTGGTGCATGTCATTTTTCTTTGCTATTTCCCTGGCTCTTTTCAGATAGTTTTCTGCGTCCGGGTATCTGCGAATGTGCAAATATGAATATGCTAAATTCATGCAGGCCACCATATAAGAGTGAGGCTCATTAGGAAAATCGGTGCCATGATCCTCCAAATCCTGAAGCGCCATTTTACCGTAGTTTATGGCACTGTCATAATCACCAAGACTCATATATCTATCACAGATGGTTGTATAGAATAGATGCTTTGCTCCTTGTATTCCTTTTTTATCAGCATAGTTAAGTGCATTAAGACATTTTTGCAGCACCTTACTATCATATCCTAGAATACCGTATGCAATAGCAAGGCCTCGCATTGTCCAAATATAAGAAATAGCATCATCTAATTCTTCATAAATAGAAAGAGCCATATTTAGATTATCAATAGCAAGCTCCACATTAGTTGAGTGGATTAACTCCATACCTTTATCATAATATTCTCTTGCAATCTGTTCTGAACTGGCCATAGTCACCTCCTAAGAGTTTTTAATAAGAATCTGCTCATTTAAACTCAGTATATCATTTAATAGTGTATATAATGTTTAAAATTCTGTGACATTTTTCGTAACTTGTTGTTTTGACTAGGATTAAAGATTAAAATAAATCTTAAGAATTTCAATTTTTATGTGTATTGAGGGACTAAAATGGAAAAGACTAGTAGATTTGTTTTTCAGATAATAATTACCTGCAGCGTTATATTATATTTTTTTGTGTTAGGCCTTATGGTATATGGCGAGCATTTCTGGCCTGATGAACGCACGTACAGTGATTTTTCTTTAGAAAACTATAGTGAAGGATGGCAGCGGTTAGATTCCGATGGTAGTTACAAGGATATTACAGTTCCTGGAGAATACGAAATGTCAACAGGTAATAGGCTGGTAATTCAGAAGGAGATTACTGGTGTTTTTGCTGACCGATTGTATGTATCCTTTAATTCTGAAAAGCAGGATGTATATGCTTATATTAACGACAAGCTTGTATATGAGTATTCTACCAAGGATACCCGCAAATTTGGTAACAATAGCCCAGGGGCATTGATGTTTGTTCCAGTTAAAAAGGTTGATGAGGGGAAGCTTCTTAGAATCGAATTTGTAGGCAACAACAATTATTCAGGTGTCATTGATGAGATAACGATTGGTACTCAGCTTGGAATCACACTGGATTTGTTTGAGAGAGAAAAGCTTTCCATGTTTTTAGCGGGGCTTCTTATGATGCTTGGCTTTATAGCCTTTGTAATAGGTGTGGGAGTAAAGCTTTCTTACAATAAGACCCTGCCTCTTTTCTTTGCTGGATGGGGTGTAATGTGTGCAGGACTTTGGGCTCTTTCAGAATCCACAACAAGGCAGTTTATTGCACCTAATTTTTCCCTTATTTCCTATATTACTTATATCAGTCTTATTATGTTGCCTTTCGTTATGTCTATGTATTTTGACAGATTGCAGGAGGGAAGATATCGCGTATTCTACATGGTTACCGAGGTTCTTACTATATTTGTAGGGTATCTTGGAATCATACTTCAGTTTTTTAACAAGATTGATTTAAGTGGCGTTTTACCATTTGCCTTTATGGGAATACTTCTTTCTATAGTTACTTTTATAGTTACCTGTGTGTGCGATTTTATTCAGGGCTATATCAAGAGGCTATTGCCTGAAATGATTGGCATATTAGGAGCCATGATTGCAGGTGTTGTACAGATTGTTTCTTATTACAATCATCCAACATCTATGGATAGAGTGATAATTCTTCTGGGATTATTGTTTATGATAGTAATGTCCTATATAAGATCCCTTGGTAATGTCCGCACCATGGAGCGAGATATGTACGCCGCAGTACAGGCGCAGGAGGCTAGCACAGCATTCCTTACAAGAATGTCACATGAGATGCGTACACCAATCAACGCAATCCTTGGAATGAACAAAATGATTCTTAGGGAAAGCAAGGAAGAGAATATCTTGGATTACGCCAGAGATGTTAATGGTGCAGGCAATTACCTTCTTAGCATAGTGAATGAGGTGTTAGACCTTGCAAAAGTAAATGCAGGAAAGATAGAGATTGAGGAAGAAGATTATGATTTGATTGATATGGTAAGAGAATGCTACGCTTTGGTTCGCCCAAGGGCAAAGGCCAGCAGATTAGCCTTTGAGGTAGATATGAGTGATGTGCTTCCTTCTGTTTTAAGGGGTGATAAGGAAAGAATTATTCAGGTTATCACCAATCTTCTTACAAACGCTGTAAAATATACACCAGAGGGACGAATTAGTCTAAGCATCGATGGCAAAATATTTGAAGGCCGTCTTCTTTTAATAGTAAAGGTTAGCGATACGGGAATAGGTGTTGAGAAAGAAAATATCCCATATCTTTTTGATTCATTTAGAAGAGTAGGAGAGTTCCAACACAAAAAGATAGAAGGAACTGGATTAGGCCTTACTATCACAAAGCAGCTGATAGATTTGATGGATGGCTCTATATCTGTTGAATCAGAAGTGGGCAAGGGCACCACATTTACAGTTGTAATTCCTCAGGAAATACGCTCTATTGAACCATGTGGCATATTCTCTATGGGACCAAATGGAGATAGACGTGTGGCTGACAGACACGAAACCTTTGATATCCTAGGCAAGATTCTTGTGGTAGATGATGTTGCCATTAATCTTAGAGTTTTTTCAGTTCTGCTTAACAATACAGATGTGGCTGTAGAAACTGCCATTAGTGGAGCAGAAGCAATAGAGAAGATAAAAAGTACAAAATATGATATTATATTTATTGATCATTTAATGCCAGGTATGGATGGTATAGAGCTTAAGAACATATTAGATTCCCTAGACGAGAATCCTAATAAAGATACACCTCTTATCATGCAAACGGCAAATGCAGTAGTTGGCGCCAAGGAAGAATATGAGCGCTTAGGCTTTGATGATTATATTGAAAAGCCTATTAAGGAAGAGGAGCTTCGTAGGCTACTGCGTAAATATATATTGTAGTAGGAGAATAGAATTATGGCATTTAATCCAGCAGACTTATTAAGAGTAAGAAGTGCAGCAGCAAAATTTAATTCAAATCACCCTAAGCTTTTACCATTTTTTAATGCAGCTAGGGGTAAGGCGATGACACCGGGTTCAGTTATCGAGATTGCTATTACAGATCCTAACGGAGAGAAGATTGAAACAAACCTTCGTGTCCAGGAATCGGACATCGAACTCATCAACCTATTAATGGAAATAGGAGCAAAGGGACAATAAAAAAGCCTTCCCCTTGAGGGTTGCTAGGCTCCAGTGGAGCCTGTTTAGCAACGACCGAGCCGGGAGGCGAGACAAGTTGTCACCGCAGGTGACGGATGAGGTGTGTATAAAAAGCACCTCATCCGATTTTTTATTTAAATTCAAAGAACTTCGTATCCAGCTCCGGATAAGCGCGCTTCATAGAAATTGGTATGCCACTTCTGTCGACAAAGCAATGGCTGGTTTTTGCAATAGCCCTGTCTTCTCCAGTAGCTTTATCGTAAATACGATAAGCAACCTCCATTTCATGCCCATCATAGGACAAAAGCTTTGTTTCTACCACAACAGTTTCGTCAAATTTAACTTCACTTCTGTATTCTATGGAGTGGGAAATCATTGGAGAACTAATTTCCATATCTAGCATCTGCTTAAATGAAAGTCCCATCTGTTCCATCAGATTCATTCTGGCGTCTTCAATCCAATTAAGATAATTAGATGTGTGAATAACACCCTGCAAATCTGTCTCATGATATTTTGTGTGATGCTCAAAAGGGGTAATGGTAACCTGTTTTGGTGCACCAGCAACTTCGATTTCGTGTTTAGCCATAGTCTTACCTCCTTATGAATGTGTAAATATATTATACCACTTGTTTTAGGATATGTTTGTAAGATTTATGTTAAATCGTAAACGGATTTCCCTCAAAATAGATTGAATGTGGAGGTGCTTAGTGGTAAAATGTAACTAATTGATAAATTTTTAACGAGCGGAGGTTTATTATGGATTTTCAAGCTGAATATAAGCGCAAGCTTACAACAGCAGCAGAGGCTGTTAAGGTTGTAAAAAGCGGAGATTGGGTAGATTACGGTTGGTGTACAGGTACACCGGATGCCCTTGATAAGGCACTTGCTGCCCGTACAGATGAGTTACGTGATGTTAAGGTTCGTGGTGGTATTTTAATGAAGCTTCCAGCTATCTTCGAAAGAGAAGATGCAGGTGAGCATTTCTGCTGGAACTCATGGCACATGGGTGGTATCGAGCGTAAGCTTATTGCGAAAGGCTGCTCATACTATGCACCTATCAGATACTCTGAGCTTCCTAGATACTATCGTGAGCACATCGAGCCAAACGATGTTCTTATGATTGTAACTGCACCTATGGATAACCATGGTTACTTTAACTTTGGTCCTAATGCATCTCATCTTTATGCAGCAGTTGAGAAATCTAAGCATATTATTGTAGAGGTTAACGAGAACATGCCTCGCTGCCTTGGTGGTTTCGAGGAAGGTGTCCACATTTCTAAGGTAGATGCTATTGTTGAGGGTGAGAACCCAGCTATCCTTGAGATGGGTGGCGCAAGCACTCCTACAGATGTAGATAAGGCTGTTGCCAAGCTTATCGTTGAAGAGATTCCAAATGGTGCCTGCTTACAGCTTGGTATCGGTGGCATGCCTAATACTGTAGGTGCCATGATTGCAGAATCTGACCTTAAGGATCTTGGTGTTCACACAGAAATGTACGTTGATGCATTTGTTGATATTGCAAGAGCTGGTAAGATTAACGGTTCTAAGAAGAACATCGACAGATTCCGTCAGACATACGCTTTCGGTGCTGGTACAAAGAAGATGTACGATTACATGGATGAGAATCCAGAGCTTATGAGCGCACCTGTTGATTACACTAACGATATCCGTCAGATTTCAGCACTTGATAACTTCATCTCTATCAACAACGCCGTTGATGTAGATTTATATGGTCAGATTAACGCTGAGTCAGCTGGAACAAAGCACATCTCTGGTGCAGGCGGACAGCTTGACTTCGTACTTGGCGCTTATCTTTCTAATGGTGGTAAGAGCTTTGTATGTCTTTCATCTACATTCACAACAAAGGATGGCACAGTAAAGAGCCGTATCCGTCCTACACTTGCAGAGGGCTCTATTGTTACAGATACTCGTGCAAACACACATTACCTTGTAACAGAATATGGTAAGGTTTGCCTTAAGGGTCTTTCAGCTTGGGAACGTGCAGAAAAGATTATCAGTATTGCACATCCTGATTTCAGAGATGAGCTTATTGCTGAGGCTGAGAAGATGCACATTTGGAGACGTTCAAATAAATAATTGTTATGTTTAAGATAAAACCCCTTTATCGTAATTTGTACGGTAAAGGGGTTTTTTAGTATGGCGCTTAATTATTTTAGAAAAATATAAAATAATTATTGAAAATCTAAATATAATTTGATATATTATTTTTGAAATAAAGCTAAGCATTTTTTATAGGGGCTTGATGCTAAGCAATAAGACAAAGGAGGAGACGCATGAAAAGATTTATTTCATGTGTTCTGGCAGTTTCTATGGTTGGAGGTCTTACAGCATGCGCGGGCTCAGAATCTAAAAACTTTACAGTTAGCTACGACGGCATAGCTGTAGGCGACGTATCTTCGGGCGTATCTGTCCATGATCCATCCATTTTAGAAATTGACGGAACATATTATATTTACGGCTCTCATATGACAGCTGCAAAAAGTACTGATTTACTTAATTGGGAGAGTATTGCAGATGGATATATGAAGACCAATCCAGTTTACGGTCAGATTTATGATGTGAAGGATAAGGCATTTGCTTATTCCGGCTCAAAGGACAGTATCATCAAAACAGATGATGGTGGTACCCATGTGTGGGCACCTGATGTGATTTACAACGAAACTACAGGTTTGTACTATATGTATTATTGCACAACCAGTACATTTAATGCTTCGAACCTGTGCTTTGGCACCAGTACATCCCCAGAGGGACCATTTGAATGGCAGGGAGCACTTATTTATTCAGGCTTTACAAATAAAAATATTAAAGCAACTGATGTGCTTGATTATGTAGATGAGGATTATGCCAAGAAACATTATATAAAGGGTGGCGCTTATAACTACGAAGATTACCCAAATGCCATCGACCCAACAGTGTTCTATGATAAAGATGGCAGAATGTGGATGGTTTACGGTTCATGGTCAGGTGGTATATATCTTCTTGAGCTGGACCCAGCTACTGGGCTTGTTATTCATCCAAAGGCTGATGAAGCAAATGGTGTAGATGCATATTTTGGTAAGAAGCTGCTTGGCGGTGGTCACATCTCTATTGAAGGACCATATATTATGTATGACGAAGCTACAGATTACTACTATCTGTTCGTATCATACGGTGGTCTTACCAGCAATGGTGGATATCAGATGAGAGTATTCCGCTCTAAGACTGTAGGTGGAGAGTATGTAGATATGAATGGGGCTTATCCAGAGAAGAGTGCAATGCATGAAAACTTCGGACTTAAGCTTTCAGGTAATTACAAGCTTCCTAGTCTTGATAAGGCCTATATGGCAACAGGTCATAATTCAGCCTTTGTTGATAAGGATGGCAAGGTTTACGTAGTTTACCACACCAGATTTAATGATGGCGGAGAAAATCATTCACCACGTGTTCATCAGATGCTGATGAATGCAGAAGGCTGGCCATGTGAGCTTCCATATCAGACACAGGGGGAGACTGTTTCTGATAAGGGATACAGCAAGGATGATGTAGTTGGCCGTTACTATGTGATTAACCAGGGCACTGATATTTCCAGCGATATTGCTAATCCTAGAATCTTCTATCTAAACAAGAATGGTTCTGTAGAAGGAGAAGAAGTGTCAGGCGCATGGAGCATGAAGGATGGCAGCTACTACATGAATATAAAAATGGGAGACAAAGAATTCAGCGGTGTATTTTGTCAGATGAAAGATGAGGCAGGCACAGATGTGATGACTTTTTCTGCTGTAGGTGGTAACGAATCAGTTTGGGGAGTTAAATACTAAAGAGGAGAGAAAAATAAAAAAATGGACAAATATTTTGAATACAATAAACCTTGGATTTTACAGCGAGCAGATCCTTATGTGTACAGACATACTAATGGCAAATACTATTTCACAGCATCAGTGCCAGAATATGACAAAATAGTTCTTCGATGCAGTGGAACGCTTGAAGGACTTAAAGATGCACCAGAGCTAGAAATCTGGCACAAGCATGAATCAGGACCACAGTCTAAACATATCTGGGCACCAGAGATTCACTATCTTTTTGGCAAATGGTATATCTATTATGCAGGCGGTGAAATGGAAGATATCTGGAAGATTCGTCCTTATGTATTGGAGTGCCAGGGAGATGACCCAATGCGTGACCCTTGGATTGAAAAGGGCAAAATGACAAGAGCAGAAACAGATGAATTTTCATTTGAGGCCTTTTCTTTGGACGCAACTGTTTTTGAAAACCATGGGAAGTGGTATTATATTTGGGCAGAGAAAACAGGCGTAGGTAAACAGATATCTAATCTTTATATTGCCAGAATGAAAAACGGCTACACCCTTGAGACAGATCAGGTGCTTCTTACAACTCCTGACTATGATTGGGAGCGCCATGGCTTCTGGGTAAACGAAGGTCCATCAGTTATTAAGCGAAATGGTAAGATTTTCATGACTTACTCAGCTAGCGATACTGGTATCAACTACTGCATGGGTATGCTTACAGCAGATGAAAACAGCGATTTACTAGATCCTCTTTCTTGGAAGAAGGAGAGATATCCTGTACTTGCATCATCAGAAAAGCATGTAGTATACGGGCCAGGTCATAATTCATTTACAGTTGATGAAGAGGGAAATGATATTCTTGTTTATCATGCCAGAACAGAAACTGAAATAGTAGGAGACCCACTTTACAATCCTAATCGTCATGCAATGCTTATGAAGTTTGGATGGCAGGATGGAAGACCAGTATTTAGTTATGATTGAAAACAGAGTATGTACCAGGTGTCTGCTGAGAGATATGATTGATGCAGACACCTCTATGATTGAAAAATACAAGGCAGCATTGAAGCAGGAAGATATGGTAAGCGACGAAGAATATGAAAATCGTTTATCTATCTGCAAGTCTTGTGACAAATTAAACGAAGGCACCTGTATGTCCTGCGGCTGCTACGTCGAACTTCGCGCCACCGCCAAAGTATCCCGCTGCCCGAAGAAAAAATGGTAAAAAAATAGCCTTCCCCCTCTGGGGGAAGGTGGCTGCGTAGCAGACGGATGAGGGTTATCTCTACATACAGCCCTCATCAGTCACCTGCGGTGACAGCTTCCCCCACTGGGGGAAGCCTTTTTTATTTTACAGGACAATAGTTGATTGCTACACGTATATCCTGTCCATAATTTCCGAAGGTCTTTCCGAAGAGTGTAACACCTCCGATATGTTCAGCGTCATCTTCAACCGCAATTCTAAAATCTAGTGGCGCCCCTTGCGCTAGCTCTAAATCCTCGATAGTGATATCTGAAATCTGTAAACCATCAATGAAAGTTCCATGCTTATTTACAACTAAAAGCTTTAACAAACCATATTGATTCCAGTTAGGTGGGAACCAGTCAGGTGTAAACATTCCGCGGATTTCTCCACCGAAATCACCAGGGCTTGTCCACATACCAAGCTTCTTGCCGTTAAGTGAGAATGAAATATCACTTGGCCAGTTGTTGTCGATGCCTGGTGCCTCAGATGAAATCTCAAATGAGATGGAAATCTGAGTGATTTGATTGTTGCTAGGTATAAGATTTGGAAGAGAGTACTCTACATATCCTTTTGTAAACCAAAGTATATCTGCATTGAAATGGTCTGGATGACTAAAGTATCTGCTGTCGTCAATCTCTCCGATAACTGATTGACTGTTGGCAAGACCACATGTAGGACAGATATCATATTTAGAAAACTGACCAACCTTAATATCAGTAGTAAATACATTAGTAAGGTCTTCTGGCTTTTCAATTTCTACTACGATTTTGTCCTGAATAACAGAGCAAATCTTGGAATTGCCATGGCTGGCAGATTCATTAGATGTAGAAATAAGACCACATTCCTCAAGCTTCTTAATATGACCTGTAAGAGCGCCGTTTGATAGCTTTAGCTCTGTGGCTAATTGATTCATGCTCATATGATCGTTCTCTAGTAATATGTTAAGTATCTGGATACGCACGTCTGAGCCTAAGGCTTTAAATAATTCAAGTCCTTCTTCCAGTGATGTGATATGAATCATTACACTGCTCCTTTTAAAAGAATATAAAATAATTACCATAATTATAAAAATTACTACAATTCATGTCAATATTTAAGGCCGAAAACCCTGCTTTTATTTTAGAAAAAATTAAATCTATTGACGATTTTGCGCATGAAATCAATGAATTCTTAAAACTGTTGTGTAATTTGCCTAAAAAATCTATGGCGAATTTGTGAAGAATAAAAGAATATCCAAAATACTTTAGAAAAATCTAAAATATTTATTGACTTATAATACTGCAGATTTATAATAGTTACATAATCGTTAAAGAGCTTTTACAAGTTAGACCTTCGACTAACAAGCCTCAGTCAATTGTACTACACTTTAAAAGTTCTAAACAATTAAAATTAACATTTTCTTTTTACAAAAGGAGGAGAAGAATGAAGAAGAAGTTGATTAGTGCATTACTTTGCACATCAATGGCAGCAAGCTTATTCGTAGGCTGCGGCGGAGCAGCTTCAGAAGGCGGGGTTGATCCTGACGCTGCTGCAACAGATGAGGAGGCTGCTGAGTCAGCTGAGTCAGAGGTAGTAACAAACACATTTGGTGATCCAAACGGAACACATCTTGAGATGTGGACATTCGTTGAGCTTCACGGTCAGCACTACGGTGTTATGGCAGAGGAGTGGAACAAGGAACACCCAGACAACACAATCGAAATTACATGTACAACATATCCATATGGTGATATGCATACAAAGCTTCTTACAGCTCTTGAGGCTGGCACAGGTGCTCCAGATATCTGTGATGTAGAAGTTGGTCAGTTCCCTAACGTAGTTGAAGGCCTTGATCAGTGGCTTGTACCACTTAACGATTACGCTAAGGATTACCTTGATACAATGGTTCCTGCAAGAATGGAAACATATCAGGGTGAAGATGGTAACTACTACGGTGCTCCATACCACGTAGGTGCTACAGTAATGTACTACAACGTAGCTGCTATGAGCGAGGCTATGGGACTTAGCCAGGATGAAGTAATTGCAAAGATTGATGCAGTTAAGACATGGAAAGATTACGAAGCTCTTGGTAATGAATACCTTACAGCTTTAGGAGATGATACAAAGTACTTTACATCAGTTGATACAGGCGGAGTTGATTGGCTCTGGCTTGCAATGGCTGAGTACGGTGATGATTGGACAGGTGGATTCGAAGGTCCTGCAAACGTTCAGCTTGATTCAGTTAAGGAAATGCTTACAATGCAGCAGTCTTGGTTAAAGTCAGGATTTGCAATGGTTTCTCCAGATGGACATGTTGACCTTGAAGCTGGTTTCCAGAACATTATGGACAGAAACATTGTTTCATTCCCTAAGGCAATGTGGTATATGTCACGTTTCACAAACTACATGCCTGATGAGAAGGGTAACTGGTACATCGCTAAGTGTCCTGTATTCAAGGAAGGCCAGAAGTGCTCAGTAGGTATTGGTGGTACAGGTACAGTTGTAACACAGCAGTCAGCTAACAAGGAGCTTGCAGCAGAGTTCACATGCTGGGCTAAGATGTCAGAAGCTGGTGAACAGCATATCTGGGATACACTTGGATTTGATGTATGTAACACAGCTCTTTGGGGTGATGAAGCATTCGCACATGATGATAACAACCAGTACAACCAGTTCTTCATCAACTATCCATATGATGTATTAAGCGACATCGGAATGGACAACATTGGTAAGATTTCAGTTGTATCTATCAGCCCAACAATCAACGAGTATCTCTGCACAACAACACTTAACGAAGTACTTGAAGATCCAGACTACTCAATCGACGACGCTTTACAAGAAGCTCAAGATGCTATAGACATGGAACAATAAGGAAATATTTTTTACGGGATGCCGGCCTAGGCAGGCATCCCAATTTTTAAAAATGGAGAAAGGTGCGTTATGAAGATCAAGAACTTTTTATACTCTCAGAAGGTGGCACCATACGTATTTGTTTTACCTTTTATTTTAAGCTTTTTCTTTTTCTGGGTTTATCCCCTTATTACAGCTTTCACAATGAGCTTCCAGGATATAGGAGCAATCAAATCTGATTGGGTTGGTTTTGCAAACTATGCAAAGCTTCTCAAGGACAATGTATTCCATATTGCAGTATGGAACAGTGTTAAATACATGTTTTTCACATTAGTCCTTCTTATTCCATTCCCAATGCTTTTTGCAGTGCTTCTTGATAGCAATTTGGTAAAGGCAAAGGGCGTATGGAAAGCTATTCTTTACATGCCAGCATTAACATCAGTAGTTATTTCTGGTACATTATTCCGCCTGATGTTTACAGAGTACACAACAGGTCAGATGAACATGATTACAGCGGCTTTAGGCCTTGGAACATATAAATGGTTAAAGATGGGCTGGTCAGGTATGCTCGCCCTCTTAATCGTAGCCTGCTGGAGATGGACAGGTGTAAATATGCTCTATTTCCTTTCAGGTCTTAAATCAATCGATACTTCACTATATGAAGCTGCCGATATTGACGGTGCAACAGGATGGCAGAAGTTCAAGTATGTAACACTTCCACTTCTTAAGCCAACAACAGTATATGTACTTACAATTTCAGTATATGCTGGTCTTGCAATGTTCCTTGAATCATACATGTTATGGGCAGGAAATTCATCACCAAACAACATCGGTCTTACAATTGTAGGATACCTATACAAGCGTGGTATTGAAAAGAATGATATGGGTTATGCATGTGCAGTAGGTGTAGTACTTCTTGTAGTAGCACTTATTATCAACTTTGCACAGCTTATCATGAACGGTACATTCAAGAAGGGAGAGGATTAATATGGCAAAGCAAAAGACAATGGCTAGCTCTCCTAAAAGAGTTGTGGGCACAGTACTTGGAACAGGATTTTTTGCAATCCTTTGTTTAATAATCATTTTTCCTGTATTTGCAGGTTTACTTGCTTCATTTAGACCTGGTACAGAGCTTATTCGTAGGGGACTTTCAATAGATTTGAATGTTACCACAATGAATCTTGACAACTACAAATACTTATTTAGCGGTAACGCTGATAGTGTTAAATATTTCATGTGGTACAAGAATTCGTTATTAATTACCATTATTTCGGTAGCACTTACACTTATAATCTGCTATTTTGTTGCTTATGGTTTAACAATGTATGAGTTCAGATTTAAGAATCTGCTCTTTACAATAGTACTTGCAACAATGATGGTACCTTTTGAAATCCTTATGCTTCCATTATATAAGGAAATCATAGCACTTAAGCTTATAGATACTTATGTAGGTGTAATTATCATTGGACTTTGTTCAGCATCAACAATTTTCTTCTTTAGACAGTACTTATCAGGACTTCCTAAGGATTTGCTTGATGCAGCGCGTATCGATGGCTGTAGCGAATATGGTATTTCTGTAAGAATCATCCTTCCACTTGCAAAGCCAGCCTTTGCATCAATGGGTATCTTAAGCGCTATGGGTGCATGGAATGCTATTCTTTGGCCACTGCTTGTACTAAAGGGAGCTGAGAAATTCACACTTCCAATCGGACTTAATACATTACTTACACCATACGGCAACAACTATGATGTACTTATTGCAGGATCAATGTTTGGAATCCTTCCAATATTCATAATCTTCCTGATCTTCCAGAAGTACATCATTGATGGTATGACAGCAGGTGCCGTTAAAGGATAAGGAGATATTTTGCAAAACTTGATTTTGCAAAATGTCTCCCACGACGCACCCCATTGCCGGAGGCAATCTTAAATGGTGCGTCTTCCCGTAGACTGCCAAAAAGTAGTGGCTAGCCAATGAGCAAGACTATAAAGGAGAGAATATGGCAAAATTAGTAATTAACAACGAAAACAAAAAGAGCACCATTGCCCCAGAAATCTATGGACATTTTTCTGAGCACTTGGGCCGTTGCATCTATGAGGGACTTTATGTAGGTGAAAACAGCGACATTCCTAACGTAAACGGAATGCGTACAGATGTAGTAGAAGCTCTTAAAGAAATGAAGGTACCAGTTCTTCGCTGGCCAGGTGGATGCTTCGCAGATGAGTATCACTGGATGGACGGAATTGGTCCAAAGGAAAATCGTAAGAAGATGATTAACACACACTGGGGTGGTGTTGTAGAGGACAACAGCTTTGGTACACATGAGTTCTTCGAGCTTTGTAGACAGCTTGGATGTAAGACATACGTAAATGCGAATTTAGGTTCAGGTACTGTTCGCGAAATGAGCGAATGGGTAGAGTACATGACCTTCAACGGAGTTTCTCCAATGGCAGATCTTCGTAAGGCTAATGGTCATGAGGAGCCATGGGTAGTAGATTATATTGGCGTTGGTAACGAAAACTGGGGATGTGGTGGAAACATGCGCCCTCAGCACTATGCAGATGAGTATAGACGTTACCAGACTTATGTAAGAAATTACAATGGCAACAAGCCTATTGCAAAGATTGCCTGCGGTGCTAATGTAGATGATTATCACTGGACAAAGGAAGTACTTGATACTTGCTTCGACCACACACCAGCACAGTTCCACGGCTTTATGGATGGTCTTTCACTTCATTACTATACACTTCCAGAGACAGAGGATGATTGGAACATCAAGGGGAGCGCTACAGATTTCACAGAGGAAGTATTCTACCAGACACTTAAGCGTAGCTACTTCATGGAAGAGCTTATCAACAAGCACGGTGCAATCATGGATCAGTATGACCCAGAAAAGAAGATTGGCCTCATGATTGATGAGTGGGGAATCTGGACAGATGTAGAGCCAGGCACAAATCCAGGCTTCTTATATCAGCAGAACACTATGCGTGATGCACTTGTTGCAGGTATGAACCTTAATATCTTTAACAAGCACTCAGACCGCGTAAAGATGGCATGTATTGCACAGATGATTAACGTTCTCCAGTCTGTAATGCTTACAGATGGTGAGAAGATGATTAAAACACCTACTTACTATGTATTTAAGATGTATCGTCATCACCAGGGCGCTACTCTCCTTGGCAGTGACTTACTTGAAAATGGTACAGTAGGCGCTGGAAAGAATGAGCTTCCAAAGGTATTTGAATCAGTATCTGAGGATGCAAATGGTGTAATCACAATTACTCTTACGAACAACTCTCTTGAGGCTACAGAGGATGTAGAAATTCAGCTTACAAAGGACGGCGGTTCATATAATGTTTGCGAAGCTGTTTATGTTACAGGCTCAATGGCTGCACACAACACATTTGAGAATCCAGAGGTTGTTAAGGAGCAGGAATTTAAGGATTACGCTAAGACAGCTGAAGGCATTAAGGTAACACTTCCTAAGTGCTCAGTTGTTAGCATTCGCCTAAACAAGTAACTTTCTTTTTCATAAATCCTTCCATATAATAAATTCCGATAAGCCAGTAGAGAAATCTGCTGGCTTATTGCATTTGATGGGTGGTTTGAGTTATACTCAAACAGGTTAAACTTTATTAGAATAGGATGATGTTATGGGAGATTATATTATTAGTTGCTGTTCAACAGCAGATGTTACAGATGAGTTTTTAAAGGAAAGAGATATCCAGTATATTTGCTTTCACTATTATTTGGATGATAAGGCATATAAGGATGATTTGTATCAGACTATGTCACCACAGAATTTTTACCAGGCAATGGTTGATGGTGCTATGACAAAGACATCACAGGTTAATGCAGATGAGTTTACCCAGTATTTTAGAAAGTTTTTAGAGCAGGGTAAGGATGTTATTCATCTTACATTATCCAGTGGTATTTCAGGTGTTATTAATTCAGCCCGTATTGCAGCTGAGGAGCTTTCAGAGGAATTCCCTGAAAGGAAGATAGTAGTGTTTGACAGCCTTACTGCTTCGGCAGGCTATGGCTTATTTATGGATAAGCTTGCTTCACTTCGTGATGAGGGATATAGCTTTGATGAGCTTGTTAAATGGACTGAGGATAATATTCAGAATCAGAATACATGGTTCTTTACCACAGACCTTACCTTCTTTATCAGAGGTGGTAGAATTTCTAAGGTCTCTGGTTGGTTTGGTACAGCCCTTAATATCTGTCCACTGCTTAATATCAATAATGAAGGAAAGCTTATTCCTAGACAGAAGTGTCGTGGTAAGAAGATGGTTAAGAAGGCTTGCCTTGCAGCTATCAAGGAGCGTATTGAAAACGGAGCTGACTATGATCAGAATATCTTTATCACACATTCAGTGTGTATGGATGATGCCAGGGAGATGGCTGACATGTTAGAAGAGGCATTTCCTAAGATGAAGGAAAAGGTTCGTATATTCGATATTGGTCCTACAATCGGTGCGCATACAGGCCCTGGTACAGTTGCTATTGGTTTCTGGGGTGGCAAAAAGGAGAACTAAGCTATGAAGGATAAGATTAAAGAGTTTAGATTAAACATTACAATACCTGCAGTTTTTACTATGGTCATTGGAATTTTGCTTTTAGTATTTCCTGTTGAAAGCTTGGCTACTATAAGCAAGGTGATAGCAGCTATCATTATTCTTTCGGGAATATTTGTTGTTGTAAATCAGCTTATTGAGCATGGTGTAGATAATGCCCTTGGAATAGCTGTTGGTATGATGATACTTATCGTAGGAATTTGGCTTTTTAACGACTCAGGTAAGATAATAAGCATTATTCCAATTGCAATCGGAGTAATTCTTGTTATACACGGGGTGCAGGATTTAGGAATGGCAGTTGAGGCTGCCAGAGCTAAGGCTTCTAATTTTTGGATTAGCTTTGTACTTGCTGCTGTTAATATAGTCTTTGGAATTATTTGTATAGGTGCAGCATTTCAGGTAGTTAGTCTTGCTACAAGAATAATAGGGATTATGCTTATCTGGGATGGCATTACAGATTTTGGTATTGTTCACTCTGTTAGAAAGGCCACTGGTTCTGTTGTAGATGGAACTATCACCAGAGAGGAAGATATCTAAAATGAGACAAATGGAATTTAAAATGGAACGCACAGGTCTGCTTGAGGTAGGGGATGTGCTTCCGGTTACCGAATATGCCCTTTCTAACTCATATTATTATGTGTTAGGAAGGTCTTATGCTATGTCCGCAAATTATACAACACTAGAAAGACTCAAAACTGTAAACGGTAAGACCGAGGCTAAGGTTATAGATGTTAAGGAGACCCCAAAGGGATTTTACGTTACAGCTGAATTTGAAGATTCTTGAGGAGAATTATGAATAATCAATCACAGAATGCAATCGATATTGTGCTTGCAGAAAGCTTAAAAGAGCTTGCGGCAATTAAGCCTATCGATAAAATAACAATCAAAGAGATTACAGATAAAGCAGGGGTAATCAGACCTACCTTTTATAATCATTTTCAAGATAAATATGAGCTACTTGAGTGGATAACTGTTAACGAATTGTTTGCGCCTGTGGATCCCCTTCTTTCAAATGGAATGCTAAAGGAAGGTGTAACATTTATCCTTACCACCATGGAAAAGGAAAAGGATTTCTACAAAAGAGCAGCAGCGTTAGAAGGGCAGAACTCATTTAACGAAATCTATAACAGGTGTGTGGCAAAGGCAGTTCTTAAATACATTGATGTAGAAAGTTTGGCTGCAATGGCAGATTACAGTTGGCTTAAAAAGGAATTGGTGGCTGAGTTTTTGGCACATTCTATAAGCTGGGTTACCATCCAATGGATTAAAAGAGGGATGAATGTGCCAGTGGAAGAATTGGCAGATGTATATATTAAGATATTTAGGAGCCCAATTATAGAGGTTATTACTAATAAAAAGCGCTAATACAAATGAACGATAATGTAGTTTTTATTTAAACAGGCTTTTATTATTGAATATTTTATATAATCTATGTAATAAGCTATTATTATTAAGCAAACTGTTATAAATGTGAAATGGAGTAAATATATTATGACTTGGTTGGAAAACTTGCTTATTATAGCAGGTATATTATTAGATGTTTTTGCTGCAATGGAAATACAAGGGGCAATGATAGCAGACCTTAAGAAAAGGACAGTGGCTGTTGCTTGCGCAGTGGTTGCAGTATCTGAACTGGTTTTTTATTTTGGGGGCTATGCAATCTGTAGATTGATGGCTGTTAATGGCTACATTGCTAATCCTGTAAAGCGTGGGGAGATTGTGGCTGTAGTAGTTCTTGTGCTACTTGGCCTAAGACTTATTGTAAAGGCAATCAAAAGAGAATTCATTCAAGAAAAAAGAAGGGATGCTCTTATTGTTTTAGATTACATCAGAATTGTTATTGTATCCAGTGCTTATACAGCAGCTGCAGGTTGTGCATGCGGGCTTGTTGGCACTACCATTTGGCAGATTATTGCACTTATTCTTGCAATATCTGTACTTGTAGTTCTTGGCGGTCTTTACACAGGCATGCATTTTGGCTTTGAGAAGAAGACTATAGCTTACATAGTAGGCGCAGCATTACTCTGGGGAGCTGGTGCTGAAATCTTCCTCAGTAGAGTCATCGATTTTGTTTAAAATAGAATTTTTTAATAACAGGTTACTGTTTAATATGCGCTCACGAAGGAAGCTTAGCTTTTCTGTCTGTGAGCGTTTTTTATAGCAATCAGAAAGCATAATGTAGCTTTCACTAATGTCTGTTCCAATGCCAATGGCAAATTCCAATACATTTACGGCATCATTTTCCATACCAGCTTCTACTAAAGCCTTGGCATAGGAATTTAAAAGAATGCATGCTTTATCGAAATCTTCACCTATCTGGCTCATTGTTTCGAAGTTAGAAGTGCCGTAGGTAAGCTTTAAATCAGTGTTTGAAACACCTGAAAGATTAAGCAGCTTGTGGGTTGAAAGCTCCTTTAACTGGTTTTCAATCTCAATAACTTTTTCATCATTACTAAAATTTAATGGAAATTTCTCTATTGGAATGGTAATATATCTTAGATTAGATATATCCTTTGCAGGGGTTATTTGGGCCGCTTTTTCTTTAGCCCAGAATTCTTCCTCCTGCTGTTCTTGCTTAGCATCTAGGGTTTTGATTCTGATTGCAAGCCAGATTAGGAATATTAAGAAAAAAGGTAAAATAGGGAAGCCCATAGTTTCTCCTTTACTTATGCGAGGTATTTTATGAAAAGATCAAAAAAACAACAGCTTATAGCTGGAATAATATTAGTAGTTGTAGTGGTATGTATGGTATTTACCACATTTGCTTCTGCTTTAATTTAAGTTTATTTTAATAGATTATTAATGTCAACAATGAAGCCTTCCACAATTAATGGGGGAAGGTGTCGCTGCAGGCGACGGATGAGGGTTTAATATGAAAAAAAGAGTTCTATCACTATTACTATCATTAACATTTACAGCATGTTTATTTACACCGCTTAGCGCATACGCCGAAGAGGTTTCAGAAGAAAACACAGTTTCCGAAGAGGAATTAGCTAACGAAGAAGCTGAGGCGGTTTCTGCAGACGAGGAGGATACTAGAATCATTCCTAAGGGCGTTTCAATAGAAGGCACATCTGTAGGTGGTATGACAGTAGCTGAGGCTAAGAAGGTTGTGGATGATTATTTTGCCCAGTATGATGATGTGCAGTTTACACTTTCTGCCAACGAGCAAACAATCAGTGCTACAGGTGCAGATTTATGTATAGGTGCTAAGAACACCGATGTTACTGCTAAGGCTGCATCTTATGGCAGCTATGGAAATTTTGCAGAGCGCTTTAAGGCTAACAAGGATTTAGAGGATGGAAGAGGCAAAGATTTTGCACTTTCATTAGGGGTAGATAGAACAGCTCTTACCACTTATTTACAGACAGCATCTTCACAGGTTAACGATGAAGCAAGCGATGATTATCTTACCAGAGAAAATGGGGAATTTGTATTCCACGAAGGTACAAGCGGTGTGGTTGTTCAGGTTGATGAATCTGTTGCAATAATTGCAGATTATATAGAAAACGATTGGAACAAGGAATCAGCAACAATCGCTCTTGCAACCGTTGTAAAGGAACCTAGAGGTAGCAAGGAAGAGCTTGCAGAGATTAAGGATTTGCTTGGCAGCTTTAATACAGATTATAGCTCATCATCTGCTGCCCGTAAGAACAACGTGGCAAACGGTGTAGGATTTATAAACGGTACCATTCTTTATCCTGGTGATGAGTTTTCAGTATTAAATACAATCACTCCATTCTCAGCAGAAAACGGATATATGCTTGCAGGCTCTTACGAAAACGGAACTACAGTTGAAACATACGGCGGTGGTATCTGCCAGGTATCTACAACTCTTTACGGAGCGTGCAGAGAGGCAGAGCTTGGAATAGTTACACGTTCATGTCATTCCATGATTGTTACTTATGTTCCACCATCACAGGATGCAGCTATTGCTGAATCCGGCGGTAAGGACTTCCAGATTAAGAATAACAAGAACTATCCTATATATATCGAAGGCTATTGCGACGGAAGCAAGGCATACTTTAACATCTATGGTAAGGAAGAGGACGACAAGTCTCATAGTGTTAAATACGAAACAGAAATTACTGGCGTAAATGTTCAAAATACTCAGTGGGTTGCTGACCCTAATGTGCCACTTGGCAAGATGACAACAACTGTTGGTGGTCATACAGGTTACACAGCACGTCTTTGGAAGATTGTTTACGAAAACGACGAAGAAGTTAGCAGAGAGGTATATAACAACAGCAAGTACAATCCTTCTAATAGAACTGTTACAGTAGGAATTGCATCTGAGGATCCTAATCTTTCATATGCAATGCTTCAGGCTGTTGCCACTCAGGATGCCACAACTATAGCAAATGCTATAGCAGTGTATGCACCAGGTGTTGCTAATTCTACTCCATTTGTAATTACACCAAAGTACAAGGTTACAAATCCAACAGAGACAGAAGACACAACTAATGCAACACAAGCTCCTGCTACAGCACCAGCTACAGAAGCACCAGCGCCAGATGCAACAACCCAGCCTGTGGAACAGCCAGTGCCTCAGGCTACAGTACCAGCTAACTAGGAATAAGGGAATAATCTTATGGAAATTGGAAAACTTAAAGAAAGCGTACTTAAACGTTCAGTTATAAAACAACTACATGTAAAACGTCCTGAGGTAGGAAGTGGTCCTAGTATCGGTGAGGATTGCGCCACCCTTCAGGTAGGCCCTGATGAAGAAATAGTAATGAGCACTGACCCTATAACAGGCACAGCCTCTGATATAGGAGAGCTTGCCGTTACTGTATCTATCAACGATTTAGCCAGCGCAGGGGCGGAGCCAATAGGAATCCTGCTTACAATCCTGCTTACCCCTCGAATGCGTGAGGCCAAGCTAAAGGCTATTATGGAGCAGGTTGATAATGCCTGCAAAAGATACAATGTACAGGTCATGGGTGGCCATACAGAGGTTACAGAGGTGGTTAATCAGCCTCTTATCTCAGTTACAGCTGTAGGTAAGGTAAAGAAGGGGCAGATGGTTTCCACAGGTGGAGCTAAGCCGGGAATGGACTTGGTGGTTACCAAATGGATAGGTCTTGAAGGTACATCCATTATTGCTAAGGACCACGAAGAAGAGCTTCTTACCAGATTGCCAAAGAATCTTGTAGATACAGCCAAAGGCTTTGATAAATATTTAAGCGTACTTCCAGAAAGCCGTGTGGCTGTAGAGCATGGCGTGGCGGCTATGCATGATATTACAGAAGGCGGTATATTTGGCGCCTTATGGGAAATGGGCGAAGCTTCCGGCGTAGGCCTTGATGTAGATTTAAAATCCATTCCTGTAAAGCAGGAGACAATAGAAGTGTGCGAGTTCTTTGGTATCAATCCATACGAGCTTATTTCATCAGGTGCTATGCTAATAGCTACAAACGATGGCAACGGACTTGTTAGAAAGCTTGCGGAAGCGGGGGTAGCATCCGCCATTATCGGAAAGTCCAACTCTTCAAACGATAAACGCGTTATCAGCGGCGACGAGGTTCGCTTCCTAGAACCTCCCAAAGCCGACGCACTATATTCCGTACCAAACGTAGAACGAAAATAAATAACTTGGTAACTAGCAAATTTAGAAGAGCTATACGTAGTAGATTATAAATGTTATTATGAGCCCTTTGAGCGCCATCCCTACTTAGATGGTGCGCCAGCGGCATCTTACGTAGGGCAATGAGCGCGATATGAGCGAAAGCGTGGCGAATAATAATATTTATAAGCTGCGAAGGATAGCGGATTATAAGGGGTGATTAAAATGAGAGAGAAGATTTTAACTTATATTGAGCATAACAGTAAGATTGATTTAGAGGATTTGGCAATGATGCTAGGCTGCGACCAGGCCACAGTTATGAATGAGCTTGAGGCCATGGAGAATGAGCATATTATTTGCGGTTATCCTACTCTTATTAATTGGGAAAAGGCCAGCGTTGAGAAGGTGTCTGCTCTTATTGAGGTTAGAGTTACACCACAGCGTGGCATGGGATTTGATAAGGTTGCAGAGCGCATCTATAATTATCCAGAGGTAGATGCAGTTTATCTTATTTCAGGAAGCTATGATTTCATGGTTTCTATTGAGGGACATACACTAAGAGAGGTTGCAGATTTTGTTTCTGCTAAGCTTTCTCCACTTGATTCAGTGCTTAGCACACAGACTAACTTTGTACTTAAGAAGTATAAGGATCACGGAATTATTATGGCAGAGAAGCACGTGGATGAGAGGGAGAAGGTGAGTCTATGAGAAACCCTTTAAATCAGACTATTACAGAAATAAAGCCATCAGGCATTCGTAAGTTTTTTGATATAGTTGCAGAGATGCCAGATGCAATATCTCTTGGTGTTGGTGAGCCGGATTTCGATACACCATGGAAGGTAAGAGATGAGGCTATCTATTCTTTGGAAAGAGGCCGTACCTTTTACACATCTAACTCAGGCTTGAAGGAGCTTAGAGTTGAGATTGCAGATTTTCTTAAGCGTCACTATGGACTTGAATATAATCCTCTTACAGAGATGCTTATGACAGTAGGTGGTTCTGAGGGTATAGATATTGCACTTCGTGCTATGCTTGACCCAGGTGATGAGGTGCTTATTCCTCAACCTTGCTATGTAAGCTATGAGCCATGTACCATCCTGGCTGGTGGTGTGCCGGTTCCTATTGCACTTAAGGAAGAAAACGAATTCAGACTTAAGCCTGAGGAGCTTGAGGCTGCTATTACAGATAAGACTAAGATTCTTATTATGCCATTTCCTAACAACCCTACAGGTGCTGTTATGGAAAAGGCTGATTTGGAACCAATTGTAGAGCTTGTCAAGAAGTACGATTTGTTTGTGCTTACAGATGAGATTTATGGTGAGCTTACTTATACAGGTGAAGGTCATGTATCCATTGCCAGCTTCCCTGGAATGAAGGAGCGCACAATCTACATCAACGGTTTTTCAAAGAGCCATGCCATGACTGGATGGCGTCTTGGCTATGTATGTGCTCCAGAGGTTATTATTAAGCAGATGACTAAGATTCATCAGTTTGCTATTATGTGTGCACCTACAACCAGTCAGTATGCTGCAGTAACAGCTATCCGTGACTGCGATGAGGATGTTGCTCATATGCGAGAGGAATATAATGACCGTCGTCGTTATCTTCTCAATCGCTTTAAGAAAATGGGAATCAAATGCTTCGAACCATACGGTGCATTCTACATTTTTCCATCAATTGCAGAATTTGGAATGTCTTCCGAAGAATTTTGTACACGCCTCCTTCGTGAGAAAGAGGTTGCAGTGGTTCCAGGCACAGCCTTTGGCGAAAGTGGCGAAGGTAATGTACGTATATCCTACGCATATTCCCTTGAAAGCCTAAAGCGCGCCATGGACCGCATTGAAGAATTTATCGAAGAGCTACGTAAAGAACAGAATGCAAGCATGTAAGTAACAAGCTATTATATTTCTCAAGGGAGGCGTGTTGCCGAGCGGAGAAATCATAATGCTTGTTACTGTAACAGGCGAAGCATTCTGAACACGGACTAGAGGTTTTAAAATGTTAAATATTGTATTACATGAGCCTGAGATTCCTGCAAATACGGGGAATATTGGGCGAACCTGTTGCGCAACGGGTACTCGTCTTCATCTGATCGAGCCGCTTGGCTTTGTGCTTACAGATAAGACAGTGAAGCGCGCAGGTATGGATTACTGGGATAAGCTAGAGGTTTTCCGCTATGATGACTGGGAAGACTTCAAGGCAAAGAACCCAGATGCCAAGGTATATATGGCTACCACAAAAGCAAAAAGAAAACATACAGATGTTCATTACGAACCAGACTGCTACATAATGTTTGGCAAGGAATCAGCAGGAATCCCTGAAGAAATCCTTGTTGACAATGAGGAGAATTGCGTTCGTATTCCAATGGGACATGATATCAGATCCCTTAATTTATCAAATTCAGTGGCAGTAGTTTTGTACGAAGCCCTGAGACAAAACGATTTCCTCGGTTTGGAGACTGAGGGTAATTTACATAGACTCAACTGGAAGGAATAGTGGGTACCAATGTCAATTATCAGATCTAAAGATTTAGTACATGAATATATAAGACGTGATGAAGAGGGCAATGTTGAAAGCATTCAGGTCGCCCTTGATCACGTTAATCTTAATGTAGAGCCAGGTCAGTTTATTTCTATCTTAGGACATAATGGCTCTGGCAAGTCTACATTCGCCAAGCACATCAATGCACTTCTTACTCCATCAGAGGGCACCATCTGGGTTGATGAAATGAATACATCTGACGATGAGTATACATTTGCAGTGCGTCAAACAGCAGGCATGGTTTTCCAGAATCCAGACAACCAAATAATTGCATCTGTTGTTGATGAGGATGTGGCTTTTGGCCCGGAAAATATCGGTGTTCCAACAGAAGAGATTCTTGTTCGTGTGGACAAATCTCTAAAGATGGTGGGAATGCAAAAATACAGAAGTCATTCACCTAACAAGCTGTCAGGTGGACAAAAGCAGCGTGTGGCAATTGCAGGCGTTATGGCTATGGAGCCAAAGTGCATTATTTTGGACGAGCCAACAGCCATGCTTGACCCAGATGGAAGAGCAGACGTGCTTAGAGCAGTTCACACTCTTAACCGTGAAAAGGGAATTACAGTTATTCTCATTACACATTACATGGAAGAGGTTGTTGATTCCGATTACGTATTTGTAATGGAAAAGGGCAAAGTCTTCATGGAAGGCACCCCAAGAGAGATTTTCAAGGATGTTGAGCTTTTAAAGGAGCACAGCCTTGATGTGCCACAGGTTACACTGTTAGCACATCAGCTTAGAAAATCAGGCCTTCAGATTCCTGAATGTATCCTTACTAGAAAGGAATTGTTAGAGGCTCTTACTAAATTAAACTTACGCAAGCTAGCAGCAGGTCAGACACCAGTTGCATCACAGCCAGAAGATAAAAAATCATTTGGGGACAACGTACTTATTCTTGACCATGTATCATATAAGTATTCACCAGGAACAGCCTACGAGGTTACAGCCTTAGACGATGTTAGCCTTTCAATAAAAGAGGGCGAGTTCATCGGTGTTATTGGCCACACAGGTAGTGGTAAGTCTACACTTGTTCAGCATTTGAACGGACTTATCAAAGCTACAGACGGCCATATCTATTATCGTGGACAGGATATCTACGATAAGGAATTTGATATAAAGGATTTGCGTACTCAGGTTGGGATGGTATTCCAGTACCCTGAGCATCAGCTTTTTGAAACTACAGTATTCAAGGATGTTCAGTTCGGTCCTAAGAATCAGGGCTTGGATGAAAAGGAACAGATAAAGCGTGCTTACGAAGCACTTACCTTGGTTAAGCTTCCTGAGGAATTATATCTGGCATCACCATTTGAGCTTTCAGGTGGACAGAAGCGTCGTGCAGCTATTGCCGGTGTTATCGCCATGAAGCCAGCAGTTCTTATTCTAGATGAGCCAACAGCAGGTCTTGACCCTAAGGGACGTGATGATATCTTAGGCCTTATCAAGGACATGCACGAAAAACGCGGCGATACAGTTATCCTTGTATCACATTCAATGGAGGATGTTGCTAACTACGTTGATAGAATCATCGTTATGGATGCTGGACATCCTGCATTTGATGGTACACCAAAGGAAGTTTTCGCTCACTACAAGGAGCTTGAGAAAATGGGACTTGCAGCTCCTCAGGTTACATACGTAATGAACGATTTAATAGATGCAGGCTTTGATGTAGATGCAACAGCAACTACAGTTACAGAGGCCAGAGATTCTATTTTAAAGGCGTTGAATTAATAGCAGATACCAGTTTTGGATTTGACTTAAAAAGGAATTTATAAATATGCTTAGAGAAATAACATTAGGACAATATTATCCAGCAAAGTCTATTCTCCACTCATTGGACCCTAGAGTGAAGCTGTTTTCCACATTAGTTTTCATTATCACTTTGTTTTCTGTGGATAATGTTGTTTTATTTGCATTAGTTTTAGTTACACTTTTTGGAATTATAAAAATGAGCCATGTGCCATTTTCATTTATGGTTAAGGGTCTTAGGTCCATTGTGGTTTTATTGATAATTGCAGGCTTGTTCAATTTGTTTTTGACACCTGGTATCACCATCTTTTCATTTGGTTTTTTAACAATCAGTGATGTGGGACTTAAGAACGCAGTGCTTATGACTAGCCGCATGATTCTTCTTATCATCGGTACATCATTAATGACACTTACCACTACACCAAATCAGCTTACAGACGGATTGGAGAAATCCTTAGGTTTTCTTAAGAAGTTTAATGTTCCAGTGCATGAGATTTCAATGATGATGTCTATTGCCCTTAGATTTATCCCAATCCTTATCGAGGAGACAGATAAAATCATGAAGGCCCAGATGGCACGCGGTGCTGATTTTGAATCTGGCGGTCTTATCAAAAAGGCTAAAAACATGGTTCCACTTCTTGTTCCACTTTTCGTATCAGCCTTCAGACGTGCCAACGATTTGTCATATGCAATGGAAGCAAGATGCTATAATGGTGGTGAAGGCAGAACTAAAATGCGCCCACTTAAATACAGCTCACTTGACCAAAGGGCGTACATTTGTATAGTAGCATACATAATCATTTTTTATGCAGTAAAGGTAGTTTTATAATATGAGAGTAATGATAGTAGTGGCCTACGATGGGTCAAACTATAGCGGCTGGCAGATTCAGCCAAACGGAGTAACAATAGAACAGAAATTAAACGAGGCTCTTACAGATCTTTTGCAGGAGCCTATATCTATTATGGGCGCAAGCCGTACAGATGCAGGCGTGCATTCACTTGGTAATGTAGCAGTTTTTGATACTAATTCAAGAATGCCAGCCGATAAAATCAGCTTCGCTCTTAATCAGCGCCTGCCTGATGATATTGTGGTTCAGTATTCCTGCCAGGTGGAGGATGATTTCCATCCTAGATATGCAGCTTGCCGCAAGACATACGAATACAAGATTTTAAACCGCAAGATGCCAGACCCAACCAAGCGCAAGGATACATTCCATTACTATTACGACTTAGATGTAGATAAGATGAATGAAGCAGCAGCTTATTTAATCGGACAACATGATTTCACATCCTTCTCATCTGTAAAGGCACAGGTAAAATCCCGTGTTCGTACCATCTACACTGCTAAGGTATACAAGGAAGATGATGTAATACACATCCGCCTTACAGGAGATGGCTTCCTTTACAACATGGTTCGAATCATTGCAGGTACTCTTATCAAAGTAGGTGCCGGTGAAATGGAACCAATGTACATGCTTGAAATTTTACGTGGTCGCAACCGCGAGCTTGCCGGCCCAACAGCCCCAGCTCACGGCCTTACCATGATAGGAATTGAATACTTAGACTAGAGCCTTCTCCTTGAGGAGAAGGTGCCCCGAAGGGGCGGATGAGGTGTTCTATTCCTGGATCAATTATATGTTATGGAGCTTCCAACTACTGGAAGCTCTTTTTTTGAAAAATATTTTATATAGAACCACATACTAATAACGTTATGGTATAATTGGCACTAGGAGAGTTATGAATAAAACTAAGGGGAGAGAAAGGGAGAAAAGAAATGAAAAAAATGAGACTAACTATTAAAGAAAGTCAATAAAAATGTTTTAAAACAGAAATGTTTTGAATATAGCGGCGGTGACTATATC
>SVER01000022.1 GCA_015057315.1 Pseudobutyrivibrio ruminis | reverse complement strand
AATGGGACCTACAGGGCTCGAACCTGTGACCCTCTGCTTGTAAGGCAGATGCTCTCCCAGCTGAGCTAAGATCCCAGAGCTTTTCGCGATTTGTGTATCGCTTCAAGCGACTCGTATAATATAGCATTGGATTTAAATAATGTCAACACATAATTTAATTTTCGCAATACTTTTTTTATCTTGTGTAATTTGCTGAATTTTCACTTAGCCGCAGCATTTAGCTTCATTCTAATTTCCAAGCTAATTACTACGGCTAAGCTATATTTCTACTAACTTAAAAGACCTGCCAATACAAACACAAGTGGCGAATTCCAATAGATAGTAATTTCATTTAATGAGTAGCAATCCACATGATCAATATAGCATTTCATAGGTGGTGTATCCTGTGGAAGCTCCTTAGCTCTCTCATCCTGTAAACCTGTGTTAGGGCCGCCAGATACTAGGCCTGGCCATGCATCTAATTTAGCTGCAAAGGTTGGACGAAGGTGAGGATTTTTAAATGCCTTTTCACCATTTCCTGTAACATAGCTTACATCCATGGAATTGCAGCCTAGCAGATAATCAATTCCTGAGGCTATCGTATTTACGAATTTATCATTTGGCTCTAATATATTTGCCACAGTAAGCACCATTAAGTACTTTAGCAATTCCATATTGCTGCCCCAGATGAAGTTTTCCTTTTTCATGCATAGCCCAAATCCATTTAATGCAGCATTTTTTACAAGCCTATTAGCTTCCTCAATCATTGAAGCCTTCGCAAAGCTGTAAAGTGCACTTTCGTCATCCTGTAGGATAAGGGATAGAACACCTAAGCCCGCAACATCTGCCCATCCAAGGCAGGTAAATATATTTCCTGTATATTCCTTAAATGCATCACTCTTATCATATTCTTCTATGAAAGGCTTTTGCCTTAATGCATCCTCATAATACTTCTTTTCGCCTGTTGCTTCATACAAAGAAGCTGCTGCCCAAAATCTGTTGGAGTAATCCTCATTTTCTGGATATTCCCCGGTGTTAGACCCATCAGCATTTTTAAATAACACTGCTTCACTGTGATCTTCCAGCCATTTATATGCCTTCAAAGACCTATTAAGAAGTGTATCAGCATAATCCTTGTCCACCAACCTATAAACGGTATAGGCCAAAGCAAATACAGCTGCAATATCTGCTGTTGCAAGAGATGATACATTAAACAGGAACAGCTCCTCCTTGTCATCCTCAGGCATGACAAATGGTGCATGGCTAAATGTAGTTACCTTGTGCCATACACTGCCATCCTCTCTTTGCATCTTCATAAGAAAATCCAGTTCCACCTTCACTTCAGCTAAAATATCGGGTAAAACTCCTTTTTCACAGCTAACCTTTGGAATATCAAATTCTATATCAAGAAGCTTTGGAAAAAATCTAACTGCATAAAGTAAATGTGCTACTGCAACCGCGCCTGCAGTAGAATATCTACCATAATCCCCTGCATCATGCCAGCCACCACAAACATCTACAGGGAAAACATCCTCACCATAAACAGTTGCCTTTGCAAGATGACATGGCTCATGGACATATTTACCAACGTACTTTTTATCCATTCCATGTCCACAGCGAAGATAATAAAAGCATTTGCAAACATCCTTCATAAGCTTATCAAATGCATTATCTCCTACAAAAAATGAGGCACTAGAAACATCATTTGCAACAATCTTATATGCGCCCTGATTTGTAAACTGTGTAAAATCTGCTACATAAGTGTCCTCCCCTGAAATTTCATCTGTACCAAAGTGGCTTACCTCACCTTTAAACACAGTGTTTCCATTTCCATCAATCACCTGAAATTCTTCGGCTTTAAAATTAAGCACAGCCTTCTTCTTTGAGTCAGGCATAAACCCAACTTGATTAACAAATATTTTGTTCATTTTATTCCCCCATTTTTATTTTACGCCTTAATTGCCCAGCGCATTTTTGTAGATTTACTTCTAGGATTTATTCTGCATTCTTCTGCGGATGGTCTTATAACATCAGTTGATACTTCAGAATATACCCCAAGCTTTGCCAATTCCTTAAATGATTTTTTTACTAATCTATCCTCTCCTGAATGGAATGTAAGTATTGCTACTCTGCCGCCTGGATTAAGAATTCCAGGAAGCTTTTCTAAAAATGAATAAAGCACTTCAAATTCACTGTTAACGTCTATACGAAGTGCCTGGAAAACTCTAGCACAGGATTTTTTAATTGCCTGTTCCTTCTCTTCCTTTGGCACCTTCCACAAAGCCTCCGAAATAGCTTCACGTAAAGCTGTGGTTGTATCCATAGGATTTCCCTTGGACATTAGAGTAAATACCTTGTGAGCGATTTCTTTGGCGTATGGCTCATCGGAGTTTTCAATCATCATTCCTACAAACTCTTCTTCAGTAATGCCATGAAGACGCTGGGCTGCACTTTCTCCGTGGTTTGGATCAAGACGTAAATCAAGGGGTCCATCTATCTTATAGGAAAATCCACGCTCAGGATTATCTATCTGCATAGAAGATACACCAAGGTCTGCCAAGACAAAATCAAACTTGCCTGCCTCCTCAGCCACTTTATCAATATTAGCAAAATTTATAAGTCTAAACTGAAAATTGTCTTCACCAAAGCCAAAGCCTCTAAGCCTTTCAACAGTCTTAGCCGATTCAATTGGATCCACATCAAGGCCATATATAAGCCCCTGGCCATTAAGCTGCTCCAACATTTTTCTAGTATGTCCACCATAGCCAAGAGTACAATCTAAGCCCTGCTGTCCAGGCTTAATCTGTAAGAAATCAAGGATTTCCTGTACCATAATAGAAATATGCATACCTGCAGGTGTAGAGCCCTTGGCAATAACATGCTCTATGGTATCTGCATACTTTTCAGGATTGTGTTCCTTGTATTTTTCCTCGAATTTCTTGGGATATTTTCCAGAGTAATGAACCCTTCTTTTGTGCTTCTTTTCTTCCATATTCACCTACCCAAAAGTCTTCATAAGATTGGCAACAAGCTTTACGCAATCTGCCGCATCCGCTGAATATCCATCAGCATTTATTTCATCCTTAAATGATTCATTAATGCAAGCTCCACCAATTATAATCTGAGCCCTACACCCCTTTTCTTTGGCAAGCTTTACCACATCATCCATTCGCATCATTGTGGTGGTCATAAGCGCTGACAAGCCAATAATATCCGCATCTACCTCAACAGCCTTGTCAATAATAACTGATGCTGGAACATCCTTGCCTAAATCTATAACATTGTAGCCATAGTTTTTTAGCATCAATGCCACTAGGTTCTTTCCTATATCATGAATATCCCCTTCAACTGTGGCAATAACAATGGTGCCTTTTGATTCACTATCCTCTGATGCAAGCAGTGGTTCAATGTGCTTCATACCAATTTCCATGGCATTAGCACCTGCTATAAGCTGAGGTAGGAAATACTTTTTCTTGTCGTACAAATCGCCTACCACATTGATACCCTTAATAAGATGCTCCTCTATAATCACCTGAGGGTCAACACCACCATCAAGTAAGCTTTGAATCTCTGTAACTATCTGCTCCTTCTTTCCCTTTACAACACACTCTGCTACCGGGCTTAATTCAACGGCAGAATCCCCACCTGTTTCCTTAGTGCCAGCCTTATTTGTAGCAGTGCCTACAGCCTGCTCCACTACAGGAAGCGATGCATATTTTTCCAAAGCACCTGGCTTATTCATAAGTGTATCTGCCGCTGCAGCACAATACATAAGCATCTGCTGACTAGGATTTGCAATAGCCATGGTAAGTCCCTTGCTAACTGCGATAGTAAGATATGTGGTATTTACAAAAGGACGATTTGGCATACCAAATGATATGTTAGATAAGCCACATACAGTAGGAAGCCTTAGTTCATTCTTGCAGTATTCTATTGTCTCAAAGCACTGTAAGCCCGCTGTACCTTCTGCCCCAACGGTCTGCACCAGCACATCAACAATGGCATCCTCCTTGCGAAGTCCTATACTCTCAGCCGCAGTTAATACAGTATTAATGTGCTGCTTCTTTTCATTAATATCCTTAGGTAAGCCTGCACCTGAAAGTGGAAGTGTTATAAACATAGCACCGTATTTCTTGGCAAGCTTAAGCATATCCTGCATTTTAGGTTCTTCTGCAGAAATAGAATTAATAAGTGCTCTACCAGGATAAATACGAAGAGCTGCCTCCATAACATCCACATGACTGGTATCAAGACAAAGAGGCAAATCCACTGCAGATGTAACCTCGTAAATACTATCAAGCATCATCTGCTTTTCATCGATGCCGTTCATGCCCATATTTACATCTAAGATGTTAGCGCCCTTTTCTTCCTGCTCTCTGGCAAAATCCACTACCATAGAAAGAGAACCATTGCGTAGAGTCTCCTGGAACTTCTTCTTTCCAGTAGGATTGATTCTCTCGCCGATAACCATAAATGGACCATCTAAATCAATCCAGGTATTCTTTCTTTCAGAGGTTACTACCCTAAGGGGCTCGTTCTTAATGCTATGCTGTGGCATATCCTTAAGCCTTGAAACAAGCTCCTTAATATGCTCTGGAGTTGAGCCACAGCATCCACCAAAAAGTGAAGCTCCTGCCTCATATAGCTTAACACAGGCATCTGTAAATTCCTTAGGTCCCATTTTGTATACAGTTTTGCCATCCTCAAGCTCTGGCAATCCTGCATTAGGCTTTACAATAATAGGAATATTAGCAACTGCTGACATTTCCTTAACAAGAGGAAGCATAGCCTCTGGCCCTGTACTGCAGTTCATTCCTACACAATCTACTCCCATAGATTCAAGCACAATCATGGCTGTATCAGGAGCTGTTCCATATAATGTCTTTCCATCAGGATTAAATGTAAGGGACACAATAATAGGTAAATCACAGCTTTCTTTAATAGCTAGAACAGCGGCGCGGCACTCCTGAAGGCTCATCATAGTCTCTACTACAAATAAATCCACACCCTCTTCAAGAATTGCAGCCACCTGCTCCTTGTAGCAATCTACAAGGTCTTCAAACATCAAATCCCCAAGAGGAAAGAGCTGCTTACCGGTCATAGATATATCAGCAGCAACAAGCCCCTTATCGCCAGCTACACTTCTGGTAAGGCGAACCAACTGCCTGTTCATTTCCACCAGATTATCCTCCAAGCCATATTCTGCAAGCTTTATTCTAGAGGCAGTAAATGTAGGTGCAAGAACAATATCGCTTCCAGCAGCATAATAAGCTGCCTGTAATTCTTTAATGGCATCAGGATTATCTATAATCCATTTTTCAGGACACACACCAGCAGGCATTCCCTTCTTTTGAAGCTCTGTACCTGTTGCACCATCAATAAAAACGATTCGTTTCTCAATTAACTGTCTAAATTCTGTTCTAGTCATTTATTCTCCTTTTATGCAAGTTAAATCACTTGCTCATCCAAATGCCATCAAATTACAAGTTTCCAGTTACTCCCTTACTATCGTACCTCCGCCAAGTACTACATCACCATCATAAAATACCGCTGCCTGACCTGGTGTAATTGCACGCTGCCCCTCATCAAATACAATACGTGCACTTGTTTCATCAAGCCTTATTACATGGCATGGCTGATCTGCCATTCTGTAGCGCACCTTTGCACTACAATCAAATTCTTTTCTATCATCATCCGGGTCAATCCAGTTAATGTTCTTAACAAGCACCTCTTTAGAGAACAAATCCTCATTCTTGCCAAGGATTACCTTGTTAGCCTCTACATCAAGATTTACTACATAAAGAGGATAAGCTGCCGATATACCCAGTCCCTTTCTTTGTCCTATGGTATATCCAACGATCCCCTTGTGCTGTCCTAGCACATTGCCATTCATATCAACAAAATCACCTGGTTCGTATTCCTTGCCTGAAAATCTCTTTAAGGCAGATACATAATCCCCGTCAGGAACAAAGCATATATCCTGACTATCAGGCTTATTTGCGTTGATAAAATCGTGGCTTTCTGCAATACGCCTTACTTCGTCCTTAGAAAGCTCTCCCAAAGGAAACTCTGTATGTGCAAGCTCCTCCTGGGTCATATTGTAAAGCACATAGCTTTGATCCTTGTTGCTATCTAATCCCTTAAGCAGCTGATAGCCCGTATCAGTCTTTCTAATCCTTACATAATGACCTGTAACGATTTTGTCACAGCCAAGCACCTGGGCTCTGCGATAAAGCTCGTTGAACTTCATGTGCTTATTACATTCAATACATGGATTTGGTGTCATTCCATGTTCGTAACAATCTATGAAATTATCAATAACTGTCTCTCTAAATTTCTCCTGAAAGTTAAAGGTATGATGGGGCATATCAAGACGCCTTGCAACTGATTTTGCATCCTCCACATCATCTAAGGAACAGCAGGTATGGGAATTACACATTCCTATGTCCTCATTGGCATAAAGCTTCATTGTACAGCCTATGCATTCATATCCCTTTTCCTTCATTAATAAAGCGGCTACACTACTATCCACACCGCCACTCATTGCTATTAGTGCTTTCATCTATCCTCCAAAAAATTCTTGGTATTTAAAAATTCCCGTCTTCTGAAGAAAACCAAAAATCTACTCATCTTTGATATTTCCAGCCTTAACATTGGCATCTATTATGGCATCAACTACCTTAAATAGCTCCTTAGAACCAAGGGCTGTTTTGTCCTGTCTGCCATGTACCTGTGCAGCAGATACCCCATGCTCTCTCCAGTCGCTGCCTCCATTACTGTTGTTAAGCATAAGAGGCTGCAGATTATCCATGGAATGGGCAAACTTTGACTCAGCAGTCTCGTAGGATTCAAACTCTTCAAAAAGTGCCATAAGCTCACTTGCCTGATCATTAGGTAACATTCCAAACAAATGCTCCTTAGCCTGCTTTTCCCTGAGAGCCTGTGTTTTCTTGCCCTCTTCATCATAAGCATATGTATCACCTGCTTCTATTTCCACAATATCGTGAATAAGGCACATAAGCATTACCTTTCCTATATCAACAGGCTCATTTGAATACTCCCTGAGAAGGTATGCCATAATTGCCATATGCCAGGCGTGTTCAGCATCATTTTCATTTCTACCGTGATTTGACAAATGGGTTTGTCTAAATATATTTTTTTCCTTGTCGATTTCCAAAGCAAAGTCTAACTGCTTTTTCAGCCTTTCAGTCATCACATTCTCCTTTTAGGTGTTATCACCCATTAAAAATCTAGGTTTATTATACTTATGCTCATACCAAAAATAAACAAGGAAATTAAATAAATTAGTTTTGCTGCACATTTCTTTTTAGATGTTTTTTCACAAAGAAGGCACAATTTTTTCTTACAATATATTAAGTAATTTTATGTTTAGTGAGGACAATATGAATAAAAATTTATACACATTGTTAAAACAAACTGTAAACTGCTATCCTTTACCAGGTACCATCTTTTCCGTAGAGAAAAATCCTGATGGTAGTTGTGGCGATATTTTGTTCTATGCCATAAATGATACATTTAAGCATAGCTTCTATGATTTATTTATTAAAACCAAAAAGCGTAATGATATTTCATTTGAGGATTTAGATGAACTGGTTGAAGGGCAATCTTATACTCTTCAGATTCCTAAGGAACCAAAATTTGAAGAGATATGCTTTCAGGCCGCATGGCACAAAATTCCAATTCATACCTATGTAGATACCTCAAAAATGTATGGCTACTGGACTGAAGATTTTTTGCTACCTATAGAATGTGAGCATGAGCCAAACATAGCTTACTGTCTGTTCATGTACAGACTTAACAAGGAAATGGATACTGGTAACTTTGGCTCTGTTTCCCCAGATGTTTCAAGCTTCGTTATCAAAGCCTGCCTTGAACTTAGAAATGAAAACGCATTCCATTCAAGCATGGATATTGTTATAAATGATTTGAGAGAATACACTAATTCTATTAATGCCTGTATTCTTACAATCGATTCAGAGCAAAGGTCTATTGAGGTAATAAGCGAATCTGTTAAGGATAACAAGCACTCAATAAAGGAATACTTTAATACATTCCCTTACGAAATAATTGCAAGCTGGGAATCACTGGTAGCTGAAACCAATAATATCATCATTAAAGATGAGCATGACATGGACTACTACGAAACCTTAGCTCCTGAATGGGTAAAGACCATGAAAGATGAGCATGTAACTAATCTGTGTCTTTCTCCATTCATTCATCATGGAGTTATAATCGGATATCTTTATATTACCGATTTTGATGGTGAAAACATGGAACGCATAAAGGAGATTGTAGAACTACTATCCTTCTTCCTTACAGCAGAGGTTGCAAACCATACATTTATGGAAAAGCTGGAATACCTTAGTAATGTAGATATGCTTACTGGTGTATTTAATCGAAACAGCATGAATGTTAACGTAGATGAGCTGGCGTTAAAGCTTAAGCTGGAGCCAAAGCCATTTTCCGTTGCATTCTTTGATTTAAACGGACTAAAAAGCATTAACGATAATGGCGGACACAATTCCGGAGATGATTTGCTAAAAGACGCCGCAAATACTCTTAAGGAAGTTTTTCCTGATGACAAAATCTATAGAGCTGGCGGCGATGAATTCGTAGTTATTTCTTTAAATGATACTGAAGATGAATTCTTAGATAAGCTATCTACAGTAAGAAAGAAAGCCTGTGACCCAGATTGGCTAAACTTTGCTATTGGGCATTTCCATGATGATACATCTGGAGATTTAAGGCTTGCTATGCGCTATGCTGATGAAAACATGTATGAGGATAAAAATGCATTCTACGAGGCGCACCCGGAAAAACGCAGATAATGCATTAGCATAAGGCTTACTAAAAGGTGGTATATATATGCATAAAAACCGAATCACAAATGAAAACTTTTATGATGAATATTGTTTCTTTGATGATTATCTAGCAGATTATCTAAATGTAGATGAAAACGGAGTAACGGAATATATAAAGCGAATGAAAGAGGCAATCTATGAGGTGAAGGATGTTCTTCCAGAGTGGATGCCTTCAATAGCGCGCTTTGAAAAAATCAAGGCTCGTTTTGAGTCCTTAGATAATGCCCAGGTAAGCTTTGATGATTTTCAAGGTAAGGATGAAGATGTTGTTTGGATGCGTATTTTAATGGAAAAAATCGAAGCCGGTGCTGACCCACTAACAAAATATAGCAAGCTCAAATTTACTTTTAAGAAAAGGAAAAAGAGCTTGCTACAACGTTTCTTTAGCTTATTTAGTTAGATTTTAAATGAATCCTTTATATTTCTTAGTTCATCAGAATTCTCTTCTGTTTCACTAACAACCTTTACAACTCCATCTGATAAGTTGGCCACATCTGTGGCTTTTTCTGCCACGGTTGTAACAGCCTCAGCTGCCTCACCTACTGTTCTTGAAATCTGTTCTACCGATTCAGAAATAGCTGTGGTTGATTCCTGCAAATCTGTAATCTTTTCAGAAATCTGTGACATTGCATCAGAGAAGTTTTCTGCATCAAGCTTGTAATTATCTGCCATTGCAAGGAAGCTATCGTAATCCTTAGCAACATCTGTTTCTATATAATTAAGTGTTCTTGTCAAGCATTCATTCATAAGATTAACTGCGTTTTGAACCTCTGCAACAATGCCCATAATATCTGCAACTGTCTCACTAGACTGGGTTGCAAGTCCACCGATTTCTGTAGCAACTACAGCAAAGCCTCTACCGGCCTCTCCTGCTCTGGCTGCCTCAATAGAAGCATTGAGCGCAAGAAGATTTGTCTGGCTTGCAATATCCTGAATTGTTGTAGCAAGAGTGTTAACCTTCTCAACAGCCTTTGATTTTTCAAGGGCTTCCTGTCCTTCTGCGTTAATCTCTTCATACATTCTTTCAGTCTTTTCTTTAGCTGCAACTGTTTCGTTGTATACATCATTAGCTTTCTTTTTAGTCTCTACAGCGCTATCAGCTCCAGCCTTAGCTTCCTCAGCTATACTATCAGCATTTTCCTTAATATGTACTGTTCTTTCACTGATTACATCTGTAGTTGCACTTGTTTCTTGCATACTAGCTGCAAGCTCCTGAGATGTTGCAGAATTATCTGCATTTGCAGAATCGATTTCCTGTGTTATATCCTTGAGCCTAAGAGCATGGCTTTCAAGATCAACGGAAGTGCTGGCGATTCGCTCAACAATATCACGTAAGCTTTGTTCCATAGAATCCACAGCACGAGCCATCATGCCAGTCTCATCTCTTTTATGCTCAATCTTCTCAAGCTCGTCATTTGCTGTAAAATCAAGCTTACCAACATTTACAATAACATTTGTAATAATCTTAATTGGATTTGTAATACCCTTTCCTGCAATAATACCAATTGCTAAGATAACAGCTCCCACTATACAAGAAAAAATAATTCCAAGATTTCTGATTTGATTAATCTCAGCCATGATATCACTTTCATCAGCAACACATACTGAAACCCATCCCTGGGATTCAATAACCTGATAAGCTGCATATTTCTTTACACCATTTTCATCTACATAATGAAAAATTTCTGCTGATGTATAGCTGCCAGAAGGAATCTGTTTAAGCAGTGCATTTATCTTATCATTTGTAGCCTGTGTTCCCACTTTATCAGGCTTTTTATGATAAAGGAATATACCATCTCCATCTGTTACATAAATATAACTAGAAGCTATACCATTTAAACCTCTTCCTTCAAAAATCGGCTTTAACACTTCATAATCTACATTTTCTGCTCCTCTAGCTAAGATTTCCTGCTCAACTATCTCGGAGCACAGGGTAGCCAAATCCTGCATATTGTTTTCATTTACCTTTTGAATAGTAGCCTTCGCTTTAGGAATGATAAAAACAATGTTTAGTGCAAAGAATGCAATTACACTGATTACAACAAGTGCCAGGATTTTCACATAGATTGAGTGCAAATTAAATGATTTACTTTTTGGTTCTTCCATCTTCAGTTCCTCCAATGTAAATTTTTTTAGCCACTACTTGTATATTTTATCCTAGAAAATCACCCAAGATGCTACTTGTATATTATATAAAACACCATCACAAATATTGTGACGTTTTTCTTAAAAATATATGTAGATATAGTTACTATTGCAGACGAAAAAGGCACCGCCTCCAATTAAGAAGCGATGCCTTTTATATGCATTGACTATTTAATTATAATACTTCCATCAACTGTACCATAATCCTTAGCAGTAATCTTGCCACCAAGCTTTGTCTGAACATAGTCCATAACAGCTTCATCCATTACGATACCTGTGTCGAAGTTTTCAGATGCATTACCAAATACAAAATATGTATCACCACCAGCTGCACAGAAGTTGTTAGTAACAACAGCATACTTATCTGTAAGTGAAAATGGCTTACCATTTACGCTATCGATAGTAACACGATTAATTGCTGCTGGCTTGTAATATGTAGATTCTGGATAAGCCTCTCCCTTAGCAAATGGCTTAGTAGTATCTACAGTGAACTTAATACCAGATACCTGTGGGAAGCCACCTATTGCAGCTGGAGTAGAGAATGTGCTAGCTTCAAGTGCCTCTAACAGATCTGCACCACTTATGTATACTACAGATATTGTATTACCAAATGGAAGCACTGTATTAAGATCCTTCTTTGTAACACCACCTGCTTTAATAGAAGCACGGATGCCACCACCATTTGTTACAGCTATTACATGGTCTTCATTAACCTTGAGACCACCTTCCTTAAGTACAGACCACTTAAGTGCATCAGTAATTAAATCACCAAGGTTTGTCTCTTCTGTTCTAACGCCTGGATCCTTCTTACCATTTAATTCAATATCAGACTGGGCGAATACTACATCATATTCTGCATCTACTCTGTCTGTGATATTCTTAGCAATAGCCTCAACAATAGGAGCTTTTACAATACCATCATCAACCTTGATAAGGTAGTTTGATTCAATCTTCTTAGTAGCATTATCAATTACTACCATACCGATGTTTTCAAACTTTGTACCAGTAGACTGAACTGGCTCGCCATTTAATCCCTCTGTCATTACCGTGTGAGAATGACCATCAAGGATAATATCGATACCTGTTGTGTTTGCATATAAATCTACAGAGCGATGTCCATCTGGAGCTGACTCATCATCAACACCAAGATGAGCAATACATACGATTACATCGCAGCCATCAGCCTTAAGCTTGTTAATCTGCTGCTGTGCACATGGATAAAGCTCAGTCTTAGAAAGGAACTTAATTCCCTTGATAAGAGCTGGATTAACCTTTGTCTGAGTCTCAGGAGTCTCCATTCCAAAGAAGCCAATCTTAACACCAGAAGCTGATGTGTATTCATAAGTAGGATCAACAATAGGATTGCCATCCTTATCAAGTACATCTGCGCAAACAGTCTTGAACCAAGCTCTAGAAAGATTCTTCTTAAGCTGCTCATAACCGAAATCAAACTCATGATTTCCAAGTGTTGCAATATCATAGCCTGCATAATTCATCATAGAAATAGCATCGCCACCCTTAGTAGTGCTTACATAAGGTGTACCCTGGCTATAATCACCTGCATCAGCTAAAATAACCTCTGCACCTCTTGCCTTAAATTCGTACTTAAGTGCTGCGGCCTGAGCGTATCCCTCTAATGCACCGTGCACATCATTTGTGTGGAGAATAATAGTCTTTCCACTCAAATCCTTTGGTACATTGGCAATCGACTTAACATCAGCTTTGTATTCAGCTGCATAAGCATAATTTGGAGTAAAGCCAATCGACAGTACCATCGCCACCGCCATCAAAAGAGTCAACACTCTCTTGAAAACATTTTTGCGTTCCATAAATCATTCCTCCTTCTACTACAATATATTTAAACTAGATTTATTATATATTTTTTCAATTGTGATGAAAATGTGAACACAAAATAAAAAATGACGAATTTGCACCGTAAAACTTGGTTATTTTTTCCTTATAAATATTAGTAATAAGTGTAGCAAACAGAATATAACTGTATCGAGCCACTTTTAGCTCCTATATTTATCATATCCAGATAATTATCAAACTCATTTGTTCCAAATGCATTTACACAATTTTCGTATGAATATTCACAATAGTAATGCCCATTTGCTACACCTGATTGACTAGGTGCTACTTTAGCCCACTGGGCTCCACCTTTAAAACTTTGTAGAATTAATTCTATTTCATCTTTATCACCTGAATATTCAACATAAAAATGTCCTCCAGGTGTAATATGGCCAGGCTCAAAATTACCTCCTGCTCTCTTTGTTGGAATGCAAGCAGCTTGGCCCCAGCAATAAGCTGTTGAATATCCCCAGAAAATAGACTCATAAGGTGCTGATTCATTACCTTTATTAGAATTGTAATCGTCAGTATTGTTGCCAGTATATACACTACAAATCTTTGATGTGTTCTTTATTCCGTTTGTATCATATACCAATGTATTTCCCCATTCAGAATAATTGCCGCCATTGTAGTCATATACTAAATCAAGATATTTCATATCATCATTATTTCCCCACCAAGACCAGCCTAAATAACCAACATTTTTTTGCTGACAATATTCCATGATAGTATTCTCTGCAACATCCCCATTAGTATGCCTAGATGCGAATTCTCCAATTACTACAGGAGAACCTGTTGCAAGCGCATTATCAATATTGGTTCTAACTATGTTAGGTGATCCACCTGCATATTCGTACATATGAATAGAAAAGACAGTATTTTTATGTGGGTCAGCCGAAAAAACGTATTTTCCATAATCTTTTATGGAATCTGGATATTGTCCCCAGCCTGCACAATCTACCATCAAAAGATTATCAATTCCGTTATTTCTTATTTTCGAAATAGCTGAATTATATCCTCTAGCCCATTCCCATCCATTCCATGAGCCATACCATTCATTTGCAATGTTTACAATTACCGTATCAGTATTACTGTTCAATAAATCCTTATTTTCAATCCAATAGTCAACCGCTGCATTCAAATCATCATAAGAATCACTACCTGTTGCATCATGTACTTCTAAAATACATATCATTTGGTTATCTTTACACCATTTAATAATATTTTCTAGCTCTGATGCAGAAGTTTTTTGATATTTCCTACCATCTCCAAGAACTATGCGAACAGTATTTGCTCCAGTGGATTTAGCTCCCTGAATCATAGCTTGTCCATAGGATGTATACCAGTTATATGGTATATTAATTCCTCTCATAACAAATGCATTACCATTTGCATCAATAATACTATTACCAGATACAGTAAATCCCCCAGCTGCCTTTACATCCACTTTTGTAAAAAGCAAAGATACAGCCATTAATATCATTAGTAAAGCGCCATTAAATAATTTTTTCATAAACACCTCTATCCTCTATAATCAAGCTTTCTTCCAACGAATAATATATGCAACACCTAAAGCTAAAACAGCAATTGCAACACCTATTATAATAACAACAATATGATTACTAGATTTTGCATAAGCTGGAACTTTTTCATCCTCAAGCTTTTTCTCAGTAGCTTCCGCTGTTTCTGTTTTATCAATAGTCTTTTCAGTTATTTCTTCATTATCATCTGAGGTAGCCGATTTAGCTGAAGTTCCATTCACTATATCCTGCATTTCTTCATGAGCGGCATCAGTCTTGTTATTTTTTCGATTAATCTTTTGTACGTTTGTTATACTAGCTACACTTTTAGCCTGCTCAGAATCACTTATATTTTCCACCTTCTTTGTAGCTTTAGAAGATGAGACATTTCTTGTTTCATTATTCAAAGAACTATTTGCTGTAGGTTGTTCTATTGCCTTTTCAGTGTTTTCCCTTGCCTCAGCAACTGGTTCAAATATTGCCTTATCAATACCTGTCTTTTCAGCAGTAATCTTATCGTAGATAAGTGTACCTGAAACATAGCCCTCTTCATCAATAAATGGACTGTCACTAATTGCATTAACCCATAAGCCAAATGATGTAACTGCACTTCTATCTGTAAGCAGTCCACCCTTAGGATTTCCAGCAGTATCCCTCTGACAAAAATCAGCAAAAGGAATCTTAACTAAAAGTGGAGTGTTATCTAAATCCTTTGCATAGTCATCATATAGATTAAGATATGTTTCATATACAGTGTTGTTCGCTGTAATCTGTACAACAGTTTTTTGATTCTTACCATCAGGTACAACAACAAATGATAGAGTATCACAATCAGACCAGTCTACTTCCTTGGAAATAGTTGCTCCTGCCCAGCCGTTTGATGTTTCCTTGTAATCAAACTTCATAGCATAGGTGCCGTCATAGCCCAATTCTTTTGTATGGCTAAGGGTAATACTAGAGCCAGAGGCCTTATTGGTTGCCCACTTTGCAGTAAGCATGGTATCTACACCATAATAGTTTTCAAAGCCATCTATTTCGTATGGGTCCTCAGCAGGCTCCTCAATATTAAATATTAGCTTGATTGTTTGTACCGGCTTACCATCCACAATTAAGGTAAGCTTGCCATCAGCACTCTTTCCAATTTTCTTAAGTGTTTTATCATCACATGTAGCCTTAACGGAATTTCCATCTATTTCTCCATCAAGCGTTATTACCTCATCACCAGTATTTACTTCAAACGTAGCTTTCTTTACGTTCTTAGCAACAATGGCTTCAAACTGTGTTTCGCTAAGGATTCTCTTTCCTGCAACAGGAGATGTAATATATCCCCAGGTATCCTTAACAGAATCTGCATCTACATTAATATTTTTTAAAGATTCAAGGGCATCTCTTTGATCATTTGCAAAGATACTTCTTTCATCATTATAAAACTTAATAAAGTTATCCAGCATTTCATGGCCATGAAGACTTCCATCCTCATTAACATTATCCACATAAGGTGTGTAATAGCCATCACGTTTGCCAAAGTTTGCCCAAAGCAGCATGTAGCAAGCCTTAGAATCAGCAGTGGCATCAAGCATTTTCAAATACCAGTCTTTCTGATTGTTTCCTGTCTTATGAAGCACAGTCTGGTTATCACCTTTATCTGCATTTGATGTGGCAAGACCAGTTTCAGTTACAGCTATAAGCTTTCCATGAGATGCGGCAAAACTTTCTACAATACCAAGCTCACGCTTGAAATTTGTGATAAAATCATAGCCTTCCTCATCAGTATTTGGATCTGAATCGTACATATCAAATCCAACTAAATCAACATACTCATCTCCAGGATAACGCAAGCTGTAATCTTCTACTGATGCAGCCTCGCTGCCTGGACCGTATGCATATATGATATTATGAATATTCTTTTCTTCCCTTAAATAGGTAACTGCATACCTAAATATATTTTTGTACTGCTCCTCATCACAAAAAGCAGCGCCCCACCAAAACCAGCTACCAGTGCATTCATGAAAAGGTCTAAAGATAATAGCTCCATCAACCTGACTTGCATAATCTGCTATCATATCTAAGAACGCATTGTATTTCTCGTTATAGATTCCTCCAGGAAGAATTTCATTTGCAACATCACCTGTTAGGGTGTTAGGTGTATAGCCTGCGAAATCATACTTGGCATAGCTTGGGTCAGTTTCAGGATTGTAGCTACTGCTTTCTGATACTACAGAAAAGTTTGGCATGTGGGCAGACAGTGTTACAATGGCTCCATTTTTGATATTATAATTTGTCATCCTAGCTGCAGCTTCCACATTAGCCTTTGCCATACAGCTACCTGTTTCTACCTTTTCAAGACCTGCTGTTTCAGCAAGCTCAGCGTTGTATCTCGACGCGCTATATTCATTTCCAGTAAGAGAAAGTGTATCTATACCAAGTACACCTGCATTGCTTCCAGTTACATCCTTTGTATCTGACTCAGACAGATTCTTATTTCCTGCCTTCTGCCAGGTATCATCCTGATGACCGTAGATTAAGGAATTAGTATTTCCCACAGCATATAGATATGAATAGATTTGTTTAGCAGCATCACTAGCCTTAGCATCCGCCAGCTTAACATTAGATGGAATTATAGCACTATTTCCTGTAGCAGCCATAAAGCTATTATCAGCTACATTAACCAGATTATTTTCCTTTACTTCGATTGTAGAATCCACGCTTATATCCTCTTTCTTATCATCAGCTGATTCTTCTTTACCAACCATCCTGATATTATCTAAATAAATAGTGCCTTTGTATGTAGTATTCTTTCCTACTATACAAAGAACTGTGTTATAAATATCTTCTTCTATAGAATCAAAGCTTACTGTAACTTGAGCCTTTTTATATCCCGCCAAATCTCCATCTTCTATAAGTGTGGCATTTTCTAAATCTACATCTACATATTCTTCCACTGCAGATGGATAGCTACCATCAGATTCATACTGCAGTACCTCTTTTATAGTAAATCCACCTGAGGACATTTCCTCATCCTTGTAATAGAAATCAAAAGTGGTCTTTGATACGCCTACTAAATCAACTTCACCCCACTCCTGCACTCCTATCTGGCTCCAGGAATTATCTGCTTCATTACTAAAATCTACAGCTACAGCCAAAGCTTTAGCTTCCTCATTCCAGCTGGTTGTAGCTGTATCGCCAGAATACTGGTAATCCCAACCAGCATTCTGCCATCCTCCGATGCCATCATCAAAGTTCCATTCCTTGATAACATCACCTTCATCTGCGTTTGCAACTAACGTAAAGCCTCCATTAGTATTGCAAGCGCAGCTTACCATTACAAAAGCCATCAAAGCCGCAGACTTTTGCATTATCCCCCTTTTTTTCAACGTAAAAACCTCCTATTAAATTTTATTTCAACATCTGCTCCATAAATGAAACGATGTCTGATTCCTTTGCCTTAGCAGTAGCCTCATCTTCCGCTGAAATAGATATATACACCTTCATCTTTGGCTCTGTTCCTGAAGGGCGTACTACTACTGAGCCATTTCCTTCAAGGTAAAACTTGATAACATCTGACTTTGGAAGGCCATCGATACCCTTTAGGTAATCATTAACCTTAACCACCTTAACGCCTCCAATTTCTGGCATATCTTTTCTCATAGATGCCATAATGTTTTGCATCTTCTCAAGACCTGCTGAGCCTTCAAACTCATAAGAATGAAGAGTATTCAGGCAATAACCATATTTTTTATAAAGCTCATCAAGCTTATCAAGTAAGCTGATACCTCTTGTCTTGTAATAAGCAAACATTTCACAGATAAGGAATGCACCATCTACAGCATCCTTGTCTCTTACATAAGAACCGCTAAGATATCCATAGCTTTCTTCAAAACCAAATATATAAGAATCTGCCTTACCCTGCTTTTCAAGACGGCCTATTTCCTCACCGATAAACTTAAATCCCGTAAGAACATTTACTGTCTTAACGCCATAGTTTTCAGCAATCTGCTGTCCTAAATCTGTAGTAACTATAGTCTTTACTACCTCTGCATCCTTAGGCATTGTTCCATTCTTTACGCGCATAGAGCATACGTAATCTAACAATAAGCAGCCTGTCTGATTTCCAGATAAAAGAACATATTCTCCATCTGCATTCTTAACAGCTATACCTACTCTGTCGCAGTCTGGATCAGTAGCAAGCAAAAGATCTGCATTATTCTTTTTGGCATACTCCATACCAAGAGACATTGCTTCTTTAATCTCAGGGTTTGGATATCGGCATGTAGGGAAGTTTCCATCAGGATTCTTCTGCTCTTCAACAAGTGTAATATTTGTGTAGCCTGCTTCCTTGAGCGTGCGTGTTACAGGCTTAAGACCTGTGCCATTAAGTGGCGAATATACGATAGCTACATTCTTATCGATTTCATCATCAGCTGTAATTAAACTCTGTCCCAAAACCTCATTAACAAAATCCGTATATACGTTTTCTGTGATATAAGCAACATCACCAGCCTGTAATGCACTTTCAAAACTAACATTTCTAACATCTTCAAAAATATCTACCTTTTCAATTTCCTCTAAAATAGCAGCTGCTGCCTCTGTTGTAATCTGGCATCCATCTGCACCATATACCTTATATCCATTGTATTTTGATGGATTGTGAGATGCGGTAACCATAATACCAGCAGCACATCCAAGAGCACGTACAGCGTATGATAAGCATGGTGTTGGCATAAGCTCTGTATAAATCCATACCTTAATTCCATTTGCAGCAAACACACCTGATGCAACCCTTGCAAATAAATCTGCCTTGATTCTTGAATCGTAGCTTACTGCAATCTTTCTTTCCTCCTTTGGAAAGTTTGCTCTGATATAGTTAGCAAGTCCCTGAGATGCCTTTGCAACAGTATAGATATTCATTCTATTTGTACCAGCACCGATTACACCTCTAAGACCACCTGTACCAAAGGCAAGATTTCTATAGAAAGCATCCTCAATCTTAGCCTCGTCACCTTCCATATTTTTTAGTTCTTCTACTACGTCCTTATCTGCAACGGCGTTTTTACACCACTTCTCGTAAGCTTCTAAATATTCCTTGTTCATTTACATTTTCCTTTACTTTGTCTGCTGTTGATAATACTGCCTCTAATTTTCCTGTAATCTCCACCATTCCAAAATCGTTAGGAATAATAAAGTTATCGCCCTTCTTAATTGGCTGTCCGTTAATAATTCCACTGCCTTCTGTTACTGTCATATTTAAGAATGGATACTTCTGTCTAAATGAAATATCCCCATCCAGGTTAAGATGGAACACACTATAAAACTGACAGCTATAAAGTGGCACAAGCTCATTTGTAATAGAGTTTGCCGTATGAATTACGCACTCCTTAGGGTCCTTAGCAGGAACTGTAATAACATCCTCACTCTGCTTGATGTGAAGTTCTCTAGGCTTACCATTAGATAGTCTGTCATAATCGTATACACGATATGTAATATCACTATTCTGCTGAGTCTCAAGAATGAGAAGTCCGCCCTTAATAGCATGTACTGTACCTGGGTCAATCTGGATAAAATCACCCTTCTTTACAGGAATTTCTCTAATCAAATCATTCCATCTTTTATTCTCAATCATATCCTCAAGCTCTTCCTTGGTCTTAGCATTGTGACCAATAACAAGTGAAGCATCCTCAGGACAATCAAGCACATACCAGCATTCGGTCTTACCAAAGCTGCCATTTTCATTAGCCTTGGCATATTTATCATCTGGATGTACCTGGATACTAAGGTCGTCCTTGGCATCGATAAGCTTTACAAGCAGTGGGAATCTATCTACTGAAAGATTTCCAAACACCTCTGGATGCTCATTCCAAAGAGCGGACAGCTTTTCACCTTCGTATGCGCCAAATCTGCCTTGTCCGTCTCCGTTAGGATGTGCCGAAATGCCCCAGCACTCTCCTACGTCATCTCCTTCTTCCCTGTATCCAAAATCATCATGGAGCTTGCTTCCACCCCAAATATTGTGGGTACAAACAGGATCAAGGAAAATTATTTCTTTATTGATAGCATTTACAGAAAGAGATGCTCCATTTGTCTCTATTAGCTTCTTGTACCAATAAGCTGAATCCTTAACAATTCTGCGCTGATTATGATAATCTACATAAACAAGTCCAAAGCGCTCCTTAAAGCCTTTTTCCCACTCAAGATTATCAAGGAATGTCCAACAGAAATATCCTCTAACATCAGCGCCTTCATTGTAGGCCTTTTGCATTTCACTAATGTATTCATCCAAGAATGTAATACGGTCGATGTCATGCACTCTTCCGTCAGGAGCAATATTGTCATGACATGCCATTCCATTTTCTGTGATATAAAGAGGATATGGGTAGCGTTCTGTTAAAAATTTGATACCGTAATAGAAAGCCTTAGGAGTAATAGGCCAATCAACCGCAGTAACAGGACTGCCCTGTGGTCTATCTACATACTCTGGTTTTCCATCCTTGCCAGCCCTGATGTAGTAGCCGTTATAGATGTTTTGTCCCATAAAATCTATAGGTTGATGGATTAATTCCATATCCTCTTCAGTTATTTCAGGCAGATATTTTGCGAACTTTTCAAGACCTTCCTTTGGGTAATGACCTAAGAATACAGGGTCAGAGAACCAAGACACATTCCATGCCCATCTCTCAATTGGATTTTCAAATCCAAAGTAAACTGATTTAGCAGCTTCGATATCCTCCTTGGAATCTGTATATGGATATGCCACTCCGCCTGTTGGGGCAAATCCGATTTTTATATCCTGCTTAGCATATTTGCGAAGATTAATTACACCTTTTCCATGAGCCTTTAAAAGGTTGTGAGCTATTAAAAAAGAATCCTTAATAGAAACCTTAATTCCTGGAGCATGTTCTCCTGTCATGTGACCAAGTAAAACAACACACTGAGGTTCATTAAATGTAATAAAGTTAGTACAAATATCTGAGAAATTCTCTGCTACAACCTTGGCATACTCCGCAAACCAATCTGCCACCTCATCATTTAGCCAACCACCCTTGTGATATAGCTTTTTAGGAAACTCCCAGTGAAACATTGTGATATATGGTTCAATTCCATTTTTCTTCATGGTAAGAATCATATCTCTATACATATCAATAGCCTTTTGATTTACCTTACCAATTCCATCTGGAAGTATTCTTGACCAGTTTAGCGAAAATCTGTATGCCTTAATTCCAAGGTTTTTCATTAAAGCATAATCATCCTTATATCGATGCATGTGATCGCAGGAAACTGCACCTGTTTGATTATCGTATCCATGACCTTCTTCAAGGAAATCATCCCAAATCATTTCACCTCTGCCATCACTAGGGTCTGTTCCTTCCACCTGATAGGCGCTGCTTGCAACGCCCCACACAAAATCATCTCTAAACATATTATTCACCTTTAACCTGCTGTTATAATCGAAACAATATACATTGGATTATCTAAATTTGATTCTTCACAAGTAACTATCTGAACCTTATGATTTTTTGCTTTTAAATTACTTGCAACCGGGGTAAGCTCCAGCTTATCTCCCCAGGTTTCATCAAATGCTGCATCTATTATTGCAACCTCAGTTCCATCCACTAAAATCTTAGCCTTAGGAGATTTACCTGATACGTATTTACGATATTGCACTGCTATTTCAGTACCTGTAACCTCAAGTGATAAGCAAGCTTCTGATTGCTTACTTTTCCATCCATTTTTGAAGCAATCAGTAATGCCAGCTTGTGGTTCATCATCTACTTCAAAACCATCCCAGGCTGCATCAGTATTCTTATTATTGTAGCGTCTTGCAGCTTCATATCTGTTCTTTGTAATGGCAACAGGAAGCACATCTGCTTCAAAGGAAGGCTTCTCACCTATTAACATTTCCTGCATTGTTCTATCTAAAAAGTACTGAATAACAGATGCCACCAGCTCATGTCCTAAATCATTAGGATGTAAATCATCTGGGGTTATATCACGATTTTTAATCTTTCCGTCTCTTACTGCGGGATAGATAGAGCTTTCCATACTTACAAGAGGAAGCTCTAAAGCTCTTGCCACCTTAGAATGCTGTCCCTGCGCATTAGCGCCAGTGTCATAAAAAACATTACTAACAAGCAACAATGCCGGCTTATTTTTGTGATTATATATATGTCTAACAAGTCCCTCATAGGTTTCTAAAAAGAACTCATTTGGATCATCGTTAACTGAAAACTCTACAATAACAAAATCCGGATTAAACTTAAGTAAATCATCCTCCACTCTGGCGGAACCAAAGTGAGAAGTTGTTCCTCCAATGCCTGCATTTATATATGTAAAGTTGGCATCCTTAAAATTCTCTTTCCACCATTCAAAGGTTTTATATGCATAGCAATTTGTACTATTTGTTGCAAGTGAGCCTTGAGTAATAGAACCACCAATAAATCCTACAGTGATATCTTCGCCTGCCGCTGCTCTTTTCATCACCTGCTTTATCCTATAAAGATTACCTCTATTGCATATACTCTTTTGGTAATCAATGTATTCTCTCATTTACTTTATCCTCTCTTAAAAGCTTAAGAACGACCATTTAAATCAAGCCATTAATATAGGCAGCCAGTTCATCCGCCATCTTTTCAGCCTCTGGCTTTCTAATATGACCTGGCGTGCCCTTTCCATTATTACTAAAATAGAAATGATGCACCCTATCATTTACCAGGCTTTTACACACCTCATCAATAGAATCATCCCAATTTTTGTGATGCTCTAAAATCGTTGTGCAAAGAATAATATGAGCCTTAGGATATATTTCCATTAGTTTCATTACGAATTTACGATAATGTTCTCTCCAGTTTTCGGATTTTTTACTATGGTAAAATTCGGCCATATAATCCTCTGGATGATTGTCATTCTGACCAATAGCTACAATAACAATATCAGGCGTATATTTATCAAAATTCCAATAGGTGGTTCTGCCAAATGCTGGATTATATCTAACCTTGTCGTAAACAGATTCCATTCCGATGAAATCAGGCGCATTAAACCAGCCTGTGTTATCAAGGAGTGCTATACCTCCCTGTGCAATATCATGAAGCTTAGCATTAAGCTTTCTTGCTAGTATCCAGGAATATGAATAATAGCTGTTAGATAGCTCGCCCTTGTGCCACTCAGGGTCTGGCTTTCCTACAAAATCAATAGCTTCTGAAACTTCGCCGGCAGAGACGCTATCGCCATATACCTCCAGCTTAAGTCTTGGCTTATCATTGATTTCTAATACACTTGCATTATCATCTAATTCAAAACCATAAAACCCCAACTCATGGCAGCTATCCTGTCTTTTAAAAAGCATTACCTCATGCTCTTTAGTTTCATCCAGGCCTTCAGCTAGCTCTAAGTGTTGCTTTAACGCACTATCGTTTTCAAGGAGAATCTTTTCCTGATTGCCATCTATAATTACACCTACATAGTTGTCCCAATAATTGTTTTTGTTATCAACGTAGGCCCAAATATTTTTCCCTTTAAATCGAATTTTTACGTAAGTACAAGGAAAGACAAATATCGCTTTATCATCCTCATAATCAATCCTTCCGCTGTACTCAAGATTTACATTATTTGCACTGATAAACACGACATTTGTCCTCCTACAATCCTATCGTCTTCCGATTTCTGTGTCTTCTTCTGTTACTACACTGTGATCTTTGATGTAATCGATGATTTCATCAAGATTTGTAAATGCAAGACCTACATAGCTATCTGCTGCTCCGTAATAAAGAGCAATCTTTCCTGTAGCTGAATCATGAATAGTAGCGCATGGGAAGCATACATTAGGTACAAATCCACGCTCCTCATACCACTTTTCTGGTGTAAGTAAGAAATTCTCGCAACGATACTTAACAATTGATGGATTGTCAATATCAAGAATTGCTCCACCGATTGAATAAACAAATCCATTACATGTTCCTGAAACACCATGGTAGAAAAGTAACCATCCTTCAGAAGTCTCAATTGGAGCTGCACCGCCACCAATCTTCACTGACTCCCACCATTCTGAGCCTTTACCCATAACGTGTCTGTGCTTACCCCAGTAAACCATATCTGGACTCTCGCTAAGGAAGATATCTCCAAATGGAGTATGACCACTATCTGATGGGCGAGAAAGCATTACATAATTTCCATTAATCTTTCTTGGGAATAAAACTGCATTTCTGTTGAAAGGAATAAATGGATTTTCAAGACGTACAAACTTCTTGAAATCGCAAGTCTTAGCTACACCGATTGATGCACCATAAAAATCCTGGCACCATATGATGTAATAAGCATCCTCAACCTTTACAAGACGTGGATCGTATGCATAGCGAGGCATGAATGGATTGCCATCCTCATCCTCAAAAGGAATCTTCTCTGGTTCAAACTCCCAGTGGATAGCATCCTTGCTGTGTCCTAAATAGATATAAGGAATACCGTTTGTCTGCTCGCCTCTGAATACTCCGATGAACTCATCACCATATGGCATTACAGCACTGTTAAAGATTCTCGCTACACCATCGATTGGATTTCTATCGATAATAGGGTTCTCATCATATCTCCAGATTGGTGCTCCTACTAAGCCCTCTGGCTTCTCCTGCCAAGGAACATTCTTAACCTCTGGACTAATCATTGTGTACTTTCCCATAAAATTATTCTCCTTTATTCTTCATTCTTTAAAAACTCTAAGTTCTTTTTGATAAGTTCACATCTTTGTGCAACGCACTCTACTGAGCGTCCTGGATCAGCTGGTGTATTGAACACGTAATCAAGCATCTTATCAATAGTTGTTGTTGCTACATGCATTCTTGTATCACTAGATGCATAGTAAATGTAAAGCTCATTGTTCTCATTTACGATAGCGCCGTTTGTGAAAACAACATTAGAAACATCTCCAACTCTCTCTTCACCTCTAGGTCCAATAAGAAGACCTGATGGCTCAGCAATTACCTTGCTTGGATCCTTTAAATCTGTAGCAAATGCATAGATTACATAACGAAGACCTGCTGCTGTGTTTCTAACACCGTGGGCAATATGCAGCCAGCACTTATCTGTCTTAATAGGAGTAGCGCCTGCACCGTTCTTTGCCTCAGTGATTGTGTGATACTTTCTGATGCTTGTCATCTTCTCTTCATCGATAACAGCATGTGTAATATCATCGCAAAGGCCAAAGCCGATTCCGCTACCGCTTCCTGTATCAATGAAATCGTCCATAGGACGTGTATAGAATGCATACTTGCCATCTACAAATTCTGGATGAAGTACAACATTTCTCTGCTGTGGGCTACGCAAAGTGATAAGATTATCAAGTCTCTCCCAGTGCTTCAAATCCTTTGTTCTAACGATTCCAGCTGCGGCTACAGCTGCTGACAAATCATTCACTGATGTGTCCTTGCTCTCTGAGCAGAATACGCCGTAGATATAACCATCTTCATGCTTAGTAAGACGCATATCATATACATTAGTTTCCTCTGGACACACATCATCAAGAAGAATTGGGTAATCCCAAAACTTAAATCCATCAATACCGTTGTCGCTTTCTGCAACACCAAAGAATGATTTTCTGTCATTTCCCTCTATTCTTGCGATTAAGTAGTATTTGCCATTTAAGTAAATAGCACCTGAATTCATTACTGCATTAATTCCAAGACGCTCCATAAAATATGGATTAGTCTCTGGATTCAAATCATATCTCCAGGTAAGTGGAATATGCTCTCTTGTAAGTACCGGATACTCATATCTATCGTATATACCGTTGTACAAATCAGACTTCACATTTTTCCTGTTCAAAAGCTTTTCCTGCTTTTCTTTTTCAACATAATATCTTTCGTGCAACATTTCATTTCTCCTATTAATTTTCTAATCTATCCATAATCTCAAAGCACATACGTCCATTGTGATATGGGCATTTCCATGGTTCTACAATTGGTCTGTCTTCAAATGGCCTGCCGTATTCATCTACTTCCCAGTACCATTCAGAACCCTCTCTTTTATCAACAAGATAGGTCTTTATAAACTTCCACTGGGCTTTTGCGGCTTCAAGGAACTTATCCTCCCCAGTCTTTTGCCAAGCATTGATAAATCCCACTACCGCTTCTGCCTGTACCCACCACACTCTGTGAGTATTAACAATTCCATTTTCACATTCATTAGCAAATGAATTTCCGTCAAAGGCTACATTTAAGGTCTGATTGGCAAGAGCTACTGTTATAGGACTAATCTCCTTAGTAAGGCTCTCCTCATCTAGTACTTCTAATGTTCTATCCACTAGCCAGGCTGTTTCTATATCATGGCCATAGGAATGAAGATCAATGATGGAATTGTATGTCTTATCAAAGAAAACCTCCTGTCGCTTTAAGCTTGGGTTGTACACATGCGCTTTAAGAATATCCAATATTCTTACAAGACACTTTTTAACTCTTTCATCCTTAGTTAATCTGTACAGCTGCGTGTATGCTTCAAGCACATGCAAAAGAGTATTCATTGTCTTTTCTGCCATAACACCATTTTCAGAAAGCTTTTCATTTGATTCTGGCTTAAAATCGTATGTGAATGCCTCAAGATAGCCATACTCATCTGTACATTTTTCTTCTATTGTAAAGAACAGCTCATAGGCTTTTTCCAAAGCTTCCTTATCACCACTTGCCTCAAAATAAGCACAAAGTGCGTATATAGCAAAGGCCTGATTGTATGTATGCTTTGTTGTATCCAGTGGATTTCCCTTGTAATCAAGTGACCAATATACTCCACCGAAATCTTTATCAAAGCATTTTTCTTTCATGAATTCATATCCATGCTTTGCACATTCTAAAAGCTTTTCATCCTTTAGTCTTAAATATGCATTTGCAAAAAACCATGTGATTCTACTATTTAAAATGCAGCCCTTTTCTGCTTTCTTGTCCAGCTTAAGGTCGTAGCTTAAATATCCATAAAAGCCGCCGTTTTCATCATCCTTAAGCCCTTCCCAAAATGGGACAATATCCTCAACTAATTCTTTTTTAAATTCTTCTACAAACATTTTTCCACCATTAACCCTTTACTGCTCCAGCTGTAATTCCGCTGTAAATCTGCTTCTGGAATATTATGAACACAATCAAAGCTGGCAAAAGCGAAATAATAACGCCTGCACAAATCAGGTTGTACTGACTTCCCATTGGTCCAACGAATGTATAAAGAGAAGTGGCGATTGTATGTAAATCCTTATCCTGAAGATAAAGGTTTGCTGCATAGTATTCGTTGTAAACTCCTACACCCTTAAGGATGCAAGATGTTACTATAGCTGGCTTAAGCAGTGGAAGCATAATCTTCCAGTAAATGGTAAAGTAGCTTGCGCCATCAATAATTGCCGATTCATCAAGTGATACTGGAATGTTTTCCATGAACTGAATGAATATATAAATTGAAATAACATCAGTTCCACACATCATAATGATGTAGCCATACAAATGATTAATAAATCCGAGGGATGACATTATATTGTATACAGTGACCTGCATGGCTACACCTGGTAACAATGAAGCAAACAAGAACAGATTTCTAATTAATGTATTACCTGGGAACTTGAATCTATTTAAAACATAAGCAAGCTGAGTTCCCACAATAATTGAAACCACAAGAACACAAACCATAACAATCAAAGAGTTCATAAAAGCTCTGCCCATGTTTGCTGCCTGGTAAGCTTTGATAAAGTTATCAAAATTCAGCCAACTTTCTGGTAAAGTCATTACATTTGTTGACTGATATTCTTCTGAGGTTTTGAATGCAGTAATTACACATGACACAACTGGTATTACTGCAACAAAACCAAAGAAGATCAAGGAGAAGTATTTAAGAACGAGAAGTATCGTAGCTTGTATTGTTAAATGTTTTCTTTTCATGATTGCACCTCTTAATTTCCAGCTTTCGCTATTTTTTCTGCCTGTTTTCTTGCCTTTGCGGCAGCCTTTTCTGCTTTCAATCTTGCCTTCTTAGCTTCGTAAGATTCCTCTTCGCTTTCTGCATCTCTAAAGATATATTTAAAGAACAGCTTCTGGAGAATTGTGCATCCAAATATAATAAGAAGAAGTACAACCGCCATAGCACTTGCAAGTCCAACCTTCTGGCTGGTGTGAGCTATTTCATTCATAACTACAAAATATGTTCCAGTTCCGTTGGCACCATCTGTGATAACGTATGGTTGCTCGAAAGCTGATAAAGAACCTGTAATTGAAAGAATGACATTAAGAGTTACAATTGTTTTTATGCTTGGCAAAATAATATGCCTAAACTGTTGAAATCTATTTGCACCATCTAACTGAGCAGCTTCGTACAGCTCTGCATCTACGGACATAATGGCACCTACAAAAAGCACCATGTTCTGTCCAAAGTAACGCCAAACTGATGTTGCCACCAAAGACCAGTTGTTAACCTTCTGATCCTTCAGCCAGTATGGAAGACTGTCTAAACTAATACCTATACCCTGAAGAAGTGTGTCGAATACAAATCCTCTGGTATAAAAAAACTTAAAGATAAAACCGATTGCGATACCACTGATTAGATATGGGAAAAACATAAGTCCCTTAAAAAGATTCTCTCCTTTTACCTTGAAGCTTAGAACCGTTGCAAGATAAAGAGATAACACCAGCTGAATAATTGCACCTATACAGTAGTAAACAGACAGCTTTAATGCTCCAAAGCAATCTTTTCTATTAAATACATCGATATAATTCTTCCATCCTACAAAAACTCTTTTATCTACCGGAGTAGAATACTTCATTTTGTAAAAACTAAATTTAACCATTTCACCGAATGGTAAGTAAGTGAATAAGAAAAGCAAAAACAGAGGAATCACTGTGAACGCAACACATATCAGAACCTGCTGCCCTTTCCTACTTTTCATCCATTTTTTTGTGTTTGCTAACCTGGTAGCCATACATAATTCCTCCTAGTTTTTTAATTTCCTTAAAATAGGGAGAGCCTTAAAATAACCCTGTGCCCTCCCTAATACTGCCTTAATCTTTCAAATTAGTACTGAATTTCTACGCCGCATGCTTCCTGAGCTTCTGACCATGCCTCATTCCATGAAGCCATAATGTCATCAAAGCTCATATCCCCTATTGATGCATGCTCAATGATTTCCTGAATCTTCTTATCACCGCCGTTGTTTACGTTAAGCTCAGATTCTGCATTAAGCTCGTTTAATAAATCCTCTTCTCCCTCAACTGATGGCTCATCCTTAAGGAATTCAACACCATCAAACGCAAGCTTTGTTTCTGTAGTAGAAGCATCTACTGGAAGTCCATCCTCGTTATAAGAGAAGCCTGATTCCTCTGTAAGCCACTTAACAAATACTAAAGCTGCCTGCTTCTCATCATCTGTTGCATTTACATTGATACCGTAACTGTAATCAGCACCAGCTGATGCGTACTGCTTTCCATCAATAGTAATTGGGAATGCCATGTATCCAATGTCATCTGCATTCTCTCCTGCTGCCTTCATCTGAGGAACTGCCCAAGAGCCAAGTACCATGCAACCGATTTTGCCGCTATTAATCATACCCTTGCAGCCTTCCCAATCAGTAGTTGTGTAATCCTCTTCTGTAAGTCCATTTGCTACTGCATCATATAAAATCTTATATACTGCATAAGGATGTGTTCCATCACCGTAATCCTTAAAAGGATCCTTAGTATGTAAGAACTTCTGATTTGCATAAGTGTTATCACCTGTTGCATTGATTCCGAAGTATGCATCCCATGCACCCATTGTCCAACCAGCTGCATAATTTGTATAAAGTGGAATTGCATCTGTGTTTTCCTTGATAGCCTTAAGTGCATCGATAAATTCATCTGGTGTTCCAGGAAGTTCTGTGATGCCTGCCTCTTCAAATACCTTCTTGTTATAAACAATACCCTGAGTAGTTGCTGTAGAAGCCACACCGTATACCTGCTTTTGATACATCCATGTATCTGCATAATTAACTTCCTTTGACATTGTTTCCAAATCTCCATAAGAGAGGAAGTATGTGCTAAGGTCAGAAGCATCAAGTGCAGGTATTCCCATAATCGTTTCGTAATCACCAGACTGAAGATGTGTAAGTGCATCATCTGCGTAATTAGTATCTGTTGTAATCTGAACCTTGATTCCTGGATAAACCTCATTGAACTTTGCGAGATACTGTTTCCAATTAACTCCGCCGTAATCATCTGAGTCCATATCTGTTCTGTGGTTGAACATTGTGATTGTTGCTTCTAAATCTGTGAAATCTTCCCCAAGGACGATGTCCGCATATGATTTCAAGTTCTCATTAGAAGTGTCCACTGTAGCTTCTTCTTTAGTATTAGAAGAACCACACCCCGTCATCGCTACTAACATGGAACATGCAAGTAGGCTTGCCAATACTTTTTTCATTTTCACCTTTCATTACCTCCTAGTAATTACCGCTTTGTTTTTAAGCTTAATTTAATTATATTGACTTAAATAAATTAATCATCTATTATTATTGTTATAAATCATTTATTCTTGTTTTTAGGCAGTTTTTCGATGTTTTGTACAATTTTATGCCATTGATTATGTAAATAATTACCACTTGAAAGATTAACAATAATGTTTTTAACAATTTAAACACACTTTATTTAGCTAATTTTAAGTTAATTAAAGAGTAATTATCTATAGAAAGGATGTAAGATTATGATACCATCAATTAATTATAATTTTATGAACGAGCATTTTACATTTATAAAGCCATCTATTATCAATGGCACACTTCCTTCTGCTATTGATATTAGTAAATACATCAAAAATCCTCTTGAAAGAATCGATAATACTCTTCCTTATATATGTCAGGGTGGAATTATTAATTTTTCCAGAAATGTAGAAATAGAAATTAAAACTGGCGATTATTATATCTGCGCTTATGTGTCAAAAGGTAAAATATCCTATTCTTGCCAGAACAAAATAGCTGAGGGCTCCGACGGATTTGTTATTTTAGCTTATAAAAATAATACCTATACTTTAAAAACACTAAGCCGTGAGGCTACAGTTCATATATACTTTATTAGCGGTGCCGCTACAGACAGCTATGCTACTGCCCTGCACAAAAATCCTAATAACCAGCTTTTTTATAGTAACCATTTTGATATGAAAGGGTTTATTTTAAGTGGACTAAACAGATTGGATACCTATTTAGCATCAGAGGATGAAAGTTCGCTTTTCTTAGAGTCCATTATTTTTCAGTATATTTTTGTAAGGCTTCTTGCTAAGCAAAACGCTACAGATTTATTAGATAACAGTATTCCTGTATATCTTACAAAGCTTAAACAAATATTAGATACAAGATATGATGAATACCATACATTAGAAAATCTTTCTGAAGAATTAAAGATTAATAAATATAGACTATGCAGAGAATTTTCCAATTGCTTTAAGGTATCCCCTTTAAAATACTTAAATAACGTACGCATTAACAAAGCAAAGGAACTATTGCTTGAAACAAACGATACCATTGTGTCTATTGGAGAGGCTGTAGGCATTGATAACACCACTCACTTTATTAATCTATTCAAAAAAGAGACCGGCGAAACTCCACTGAAGTATCGCCAGTCTCATTTAAGCAACAGTTCAGATAACACCATGTTATTTCCTACGCCATCTGTACTGTTTTAAGGGTTAAGTTATAGTCTATTTATTTACATTAAATTTTCTTTACGCTATTTCTAACTATCATTTTCCCTTCTACGATGTTTATTCCGGCTTTGTATGGCTTGCCTTCTATTCTCTTTATTATAATATCAAGCACCTTCTTTACCATCTCCACCATGTCTACTTCGTAGGTAGTGATTTCCACATCGCATAGACCTGGAAATAGATAATTATCATAGCCTACTACAGAAAAATCATCTGGCACATTGTAGCCTTCGTCCTCTAATCGCTTAATCAGCACGCTGGCAGCCAAATCACAGTTACATACAAACGCAGTAGGAAGAACCTTAGGTAATTTTAGCTTGTCTGAGCCGTACATAATGCCGGTCTCTTCACTTCTATCATCTATAATACAGATATCCTTAATATCCTGGCCATGCTCCATTAAGGATTTAACATAGCCTAAATATCTGTCAGTGATTGAGCTTGTGCCCATAATATTTCCCATAAATCCAATCTTCTTATGGCCCATTTCAAATAGATAGTTTGTAAGATAATAAGAGCCATAGAAGCTGTCTGATATGACTGAGTCCATATCTACTCTGGCATCACAGGTATCCAAGTAAACATAAGGCACGTGATTAGGTGTGCTAATCAACATATCAATATACTCAGTAGAAAACTTGCCCATGATAATCACACCATCAGCTTTATTTTCCTGTACTGTAAGTGGAAGACTTAAGCTTTTTTCTGTCACATCATTAACGATTTCAAGTGTAGTAAAACTTCCCTTTGCCACAGCGCTGGATGCAATGGTCTGATATAATCTAAAGTAAAATGAATCATACTTATCCAAATATTTCTCATGAATAAGCACTGCAATATTATAGCTTTTTGTAGGAATCTCCTGAACTCTCTTTGCGGAAGGCTGCTTATAGCCCAGTTCATCTGCCAGGCTTACAATCTTCTCACGCATTTCCTCGCTTACACCCTTTTGTCCTGATAATGCCTTTGATACAGTTACTGAGCTAACCCCACACTGCTTAGCAATATCAGCTAACTTTACACTCTTTGCCAAAATTTACTCCTCCACTAAATGAATTAACATTGACTGAAAATCACCCCATGGTCTTGAAATTAAAAGTCCTGCATTCTTTAGGGTAAGGCCACGATAAGCCTCATCAGTTCCCTCAATCCTATAAATCTTATTATCATCAAGCCCATCTATCTTAATATTAACGCTGTGCATATTAGGCTGATTTAGCACCTGCACAAATGTTATCAATGCTTCTGATTTATCCTTGCTAACCACTTCATAGCAATCATACAGATTATTCTTGCTATAAGAGGCCAGTCGATAATAGTCACCTAATCTAATAAGCTCGTTGTATTTGTGATAAATGTCAATCTGCTTAGGAATGGCAGCTTTATCCTCCTCTGAAAGCTTTGTAACATCAAGCTCATATCCAAATGTTCCAGCTAGTGCCACATTGCCTCTTGTTTCAAATGGTGTATTGCGGCCCACTGTATGATTAGGACATACGCTAACATGTGCTCCCATAGTAGAAAGTGGGTAGATTAATGCTGTTCCTTCCTGTATAGAAAGACGCTCAATTGCATCGGTATCATCTGAACACCAAATCTGAGGACTGTAGTAAAACATTCCCGGATCAAATCTGGCGCCACCACCTGAACAATTTTCAAGCAGCAGATTAGGGAAATCTGTAATTAATCTTTCCTGCATCTCATACATAGCAAGCACGTATCTATGCATCAGTTCTCCCTGTCTATCCTTATCAAGGCAGGCGCTACTAATATCTGTAAGCTGTCTGTTCATATCCCACTTAACATATTCAATATTAGCAGATTTGAGAATATTTGCCACACAGTTGTATGCATAATCTCTTACTTCTGGTCTAGTCAAATCAAGCACGTATTGATTGCGGCTTCTACAAGGAATTCTATCCGGAATCGCTATAGCCCAATCTGGATGAGCTCTGTACAAATCAGAATCAGGCGAAATCATCTCTGGCTCAAACCAAATACCAAACTTAAGACCAATAGCATTAACATCATCAACAAACTTTTTCAATCCACCTTTGATTTTGTTTTCATTAACCTGCCAGTCACCCAGTGATGAATTATCATCATTACGATATCCAAACCAGCCATCGTCCATAACCAGCATCTCGATGCCACATTCTTTAGCAGTACGAGCAATATCAAGAAGCTTCTCATTATCGAAGTCGAAATAAGTTGCCTCCCAGTTATTAATAAGCACTGGGCGTGGTTTCTTAAGATATGGACTTCTTATTAAGTGATTGCGATAAAGATCATGATAGGTTCGAGTCATCTGCCCTAAACCATTATTAGAATAAACCATCACAACCTCTGGTGCGTAAAACTCATCACCTGCATTAAGCTTGAACCTAAAATTATCAGGATGAATTCCCATTACCACTCTAAGGGAATCAAACTGGTTCTTCTCTACCTGCGCTAAGAAGTTACCTGAGTATACGAAGTTAAATCCATATACCTCACCAGTATTTTGCGTTGTATTTTCTCCTACAAGTGCAATAAATGGATGCTCCTGATGAGAAGATTCTCCTCTTGTAGAGCTAACGCTCTGCTTGCCATATCCAATCTGTCGATATTCAATATGGCGTTCCCTTGCCCAAGAACCATGAAGCATAAGCATCTTATAATTATTATCATCCATATCAAGACACATGGACATAAGCTTATCCAGATAGATTGTATCTTCAGATGAATTCTTAATACGCACACTTCTTGTGATAGCATCACTATCTTCAAAAATGCTGTAAGATAATGTTCCCTCTATGCCAAGGGTAGCATCCACCACATCTATTTCAAGGGTCATAGCTTTTGATTCACCTTCAAATGTGGCAGGAAGTCCCTTAATCCCTGGCTTACCATCTATTATCCTATGTCCCTTGTAAAGAAACTGAATTCCGCTAGCACCATTTTTGTCTGTAACTGCTATAGCACTTTCTCTATAATCTCCCACATTGTTTCCTGAGAACTCTGTAGGAAATGTATCAAGAAAAGAGCTTCTATCACGGTTATTTACAGATGGCACCTTTGGATTCTCATAAATACGCATCAGATATGAAACATCATCATCCGCAATCCTTGCACCATAGTAAGCATGACCTAGAAAGCCTTCCTCATCTACAACACCGATAACATAACTGGTATTATTAGTATCCAGCTTAAACAGCCTACTTTTTTCTAAATATTTGATATTCATCATTAATCTCTCCCTAAAGTAAATAAACTAACTCTAGGGAGAGTATAACATTAATTTAGCTAATTTTAAACTAATTTTTAATCTGCCCAATTAAAAATTAGGTAATTCATTCTGTACAAGCACATTATCTGCCCAATATAGAATTAGATATGCTTTCTTCTCCATAAATATATACCTGCCCCTATAAGTGCTATTAATGTAAGACTGATTAGTGTTACTAATACTGTGTTGGTTGAAGATTCTGTTTCTTCCTCAGTTGTATTAGATTTCTCAATAGATTCATCTGCCATCAGTGATTCATCGTCAACATTTGTATCTTCTATTGAATCTTCAGCAACAACTTCATCTTCTACTGTTGTAGGTACTTGCTCATCTTCTATGGTATCTGTTTTTTCTACAGACTTAACAGGATTATCTTTTGCAGCGTTTTCCTTTGTAGCCGCTTTTGTATCTCCTACGGCAGGGACCTCAGGTTCTACCACAGTTATTGTATTAGTATTTGCTTCATTGTTACTTACTGATGTTGATTGTTCAGCCACAGATTTTGGCTGTTCTGTTGGCCTTGGCTCTTCTGCAGGCCTTGGCTCTTCTGCAGGCTTTGGTTCCTCTGGCTTTGGTTCCTCTGGCTCAACTACAGGCTCTTCTACAACCGGCTCTTCTGCCTTAGCTTCCTTCACGCAGATTAGCTTAATATCACCAACCATAAATGTAGTGCCGTTTTCATCCTTAGGAGAATCCAGATAATAGGTGATTGTCACTGTATTATTTTCTACTTCTAAGCGTCCGTCTACAACCTGATCCTGCTGCAACACATCAGCTGTATCAATAGCATCAGATTTAAGCTCATTTTCACCTGAAGAAATCGCAACCTGCACATTTCTCATATTGCTCTTAACCTTGATGTCATTCATAAGAGCATATGTGCCATTAGGTACATCATTTACTTCATAGCTAAATGTAGCCTGATATTCATCCTGTGACCAGGCACAAAGATTTCCATTTTCTATCCAAGGAGAAAATCCATCAAATGTCCATCCTTCTGTACCATCTTCTGCAAAATCCCATTTGAATACTACATTGTCAAAATCCTCACCCTCCTCAGGAGTAACTACTTCCTGCTCTTTTCTTGCCAATAAATCGCAGGCTCCTTCAACATAGTTTGAGCCACGTAAATCATCAATATAGATTGTGCCGCTTTCAACTGAACCAGTTTTATCTGTGTAGATAGCAACAGATTTAAGATTATTAGATGAATCAAGCTCATGACCACTACCTGCCCAATCGCATTCCTTAAATCCATCAAATGGTAAAAAGCACTCCCTGCCACCTTCAAATGAAAGATAGCCTGTGTAAGCAAATGTAGAAACGTCTGTCTCCACCTGTAGCTTCAAATCATTATCTGAGCCATCTGAATATAGATACATATAAAATCCATCGTATCCATCCAGGTTCAACAAATCCATTTTCTTAGCAGCTCCAGCGTATCCTTTGCCCTGATAATCATAATCGATACGCATTCCATAGCCGCCTTCATAGGCATGCTCACTGTCTAGAGTAACATCGAACTTGCCACCGTTTGTGTTTCTTGAAAATTCATTTGAAAACAGTGAATTGGAACCGCCATAGCCTTCAAAATCATCTACCTTTGTGGAAGAATTTGCATAGATGCAATCCGCATATACCGTATCTTTACTTCCATCAGAAAGTGTTAGCATAAGCTTTAATCCGAAATTCCCTGTAAACTTATTACTTGAATCTAAAGCAATATCACACTTATCAATCTCTTTTCCTGACACAATAATTGATAGCTTTTTGATATTCGCTAAATCCACCTTGCTAGAATCAAGCTTAACCTTAGATAATTCTCCAGTAGATGTAATTGCCAGCTTGTCTGTTATAAAGGTTTTACCATCTACATCTGTAAGCTTAAGCGATACATCATATCCGCTTCCTTTAAACCAACCATACAAACTGTCATAAGCCTCATAATTTCCATTATCAAGCTCCTTTGTAAATACTGCTGCACCATCAATCACTTCACACTTAAAGGCACCTTTTAGATTGTCATCACTTCCAAAATAGTATTCACCATCTTCCATAATATTTGCTGGCGAATTTTCTGCTGCAGGTATAGATTTAGTTCCTGATGATATTTCTACTGATTTAACGTTAGCTATATCCTTGTAATTAATTCTTACCACTCTTGTTGAACCAGGTAGATTGAAGCTAGAAAAGCTTACTAACTCACCCTGTTTATTACCATCCATAGCGGTAAATGTAATTCCATCGTAAGAATATTCTACAGTAACATCCCCTTTAGCCTTTACTCTGATAGCATTAATATCATCCTTTGTTTTATAGATAAGCGATGTTGAATCCTTGAATACATAATTGCTGTTTGACTCATCAAAGCTATCATCCTGAATCATAACATTGCTCTTAAATTCCCTAAGCTCATCTTCATTCAGATAATGCTTGCCGTCATTAGCATAGATAAGCTTAATCTCATCTAACTTACATCTGCTTTTTCCAGGAATATAAATTCTTACATAATAGCTATCATATGAATCAGTAGATACCTTATAATCTTTAGTTCCATTTTCATGGGTAAGTTCTACAGGCTTATAGCTAATACCATTATTTGATACATACACCTTTGGCTCATTCTCTGTGGCAACCTCACTTACTGCAGTGATAGTCATCCCATTTAGAGGAATGATTGCCTTGTACTCAATATAGCCTTCTGTATCACTGTTGTTATAAACAGTACTACCTGATTGCTTTACGTTAGCAGAATGGTCATAGCTAATGGTATTTCTCACCTCTGTTGGGTTGGCATCATCGGATGATACTGATATTAAATCCAGCTCATCCACAACCACATGATTTACATTTTTAACAGTAACAATATTGCTCCACAGCCCCTTACCTGATTCATTACAAGCACGAAGCCTATAGGAATAAGTCTTGCCATCAATGGCTGTCATATCATGGTAGCCAGCGATACAATCGTGATTCTTGTCCTCCCAGTTTCTACCTGAGTCGTATACATAATCCTTCTTATCTGCAATCACCTGCCAATTAGCAGCATCTGCGTCCTTAGCTGTCACTACACCCTCTGCGCGCTCTATCTCATACCATGCACCGCCAACAACACCACGCCATTTGATCTCACCTACTGAACCATTTAGAAATGATTTATCATGTTCATTGTCAGAATCAGCACTATATAGTAGAGGTGCCTCATCCTTTTCTGGTGATGGAATTGGAATGGATTTAGCTTCAGCGTAATTAGCTGCATTACCATTTACAATCTGAGCATAAGCATAGATTGCCCTAAGGATTTCTGTTTCACCATAGTAATCACCTGCTTCAAATCCTGGCCAGTGATAAGATGCCCAGTATCCATCCTCATCATGGAAGTAATATCCATAGCCATCCTTATGAGCTCTAAGGCTCCACATCATGATTCCGTTAGTATGGTTATCTATACCAGCCTGAAATACATCTATACAAGGCTCGGCCTTTACCTTTCCGCCAAACTCTCCTAATATAAATGGCTTGCCTGTTTCATGAACAAGCTTGGTTTCATCTGCACATCTGGTAGCATAGTTTCCCTCATAATAATGAGCACCTAATATGTCAGCTGGATTATCCTTTCTTGATTTTTCAGTAGTAGACATTCTTCCATCTAACACCAGATGGTTCTTGTCCTTAGAATGAATAAAATCTGTAATATCCTTGTTCCAATCTGTAAGCACATCATCATATTTGCTTTGATTGCCAGGATTGCCGCCAGCTTCGTTAGCTGTTTCAAAACAGAGGATAGCTTTATCATCCTTGTACTTTACACCTGTTACGGTATTCTTTCTTTCTAGTAGATGTTCAATCATCTGCTTAAAGTAATCCCTACACTTTTCGCTGGAATAAAACTTCCAGGCCCAGTCCTGAAAAGAGCTATTGCTAGGTGTTTTTCCTTCCGACTCATCAGCAAGCCATACATATCCATCTATTCCACCTACCCAGTGCCAATGGTCCACAAGTGGAATGATTACTCGCACACCATACTTATTAGCTTTTGCCAATACATCATCAAGCTCATTTAATGCGTCATCGTTAAATGTCAGTTTGCCGTCCTTTACACCTGTTACATATGCTTTGCTACCATTGCTTCCGTTAGCTACCGGGATTGTATATGTTCTTGTAACATTACCTCCCATTGCAACTATGGTCTTCATAGCATTTGCATGTTCCCATTCATTATCACTTGTGGCTTGTGGATAGTTTAAAGAGATAAATCTTAATTCCTCATTCCCATCCATAAGCTTATAGCCATCCGTTGTAATATAATTTTCAAACATGCTATCATCCTTTTTTGCTGCATCTGCCTTCATTGGCGCATTCCCCATTAATATCAAGGCCGCCATAACAAGGCTAATTATTCTTTTTTTCATTACATTTCCCTCAACACTCTATTTCACTTTCACACCATTTTCATCAAAGCATTCTATATATGCTATCAGCTCTGATAAACACACCTTTGCAATTCCAATCTTTTGGTCTGCTGCCCCGTAACCCATTATCAGCGTATCGTTCACCACCACTGCACCTGTTGTAAAGATACATGGGCATGGAAATTTATCTGGCAGCTCCCATTTTTGCTTTGCAAAGATAAGACGTTCTGAAACACGATGGATGATTTTTGGAAAATCGTTTTCCTGCTCCTTTAGGATCATGAAGGACTGTGTATAGCCATAATCAGGTAGCTGTTTACCGTGATAAGACACAAGCCACCTTCCATCACCTAAATCCATAGGCGGAAAGCTTGCACCGATTCGCTCCTCTTCCCAGTCAAACTCACTTGTAGCAAGCAGTTTATTTGTAGCCTTACTGGTAACAAAATCCGTAAAATTCTCTGCTGCTGCAAGCATAATAGATGGAGTAGTGACATCAGTAACCCCTTCAAACTTGCTAGGGTTATCAGGCCTGTGTAGCATAAGAAGCTGCATTTTGCCATGAATCATAAATCTCTTTGGGAAGAAAAATACATCTCTGTTATCTGTAAGTGCACCGTCTGTCAGTGGGCATACATAGCTAAACGCATTCTCATAATTACCAAAGATAAGTGCATTCTTGTCTAGCTCATACATTACTGTTACAGTATCATTTCTTCTGGCGCACTGCCCCACACCTGTTTCATCAGTAAAAATCCAGTCTGGCAGATTATCTCTTCTGGCATCCCTTTCCCAATATGGTCCTGGTGGAAACAGCCTTGAAGCAACAGTAAGATATGTCTTGCCCTCAACCTCAAATATACGTGGATCCTCCACGCAGCCGTTGGCAAAATTCATGACCTTCTCTCCTACCGTATTTACGATAAACATTTTGTCCTTATCATATTCAAGGGCAGGTGCAAGTGCTGGTCTACTAAAATCAGCCTTAAAGCTTTCCCCAAGGTCATCACTTTTTGCATATCCTAAGAATATTGGATATGGATCTGAGATTCCCTTTAGATTCTTCTTCGGCCATGGTCCTGTTGCTCTAAAGAGCATATGAATAGTCCTTCCATCATCGTCTAAAAACAAGGCAGGATTTAGTACCATAGTGTCTGCCCAGTCACATCCCCTCTTAGGTTCAATGACTGGCTCAGACGAAAATTCAATTGTTAGTTTTTCCATGTGATTAACTTAAGATTAGTATAGAAGTAAAAAGATATTATTTACGTTTTGTGCTATCTCTGAAAATTGGAGTCGCTTGTAATCGGACTAATTCAAATTGTTCATCGGGGGAGTTTATTCTTTTCACAATTTGTTCAGCTGCACGATTACCAAGTTGAGCTCTATTACCTTCTACAGTGGTAAGTGTTGGATAAAAATAAGTTGATTCCTTAAGATTATCAAACCCTGAAACGGCTATATCCTCAGGCACCAAATAGCCTTCGGATTTAATGCTAATCATAAACTGCATAGCATATCTGTCATTACAACACACCATGGCTGTAGGCTTTATATCCATGGCGCGAAAAACCTTATAGAAATAATCCTCATCTGTATATGTGCCAGCAACATTTTCGCCGATGGCACACAGCTTTTCATCATACTCACGCTTATTGTCAAGGAGTGCATCCCTAAATCCTAGAAATCTCTCATAGTAGCTTTTACAGGTGTAGATGTCTCCTAAAAAACCAATACGCTTGTGGCCGTCCTTAATCAAACGGGTGGTGATTTCATACACAGAATGATAATTATCTATAAGCAGCGTATCTGAAAACAGATTGTTAATATCCACATCCCAAAATGTATCAATAAACACTGTTGGAATCTTTAGCTGCATCATTTTCTTAGCAAATGCCTTTGTACAGACACCGATAAATACAATTCCCGCAACATAGCTAGAGGATAGATTTTCTGGAATTCTAAGATTTTTGTCATCTTCCTCCTCTAAAAAGCACAAGGTCATATTGTAATTAAGACTCTTAAGGCGCTTATCCAGTGCCACAATAAATGTATTCCAGTAGCTGTCCACCAGAGCATTTCCTATGCACACTAAAGCAATATTCTTCTTGTATATGCCGCCCTTTTCATCTAATACAATAAGCTTGTTGTAACCCATTTCGATGGCAGTATCCCTGATTTTCTTTCTAAGCTCTTCAGACACGCCAACCTCATTATTAAGCGCCTTAGATACAGTATTTCTAGATACTCCTAATGCATCCGCTATTCTACTTTGAGTTACTGCTTTCTTTGCCATAATGCTATCCTTTCACCCTCTATACCATCCTATCTCCTTTTCGTTGATTTTCAGACGTCTTAAGGGAATTATACAAACCATATTCTACTTTAACAACAAATGAAAAGACCTTTTGAACAGTTTTTGTCACTTTTTACTTTACATTTGCACGGTTACATTTGCATTATAGCACAGATTCTTAAATATTAGTTCGATCACTTTTGGCAAAAATATAGTCCTGAAAAATCTTTCAGGACTATGTAAAGTAATATAACTAAGTAGAGTTATCTAAGCATATCTAAAAATGCCTTAACATGTAAGTCGCATGCCTTGCTTTTTTCATAGGCTACATACACATTCCAGTTTATAGCATCTTCTATTGGAATCAGATTGATGTCAGCAGAAATTGACTTCTTGTTATGAATATCAACATCTATTCCTATGCCAAGGCCTTCTGCTACAAACTCATAAATCATGGAGGCTTCCATTGTTTTTATCCTGATATTAGGATAAAAGCCTTCCCTCTCGCAAGAGCTTACAAGATTTCTATAGGACTGATATTTTTCATTAAGGCAGATTAACTGCTCATCCTTTAAGTCTGCAATCTTAATGGATGACTTTGAATATAAAGGATGATTCTTTGGGACTACTGCACACATAGTCTTGCTTGCAAGCTCCTCTTCTACAAAATCAGAGCCGGCAATACGGCCAATAACAAGAGCTATATCCAGCTTTCCCATTATAAGGGCATCCTTGATTTCATCATTAGGTCCCTCTTCTAGCGCAAGCTTGGTATTTGAAAGCTTTTCCTGAAATTGTTCAACCTTAACAAGTGGAAGCATTCTAATAAGTCCACAAGAATAGCCTACTTTAAAAACATTACTCTTGTTCTTAATTAGCTCAAGCCCAGCTTCAAGTTCATGAGCCTTTGAAATAATACTAAGGCTCTTTTCATAGAAAAAGGTTCCTGATTCTGTTGGTATAAGCCCTTGCTTGGTGCGTTCAAAAAGCTTTACCTGAAGCTCATGCTCCACCCTGTCTAAAAGCTTGCCAAGACCCTGAGGTGTAATGTACAGAGTCTTAGCGGCTTTATTTATGCTTCTTGTTTCATAGCACTCAATAATTGCATGAAAATCCTTAATATCCATGGCACATCCCATTAATAAAAATTATCTACCTCGTGTTACAACTCTATAAAGGCATGTAAACACAATTCCAACTACTGAGAATATTATAGCAATTATAAAGGCATTCGCATATGCATTTGTTGAAGCAAAAATATTTCTCATAATCTGAGGACCGAAGTAGCCAGCAAGTGCAAAACCGATAAACATGATACCGTAGTTAACAGAATTGTTCTTAGGGCCAAACTGATCAGCTGTAAATCCAGGATATACACCCATGAATGAACCAAAGCTGATTCCTACAACTGAAAGTCCAACATAGAATAATGCTACTGTTCCCTGTCCGCAATTAAATAAGCAAATCAATCCTACTATCGCAAGTGCACAAGCAACTGTAAGTGTGTTGATTCTACCAATCTTATCTGAAATGAAGCCAGCTACAATACGTCCAATGGCATTAAATAATGCAAGTACTGATACAGCAAGGCTAGCTGAAACTGCTGTCATACCAATCATGTTCTGTGCTACTGCAGATGCCTGAGAAATAATCATCATACCTGTGAAAGCACCACATGTAAGTAAAAGAAGCATGATGTAGAATACTGGAGTCTTAAGCATCCCCTTCCAGTCAAGATTCTTAAGAGGTGCGTTTCCTGCCTTTGCAGCTGGCTCAAATCCAGCTGGCTTGTATCCTTCTGGACACTGCTCTAAGAAAATGCAAGATGCAGCAATAAGAATGATAAATGCAATACCAACTACCTTAAAAGCAAATGTGGCATCAGTGTTCTTAACTACTACAGTTACGATTGGTGGTAAGATAACTGAACTCATACCATAAACAGCTGTAGTGATTCCACCAATAAGACCTCTCTTGTCCGGGAAGAACTTAACACATGTTGAAATTGTGCTACCATAAGCCATTCCAAGACCAAGTCCACCAACAAGACCATAAGTTACAATCAAAAATCCTACGCTGGTTGCAAAGCCTGAAAGGAACATTCCAAGTCCCCACATAATACCACCAACAAGAATAACCTTCTTTGGTCCAAACTTGTCATTGAACCAACCACCTGAAATCATAGTGATAGGGCCAACAGAGTTTGCTATCGTATATACGATAGCAAGGTCACCTGGTGTTACATTCATTCCAAGGGATGCGTTAAAATACTCTGTCATTGCTGACGAAAATACGCTCCATGCATAGATTGAACCTAAGCATAGATTAATAAAGCATGCTGCTAAAAGAACTATCCATCTCTTCTTATCAAGATTCATTTTATTATCTCCTCGAATACTCTTATTTTTCTTAAATATCAAGTGCTGCGTGATATCCCCAGTAAACTGCATTAGTGATTGTTGAAACCTTTGCAGCATCACCGATAACACGTACAAATGGAGCTGCATCTAAAAGCTCATTTACTACATCTGTACGAGAACGCTGACCAAGGGCGCAGATTACACTAGAGCCTTCTACCATAACCTCATTGCCATCCTTGTCTTCACAAAGAACACCATCAGCTGTAACCTTAACAGCCTTAAGTCCAGTATGAACATCAACATACTTATCAATCTGCTGAAGAAGAAGTGGACGATGTCTAACATTTGCATCTGGAGCAAGCATATCTCTCATTTCGATAATAGAAACCTTCTTACCGTCCTGTCCAAGATGTACTGCACACTCGCAACCTGCAAGTCCGCCACCCATGACAACAACATTGTCTCCTACTTTTTCTTTCTCTTTATAGTAATTGTTAACAACTACAACATTGTCACCATCAAGACCTGGGATTGGTGGAACAAGTGGAGTAGAACCTACTGCGATAATAATTGCATCAGCATTTTCCTTCTCAGCGTATTCCTTAGTAACCTCTGTGTTAAGACGAATCTCAACTCCCGCTTTTCTTGCAAGCTTCTCGTATGTGCCAGTAAGCTGATACATCTCATACTTAAATGAAATAGCCTGCTCACTCTTAAGGATTCCGCCAAGCTCTGCTTCCTTTTCGCAAAGGATAACCTGATGTCCACGACGAGCTGCTGTGTAAGCTGCATATAATCCACCAGGACCACCACCGGCAACAAGTACCTTCTTCTTTACTGGAGCAGGAGTCACCTCGTCACCTTCGATTTCTCTACCGATAAGAGGATTTACTGTACATCTTCTAGTAGATGTAGCTGCACGCTCAGCCATACATGTAAAGCATCTTAGGCAACGAACGATTTCATCATCACGGTTCTCTGTAACCTTCTGTGGAAGGTATGGATCAGCAAGAAGTGCACGTCCCATGTAAACAATATCAGCCTTACCTGATGCAATAATCTCTTCCATCTGAGCTGGATCATTAAGACCACCAAGTGTTGCTACAGGCACCTTAACATGCTTCTTAATTTCAGCTGCAAGGAATACGTTTCTACCATGCTCCTCAAACATAGAAGGATGTGTGATACCAAATGTCTTCTGGTATGTACCTGCTGAAACATGAAGAATATCTACATAATCCTCAAGCTGCTTTGCAATCTCGATACCCTCTTCGATGCCGTAGCCGCCCTCACAAAACTCTGAGCCTGACATTCTAAATTCGATTGGGAAACGTGGACCTACTGCCTCACGAACTGATGTAAGAATCTCCTTTGCAAGTCTACATCTATTTTCAAGGCTTCCGCCGTACTCATCTGTTCTTTGATTGAAAAGTGGTGAAAGGAACTGGTTAATAAGCCAGCCATGACCACCGTGGATCATAATCATTTCAAAGCCTGCACGCTTTGCCATAGCAGCAACATCACCGTATGATTTTACGATTTCATCAATCATGTTCTTAGTCATGCCCTGAACCTCTACACCATCAGGTCTGACTGTATCCATTGGACCCCACTGCTTCATAGTCTTCTGCTTTGTCTTATCTGTCATGTATGTGCCAGCAAACATACCAGAGTGTGAAAGCTCAAGTGATGGCATACCACCATGTCTTCTGATTGCATCTGCTGTGTAGGTTGCACATGCAAGTGAATTAAGGATAGCTGGATTTAATCTATATGCGTGACTTCCGTCTGATTCATGTACCATGCACTCTGAAACTGTAACAGCGCCAGCTCCACCCTTTGAACGAAGCTCATAAAATGCTGTAGACTTTGGTCCTATACAACCATCATTTGTAATATCTGTTCCACCCATTGGAGCTGAGAACATTCTGTTTCTAAATGTTACACCAGCAACAGTAATAGGGCTGGTAAGATGTGGATACTTTCTTTCCATTGTAACCGGTTCCTCCTAAAATAACATTGTTAAAAAAATAACATTTAATTTGTTATTATTTTAACATGCCCCTATAATCTCCATCTATCAACAAAAAAAGAGCAGGTACAAACAAATAGTTTATACCTACCCTATAATTAACTGAAAATGCTTAAACACTCCAGCCAAGACTTTCTGATTGAAGCATGCTCATACGTCTGAACAATCCATTTTCCTTTGCAAGCAGCTCTGACGGAGTGCCCTCTTCAACTACCTTTCCATCATCAAGAACAACGATCTTATCGGCAGCCTCAACAGTACGCATACGATGTGCTATAACAAGAACCGTCTTTCCTGCAAGAAGCCTAGACAATGCCCCCTGAACTTTGGTTTCATTTTCTACATCAAGAGACGCTGTCGCCTCATCAAGAAGGACTATCGGTGCATCCTTAAGAAGTGCCCTAGCAATAGAGATTCTTTGTCTTTCTCCACCAGAAAGCTTAGCGCCATTTTCACCGATAAAGGTGTTATACCCATCTGGCATCTTTGTTACAAACTCATCACAGTTTGCAGCCTTTGCAGCAGCCAGTACTTCATCATCCGTTGCTCCATGTTTTCCAAGGCGAATATTTTCCATTACTGTATCATCAAAAAGAACAACATCCTGAAAAACCATTGAATAATCTGATAGAAGTACTTCTGGATCCACCTCAGCTATATTTATTCCACCAACCTGAATCTTTCCATCTGTAGCATCCCAAAGTCTTGCTGCAAGCTTAGCACAGGTACTCTTTCCAGAACCAGAAGGACCAACAAGCGCAGTCACCTCTCCTTCTTTTGCAGTAAAGGTTACACCTTTTAGAACGGATTCTTTATCATAAGCAAATTTGACATCCTTAAATTCAATATCATGACCTGCTGGAGCAAAGCTTTCTGCCCCACTAGCAGCATCTGCATCCTGAATCTCCACTAAACGATTTGCAGATACCTGTGAAATAAACATTTCTGCAATAAGGGCCAAGCTTTGATCAAAAGGAGCATAAATACGAGTGATAACCAACAAGAACATAAAATAAAGCATGAAATCTATATTCCCATTAAGGATAAGATTTGCTCCTGTTAGAATTGTGGTAGCCACGCCTAGTCGCATAATAACACTTGCCGCATTTACAAATATTCCTGTTGAAAGCTCTCCTGCCAATAGCGTTTTTTCATGGGCATCTATCTTAGCATTTAGACCATCGAGATATCTTTCTTCCTGATTAGTAGCGCGAATCTCACGAATGTTTTCAAGTGCTTCCTGAATGCCATCTGAAACTGTTACTGCAGCTGCCTTTGAAATTTCAGAGTGTTTTTTTGCAAGACTTCTGCTTCCAAAAAGGAGAGCAAATGCTACAGGCACTCCCCAAAGGCAAGCAATTGCCAGCCTCCAATCATATACAAGCAACACTATTGCAATAATCACTGTTGAAACATAAGAACCATATAGATAGCCAAGACAATGTGACCATACATGCTCTAATCTATTCACATCCCCCATGATTGTTTCTGTAAGGTCTGCAAGGTCTCTCTTTTCGAAATAACCAAGAGGAAGAACTCTTAGCCTTTCAGCTAATGTAATTCGTACCTTCTTAACCTCTCCATAAACAAGACCATAAGTAGCCTTATATTGTTCAATGTGGGTTAAAAGTGAAAATACAACAAATAATAATGTCAGTAGGATGAATGGTGTAACACTTGGAAGGCTCTTACCTTCTGTAAGAGTGTCCATAAACTGTACCATAAGAAGATATAAGATTCCCATACCTCCCATTACCACCAGGTTAACTATAACAGTCCAAAACATTCCCTTCTTCACATTGGAAACTCCTGTATCAGAAAGGGCATATTTACGTTTGAAATTCTCACCGAACATTATGCAATCCTCCCTTCTTCTGTATCACCAATCTTCCACTGTGCTGCTTTGGTATAATCAGTCCACATACGTTCATACATTCCCTTCTTATCCAAAAGTTCACTATGTGAACCTTCCTCAATAAGCTTGCCTTCACTTAGGACGATTATCTTATCTGCGTTAACTACAGTTGAAAGGCGATGTGCAATCATTATAACTGTCTTATCCTTTGTAAGGTTTGCAAAAGCCTTTTGTATCAACACTTCATTCTCTGGGTCTGCAAAAGCTGTTGCTTCATCAAGAACAACCACAGGAGCATCCTTTAAAATAGCTCTTGCAAGAGCAATTCTTTGTTGTTCACCACCTGAAAGATATGTTCCTTCAGTACCAAGCATTGTATTAATTCCATTTGGAAGTTTATCAATTATATCCATGCACTGCGCTGCCTTAAGAGCATCCATCACCTGTTCCTCAGAGGCATTAGGTCTGGACATGCGAACATTTTCTAATATAGTATTTTTGAATAGACGATTATTCTGAAATACAAATGCGATATGATTCATAAGAACGTGTGGATCTACTTCCTTCACATCCACCCCACCTACTTTTACAATTCCATCAGATGCATCCCAGAATCGTGGTATTAAGCTTGCTGCTGTAGTTTTTCCTCCACCAGAAGGACCAACAAGTGCAATTGTCTCTCCGGCATCCGCCTTAAAGCTCACATGTGAAAGTGCAGGAACATCTGCACCATCATAAGTAAAACTAACGTCTATAAATTCCACTTCATTACCTTTTGGTACTTTTGGATTATCAGCTATTTTAAGAGTTGGAGCTTCCATAACCTGATTAATTCTGCCAAGTGCTGTCTGAGCCAACATCATTCCGCTGGCAGCAAACATAATTCTAGCAAGAGCAGTAGAAACGATAGCCGAAAAAACTGCATAAAATGCGAAGTTTGTAACAAGACCTGCCAGATTGCCAGCTGAATTTGCACCAGGTGCAATAAAAAGTACTGTAGGAACTAAGAATATAAATGCTCCTTCTGTAAATGTTAAATTTACAGCTTGAGGGACCTTGCAAACATCAGCCTGATAATACTCCGCCTTTGCGCTATAAGCTTCGATTGCCTCTTTAAACGCCTTGAAGGAATACACAGTTTGCTGAAAAACCTTTACAACAGGAATACCTCTAACATACTCTGTACCAGCCTTGCTCATGGTATCCTGAGCAGCCTGATACTCTGCCATAAGATGTGCATTCTTTCCTCCCATCATTGTGCACATAGCACCAATTGATATAACTGCAGAAAGTAAGCATGCAGCTCCCATACGCCAATCGAACACAAACATAAGCACTAACATTGTAAGAAACATAGCAATAGTTCCTACTATATCAGCTAAATTGTGAGCAAGTAATGTCTCTGTGTCAGCTGCTGCCCCATCAAGTCTGTTTCGAAGCAGTCCTGATGCATTACTGTCAAAGAATCCCAAAGGCGCTTTCATTAAATGAGCCATCCCCTGTTTTCTTATATTGGATGCAGTTCGAAATGCTGCAAGATGCGTACACATAAGTGCTAAAAAATATACAATAATACCTCCGACAGCAAATGCAAATGCCATCCATCCATACCTTGTAATATTCACCGCATTGCTCCAATTTGGTGCAACCATAATCAAATCTCTTACTACAAGCCAAATGCAAATGTAGGGAAGCATCCCGAGTATCATTGCAATTGCTGATAAAAACAAACCTAAAAAGGTTAATCCCTTATGGCTTCCTGCATACCCTAACAGAACTGCCACGTCACTTTGTTTCTTCTTTTCCATTTTGTTCCTCCCTTATATTTATGTATATACTTGGATAATCCAGTAAGCAGGAACATTATACCCTATTACGTTAGCATTGTCTAACTATTGTTATGCAATACTATCTCTATCTTATACAAGATCATACATAAAACTCTTCTCTCACAGTGTTCTTGTATTCAAAACTGCATTCAAAATACATGAAAAAAGAGAGATTAAAAAAAGCCTCTGCCTTACTGACAGAGACTCGTCTTCCTATTTCTGATATAGCAGTAAACTGCGGTTTCAGTAATCAGGGCCGCTTTGCGAAAATATTTAAGGAAGAATACGGAAGCTTCCCTCTGGAATATAGAAGAAAGTCCTCGTAGATTCAATTTGCTATCAATCATAGCTGACACTCTTACACTTGGTCATTAAAGTTGATATTTCCTCTCGTAAATGCTATCTGCTTTACAAACATAGGCATCTTGAAATATCTTTTATTACGATTAATATCAGATATTGTCTTCATATCTTCATCTGATAATTCAAAATCAAATACATCGATATTTTCGCTAAGATGACTTATATTCCTGGTGCAAGGAATAGCAATAATTCCAGATTCTATATGCCATCTCAGGATTGCCTGGGCACTTGTCTTATTGTATTTTTTACCAATTTCAGTGAATACTGGATTTGAAATTAGTGATGCATCTCCATGCCCAAGTGGATACCAAGACATAAGCCTTATATCATTTTTTTGTAGATACTCTCTTAATCTTTTCTCCTGAAGATAAGGATGGCATTCATTTTGCAAAACAGCAGGCTTGATGCTGGCATGTGCTAAAAGCTTATCAATGCTTTCTGTGCTGAAATTGGATATACCAATTGATTTCACCTTTTTGCTTTTGACTGCTTCCTCACAGGCTTTCCATGCTCCTTCAATATCACCTACTTCTTGGTGTAAAAGTAGCAAATCGATATAGTCTGTGCCAAGTCTTTTAAGTGTTTCATCTATCTCTTTTGAGGCTTTTTCATATGGAAAGCTAGTAGGCCATAGCTTTGTAGTTATAAATATTTCTTCCCTGTTAACCTTGGATTTACGAATTGCTCTTCCAACTGCCTTTTCATTCTTATACATATTGGCTGTGTCTATTAATCTATAGCCTTCTTTTAAAGCTTCTGCAACAAGTTCCTCACAATCAGCAGGCTCAAGTGTAAAAGTTCCAAATCCCAACACAGGCATTTCTATTCCATTGTTTAATGTGCGGTATTCCATCTTTTCTTCCTTAAAAAAGTAATTAACATTCACTAGTGATTATAGTCTTAAATATCTTCTTTTAATTCCATTTTTGCATACTGAGCGATTAACTCTGGAGTAGCTGTATAATATCTTGTATTCTTGTCCACTGTAGCAATTTTTTTCATCTCAGCTTCAGTAAATTCAAAATCAAAAATATCAAAATTATCTCTAATATGATCAGGATTCTTAGAACCTGGGATTACGATATTTCCTGACTGCACATGCCATCTTAAAATAATTTGTGCATTTGACTTGCCATACTTTTCAGCAAGCTCACTAAATACAGTTTCATTTACAAGATTCTTGTCTCCATGTCCAAGTGGATACCAAGCCATAAGTCCCATATCATATTTTGAAAGAATCTTCTTAAGCTCTGTCTGTGGAAAATATGGATGAGCTTCTACCTGAACTACCTGAGGCTTAATCTCCATTGTATCTATTGCTTCCTGAAGAAGTTCCTCTGGGAAATTGGAAAGACCAATTGCCTTTACCTTACCTTCCTTATATGCTTTTTCTATATTTTTGTAACCCTCTCTCCAGTTATCTGTAGGCTGATGCAAAAACAGAAGATCAATATAATCAGTATCAAGTCTCTTAAGAGTTTCTTCAATCGCAGTATCTTTTTCGTAAACTGTTGGCCAGAGCTTTGTTACAAGGAAAATATCTTCTCTTGCAACACCACTCTTTTTAATACCTCTACCTGTTGCACTCTCATTCATATATCCATTTGCAGTATCAATAAGTCTTACACCGCTTTTCAAAGCGCTTTCAACTGAAGCTTCCGCCTCATCAGGTGTGAGCATAAACACACCAATTCCTGCCATAGGCATTTTAATTCCATTATTTAATGTACGATATTCCATCTTTTATCTCCTTCCATAAATGCTTTCTATGCAAAAATTATATGTCTGATACTGTGTGATTGTACAATACCAATAAATCATATCACTATAGTTTTCACGTATACCTTATAGACTTGCTTTACTGCCTTCAATCAATCTGTCTTTCCCAGAAATCTACTGCATCATCTATCCATCCCTCTGCAACTGTTCCTGTTCCAAGCCCAAATCCATGGGGCATTCCTTCATAGGAATGAAATTCTACTGGTATACCTGATGCCTCCATCTTTTCGAGCCTGCTCTTCATCGTCCGCCAGTTAGCTATGCCATCACTTGTCCCAACAGCACTGTAGGTGGGTGGTTCATAGCCAGTCACTTCAGAAAGTCCTGTGTAATTGACAATTACAGCTGCTGGACTAGGATACGCCTTTTCACCAAAATTCTTTGTGCCATATGTTCCAACCCAGTCTGCCATTCTTCCACCTGCTGAACCGCCCCATAGAGAATATCCATTAGTATCAACCTGAAGCTCTTTAGCATGTTCATGGATAAATGCAATTGCCCTTGAAAGATCCTCACAGGCAGTCTGCGCTCCTGGGCGATAAATTAGAGCAAAAGCATTGTAGCCCATTTTTGAAAGCTCCAAAGCATGTGGAAAACTATCATGCATGGCACCTACGTAGGCAAAACCGCCGCCAGCATTCACGACTGCGAACTTCCCATCGACATTACCTCTAAAGAAAAACAGTCCTGTGTCCTCTTTGCTAGAATCAGCATTCTTTTCCTCATCTGTATATATGTCAAAAAAAATGTTGTTTCCATTTTCAAACTGCGTCTTCATGTAGTTGCAGATTTCTACTGTCTTTTCAGGGTCAATATAGTTGTACCAGGCAAGTGAAAGATTTCCCAAAGTGCTTCCACCCATATATCCACTATCTACAGGAAATATCAATCTCCCATAGTCACCAAAAACTGGGTCATTTTGCACCTCAGATATAGATGTTTCTGTTGTATAATAATTATCCAATGCGGTATCTTCGTCAGTTCCATGAATCTTCCTAAATATTATAGGTAATGCATTATATAGATATTCCTCTATGGCATTAAAATCATGATAACCGCCATCCTTCTGATAAAATACATAATGTTCCGCCGTAAATATATCTCTAGAGAGCATTTCATTTGCCATATCAATTGACTGGCTCTTTACTGCATCATTCGTACCAACAGCGTGATAAATAAAATATCCTCTATCATCAAGATTATTGTCTTTAACCAGCTGTTCTATAAAATCTACATTTCTTTCAATCTGAAAGTCTCCATAGCCTCCGTAATACCAGCTGGAGCCGCTCATAGGAATAAAATATTTTATGTAATCATAGTCATAGCAAAACTCAAGCCATGTAGTAACTGAGCCTAGCGAAAAACCTCCAAATATTCGGTGTTCTCTAGAGGCTTTCAAATCCTCATCACTTGTACTTGCTGCGTATGTATGAAAACGCCCTTCCACCGCAGGCATCAAGTTTTCTTCAAAATCAAGATGAAATTGGCGAAACTCACTTACAGAGCCACCAAAACCTGTATCACTGTTTGCATTATAAAATGTTGGTGAAACAATTATCGCAGGCGTAATATCTCCATTTTCAATCAGCTTGTCAAAAAGATTTTTTGTGTACTCAAAATACTCACCCGCATATCCGCCCCAACCATGCATTAAATAAATGATGTCGTATCTTGTTTCGGTATCATTTTCATCATATCCGTATGGCGTATAAACGTATGCAGTTTTAGTTATAGATGCGCCGTCATTAACATAGTCTTTAGATTCGTATTCTATTTTTGTAATGCTTCCATGTTTAGTGGCTGTCTCTCGATATATTTCTGGAACAGCATCAGTCCATCCTGTCTGAGGGATTTCACTTTTTATTTGTACCGATTTTAATTCAGTGCCATTTACTTCATTACTGCCACATGCTGCCAGCGATATGCCAAGTATTCCTGATAAAATCATAGCTATTACCTTTTTCATTTTGTTACTTCCTCAATGTTCACCAAACAGCCAGCCCATTATATCTTTATCTTTTGCAAAGGTCTGACCTCCAGCATGCTGATCAGTAAATCCTCTGTCCGTAAAATATTTCTGAGTCTTTATATCTAGAACTAGAAACTTCTCTATCTCTTTCTCGCTATACCCTTCTACCTTATACAAATCATAAAGCTTAGCATATGCATCTTTAAGTGGCTTCGAGCCATAGTAGCTGTCACTTTCTCCAACAACCATGTAAACAGGCGTTTTTACTCTTACCAAGTTATTCATCTCACCATCCCACTGCGTTGCGCAGCACAAGAATGCTGTAAATAAATCAGGTCTTTTTTCCATGACAAGAGATCCTGTTTCACCTCCACCGGAATATCCATGCAGATATACTTTTGAGGAATCAATGTTATAGTGGGCAAGAAAATATTCCGTCAGCGCAATCGCTTGATTCGCCGATGTTTCTC
>SVER01000089.1 GCA_015057315.1 Pseudobutyrivibrio ruminis | reverse complement strand
TGGCCAAGCCTTGTATATGACCAGCTGTTTGAGCCATAGAACACTACAATCTGGTTACCTGAGTATAGCACAATATCACCTGAGCTAGTTGTTGTCTGCTTATCATCTCTTGGGAGACTCTGACCAATTGATCCAACCTGTTCAAAACCACCATACATGGTCATCTTAATAGTAACATCCCCATCTTTAGCCATATCCCGCAGTGCTTCTACAGCTCGGTTGTCTTCCCAGTCAACATTAACTTTTGTATCACCAATCGTCATTATCATAGTACTATCTCCAATAGCTTCATCATCTACGGTGCCATTGTCTTCTGTATGGTACATAGCATCTCCCTCCGGCTCATCATTCTCTTCTGAGCTTTCTATTTCAACATTTTCTGATGTTGATATTTCAGTTACTGCATTCTGATTATCACCAGAGTTTATTGTATTTCCTGAACAAGCGCTCATACAAAACATGATTGTCATGCAGAATGCTATCAAAATAATCTTCATTTTCATCGCAGACTTCCTTTATTTTAAAGCCTTACCAAACTCGAAAAATTGCTTTTTGCACGAAGGCTTGTCGAAATAACTAATACTTTACTCATGTTTACCATCCTTATTTCAAATTTTCCTTAAAGAAGCTCTCCAACTTATCAAAAGGAATATAATTCTTATCACCACCATCATATAAATCAGTATGTACCGCATCAGGGATTATCATAAGTTCCTTATTGTCTGCATACTTACTGTCTTTAATCATATCTGCATATGCATCTTTTGAGAAATAGCATGAGTGTGCTTTTTCTCCGTGAACAAGTAAAACTGCACTTCTAATTTCATTGCTGTACTTAAGTATTGGCTGGTTAACGAAAGATTCACAGCCAATAACATTCCAGCCACCATTAGAATTAAGACTTCTCTCGTGATAACCTCTTTCAGTCTTGTAATAATCATAGTAGTCTTTTACAAAGAATGGTGCATCCTCTGGAAGGGGATCTACAACTCCAACACCAAGCTTATATTCTCCTGCCTTCAAGTCTTCTAGTCTCTGTGCGCACATGGCGGCTTTCATCTTATATCTGGCTTCTTCGCTATCCTCTGAATCAAAATATCCCTTAGCGTTAACTCTTGTCATATCGTACATAGTCATAGCAGCTGTAGCTTTGATTCTAGTATCGAGGGCTGCAGTATTCACAGCCATTCCACCCCAACCGCAGATACCGATAATTCCAATCCTATCAGCATCTACCATCTCATTTAATGAAAGGAAATCCACTGCAGCCATGAAATCTTCTGTGTTGATATCAGGAGATGCCATGTATCTTACATTTCCACCAGACTCTCCTGTAAAGGAAGGATCAAAAGCAATTGTTAAGAATCCTCTCTCTGCCATTGTCTGGGCATATAGGCCTGAGCACTGCTCCTTTACTGCGCCAAATGGTCCACTTACAGCAATTGCAGGAAGCTTACCTTCTACATTCTTTGGAACATACATATCAGCCGCAAGGGTAATTCCATATCTATTTACAAATGTTACTTTGCTGTGATCTACCTTATCACTTTTCTCAAATGTCTTATCCCACTCAGTTACAAGGTTTAATTCTTCTTTTCTAATCATTTTGTATTCCTCCTAAAAATTATTTTTCTTTTTGAATCTGTCTTATCAAAAAATCCATGTTGTCTACTTTTTTCTGGCTATCATGAAGTTCATCCATAAGATGGCACCGGCATTTCCTTAAATCTCGAAGGAGTGTATCGGTATCGCCTTCTTTATACATTTTTTTCATAAAACATATTTCTTTTTCATCACAGCCCATAGCTGAAAGGTTTTCAAGAATTTTTTCTGTATCCATCTTTGTTCTCCTTCCAATTTCTATATTAAAGCCTTGACCTGATTTTCGCTAATGAATAAAATAAATATCATGATATACCTTTTTGGAATATCATCACGTTTGTATTTATAAGAGGATTCTGCCATGGAAATAAAAAATCTCAGATACTTTCTTGCAGTTGCAAGGGAAGAAAACATGTCTAAGGCTGCTGAACTGCTTCATGTATCGCAACCTACTCTTTCAAAGACATTAAAAGCTCTAGAGGAAGAACTTGGGAAAAAACTATTTGTCAGGCACAGCTTCAGCATTTCCCTTACAGATGAGGGAATGCTTCTGCGTGACCGCGCCCAAGATCTTGTGGCTATGTCAGATAAAATAGAACAGGAATTTAATACTTTAGATGATATAACTGGTGGGGATATTTACTTTGGACTGGCGGAAAGCTATCAGATAAGATACCTTGCCAGAGAAATCTATAAATTAAAAGAAAAATACCCAACCTTCACTTATCACATAACCAGCGGAGATACTGAGCAGGTTACAGAAAAGCTTGATAAGGGTATTTTAGACTTTGCTGTGCTTTGTGAAACACCAGACAGCAATAAATATGAATATGTAAAATTTCCGGAAGCAGATATATGGGGAGCTATCATGTCTTCATCTCACCCTCTGGCAAAGAAAAAATCTATCCGCGTCTCTGACCTTATAGGACAGCCCTTATTTGTTTCTGAACAAAGCTGGAACAATGAAATCAAGGCATGGGCCAAGGACAGATATCCTGAGCTCAAGCTTGAAGGTTCTTTTCGACTTTCCTATAACGGTTCTGTATTTGCAAGAGAAAACCTCGGAATTCTTCTTACATTTAAAAATCTGATAAACACTGAAGGAACTGATATGGTATTTAGACCACTTTCACCTGAACTGAAGTCCGAACTATATCTCATATGGAATAAGTATCAGACCTTTGCTCCTATTGCTGATAAGTTTCTGGAGCAGATAAAAAAAGCTTTCAAGTAATTTAAGAGAAGGTCACGGCAAACCAGTCATTTATATAGTACATTCTAAAGAAATGCAGGATGATGGTTACATCTTCTATCGTTCTGTACATGGTAATGTTACTTGGTATCAAATGAGGTTGAAACTATGAAAAAACTAATTCTATTTGGAGATTCAAATACATACGGCTATGACCCAAGAGGCTTTCTTGGAGGTAGATATCCTGAAGATGTTCGCTGGACTACTCATGTAAAAACAGCCCTAAAAGATAGTTATGAAATAGTTGAGGAAGGTATGAACGGCAGAATGCTTCCAGAACTTGGCTATGGACTTTTTACAACAGTAATCCAAGGTCTATCTAGGGAAGATGTTTTTGTAATGATGCTTGGAACTAATGATATCTTGCTAACCAATCATCCAAACGTGGACGATACGCTTCAAAGACTTGATAGCATCCTAAGCTATGTATCTAAGAACTGCCTGGCTACATTTATCCTTATAGCACCACCATACATAAGTGCCTTAGACCAGGAAATGCAACTTTATCATGATTGTAGTGTGAAAATGAATGAAGGCTATATGAAACTGGCCAAGGCTCACAACATAAAAGCTATTGATGCTGGATGCTGGAATATAGAGATGGGGTACGACGGAGTTCATTTCTCAATTGAGGGGCATAAACACTTTGCCAAATCACTGATAGAAGTTCTAGAAGAAATATTGTGATGTTCGATTGTAAATGAATATATGATTTGTTAGACTATACATCGGTGCTACCATTAACGGGTTGGCGGTTGGTCTTCAACTAGAGGACTGAGACCTCTATTTAGAATAATCTGTTTTAGAGCAGAAATATCTATGGAGGAATTACTTTTGATGTTAACATTGACACAATTTGTAGCTATTACTGGATTATTATTTACAGCATTTGGACTCGGCTACAAAATTGGCCGAGATAGTGCAACAAAAAAGTAACCGCTGTCCGGCAAGACTGAGCGGTTACTAATGCTTTTTCTGAACGGACCAACCGTCAATCGGTTAGCACCTTTTCTTGTTTACATTATATAGACAATCAAATTATTTGTAAATAACTATTGATCCAT
>SVER01000088.1 GCA_015057315.1 Pseudobutyrivibrio ruminis | reverse complement strand
ATAAGTCCAGAGGAAATACCTGACTTAGAAATAAATGTAGATGTACTTAGTGATCCAGAGCCTATCGATTCACCCGAATATTTAGACGTTAAAAAATATGGCGTAATAGTGAGTGGCGGACATAAAAGAGGATTACTTCTTCCGGATTTAGATGGAGTAACTTCTGTAGCACAACAAATATCTATTGCAAGGCAAAAGGGTGGTATATCTGAAAATGAACCAATCAGCCTGCAAAGATTTGAAGTGATTAGACACATGTGAAGAGGATAATGGAAGATAGCATTTTTGTGCCTTTTATTATTTAGCGTATGGAAGAGTAGTATTATTTTCTACCTGAAATTGGTCAAGGAGAATTGTTAACGCATTAAAGAAAATCCTTAGAGGAAAAGGCATAAAGGTAGACGATGACTATTTCTATGTACATATGCTAGCGTTAGTCAAAAGCTTGATGAGGTAAAAGAATTTGCCAGAAATGCGATTAAACAATAATTAAAATAGCTAGGAGGACATAACATGATTTTATCCACAATTCATCATATAGCGATTATCGTGTCTGATTACGATAAGTCTAAGGATTTTTATGTTAATAAGCTAGGTTTTGAGGTGATTCGGGAAAACTATAGACCAGAGAAGGAAGACTGGAAATTAGATTTAAAGATAGATTCAAATACAGAGCTAGAAATATTTGCTCCAAAGAATCCGCCCCAAAGACCATCTTATCCGGAAGCTTGTGGACTGAGACATCTTGCTTTTAAGGTGGAAGAAATTGAGGCTGTAGTACAGCAGTTAAAACAACTTGATATTGAGTGTGAGCCTATAAGGACAGATGAATTTACAAATAAGAAAATGACATTTTTCTTTGACCCTGATGGGCTTCCTCTTGAATTACACGAGTAGAATATTGGTACTCCCCATTTATGAGAGCATAATGCATAAAATGGGGAGCATTTTTTTGGGTAGTATTTGAGCAAAATCTTAAGCAAAAATATTTGACATACCATAATGGATAGGTGTATTTTAAGTATAGAAAATATGGAACGGGTTCCGCAACATAAAATAGAACGCAGGACCGGGCTGTGTTTTTTATTGAGGGGATGTGGAACGGGTTCCACATATATGATTTGAAATTAGGAGGAGAGATAAAAATGAAAAGAAAAATGCTTTGCACAACACTTGCTATTATGATGGCATCATCGCTTATTGCTTGTGGTTCTTCAAAGTCTTCAGATGGCGCAGGAACAGAAGTTGCTGCAAACACACAGGGAGATATGGAGAATGCAGTAATTACAATTTGGTCTCCAAGTGATAAGGAGTCTATTGAGAATTGGTGGGCTGAGAAAATAGATGAATGGAACGCTGAGCACCCAGATATGCTTGCAGCTAGAGAGGCAATTGATCGTTCTGATTCATATGCTTATGACAATAAGATTGCAACTGCAGTTACATCAAACGACCTTCCTTCAATTTTCTTTGTTGATGGACCACAGGTTTCATATTATGCAGCTAATGACATCATCGTTCCTATTACAGATTATTTTAGTGATGAGATTGACGATTTTGATCCTGCAACTCAGGCTCAGTGCACATATAATGGAGAATTATATGCAATCTCTGCAACACAGTCTGGTGTAGCTTTCTACTACAATAAGGATTTATTAAAGGAATGTGGTGTTGATACAGATGACTTGGATTCAAGAACACTTGATAATCCTATCACATGGTCAGAAATGGCAGACATCGCTAAGAAATGTACAACAGATAGCTATGTAGGAACACACATTATCATGGATCACGGCGAAGGTATTCCTTATGCACTTGAGCCAATGTATCTTTCAGCAGGAAAGGATTACATTTCAGAAGATGGTACAACAGCGGATGGTTATGTAAATAGTGACGAAGCAGTTAAGACAACAGCATATCTTGCAGATTTAATTGCAAACGGATATGCAAATGTAGATCCAATTACAGATGAGTTTTTAAATGGCGCATGTGCTACTGAATTGGGTGGTTCATGGGATGTTGCAACTCTTGAGGCAAGCGCTGATTTTGATTGGGGTGTAACATATTATCCTGTTGCTGATGATACTAAGAAGGCAGTTTCTCCTTGCGGTGACTGGTCAGCCGCAGTATCAAAGGATTGTGAGAACCTTGAGGCTACAGGTGAGTTCCTTAAGTGGTTAATGAATACAGAAAATGTTGCTTCATATGCAGATGCTATTGCAAAGCCTGCAACACGTGCATCAGCATATGATGAAGAGTGCATGGCAGCATACGCTGAAGGACCAAGAGCATTATTCGTTGAGCAGCTTCAGAACACAGCAGCTCCTCGTCCAAGGACTCCATCTTACGCAACATTCTCAACAGATTATGCAGAGGCAATGACAAATATATTCTCTGATGCAGCTTCAACAAAGAGCGTTGATGAATCATACATCAAAGAGCAGCTTGATTCGGTAGCTGAAAGTTTTGCTGAGGATTACAATACTTACTACGCAAAGTAGTTCTTAATGGTAAAAACAATTATAAAAGTCGCATCTATTATGGTGCGACTTTTATAAAATAAACTCACGTGAAAACGACTAGAGAATTACATAAAAATGGGAGCAATATCTATGGCAAAAATTGAAAAACTGTCTGGAAGAAAAAGAGATGAACGTATTGCTGGATATGTTTTCGCACTGCCTGCAGTAGGTTTACTGCTTGCTTTTCTTGCAGTACCAATAATATACACGATTTACTATTCAGTATTTCAATATCAGGTAATGAGACCAACCGATATTTTATTCGTTGGACTTGAGAATTATAAGAAATTATTTTCAGATTCAGACTTCTGGATTTCATTAAAAAACACATTTTACTTCACAATAGTAGTTGTGCCTGTACAGTGCACATTGGCATTGGTACTTGCAATGCTTGTATCAAAAAAATATAGGGGAGTTTCATTTTTTAGAACGATGTATTTCAGTCCACAGTTAACATCTATGGTTGTTATATCTGTTCTTTGGACTGTTTTATATAATTCAAATCCTAATACAGGATTAATCAATGCTCTTTTAGCAAATTTAGGAATGGAGCCAATCAACTTCCTGACTAATGAAAAAACAGCCATGAATTCAATCATTTTCATGTCTGCATGGCAGGGAGCTGGTTATCAGATGATGATTTTTTTGGCAGGCTTACAAGGCATTCCTAAAGATCAATATGAAGCTGCTTCGGTAGATGGTGCGACACCATGGCAACAGTTTTTGTTTGTTACACTTCCTAATCTAAAGGGAACAATTAAGTATGTCATTATGATTACCATGATTCAGGCCATGAAGTTGTTTACACAGCCTTATGTAATGACACAGGGTGGTCCTAGAAATTCAACAAAAACTATGGTGTATTACATCTATACACAGGGTTTCCAAAAAGGAAATTTTGGATATGCCTGCGCAGTTGCTGCTGTATTTTTCGTAATAGTTGTGGCTATGTCCCTATTCCTACAGAAAGTAACAGCAGACAAATGAAAGGAGTAGCTTATGAAATCTTTAAAAGCGCAAAATGCTCTTCAAAAAATATTATTTTATGCTGGTAATACAATTATTGGAGTTATCTTTGTGTCTCCACTAATCTGGATGATAGCTGCATCGCTGAAGCCGGAAGCAAAGATATTTGCAAATATGAATTCAATAAAGACTTTCATTCCTGAAGAGGCTAGTTTAGACAACTTTATTGAAGTTTTTAGAAGAGTAGATTTAGCTAATGTTTTTAAAAACACACTTACATATATTTTATTAATACTGGTTCTAGATTTATTAATTAATTCAATCTGCGGATACGCACTTGCTAAATTCCGTTTTAGAGGAAGAAAGCTAATTCTTAGCTTTGTAGTTGCATTAATGGTAATGCCAATGGAGGCAATTTTGCTTCCAATGTACA
>SVER01000021.1 GCA_015057315.1 Pseudobutyrivibrio ruminis | reverse complement strand
CTAATAGATCGAAGGTTTATTCAAAGAAGAAAATATGTAGAAATCGGAATACTGTGTGAAGTTTTGAGGTTGCTACCGTTTCATAATTTACGAGCAATGTGAAGAAAATTTAGAACATGAGCTAATAGTTATGTTTTATGTAGAAATAGCAAATATTTTGAGGCAAGCGTGGGCTTGCTTTTTTTGTACATAGAAAGTTTTAGAATCTCTTGTAAAATTCTTTGAAGAATAGATATTCTAAAGATTTGTTAAAATAAGCAATATGTATGACTTCTTGTGGGCTATTTAAAGAAAAAGCCCACAAGAATTTGGCTTCGCCAAGCAATATTTTCTTTCAGAAAATATTGGTCTATGTCCGGTTATTGAATAATTGTCTAAGTTCATTTTGAGTTAAAGGGAATTTATAATTAGAAAAAGATGAGAACATTAAAACAATTTGTAAAAAACGAAATAGTATTATGTGTAGCTTTTATTTTAGCGACAATATCTTGCTTTATTATTGTCCCAAGTAAAACCTATTTAGAATATATTGATTTCAGAACACTAAGCATTTTGTTTTCATTAATGATTACAATGGCTGGGTTTCAAAAACTTTCCGTATTTCGACAGATTGGGGAGGCTTTGGTTAATAGAACTAAAACATTAAGAGGACTTGTTATAATTTTAGTTTTACTAAGCTTTTTTTCTAGTATGTTTATAACTAATGATGTTGCGTTACTTACATTTGTTCCATTTTCTATAATTACTCTTTCAATTGCAAATAAGAAAGATAAATACATTATTGTAATAGTATTAGAGACATTAGCTGCAAATTTAGGGAGTATGCTAACACCTCTTGGAAATCCTCAAAATCTATATTTATATTCGCTTTCAAATATGGGCTTATGGAGCTTTGTGAAGTTAATGCTTCCTTATAGCTTGTGCTCATTGATATTACTTCTGATTTCTGTAGAGTTTTTTATAGGTAAGGAAGAAGGAAAACTGGCAAAAACACAGGCAAATATATATCAAAGAAGAAAAAAGGACAAATTACTAATCGCCATGTATGTAATATTATTTCTTCTTTCTATACTGGTTGTTAGTAGAGTTTTGCCTTATTATATTGGGTTAATTATTGTAATTATAACGGTGATATTATTTGATAATAGAGTATTGAGAAAGCCAGATTATTCTTTATTATTTACTTTCATATTTTTATTCATATTTATAGGGAATATAAAAAGAATTCCAGTACTTAGCGACTTTTTGAGCGAAATAATAAAAGTAAATGAGGTGGAAGTAGCTATATTATTAAGCCAGTTTATTAGTAATGTACCTGCAGCTATATTATGTTCTGGCTTCACTAAAAATATTGTAAAGCTAATTATTGGTACCAACCTAGGTGGATTGGGAACGTTAATAGCATCTATGGCTAGCCTTATATCATTTAAGCAGTACAGTTACATAGATGGAGCTGATACTAAGCGATATATATTAGTATTTACAGTTTTAAATATTATATATTTAGCATCTTTATATATGTTGCATGTTATATTTCTAGGAAATTAATTGTAACATTATCAGGGCCTATAATTGTCATAGTTTTTTGATTGGAATATATATCTAATGTATAATCACTTACAGGAATATTGTTTTTCTGTAGGTGATTTTTTAATAGGTCCAGGTTCTCAAATGTGATTGTTATAGATTGGGATGGTATAGTCACATCCTTATTTAGGCAATGTATTGCTATTTGAGTTCGACCAGTAGTGAAAAGAAAGTAGCTATCGTTAGAGTCGGTAGGCACTATAAATCGTTTTGGTTGCAGTCCTAATAGCTTAGTGTAGAAATCCCATACATCTTCTTCATTTTTGGCAATAATATTAACTCTGGACATTCTAAAGCCTCTTACAAATGGGTAGAGAATGCCTTTCTTTGCAAGTTTTTTCCAAACTTTATAATTTTTATGATCTTTGCGCCAATGTGGATTTGTTAGTATATAGGCTATTTGTAAAAATAGATATGAACCAATAAGAGCTCCTGAAGTATTAGCAATAATATCTGAAGTATCATAAGTACCGCGTTTAGTCATTAATTGAAGGTTTTCTATTAATACAGAAATAAGAAAGGAAGCAATTAATGGCCTTCTAAGGGCATGGGCTCTAAAAAATCTAAATATATAAGGAAGTAAATAACCCATAGGGATAAAAAGCATTAGATTCAGATAGAATTCGAAAAACTCCATAGCAGGCATATCAAATCCCTGCCATGTCATAATAAATAAACGTATACCGGAATTTCTAATTAGATATGTTTCATTTTCACTTCTGGCAAATAGGACGAGATAGAATAGAATAAATAAATATATCGTAAATACGATATATAAAATTGTTTTTCTAATTATTGCGTATTTTGAAGCATTCTTTTTTTCATTTAACCCACCGTGTAGATTAAGTCCAAAATGCTTGCAAATTTTTTTGTCGATAAAGGGAAGAATGCATGATAACAAAACTGCGATTGCAGTCACAGATAAAATAAGAATAAGATTAGTAATCCAGTTATTTTCATATAAGTTGTAAAAACTGTTTAATTCCATAAATCTAATCGTCCCCTACTAAATAATAATGGTTATTTTTGAAAAATCTGTGAAACATAAATTGGTGTGACATAGCTGTGACAAAATATATGCTATTATGTCATCATAGAATAGTTATTTGAGGAGGTACCAGATATGGAATTGAAATTTGAAGATTTAGAAAAAGTAACTGGAGGCGTTAGTACCAGTACTAAGGATGTAGTTTGTTATTGTAAAACTTGTGGTATGAAACTCAAATATATTGGACAGGCTAGAGATGAGGGGGGAAATACAGGTGAATACCAGTGTGAAAATACAAATTATAAGCGTCCAGGAAACAGGTGTCCTGAGTACCATGTAATCAAAAAGAATGATGAGGTGGATTTTAAATAATCATTCTGGAGGTAGACACTTATGGATATTAAAAGTAAAGAATTAAAGTTGGATGAGCTTGCTAAAGTTGGTGGAGGAGTTAATCAATCTAATAGCCAGGAAATTGTAGCTGATCACTATTGCACAACATGTAAGAAGACAACTAAGTTTGTAGTTTATTCTGGCGCCAGAGGAAGATGCAAGGTTTGCGGTACAATGCAATATGATCTATAAATATAATTTATAAAGAGGAGGCTTAAGAATGAAAAGAAGAGTAATTGGGATTTTGCTTATGTGCCTTACATTTGGAGTAATTGCAACTGGATGCGGAAAAGCAGATGTAGCTAAAGATGAAGGGACAGATACTAGCACAGAAGAATCTGTTGCTGTACAAAGTGAAGAAGAAACAGACGCTGAAGAGATCACAGAGGAAGCTACTGAAGCTGATGTTGATTTAGATGACTACGAATCCTTCTCTAAAAAGACTGATGCATTACCTGATTATGAGTATCCAGGACCAGAGGCTTTTTATTCTGAGCTTTATGATTATGTTGAAGATTTGAATGAAGGATATCCTGAAGCTGATGTTAGTATTCCATGCATTCGTATAGTTGATATGGACGAATCAGATAATAGTGATATTAAAGTGTATGGAGATTTTTCTATATACAATTATAATTTGGCTGGAGATACATTATTATGTGCTTCAGGTGGCAGCTATCCAGGTGTGATTCATGTGAAGCTTACAGAAGATGAATATGAGGTAACAAAATTCGATGCAGTAGAAGATGGCTCTAATTTTACATCAAGTGCTAAAAAGCTTTTTGGTGATAAATATGATGCTTTTATGGAAGTGTTTTCTGATGATGATGGCAGAGAAGAAATCAGAGCTCAAATTATTTCAAATTATGTGTTTGCGGATAATTTGGACGTAAAGCATTATCAGGATTTTGGATGGGATAAGAAGGACTTACCAGAGCAAAATATTGATAGCTTTTATAGTAAGTTAGACTAAAAGTTAATGAATATAAAATTGTTAATAGATATTATAACCAACCCAGCTAAAGGCTCTATTGCCATTAGCTGGGATTTTTTTGTGAATCATTTGTGAAAATAGTTTAGCGATAATGGATACTGTGAGATAATTACAAGGTGAATAATATATAAATAAAGTACAAAATATTAGATTCGATACTAGTGTGACACTTTTGTGACAAATAGAATGATACTATTATTCATGCTGGTAGGTAGCATACTGGGCGTTGTGAGGTATATAGATGAAAAAAACATTTCAGTGTGAAGCAAAAATCGAAAACCTGAATACAGCTACAGCCTTTCTTGAAGAGACACTTGAAGAGATAGGTTGTGGGATGAAACAATCTATGCAATTATCCGTTGCACTAGAAGAGATTTTTGTTAATATAGCACACTATGCCTATGCCAAGACAGATTCATCTGGAAATATTATTCCAGATACGGGGAGTGGACAAATGAGCTTGACATTGGTTGCTGAGGATGGAAAGGTTTACATGACCTTTGAGGATGAAGGGATTCCTTATAATCCATTAGAAAAAAAAGACCCAGATGTTACATTATCGGTAGAAGAAAGAGAGATAGGTGGGCTAGGAATCTATATGGTAAAAAAAAGTATGGACGAAATCACCTATGAAAATAAGGATGGAAAAAACATCCTTACTTTGATGAAAAAATTGTGAAACCACAGTTTTAATGTATAAAATCGGTTATACTTATAATTGACTAATTTAATAGAAAGGGGAGTTAAATGCAATCAGAACGTATAAAGCTTGATGATTTTCAGGAAAGTTTTGAAATTGTCAAGCAAGTTGCAGAGCAGTATGAAGAGAAGGCTAAAATAAATGGCAAAGACGCATTGCGTTTTTCTTTGTTGGCGGAAGAGTCAATAAGATTAGTGTCATCTATTATGACGGAAAAGGATCCAATTGAGATTTGGTTCGAAGGAAATCGTAGAATATCTCATATTTGCATAAAAACTGAAACAGATATAGATGAAAATAAGCGTGAAGAGTTTTTATCAATCTCTTCTGCTGGTAAAAATAGTGCAGATAGAACTTTTATAGATGATTTTAGAGAGTTTATTATAAGACCTAAAAAACCAAGATGGTCTTTAGCTGAATATGAAGCAGAGATGATGCGCAAGAGAGCGGAGGATAAGTACTCAGAAGAAGCCTGGGGAAATCTGGAACGCTCAGTATTAGCAAATCTTGCAGACGACATAGCAGTTGGTGTAAAAAATGATAATCTTTTGATAATTGTCACCAAAGATTTTTCTAATTCACTTAAGACAGTCGGTTCAACCAGACCACTTGCTTATTCAAGCCAGATTTTCTTAGCTTCTAATGAAGATGCTTTGGAAAAGGCTTATACAAAAGTGGATAAATGTGCTGAAGAGCTTAAGCTAAAGAATAAAGATACTCTTCGAGTTAAGCTTTTGCTGGAAGAAACTATTGGAATGTTTGAAGAAATGACGGATGCTTTTACAGCACTGTTGTGGGTAGAGAAGTATAAAAATCAGTGCGCTGTTAAGCTGATTGGAAATACAAAGATTGATGCAGAAACAAAAGTAGATTTGCTTTCTGTATCTAGTACAGGAAATAACAGCTTGGCTAGGGGCTTTATGGGCAAGATTAAGGATATTATAGAAACAAGCATCCTTAATTATGAATCAGTAATGAAGCTTAATCAGCAATATAATGGAATTCCTGTAAATTATGCTGGACTGGGAGTATATAGCGATATAGGTCTTGCAACAAATCCAGTTGCATTTTCTGGTATGGTGTGGTCTATGAATGATTACAAGCAATCTCTTGAGGAGGGCAAAGCTTCCAATGAGGGAATGCTAGCAGCATGGGATGAATTGGAAAAATCTATTGTGGCTAATATAGCAGATGATGTAATAGTAGGAGTAGACAAGGATAAAGTACAAATCACAATGATTTATAAATTGAAGGAGGAGTGAAACATGCTTAATATTAATATTTTAAAAGATGGAGAAAAGGCCGTTTATGCACTTGAGGGGAGATTAGATACTTCTACAGCACCTCAGTTAGAGGAGGCGGTTAACGGTAATATATCTGAGCTTAAGGATATCTCCTTTGATTTTGCAAATCTGGAATATATTTCAAGTGCAGGATTAAGAGTATTATTGTCAACACAGAAGACAATGAACAAGCAGGGAAAAATGGTTATCAAAAATGTATCTGAAGAAGTTATGGAAATATTTGATGTGACAGGCTTTTCAGATATTCTTACAATCGAGTAGTAAAAAAGAGCCCACATTCTAATGAGGATGTGGGTCTTTTTTTTACCTATTATTCTTTTGGTCTATCCACTACAGAGCAAGTGATTGAGCCTGTGGCTTTATCAGTAGTATTAACTGTAACCATGTAGTTACCGGCGGGTATTTCGTAATATTCCGTAATTCCGATACTGTCAAATTCATATTCTATAGTAGCTGGTTTATCCGCAGGGGGAACTTCATTAATATTATCCCCGCCAGAAACAACTTTAACTTGAACAGCGCCTGCTGTGATTTGACTGTCAATTACAAGATATTCGTTATCGTTGATTGAAATGCCGCTTCCACCAGCGGTGCCTTTGCAGGTTTCATTAAAGAAAGCTGTTACTTTTTTTCCATCTTCTGTTACATCTATAAAAGTCTTTGGTTCTTCACTACTGTTAGAGGTTCTGGCACATCCCATGAAAATTGCCATGGTACTGGTGATTACAAGCCCGGCCAATACAAAATTTGAAACCACTCTGTTATTTTTCATTTTATATTCCCCTTTCATTATACGCTCTTTTGCACTGTTTATATCCTAGCATTCGTTTTGTCACACAAGTGTCACAGATAGGTAATCAGTCACAGGTTGATAACAATTGTCTAGTAAAATGTCTTTACATGATGTTGATGCAAAGGCGGACAATGTATTGAGCTCATTGCACCATAATGGATATAAGCTTGAGCAAGTATATATGCTAAACAAGCTGCATAGCTAAAAGGAGTGTTAGTATGAAGCGAGCAAACAGCAGAAAAATCATGAGTATGGTAATAGGCGGCAGTATTATTGTGTTAATGATACTGGTGTTTGGAACTATATGGACAGGTTCTAGTGCAAGTAAAGACACTGAAAAAGCTGTTAGGAATGTAAGCCTTTTGTATTTGGAGGAGCTGGCTGGAAGAAGAGAACAGGTGGTGGCTTCTACATTAAACGATTATATTAGTGATTTGGATGTTGCTATTGGATTGATAACACCTGATGATTTGAGCAGTGTAGAAAAATTGCAGGCATATCAGCTTAGAATGAAACAGCTCTATGGTCTGGAAAAATTTGCTTTTGTGGATGAAGATGGAGTGATTTATACATCCACGGGAACAAGGACAGACATAGAGGAGTATGATTTTGATTATGCTGCTTTAACTGAGCCTGAAATATCATTGAAAAATGCTAAAGGAGAAAATACTAAGGTTGTTATTGTAAACCCTACGGATAGATTACCATACCAGGGACATTTTTTGGTTGCTTGCTTTATGGAAATAGATATGGAGAGTATGCTTGAAAATATATCTCTTCAATCAGGCTCTAACAATACGACATTTTGTAATTTATACACAACAGATGGTTATTCTCTTACGAATACAGTACTTGGCGGCCTTGCTAGCGAGGACAATTTATTGGTGGCATTGAATAAGGCAAAGTTTGAGAATGACTATAATGTGGAAACTGTAAAAGATGATTTTAGCAAGGGAAATACAGGCGTAGTTTCTTTTACATATAACAATATTAAAGAAACAATGTATTATGTCCCAGTTCATAGAACTGATTGGATGCTTACATATTTAATCAGGGAAAGTGTAATCAGCGGACAGATTGATGCAATATCTGAAGGCATCATAATTAGAAGTCTTGCAATGGCAATAATAATTACATTTGTGCTTACTGCAGTATTTATTACACTGTTTTTGCAAACAAAGAAAAATACAAAACTTGCCATGGAACGTGAAACATCTGAGTTAATGCAGCAAGAGCTTGAAGAAAGAATAGCTCTTCAAGATGAATTATTAGAGCAGGAGAAAAAGAGGGCTAGGCTAGATAAAATGGTTAACGCCCTGGCCTCAGATTACAGAAGTGTATATTACGTTAATCTGGATAAAAATACAGCCACCTGTTTTAGAAATGATGCTGAGGATGATGTTGGAAAAGGGGATGACTTTGTTTTTTCAGATGCTTTTACAGAATATGCAAAGAATTATGTTGCAGAAAATTATAAAGAGCAATTCTTAGAATTTATCAAGCCCGAAAATATAAGAACTGCATTAAAGAATAATGACATCATTGCCTTTCGTTATATGAAAATCAAGAATGGGGTGGAAAGCTATGAAATGCTCAGAATGGCTGATGTTAAAGGCATAGGGGCAGAAGAGAGTGAAGAAATCAATGCAGTGGGAGTTGGATTTACAGATATTGATGAAGAGATGCGAGAGTCCCTTGCAAAAAATCAAGCTCTTTCAGATGCCTTAAAGACTGCGGAAGCTGCAAGTAAGGCAAAGACAACATTCTTGTCAAGTATGAGTCATGAGATAAGAACCCCTATGAACGCAATTATAGGTTTGGATACACTTGCCTTGAATGAGCCTGATATATCAGATACTACTAAGGATTATCTTGAGAAGATTGGCAGTAGCGCACAGCATCTACTTAGTCTAATTAATGATATCTTGGATATGTCAAGGATTGAGTCTGGAAGAATGTCACTGAAAAATGAAGAATTTGCTTTTTCTAAGGTATTAGAGCAAATAAATGTTATTTTTAGTGGACAATGTCAGGAAAAGGGGCTTGAGTACAATTGCCGTATAAAGGGACATCTTAATGATTATTACATAGGTGATAGCGTTAAGCTTAGACAGGTACTTATTAATATATTAGGAAATGCTGTTAAGTTTACACCTAAAGGCGGAAAGGTTGAACTGATAGTTGAAAAAATAAGCGGATTTGATGGAAGAGCAGCCCTGCAATTCAAAATCAGTGATACAGGAATAGGCATGAGTAAAGAGTATATTCCAAGGTTGTTTGACAGCTTTAGTCAGGAAGATGCAGGCGCTACAAATAAATATGGTAGCTCTGGACTGGGAATGGCGATAACAAAGAGCATCGTGGAAATGATGAATGGTGAAATATCTGTAGAGAGTGAGAAAAATGTGGGAACCACCTTTACAGTGAATATTACACTAAAGGAATCAGATAGGATTCATGTGGAAGATAAGGATTCACTGGATATATCTGTGCAGGATTTAAAAGTCCTTGTTGTTGATGATGATCCACTTGCATGCAATCAGGCTAAGCTTGTAATGTCACAGGCTGGAATTATAGCTGAAACCAGTACATCTGGACAGGAGGCCATAGAGCTGGTAAAGCTGGCTGAAGCTCGCCAAGACCCATACAATTTGATAATAGTAGACTGGCAAATGCCAGAAATGGATGGGGTAGAGACAACAAAGCAGATACGTTCTGTTATTGGCAAAGATACAGCAGTAATTATACTTACAGCCTACAACTGGGATGACATTTATGATGAGGCCAAGGAAGCTGGTGTGGATAGCTTTATATCTAAACCTCTTTTTACAGAAAATCTTATAAATGAATTTAAAGATGTTCTGGAGAAGAAAAATAGAACCTTGTCAGGTGGAAATAACAGTGTGAGCCTTGAAGGCAAAAAAGTACTTCTAGCTGAGGATGTTGCAATAAATGCTCAGATAATGATGAAAATACTATCTATGAAAAAGTTGGAAGTGGATCATGCTGTAAATGGAAAGGAAGTACTAAACTATTACGAATCCAAGCCAGAAGGTTACTATGATGTAATGCTTATGGATATAAGAATGCCTGAGATGGATGGATTGACAGCAACAAAGCATATTCGTACAGCAGGAAGATCGGATTCCGCAACTATTCCGATTATTGCTCTTACGGCAAATGCTTTTGATGAAGATGTACAGCAGAGTCTGCAGGCTGGAATGAATGCTCATCTAAGCAAGCCTGTTGAGCCTCAGTTGTTATTTGAAACTCTAGAAAAACTGTTAGGAGATTAAGGCAAAGTGTAGTTAACTGTGATTGTTTAAGGAAAGAGGTGCTCTATGATTATAGGTTTAGTTCCTGGTAGAAAAGAAATGATTTCCTGTTTATTATGCAAGGATGCTCCATGCAACAAAGCTTGTAATTTAGTACGACCTGGGGATGCCCTTAGAAGTATCTGGTTTGATAATGCGGACGTGGCATCTCTTAAAATACCAGAGGGAAATCCCTGTATGAATTGTCATGCTGATTGCGAAGGCATGTGCATTAGTAAATCAAAGGTGCCAATAAAGCAGCTAATAACATCTCTTGCCTGGGATATACGTAGCAAAACTGAAATAGAACTACCAGAAGATGAGCATAGATTAAAGTGTGATATATGTGGGGTGCCACTTGAAAATCCATTCCTTCTATCTTCATCGGTAGTTGCATCAACCTATGATATGTGCGCCAGGGCTTTTGAAGCAGGATGGGCAGGAGCATGTTTTAAAACAGTATGCTCTTTGGATATTCACGAAGCTTCCCCAAGGTTTTCAGCAATAAAGGGTGACAATGGTAATATCATTGGATTTAAAAATATAGAACAGCTTTCTGATCACAGTGTAGCTGAGAATATGAAGATATTTAGGGATTTGAAAAAGAATTATCCATCTAAATTTATACTGGCATCCATTATGGGAAAAGATGAGGCCGAGTGGGAGTCGTTGGCGAAGTTATGTGAGGAAAACGGAGCAGATGCTATTGAGCTTAACTTTTCATGTCCTAATATGCAAGAGGATGGACTGGGCTCTGATATAGGCCAGGTTCCTGAACTGGTGGAAAGATTCACAAGAGCCGCTAAACGAAGCACGACTATTCCTGTTTTGGCAAAGCTTACACCTAATGTTGCTACTATGTCGGAAGCGGCAGAGGCAGCATTAAGAGGCGGTGCAGATGGAATTGCTGCTATTAATACCATTAAAAGTATAGTTGGAGTCAATCCACTTACATACGTTTCAGCCCCTGCAGTAAAGGGGCAGTCTGCCATTGGCGGATATAGTGGAAATGCAGTTAAGCCTATAGCTCTTAGATTTATAGCTGAATTAGGTCAAAACGCAAACCTAAAAGGAATGCATATTTCTGGCATGGGTGGAATTGAGACCTGGAAGGATGCACTAGAGTTCATACTAATGGGTGCAGGTTCAATACAAATTACAACCGCTGTTATGCAATATGGATATCGAATTATAGATGACTTAAAATCTGGTCTTAATTATTATTTGGCACAGATGGGATTCGATTCTGTGAAGGATATAATTGGCGCTGGATTGGATTCTGTTAGTGATACAACTGATGTGCTAGAGCGTGATACAGTGCTTTTCCCTAAGTTTGATTTGGAAAAATGCATTGGCTGTGGAAGATGTGTTATCTCTTGCGATGATGGTGGACATCAGGCAATTAAATTTGACAATAGAGTACCAAAGCTGGATGGAAGTAAATGCGTTGGTTGTCATTTATGTCGATTAGTATGCCCGGCGGATGCAATTTCTTCAAGCAAAAAAAGGATTAAAAAAACTTGATACACAAAAAATAAGCCAGCTCAAAGTAAAATGAGCTGGCTTTTGTTAGTTATTGTTTTTTCTTTTTCCTATGAAATGCATCCCTTTTTCACGCATTTGTTTTTCAGGAGTATTTAAAGCATAGTTACGAAGGTTATCCTTTTGAAGATTGTCACTTCTTAATATTTCTATCACGTTACTATTGTTAGTGTTAGATGTTGCTCTTTCAGTCCTATTTTCATTTATTTCTTCAAGCTCACGGCTTAGCTGATTGATTTGATGCTGCATTCTAGTCATATTGGTGGCCATGTTTTGCATAATCTGAAGAATATCATCTTTATTTTCCTGGATAAAATCACCCATTAGACCTTCAGTAACACGAAGAATCTGAGTTTTTGAATATGTAATTATAGTGTAAATTGCGGGCTGACCTGTCAGTATTCCAAATTCTCCGAAACATGTACCAGGACCTAGCAGACCGATTAATACTTCATTGGGAGTGCCATAACCTGTGTACATTTCCACATGTCCAGACACAATCTTGTACATATCTAAGTTGATTTCTCCTTCCCTTAGAATCATAGTGTCTGGGGGAATTTCGTATATTTTATTTCGATTATAAATACTTTTATCGTCAAAAATATTACTCATGTCGTAGCCTCCTATAAAAGTATTTTAGCAAGCACCAAAATCAAATAATCTATTGATGATAATTATTTTTTAGAAACACCAGGACCGTAGATTGTTGTCCAATCGTTTTTCATTGAAACTGGAATCCAACCGCTTTCGGCACATTTTTTGTACATTTTTTCAGCGGCAGAGGTCTTACCATTCTCTCTTACAGTATCATCGCAGCATAGCATGAAAGCAAGGCTCTTATACTTATTATTGGTGGTAACATATTTTGCCATACTGTAATCACCAGAGCTATTACCGAAGGAAAGGACAGGCTGTTGGCCTATTTCCTGGGAGATAACAGCTACTTTATTCATTTTAAGATTCTTAATTATAAAATTGCCTCCTAGAACCAGGGAATCATTGTCCTTGAATTGATAGGTTAGGCCCTCTTCCCCGTTTTGATTCTTGGCAACAATAGATTCGTCAGAACCAATTATTTGTCTTGGTGGAACAGGTAGTTTGCCATCAACAAGGCCTCTTAATATTAATCTGTCTGTTCCAGAAACTACATAGACAGTAAAATCATTTTGCTGTAAATAGTTAATAATCTGTATCATTGGCTGATAGAATGCATCACCCTTTTTCATACCATTGTAGCCATTCATTGGAGTATTTCCAAAGGCTTTTACATAGTTGAGGAATTCATCAACTGTCATTCCTGCAAATGCAGATGCAACAGCCTGACCATGTTCGTTGCTAAGTTCCTCTGGATAAGTGCCTGTGTTAGCAAAATCTAAGACCTTAGCAGCAACAGCCTTTTCAAAATCACTTGCTTTATCTTTATATGTAGGATCACCAAAGACTCTGTATACTAATAGTTCATGGTCAAAATATACAGGGTCAGTTTCGCAACATAAAGTTCCATCTAAGTCAAATACAGCTATTCTGTCTGAGACAGGTATGTAATACTGACTGTTTTTATCTGTAATCTGTGCCATATAGCTTTGTAGCTGTGTCTTTGCAGGAGCTGTATCAGTCCAGTATGATAAAGTAGGACTGCCTTTTGCTTCTGCGATTAGTGTGGCATCACTTGAAGATGCTAGCATTAAAGCACATAAAGCAACTACAACTAGTGCTCGAAAATCTTTTAACCATGTGTGTTTCATAACTCTTTGTTTTAGCATAAAGCTTCCTCCTTATTTATCTAACTTCGATTTTAATGTTAGCATTTACCAAACAAAAAAATGTGAAACCTTTGTGAAAGTATGTATAATATCGGACAATTTTAACAAAATGCTGATAGTATTTATATAACAGTTATTGTTTATAAGGAGAATCGGGATAAAGTGATAACCATGATTATAAAAATGTCTGGCCTTACATTGCTGTATGTGATTCTTACAGTAGTTGTTTGGAAGTGGACAAATAATAAAGAAATAGATAAATTCAAAAAAATAGTTATAGGTATAGTCTTTGGCATTAGCTCGGTGCTATCTACTCATTTTGGAGTATCTTATGAGGACATGATTATTAATGTCCGTGATATAGGTCCTCTTGCTGCAGGATTGTTTTTTGCGCCTTCATCTGGTGTAATTGCTGGATTGATAGGTGGAATTGAAAGATACATTGCAGGAACTTATTTTGGTGTGAGTTCATATACAAGAATTGCTTGCAGTGTTTCTACATGCCTGGCAGGTTTTGTTGCCATGTATATGAAAACAAAAATGTTTAAGGGAAAGAAGCCATCTCCATTCTACGCATTCTTCCTAGGTGCTGTAATGGAAGTGTTCCACATGTATGTTGTTTTTATTACACATAGAAATGATATGCGAATGGCTTTTCTTGTTGTTAGCACATGCGCAGTGCCTATGATAGTGTTCACTGGTATTGGAATGTGCCTATCATCTATAGTTTTACAATTATTATCAAAAGAGTGGATTAGTCCGTTCAAAAAGCTTGAGGCGGAACAGGAACCATTATCTCAAAAATTTCAAAAATGGTTGTTTATAATTACATCAATTGTGATACTTGGTAGCTTTGTGTTTTCCTGCATCTTGCAGACGCAAACGGCAAATCAAAACTGTAAGTCTGCTCTAAAAAATAATTTCAATACAATAAGAGTTAATTACCAATTAAATGAGGTTAATTTAAACGCAGATAGCAATGTAATATTTGGAATAATAAATGATGAAAGAGTCGTGTTAAGAGGTAAAAATATAGGTATGCCTCTTTCTGTGGAAGAATATAATTATATATGCTCTAATTTTGATTCAGTAGTTAACGGTAAATTCTGGGGAATCGATTCTAAAATATATGCAGACAGAATTGATAAAAACAAAATACTGGTAGTAACTATGCAAAGAAGCGAGGTCTACTGGAATCGTGATGCCCAGGCCTATGAGCTGGCGCTTGCAGATATCTTGCTATTTACTGTTATTTACGTGCTGATTGCTTATTTGGTAAATCAGATTGTTGTTAGCAATATTCAATTAATAAATGAGTCCCTTAACAAGATAACAAAGGGAAATCTGAATGAAGTAGTTGTTGTTAGAAGCTCATCTGAATTTGCCTCTTTATCGGATGATATTAATCAGACGGTACTTACATTGAAGGGATATATTAAAGCAGCAGAACAACGCATTGAACAGGAGTTGATATTTGCCAGAACTATACAGGCTTCATCTTTGCCGCAGGTATTTGATTTTCCAGGTAGAGATGAGTTTGAAATATACGCATCAATGAAGCCGGCCAAGGAGGTAGGCGGTGATTTTTATGACTTCTTTTTTATAGATAGCGATAAAATAGCCCTTGTAATTGCAGACGTTTCTGGAAAGGGTATTCCAGCAGCTTTATTTATGATGAGAAGTAAAACAGCAATACGAAGCTTTGCAGGAGCAGGCGGAACTCCATCTGAGATATTAATTAAGACAAATGAAGCTCTATGCGAAGGAAACGATGCAGAGATGTTTGTCACAGTATGGATTGGAATACTGGATCTTAAAACAGGAGTAATGCAGTGTGCAAATGCCGGACATGAATATCCCGCAATTAAGCATGCAGATGGAGAATATGAGCTGATAAAAGACAAGCACAGTATAGTTCTTGCTGCTATGCCAGGGCTAAAGCCATCTCCTTACGAGATTACACTTAAACCAGGTGATAGGTTGTTTGTATATACTGATGGTGTACCAGAGGCTATAAATGAGCAGGAAGAACAATATGGTACAGGCAAAATGATAGATGTATTAAATACTACAGAAGGAATGTCTATTGAAGGTACTGTTAAGGCTGTTTTTGAAAATGTTAATGCCTTTAAAGGAAGTGCTGACCAGTTTGATGATATTACAATGCTTGGCTTTGAGCTTGTTAAACTAATGAAATAAAATTTTTTTATCGGTGTGACATTAGTGTGACAATCAATCTGCTATCCTGTTTTCAGATAATAAATAACAGCTTTTTAGCAAAGGAGAAAAAATGAAAATGGGAATCATGAAAAAGGTATTGGCAACAACTTTCGCAACAGTACTTGTAATTGGAACATTTAGTGCTTGTGGCAAGGAGACAGCTAGCATCGCTGATGATGCAACACCAACAAGCAGTGCAATTGATGCAAAATCTGTTTTTACCAAGGGAGTTTATGTAACTTATCCAGAATCAGAAAAGGATGATCCAGATTTAACACAGTTTTATGTATTTTTTGGTGATGGTTCAGGTAGCATTGAAGATGGTGCTAATGGAACAGCTAATTATTTTGAATATGAAGCAGGTGAAGATACAATTGAGTTTCATATTGGAAGCATAGATCCAGTTGTGGATACATTTACAGTAACATATTTTGAAGATTACCTTATAAAGGGACATTTTAGCGACGGTGAAGAATTGGTATTCGAGCATCTTACAGGTGTAGATGTAGATACATTCAATGCTGTAAATTATGTTAACGGAATATTTGGTGACCCTAGCGTATACACTGATGCTAATGGATGGAGCATTAAGTATGATGCTTCTTGCATAACTGTAAATCAAGGCGGTCCTGTTACTACATTTGTATACACTGGAGATTGTGCAGGAACTAATATGATTACAGCTACATATACAGTAGATAATGATGCTGAGGGTGCAGTAAAAGAGCTTGGTGAACAATGGGGTGAAAAAGCTACTTATTCAGAAGGTACATTCCCTGGCACAGAGGATGTAAAAGGCTATTGGGTTTCAGTAGGACCAGAAGAGGGTGGCTCAGGTGCATACGTAACAGCAATTGCCAGAGATTATATGGATGGTGCACTTATTTTTGAATTAGATGGTCATAACGGAGGAGATGAAGCAATGGATAATCAGGTAGCTGGAGTCTTTTCAGATATGATAAATTCACTAGAGTTTGCTAACTAAACATTTTTCATTTTTACTCTTCTTTTTTGAGACATGCCGTTTGTGGCATGTCTCTTTGTTTAAGTTATTGTACTATTGTACTTTCTGTTTGTGAGAACTTTATGTGGAAGGTGCTTGACTATTTCAAAAAAGAGGACTATAACATAGTTGAACACGAGAAAATACGAAACGCCAATTGAATATCGACATTCCGCAAATTTCCCTGCTCAAATATTTGTATTTTAGGAGGAAGAGACAAATGGATACTTACAGAGTACAAAGACGTGACATGGAAAAGAAAGCAAAGAGGTTGAGAAGAGAGGGCTACGTTACAGGTAACCTGTTCGGTAAGGATATCGAACAATCAATCCCACTCCAGTTCGAGGTTAAAGAGGCAGAAGCTCTCAGAAAGAGCGGCCACACTCAGATGACACTTGATTTGGAAGGAAAGAAGTACAATGTGTTACTAAAGGAACTACACTATGATGCAGCTAAGCATCAGATTGTAGAAATGGATTTCCAGGAGCTTGTAAAGGGCGAGGTTATCCATGCAACAGCTGAAATAGTTCTTGAGAATAAAGAAGCTGTTACAGAAGGTGTTTTAGAGCAACTTATATCTGAAGTTGCATATAAAGCAAAAGCTGAGGATGTAGTTGAGAAGATTGAAATAGACTGCAGCACACTAAGACTTGGTGATACAGTTACAGTTGCAGACTTAGCAATTTCAAAGAACAAGAAAGTCGAAGTAACCACACACGCTGATCAGGTAGTTGTTGAGGTTATTGCATCGAAGAATCAAGTTGATGAGACAGAGAGCGAAGATGATTCAACTCAGGCAGCTTCATAAAGACAAAATAATTTGGGAGTCTCCGATAGGGGGCTCCTTTAATTTTATTAATAAAGGATAGCAAAGAAAACTAAAAATAATTGAAATTGACATAATAGAAATGTAAAATCTTATAGGGCAGGTTGACTGCCCTATATTTTTTGCAATAAATGGAGGCTTGAAATGTCATACGCAGATTATGTTAAACATTATTTTACAATGCCGGATTGTATACTATTTTTGTTGTTAGCAATGGTGATGCTGGCGGTTGTTTATGGAATATTTTTTGTATTTGCAAACAAAACATTTGAGGGTGAGTTGAAGATTCAGCACGAATTCTTTTCCTTGTCAGAAAGATTTTACGAGCTGATATTCTCAGGCGGAAGCATCATAGGATTCATGGCCGTGTACTACCTGATAAACAGATTTGTTACTTCGGGGGCATTTTATGAATTCTGGAGTGATTACAAGGATTATTTACTTTTGGTTTTAATGATAATATCAATTTTAGTCAACACATTTTGTGACCACGTGATTGTAAGATTAAAGAGATTGGACAAAAGCGAAATGGCCTCTATCCGTCTTACAGGAATGCTGTACATGATTATTATCTTCTGCTATATCAAATTTATCTACGAGGATAACAACTACGACATGTTTATCACATATTTCCTTACACTGATGATTGGTCGATTTGTGTATTTTGATGCCAGCTTTAAGGATTTTCTGGAATGTATGAAGCAGGCTGCTAAGAATATTCCGATAATGTTGATTGCTTTAGCGTTCCTTGGAATCCTTTGTTTGAGGGGCTATTCTACAGATTATTTGCTTAAGCACAACGGAGTTATTACTAATATATTCTTCTGCCATCTGTATATAGTTGTAGCAATCTTTATATTGCATTTTGCAGTGAATGTTTATTTTAATAATAGAAAACCTAAGAGCGATAATAAAAGACAGTCTCCGAATAAAAAAAGACCTTCCTGCTACTAAAAATTTTCTAAATAATAATGACGGCAATAAGGAGGACTAGAATGAGAAAGAGATTATTATTGTGTTTGGCAGCATGCACCATATTAATAGGTGGCTATAGTTTTTACGGAATAAGCAATGCAGGCGATGAAGGAAAGATAATTCAAATAGATGAAACAGAAGATGTACCTACAACAGGCTCATCGACTGCTACTGAAGCAGATGTAGAGGTGTTTTCTATTGACCAAGTTGGAACCTATTCTGGAAATCCATATATAGTAATAAATAGCAACCTGCCATATTTCACTGATTTAGATAAGACTAGAACAGATGCTTTTGAAGTGTATAGCGAACTAGACTCATTAGGAAGATGTGGCGTAGCCTATGCCAACATTTGCAAGGAGCTAATGCCTACAGAAGATCGGGGTGAGATTGGAAGTATCAAGCCAAGTGGCTGGCATACAGCAAACTATCATGATTATATTGATGGGAACTATCTATACAATAGATGCCATCTCATTGGATATCAGCTCAGCGGTGAAAATGCCAATGAAAAGAATCTCATCACTGGAACAAGATATTTAAATGTACAGGGAATGCTTCCTTTTGAGGAGGAAGTTGCTGACTATGTGGAACGTACAGGTAATCATGTTCTTTATAGAGTTACACCTATCTTTGAAGGAAATAATATGGTTGCATCTGGGGTGCTGATGGAAGCATACTCCGTTGAGGATCAGGGAAAAGGTGTGATGTTTAATGTCTATTGCTATAATGTACAGCCTGGAATAGTAATTAATTATTCTACAGGTGATAGTGCGTTGGCAGAGGAGGCAGCACCTATTCAAAGCCAGGAGACAAGTGTACAAACATCAAATGCTCAAAGTGATACTGTAACCTATGTTTTAAATACAAATACAAAGAAATTTCATTATCCAGCCTGTTCATCCGTAGATGATATAAAGGATAATAATAGACAGGATTATACTGGAACACGCGAAGAATTGATAAACCAAGGATATGATTCATGTGGAAGGTGCCATCCTTAGAGGATAACTTATACATCTACTTGACGTATTTAAGTAAATATATTTAGAGACCAGGAGCATATCAAAATCCTGGTCTCTTTTATTAACAAATTTATTCTACTACAGCGTCAGTATCAACAACTGTTGTTTCATCTAGTTCTGGATTGATAACTTCTTCTACAAGGTTAGCATCCTCGATGCTATCATTCTCAATAGTGTCAGCTTCAACTAATTCGGCATCAGATTCCATTGCCTCAATAACTTCTGTTTCAACAGAATCTGCATCATTAACCTGTGCAAAAGTTGTAAATTTAGCTAAAACATCCTCTGTTATATATCCATCAGCAACTGCAGCTTTAGCTAAGTCATAGCACTCAGCTGGGGTCTTTTTAGGAAGAATTGATGTTCTGGCAACTGCTGTTGTTCCATAAAGGGAAGTATAGAATGATGTAGTAGCAAAGTTTAATGTAAGCATTCTGCTACCTGTTTCTACGCCTAAAACACTTCCTCTCTTCTCACCAGCGCAATCGTAGTTGCCCCAAACGTCTTCACGTAAGTAGCTATCACAGTGAGCAGCTGGTGAATCTCCATTATAACCACCATCTTCATGATTAACACCGGCATACTGCCAAACGATATTAAGCACTGAAGAAATACTGTAGAATGTATTCTTGTCGCTGCTATCTCCAAGTCTCTTTACCATACCTTCACGAGTAAAGCCCTTGATAAGAGGTGAACCAAATGTAACTGTGTTAAGAACTTCGTAATTGTCCTTGATGTACTTATCAGCAGCAACCTGCTGTGCAACCATTCCACCAAGACTATGGCCTGCAAGAATAATATTGCTACCTGCAGGAATTCTATCGATAATAGCGTTTTTAACATTTGTAGCGTACTCATTACTTAATTCAAAGCCTGATAGAAGATCTTCCTTAACAGTTGTAGTCTGATTATCAACAATTGTCTCTGTTCCTGAAAGTGCAACTACATAAACTTCCTTGTCCTCAGCGCCCCAGTAAGTATTATAAGTCATTCTACCTTCTGTGATAGAAATAGGACCAGCTGACTGATAATCTGCATAGCCAACCTTTGTAAGTGTTGCCATCTGAGCAGCATTCTCAATATTTACAGTCTCACCATTCTGCATTTTATAAACCATATCCATGATTTTGAAATCTGTTTCTGTGTGAAGAATATAATTTGTATCTCCGCCTGCTGGAAGAATCGATCCAGCCTCTGAAACCATAGGATTTACCAGAACAGTAGAAGCCACAAGAGCTGCAGCTAAAATTCTTATAACTCTTTTTCTCATAATTATTTTTACTCCTTTTCTTTCGCGGAAACTAATATATCAGATATAGTTTCCAAATGCTTGCCAAAATTAAAATAATTAAAAGAGTTTTTTTGTGAGTATTGCGATTTGTCACACATAATAATTTTCAAGTCCAAATCGTTATTAGCCACTTATTTTAATGAGCAAATATCCTTTGTATATAATATTATACTCATAATAAAAATGTGTCTTAGATGTGCATGTATGCTTGTAATTTAAAGGTTTGCACACAAATTCTTGCCAAAAGAAATTTGACAGGATATTTGTAATGTGATAGAACTGTGTTAGTTGGAGTAGTACAGTTCTATTTGCTTTTTGGCACAATTGAAATACAAAGGCGCTCTATTAAAAAAACAAGGAATATTAATTCAAAATGAAGCTACATAGAATATTGATATGGATACTACAGGGAATACTATTGTTAGTTGTAGGATTCTTTGGACTAATTGCATTAGATTATTATTTCATGCTTGATTGGCTAACAGACATGGATGCATTTTTAATACTTACTCTTGTACTCCTATGCCACTTTTTAGCCGGGCTTATTAGGTTAAAGAAAAGTCTGCATGACAAGGGTCATTATGAGATAGATAATCATGAAGGCTATCAGAGAAAAGCTACTAAAGAATATACGGATTATGACAATAAGAGAAAAAGACAGCCTAGGCGGGGAAAATTTAAACCAGCAATTGCTATTATGCTTGTATCAGTAGTTATTGTAGGTTTTGGAGCATACAATTTTATTAACAACAGGAACATGGAAAATGTCCCAGAAAACGTAATAGAATTCGGAGAGAAATATCCTGAAGCCAGTGAATATGTGAGGAATTTCAATAAGTATGTGGACAAAGACTTTGACATGGATGTGACAAAGGAAATGCTTGAAAATGATATTCCTTTATTTATTCAATGGGATAAGCGCTGGGGTTATAAAGATTATGGTGGAAATTATGTAGGTGTTGCAGGCTGTGGCCCTACTTGCATTGCAATGGTGGCTTGTGGTTTGGAACAAAATCCAGATATTAATCCTTATGAGGTTGCAAACTATGCAGCAAGCCAGGGCTATTACATATATGGGCAGGGAACCTCTTGGACTATCATGACAGATGGCGCAAAATACTTTGGACTAAATGTAACTAATGGAAATGTATCCGCAGATTATATACTGCAAAACCTGTCTAATGAGACTCCAATGATTTGTTCAATGAGCCCAGGAGATTTTACAACATCTGGACATTTTATAGTTCTAACAGGAATAGATTCTGATGGTGAAATAATTGTAAATGATCCAAACAGTCCAAAGAATAGTAAGAGGCACTGGGATGTTAACACTCTGGTTTCCCAGATGAAAAGCGTATGGAAATATAGTAGGAAAAGATAATCTTATGGAAAATATTAATAATCAAAGTCATATCATGTATTACTTCTTGGGGCTTAAAGGTCTGTCTTCTAGAATCATTGTGAAGGATATTTCTATAGATCATTTTGTACCTTGGTCGTATGTGGCACATGATGAGATGTGGAACCTGAATCCTACCACGTAAAGCATCAATAGCTCTAAGAGCAATAAATTGCCAGACTGGAATACTTATTTTAAACGCCGGGCAATGCCAGAGCATCAGTCATACAGAATGATGCGCGAGTATGATGTTGTGCATAAAGAGTTTGAGAAATGCGCAAAGAAACATTTCAATGATGATAGATTGCGATATCGTATATACGAATCTGATATTGAATACGAACGATTTGAAAAGGAACTGGAGGCAGTGATTCTTCCAGTTTATAAGTCTGCTCAGAACTGTGGGTTCAGGGAGTGGAAGTATATATAAGTGATGGAGGTTTAGAGACGGAATGACCGGCGAAAACAATAAGACAAAATTGGAAGTTGATGAGATTAAGGAAAAATTAAAAGGTATACCATCAGTAACAATTAATGGTGAATACTATGGATATTTGTATTCATGTAAAGAATGTCAAAATGAAATTTTAATCAAAACAAATGATGGTAGATATGGAAATTTAGGACCATTTTACTGCCCTGTATGTTCTGCACACTATTATGCAACTATAGATGATAATAATCCTGAACCTTCATTGTATGTAGCTAGTTACGGTGAACAACCAGCATCACTGTTGGATTGCGAAGGAAGAAAACGCTCGGAGGAAATTCCTCTTTTGTATAAGGCGTTTTGAAGGGGACAAAGGAGTTCGGTCGCACAGAGGTGGGAACGGACTTTTTTTATATAATCAAAGTTTTTGAGGGTTTGCAAGATGTATTAGCTATGATATATAATTAATGTGTAACTAAATATCGGGGCGTGATGCTTTTAAATTTGAAATGCGTTTTATACGTTCTATTTGTAGGGATTTATTAATGCATATGAAAGTATGTATTAGTAAGATCAAAGGAAATAGATAGAAAATTTAAAATCCATGTCTAATGCAGACGATTACTATCTCACGAGTAGTCTATTTTGTGTTAGATTATTATGCCCCTTTCAGCTTTTATGCAGAAAGGATTTTTTATTTTATGGAAGAAAAAGATTTATTTGAAAAACTGGTAGCTCAGCAGATTGGTAACTATGTTTTTAATAATAAGAATCTGCTAAAGCAGGCGTTTACTAGACGTTCTTACACTGAAGAAAATGGTGGAGAAAACAACGAAGTTCTAGAATTTATTGGAGATAAAGCATTGGATATAGGTGTTGTTCGATATCTTGTTACCAAATATGGTAATGCTCCAAGTAAAGAAGCACGTAACCAGATGAAGTGGTTAGGTCAGAAATATGAGGATGAGTTTTCTTGTGAATTAGACGAGGGTGAATTGACACAGTTAAAGCAGCGTTTAGTTCAGAAAGATACGTTGGCGCGTCGAATAGATGAACTTGCTTTAGCTGATTACTTAGTTATGGGTAAAGGCGATGAACTGTCGAATCGTTCCCAGGAGAAGTCAGTAAAAGAAGATTTATTTGAGGCTATAATTGGTGCCATAGCGATTGATAGTAATTGGGATTTTGAAAAGATTCAAGAGGCGGTTGAAGTCATGCTAAATCCTGATTCTATCCTTAATGCAGGAGAAGAGATTGATTACGTCACATTGATATATCAGTGGGATGAATCGTTTTGTGCGGTTCCTTGGTTTAAGTATAACGATGGAAGTTATAGGTATACATGGTATATTCAGGAGGAGAATACCGTGTATCAAAGTTGGAGTGAAATAGATGCTCTAGAAAAAGACGGTTCAGGCCCAATAACAAAGAGATGTTATGTCAAAATTCGAGATAATCTTCCAACTTTTGTCGGATTCGGTAGATCAAAGAACGAAGCTAGAAAGTATGCTTGTAAAACTGCTTATTTGTACTTAGAAGAAAATGATTTGTTCTTTACTATAAAAGACGAAATTGATGAGCCAACATTAGAAATGGCAATCAATCAATTAGAAATTCTGGCGAGAAGAGATTATTTTTCCTTACCAAAGTATGTTGCAGAAGAACGTCATGATGAAAATGGAAATCCTGTTTGGCAAGTTTCATGTAGTATAGAAGAATTTGATGTTAGCTATACTATAGAATCCTCATCAAAAAAGTCAGCTAAGAAAGAAGCTGCCTTTGAAATGTTGAAGTATGTTTTGGATAACTATGAGGAGGAGTAATTATGTCAAAGTGGGCTTTTAATTATGAGTCTGGCGAGTACGAAGATATCGACAGAGATGGCTTTAGTTGGACTAGAGGCGAGTATACCTATAATTGGGACGACAGCGAATATCGTCGCGAGGAGGAAGAAGAGGAGCGAAGAAGAAATTCGTTGTTTGGCGATGATAATGACTTATGGTAGTGCAAATCCGCACCAAAAACACATAACTTTAAAAGAAACCAATCTATTCTGTGCAAATTTGCATCAATATGAACTTTCGAAAGCATCAACTTTGGTTGGTGCTTTCTTTTTTGAAAAGAAGTACAATACCCTTATACAAAACATAAGTAAGGGGGCACTAATGACAGAAAAGATTAAAGTATTTAAGCACAACAGTATTTGCATTGATGTTGAAGGCAGGGCAGTTTATGTAGATCCATTTGAGATGGATGAAACACCACATGATGCTGCATTTATTTTAGTTACTCATGACCATTATGATCACTTTTCGCCAGAAGCCATTGAAAAGGTGGCAAATGAAAACACTGTGTTGGTCGTTCCTGAGAATATGAAAGGAAAGGCAGCAGAAGTTTCAGCAATTGTTGGCAAAATAGAATATGTCAATCCAGGAATGAACTATGATGTGGATGGATTAAGGTTTGAAACTGTTGCTGCGTATAATATTTTAAAACCATTTCATCCAAAGAGTGCTGGTTGGGTTGGCTACATCATTTCTGTAGATGGAAAACGTATTTACGTAGCGGGAGATACTGATGCTACTAAAGAGGCTAAAGCCGTAAACTGCGATATTGCCCTAGTGCCAGTTGGCGGAACTTATACTATGGATGCAAAGAAGGCAGCTGAACTAATCAATACAATTGCACCAGAAGTGGCTATTCCTGTTCATTATGGTCTGATAACTGGAACTTCTAAGAATGCGGGAGAAGAGTTTTCTAGGTTAGTAAAGTCGCCTGTAAAGGTTGAAGTAAGGATATAGGAGGGGTTTCATGAAATTCATCGGAAACGTAATTTGGAAAAGAAATGGAAGATGCAGAGCTGCTGGCCAAGGATATCAATGAAGGCGACTGGGTATTCTTTGATAAGAATAATGAGATTTTTAAGGAAGAGTAGAGGCTTATGTTTTTTATAATGGGAATTACTGATGGTCGCAAAGACTTTGATTTTAGTCAGACCGTGATATGCGATAGCTGTGGAAAGTATGGAAGGTATCAGGTGTTCATGCTCTATACAGTCTTATCACTTTTCTTTATACCTACATTCAAATGGAATAGAAGATATTATGTTCAGATGAGCTGCTGTGGCACAGTATATGAACTTAATCCAGAGATAGGAAAGCGCATATCTTCAGGAGAAGAGCTTCAAATCAAACCACAGGATTTAACCAAGGTAAGTCAGGGCAGAGGTTTCTTTAAGCGTTGTAGAAATTGTGGCTATGAGACAGCTGAAGATTTTGATTATTGCCCAAAGTGTGGGTTGAGGTTTTAGCGTTCTTAGTAGAGAAAATGGTTTTGGCAGATTATAGATGAGAAGTCTCTGGGGGACAGGCTCACAGAGCATACAGAGACTATTGATACGGTGGAGCATGCTGCTCAGCAGATTGGCTGCAGCGAGCCGGAAATTGCAAAGACATTGTCATTTGTAGTGGATGAAAAGCCTGTTGTGGTTGTTATGGCTGGCGATGGGGAATGAGGTATTAAATGCATTACAGAATAATTGAACCAAAAGATAATCTGATTTTAGCTAATATAATACGAGATAATTTAAAGGCTAACAAACTGGATATTCCTGGAACAGTATACTTTGATGAGAACCTCAATAATCTCAGTGATTTTTACCTAGCTTCTCCCCAAAGAGCGTACTTCATTGCATTGGACGATAATGACAATATCATCGGGGGAATAGGGCTGGCTGAACTGGGATTTATGGATGACACTGCGGAGCTTCAAAAGCTATATCTAACTGACGCGGTTAAAGGACAGGGGCTTTCATATAAACTTATAGAATTAGTAGAAGAGACTGCTTTGAATAAAGGTTATAATAGAATATACCTTGAGACTCATACTAATTTAAAGGCAGCAATTCATCTTTATGAAAAATGCGGATATAAGCTGATTGAAAAGCCTAAAGAAGTTGTGCATAGCTCAATGAACAGATTCTATTTGAAGGAATTAATATGAAAACAATTAAACACATTTTTGACGGGGACTTTGGCTGCGAAGAAACAGGTAGCCAAAAGCCCACTGTATCAGTAACACTTGTAGATGAAGATGGTAATGAATCTTATGTAACGGTTGAAGACGAGTGGCTTACGGATAATGGATTAGATGTAGGAGATGTCTGGCCAGAGGGAGTGACAAACCAATGGATTGAGAATGATTCTTTTTATATCAGAGGATAGCCGTGAGGGCGAGGAATATTTCAAGATTTATGTTTAGATTATGCTAATGAGGCAGGAGTCTTTTTATTTTGGACAAGAAAAGGAAGGATGAAAATTGGCTCCGATGCAAGAAAAACAACGTTTGCGAGGTGAGCTTTTTAAAGTACACCTCATTTTTTATTATAGAATCAGAAAAAGACTAATGCCTGGCAGTAAGGAGGAGTGATATATGTACGGAGCAATTTTAGGTGATATGATTGGTGCACCATATGAGTTTGATAGGGGTGATAAGACTAAGGATTTCATTTTGTTCAATCCTCGAAAATGGATTAGATACACTGATGACAGCGTAATGACGCTTGCTATTGCGAAGGCCATTATGTTAGTAGGAACAGATGCAGATGAACGGACAATGAAAGCGGCATTTGTAGATTGCATGCAAGACCTTGGTGGAAGATATGCTCAAGGAGAATATGGAGGCAGCTTCGCAAACTGGTTGAAATCTAGTAATCCTCAGCCATACGGAAGCTTTGGTAATGGCTCTGCCATGAGGGTTTCTGCAGTAGGTTGGATGTTTGATACGTTGGAGCGCACCAGAGAGGTGGCGCGCTGGTCTGCTGAGGTGACTCATAATCATCCTGAGGGAATCAAGGGCGCAGAGTCTGTAGCTAGTGCAGTCTTTATGGCTAGAAATAGATGCACGAAGGACGAAATTAAGGAATATATCATTTCAGAGTTTGGCTATGATCTTAGCAGAAGTTGTGATGAGATTCGACCAACCTATCATCATGTGGAGAGTTGTCAAGAGACTGTTCCTGAGGCAATCACTGCCTTTCTTGAGGGCGAAGACTTTGAAGATGTTATCAGGACTGCAGTTTCATTAGGTGGAGATTGTGACACACTTACCTGCATCGCCGGTAGCATCGCTGAGGCTTTTTATGGAGTGCCTGATTCCATGAAAGCGGAGGCGGTGAAGAGACTAGATAAGGAGTTCCTAGATATTTTGGAAAGGTTTGACAGGGATTTTAGATTAATACCATTAATATACGTTGAGCCTATAGAATATTTTCCAAAAGAGATAAGGGATGCTTATTTTAATGAGGAGGAACAGTAATGAACTACAAGGAATTAGGCTTTAGGCCTTTTTATAAGAACTTTAGCATATTGCTTAACAATGACAATATAATGGATATTGTAGCTGATTTAGATGTGGACGAAGCGTTTGATGGTGTTCTCGTTTATGGTTATGTAGACCACGAGGCAGGCTTCACATTTGAGATTCTCTCGTTAGCTTTGCAAGGAGATGAAGGCGGTTTTAAATTTTATGATTTACCAAATGATATCACCTATAAGTTTCGAGCTGATGCCGTAAAAGATTGTGAGTGCTTGTTTAGTGAAGAAGTTTTCGATGAATATATGGAGTTATTCAAGGATAAGATTTCAAGCTTGGAAACCTATGAAGAAAATGATAATGTTGCCAAGAGTCGCAGATTTGATTTTCTTGATTCATTTAGACATGAAGAATGCATAGACGATGTCCAAGTTGTGCTTTTGAAAGACGGATTGCAGCCAGAACAAGTTTGGGTACGCATTGAAGATCTTGGAGATAAAGTCATTATCGGCAAACTTTTAAACGAGCCTGATCAAGATTTTGGATATCATCTGCATGAGAAGGTTGCATTCTTCGTATATACGGATGAGGATGGTAATCAGCATCTACTATCTGATATGAATCCTAGTAAGAAACTCACAGAGGCTGATTTGAAAGATGGTAAGATGTTACGTGATGCAATTGCTGCTTTTAATGATGATAAGACAGAGAGTAACTTTATCGATGTACTAGAACTACTAAGGGATAGTCTCGTATGGATTCCATATAATGTAGTAATGGGAGAAGCTGATCAGAAATTCCTGGAAGAATTAGCAGAGAAGGATGAAGATGAAGTTGTAGGCAAAACATTTTCTGCAATTGAGGATATCAGGATGATTCCAGATATACTTAAGAATGGTGATAAGTATTACTTCCCGGTATTCTCAAGTAGGGAGGAAATGGGCGATTACGGCAATGATTATTCTAAAGTTCAGAAGCATTTCTTTGAAGCAATGAAGCTGGCGCTAGGAAATGATGCTGATGTTGTTGGTATTGTTGTTGATGCTTTTTCAAATCCTATTGTTATAGATAAGGGATTGTTTGATATAATTGGTAATATGAAATCTAGATTAGTAGAAAAATAACCTAGACCAATTTATTACCCTCTATGCTATACTAGACCTATAACTAGTACAGTTGGAGGGTGTTTTTATGTCTAAGGGGTCTAATCAAAAATTAAAGCTTAGTATTCTGTGCAAAATCATGCAGGAAAAGACCGATGATGAGCATAGTCTTACACTGGCACAGATTATAAAGGAACTGCAGAAGTATGATATTACTGCAGAACGAAAGAGTCTTTATGATGATTTTAAATGCATGGAAGAAAATCTTGGCATAGAGGTCATCAAGGAGCAGGAAGGCAGGGAGACTTATTATCATGTAGGCAGCCGTACATTTGAACTGGCAGAGGTGAAGCTGCTGATTGATGCAATCCAATCATCTAAGTTCATTTCTAAGAGCAAGTCTGATGTGCTGATAAAAAAGATGAATGCATTTGTCAGCGAGCATCAGGCAAAGCAGCTGAAAAGGCAGGTATATGTAAATGATAGAATCAAGACCATGAATGAGAGTATTTATTATTCGGTGGATTCTATTCATAATGCCATTTCAGGTAATAAACAGATCGAGTTTTTATATTGTTCCTGGACTATCGACAAAAAGCTGGAACCACGTAAAGAAGGAAAGAAATATAAAGTGAGTCCATGGGCTCTTACTTGGGCAGATGAAAATTATTACCTGGTGGCTTATGATTCAGAGGCTGGCAAGGTAAAGCATTATCGTGTAGATAAAATGATGAAATTATCCGTTTCAGAGGATAGGCGTGAAGGAGAGGAGCATTTCAAAAACTTTGATATGACCAGTTATGCGCTGGAGAATTTTTCCATGTTTGGTGGTGAAATCAGACGTGTACATATTGAATTCCCTAATGACAAGGTGGGAATATTCATTGATAGATTTGGTAAGGACATCGCAATAAAAAAGGCGGGACAGGACAGGAGCATGATAGCCGTGGATGTTGCAGTGAGTCTGCAATTCTTTGGATGGATTTTCAGCCTGGGAAGTGATGTGAAGATAACAGGACCAAGTGATGTGGTTGATAAAGCCAGGGAGAGAGCGAAAGGATTTTTGGAGAATTATTGAAAGGAATAATACATGTACAAAATATCAGTTAATATACCAGATGAAGTTTTATATGATACAAAAATGTCAAAAAAAGAAGCTAATGAATTTGTTAAAAAAGCAGTAGCATTAATGCTTTATAAGAATAAGGTTTCTATGGGCTATTGTGCTAGTATAGCTGAAATGTGCAAGGAAGATTTTATTAATTTTCTTAGCGAAAATGGTGTTAGTATCTTTACATTTGAATCTGAAGATGAGTATATAGAAGAGATGAATAATGCCTAGGAAACAGATGCTCTACCTTCAGTGCGTCATAAACAATTTTAGGCTTAGCAATTTGCTAAGCCTCTTTTCGTTTACAGTTTGAGAGCTTTGTGAAACCCTATTTCTTTAAGAATATATCTTTTTTAATAATTATGAAATATACACATTGAGTAAAATGTTCTATTGGGGTATAATTTACGCAATGAGTAAATACAGGAGGTTCAACATGTCAGATGAATTGTTTAGTACGAAAATAAAGGAGTTACGGGAATCTACTGGATTAAATCGGAAAGAATTTTGCGAGAAATTTGAGATTCCATATAGAACAATGACAGAATGGGAATTAGGGCATCGGAATGCTCCGCCTTATTTGCTTCGATTGCTTTCATACTATATAGAAATGCATGGAATGCAAGAAAAGTATACAAAAGAAAGGAAAGATTGACACCCTATCAGATAGGGAGTATATTGTTAGTAGTAAGAATAGTAATGACTAAAACTTTTATTCAAACTAGAGAATTTTCACGGAATTGGGATAGGTTAGGTTTTAATGACGATGACCTTCGATTGCTTGAGTTAGATATAATGAAGAATCCTGACAAATATCCTATTATGCCTGGAACGGGAGGACTTCGTAAAGCAAGGGTTGCATCAGATAATAAAGGAAAAAGCGGTGGCGCAAGAGTATGTTATGTCGATTTTGTTTTTGCAGAGACTGTTTATCTAATTACTGTGTACGGGAAGAAGGAAAAGGATAATCTTTCTAAAGAAGAAAGAAATGCAGTAAAAAAATTGATAGAAATGCTTAAGAAGAGTCTTGGAGGTGAACGATATGAGCGATAACAATGTATTTAATAGTATTATGACAGGACTTAATGAAGCTCTCGAGGACGCTCAAAGTGAAAAGCCTATACTTAAAAGACATAAGGTTACAGTTGAGCCTGTTAAGGTTTATGATGCATCAGAAGTTAAGAAAATTAGGAATTCAACAGGAATGTCTCAGAAGACATTTGCTAGTTACATAGGAGTTTCTGATAAAACTGTAGAGGCTTGGGAGGCTGGAACTAATCATCCATCTGGTGCAGCTAGTAGATTATTGAGTATGATGGAAATGGATAAGGATTTAATCATTAAGTTCCCATTTGTAAAAAATGCTATTGCCAAGTAGCTGTTATAACTGAATCTACTTGTGTGGTATACTGTTGTTTAGCGTGATTGCTATGATTTTGCCTGTTCTAGGGATTTGAATGAGGTGGTTTTTATATGGATATCGTAAATACGTTATCGTATTATAATAATAAAGCAAATGAATTTTGCGAAAACACAATTAGTGCGGATATTTCAGCTCAGCTAAATAAATTTCTAAAACATTTAGAGAAGGATGCTTTCATTCTAGACTTTGGTTGCGGTTCCGGGCGAGATACAAAGACTTTGCTGGATTTAGGCTATAAAGTAGAAGCGATAGATGGTTCGAAAGAGCTGTGCAAGATAGCCTCGGAATATACTGGTATAAAAGTTAAGAATGCACTCTTTCAAGATTTGAATGATGTTGATAAATATGATGGCATTTGGGCGTGTTCTTCGATTCTGCATTTGCCTAAATCAGAATTGAAATCTGTATTAACGAAAATGACTGGTGCATTAAAAACTGGCGGGGTTATTTATACATCTTTCAAATATGGCGATTTTGAAGGCGAAAGAAACGGCAGGTATTTTACTGATTTTACCGAGGAAACTTTTGCGGAATATATATCAGATTTTAAAGGGATGAATATTGTGGAGACCTGGATTACTAGTGATGTGAGACCAGGACGAGGAGAAGAAAAATGGTTGAACCTAATTTTAAAGAAATAGGCGAAAACAGTATTGGGAATACAATTGAATCTTTAAAGATTGATTATCAGCCTTTAGCAATGACTGGCGATGACAACAAGGCTGTGCAATTATATGCAAAGCTTCTTGCTAGTTTTGGTAATGCAATTCAGGTTGATATTATAGTATCTTTTCTAATGGAATCTGGCGTTAAAATGCTTCTTGAGCAATTGCAGAAGTCAATAGGCGCTGGTACGAAAATACGAATTCTTACAGGTAATTATCTTGGAATCACTCAACCATCAGCTCTCTACATGATTAAGCGTGAGTTAGGAGATAGAGTAGATCTAAGATTCTATAATGATCCTCGCAGATCATTTCATCCAAAGGCATATATTTTTCACTATGTATCTCATGGCGAGATATTCATAGGCTCATCCAATATTTCAAGAAGTGCATTAACATCAGGAATTGAGTGGAATTATAGATTCACCACACTTTCAGATGAGAAAAATTTTAAGAAATTCTGTGATACATTCGAAGATTTATATCAGAATCATTCAATCGAAGTCACTGGTGATGTGCTTCAAGAGTATTCAAAGAATTGGCATAGACCTGCAGCGGCAAAAGATTTAGACAGATATGATGAAGCCGATGAAGACTCAACGGTCAGAATGCTCTATGAGCCAAGAGGGGCTCAGATAGAAGCTCTTTGCTCATTGGAGAATTCTAGAGCAGAAGGTGCTACAAAGGCTTTGGTTCAAGCTGCAACTGGTGTCGGAAAGACCTATTTGGCCGCTTTTGATTCAAAAAATTATGAGCATGTATTATTTGTTGCACATAGGGAAGAAATCTTAAAACAGGCAGCAACTTCATTTTATAATGTCAGAAATTCAGACGACTACGGCTTCTTTAATAGTGATGAAAAATGCACTGATAAATCAGTGATTTTTGCTTCTGTAGCTACGCTTGGAAATGATAGATATTTAAACCCTGAGTATTTTGCTAATGATTATTTTGACTACATAGTAGTAGATGAATTCCATCATGCTGTAAATGATCAATACAAGAGGATAGTAGATTACTTTAAGCCTAAATTTTTATTGGGGCTCACAGCAACCCCAGAAAGAATGGATGGCAGAAGTATCTATGAGCTTTGTGATTATAATGTCCCTTATGAGATATCACTATATGAGGCTATTAATAAAGGCATGCTGGTTCCATTCCATTACTATGGAATTTATGATGAAACAGACTATTCTAAGTTACATGTTGTAAGAGGACGTTATGATGAAAAAGAATTAAATGAAACATATATAGGTAACGTTTATCGACATGATTTGATTTATAAATACTATCGTAAATACGAATCTAATCGAGCTTTAGGTTTTTGCTGCTCAAGAGCCCATGCCGAGGAAATGGCTAAAGAATTTTGTAAACGAGGAACACCAGCAGTTGCTGTTTATAGCGATGCAAATGGTGAGTATTCTGAGGCAAGAGATGTAGCTATAGCAAAGCTAAAGGCTGGTGAAATCAACGTGATTTTTGCTGTTGATATGTTTAATGAGGGAGTTGATATTATATCTTTAGACATGGTTATGTTCTTAAGACCTACTGAATCACCCATTGTATTCTTACAACAATTAGGTCGTGGATTAAGAAAGTCCGAGGGCAAGGAATATTTAAATGTTCTTGATTTTATAGGCAATTATCAGAAGGCTGGAAAAGTAAGGTTTTTCTTAACTGGCAAGTATGCTGATACTTATGATAAAAACTCTGGCCGCCCATCAAAGAAGGACATACCAGATGATTGCCTGATAGATTTTGATATGCGTCTCATTGATTTGTTTAATGAGATGGAACGCAAGCAGAAGAAGCTTAATGACCTTATTGATGATGAGTTCTATAGAGTAAAAGAGCTTCTTGGGCATAGGCCATCTCGTTTGGAATTATTCACAGAGATAGATGATGAAGTGTATCAGCTTGCATTAAAGAACTCCAAGTCAAATGTCTTCAAAAGGTATTTAGATTATTTGCGCGAACTTGGTGAGCTAAATGATGAAGAAAAATTTTTCTGTAATGGAATAGGAAAAGACTTTATCTCATTAATTGAAACTACAAACATGACCAAGGTTTATAAGATGCCAGTTCTTATGGCTTTTTATAACAAGGGTAACGTGTTGATGCATGTAAATGATAGTCAGCTACTTGCTAGTTGGAAAGATTTTTTTAATACTGGCAAGAATTGGAGAGATTTAGATACAGACAGTACTTATGAGAAATATAAGGCAATATCTGATGCAAATCACATAAAGAAGATTCATACTATGCCGGTAAACTTCTTGATTAAGTCAGGCAAGGGATTCTTTATAAGTACCGATGAGTCACCGATTGCATTGTGTGATGGAATGAATGGGCTACAGGAAAATAGGATACTTGCAGAACAGATGAAGGATGTAATTGAGTATAGGACTATGGATTACTATAGTCGTAGATTGGCAGGAGACCAGCTATGAATAAAAAGGATCAAATGACAGTAGAAAACTTTGTAAGTAAAGGCATGGATTTAGAAACCTTATATGCTTGTTTTCAGGATTTATCTAAAGAGGAAATTGCTGAGATTTACTATAAATATAAAGAAAATCAGGTTAATGTTAATAAGGATAGTACTGGTGTCAGCATTAATTGTTCTTAATATAATAGAATTGGATCTGGCCCAAAATATAAAGCAGATTACAAACGGAGGTATTGTAAATGAGTAGCTATAAGGAATATAAAGAAAAAGTTCTGAAGAATCCTGAGATTAAAACAGAATATGATGCATTAGAAGCAGAATATGATATTATTCAGGCTATGATTGATGCCAGAAACGAACAACATATTACGGAAAAAGAATGAGCTGAAAGAACAGGAATTACTCAGGCTGATATTAGTCGTATTGAGAATGGTACAAGAAATCCAAGTTTAGCAATGGTAAAATGTATTGCTGAAGAATTAGGAATGCGTCTTAAGCTTGGATTTGTTCCTACTGCAGCGAAACAATAATACAAATGCCTTTAATCACGTTATGATGGGATATTTAGTTTTTCTTTTGTGTAGTTAGTAGTTCCTTTGCATAGAGTGATATTCTTCTTAAAGCTGCATCATCACTATTAGCACAGACATTTAAAAGATTAAATAATTCTGGATTAGTGTTTTTATCGACTACAATTTTATCTGGAGCAAATTCATCAGTCTCGCCTGTGAGATAGGCAACCGAAGTGCCGAAACACTGTGCGATAACTTCTAAGGTTTGTATTGATGGTGTTCGATCTCCGTATTCATATCTGCAGTATCCAATACTCGAAAGGTTCAATCTTCGGGCAGCTTCTGCCTTTGTAATTCCTAGATGTTCTCGAGCAGATATAAGTCTTTGTGAAATAATATTTTCTGACATATAGCCTCCTTAAAAATAATCATTGACAAATATCCAATGGTTAATTACAATTCATATATCCAATGGTTATTATACTTGGATAAAGTTTATTATGCAAGGGGGATTTTTTAGGTAATAACCAAGGAAATAATGTTATGCAAGGAAAGAAATATGGGAACTATTAAGACCACGCTTAAAGACAGCTTGTTCACCCACATGTTTGGTGATGAGAACAAGGAGTATTTATTAAAACTATATCAGGCTTTGCATCCAGAAGATCTGGAGACTGGGATTGATAATCTTAAGATTATTACTATTGAAAATGTATTAACAAATGATATTTATAATGATTTAGGATTCATTGCTAATGATCGACTTGTGGTGTTGGTGGAGGCGCAGAGTACCTGGAGTGTTAATATTATTGTTCGAATGCTTTTGTATCTGGCAAAGACTTATCAGTCATACATTTATGATAATCCAGAAATAAAGGCTAATCTTTATACCGATACAAAGATCGTAATTCCTAGGGCAGAGTTATATGTGCTATATGCTGGGAAGCAAGGGGATAAGCCATCGCTTTTATCTTTGAATGATGAATTCTTTGGAGGTGAAGGTAACTTAGAGGTTCGTGCAAATGTGATTTTTGCAGATGAGGAGCGAGATGATATTATTGGCGAATATCTCACTTTCTGCAGTATTCTAAAAGAGCAGCTGGTGTTGTATAATGGAGAAAAGGAAACAGCTATACGAGCTACCATTAGCATATGTATAGAACAGGGAAAGCTGGTAAGATACCTTTCTGAACATAGGAGGGAGGTAGAGGATTATATGTTTGCATTATTGAGTGACGAAGAATTAAAAGAGGCATATGGCGACTATCGACATAGACAAGGGGTTGAGGAAGGCAGAAAAGAAGGTATAGAACAAGGCATAGAACAAAGTAAAATCTCCGATATCAAGAACCTTATGAAAAATCTCAAGCTCACAGCTGAGCAGGCCATGGAAGCATTAGGTATTGATAAAGGTGAATTTAGTAAATATATGTCAATGCTATAGAAATTATGTATTTAATATCTGCTTATTTTGAATATGGAGGGGAAAGTATAGGTTTTTTGGAAGCTGGATTTTTAGATTGAGCAATAAATAGTAATAATGTGATGGTGCTGTGAAGAAAGGCTCTAAATATGGGGGTTGGCAGTGATAATACGCTTGGCAAGAATTGTGTCGCGTAAAATCCTCTCAGGGTATATTATTATATTGCGCGCGTGAATTGCTTAGGCAAAGAACAAACAAAGGAGAGGATATATAATGAAAAACAAAAAACTATTTACAACGGCCCTTGTTCTGGCACTTTCTGTTAGTTCCTTGGGCATGACAGCAAAGGCTGCAAATGATGATGCAACAGCATTAAATTATGTAAAAGAAAACGCAGAATCCACTTTAGTATCAAAAGATGGTGTGGATATCAGCTATGACCTTAACAGTTGGGGAACTGGATATTGGGTTGGTTATAAGCTTACTAATAACTCAAAGTTTGCACTTAAAGATTGGACAGTCAAATTAAGCAAAGAACAGGTTAATATTGACAGTAGCTGGTGTGTAAATATCGAGACTACTGATGATGAATACATTCTCACTCCCCTTAGCTGGAATACCAATGTTGCAAGTGGTGCAACTATTGAATTTGGTTTCCTTGGTGTAGGTGAGACTGATGGTAAAATAGAGGCTGACATTGAATTTACAAAAGATCATTATGACCCTACAGCTACTATAAGTGATAGTATTCCTGAAAAGTATTCTGAAATCAGAAATGATGAAGGTGCTGGCACAGTTAAGACTATTTCATATACAGCACATGATTCTGAAAACGGAAATACGTATACTAAGAATGCCAATATCTATCTCCCAGCAAACTATAGCGAGGACAAGAAGTATAATGTATTATATTTACTTCATGGAATCGGTGGTGATGAAAACGAGTGGGGTATGTATAACGATGAGTCAAAGGTTAAGGCTATAATGGATAACCTTGCTTATTATGGAGATATTGATTCTTTCATCGTTGTTACACCAAATGGTAAGGCTTCTGAAAGTGGTTCTATTCCTTCTTTCTACAATTTTGGATCTGAGCTTAGAAATGATTTAATCCCATACATCGATTCACACTACAGCACTTACGCTGACCGTGATCATAGAGCTTGCGCAGGTCTTTCAATGGGCGGTATGCAGACAATCAACATCGGCATTGGCGAGTGTGTTGATTTGTTTAGCTACTTCGGAGCATTCTCAGCAGCACCTACTAGTAACCCAGCATCAAAGACAGCAGAGCTTTTGGCAGATAAGGATTATCCTATCCACTATTTCTACAACATCTGTGGTCTTCAGGATGGCATTGCTTACTGGAGCGCTTCAGCTGCCGCAAAGAACCTACCAGAGGTATGCGATAAGTTTGTAGATGGCGAGAACTTTATGTGGCAGGAGCTTGATGGCGAGCATAACTTTGATATTTGGTATCTTGGTTTCTACAATTTCGCGCAGAAAGCATTTAAGTAAAATATAATGTTTGGGAACCACTCTAATCTCATTTGGGAGAGGAGTGGTTCTTATCTGTTTTTTTTTTTACGAGTTAGTATTAGTTATAATCAATCGTAGAAAATACTACGGGGTGTGGCTCGATTTTTAAGAATATCTATGTACTGTTGGGTGAGAACTGATTGAGGCATATCTGAAGGCAAAATGTATCCAATTTCCATATAATCATCCACAATGACAGTACAGCTGGCTAGACTAAAAAATGCACGCAATTAGGTTGAACAAAATCTATGTTAGAGTTATGATATATCTTAGGATAAGGAGGTATATTATGGAAAAAGTAGTTCAGTTTTTAAAGGATGCAGGAACATATTATCTTGCAACAGTTGATGGAGATCAACCAAGAGTTAGACCATTTGGTACAGCCCATATCTTTGAAGGCAAGCTTTACATCCAGACAGGAAAGTCAAAGGATGTGTCTAAGCAACTTCATGCAAATCCTAAAGCAGAAATCTGCGCATTCCATGATGGCAAATGGCTTAGAGTAGCTGGAGAACTGGTTTCTGATGATAGAAGAGAGGCAAAGGCTTCTATGCTTGATGCTTATCCTTCACTTCAGAGTATGTATTCAGCAGACGATGATAATACAGAGGTTCTTTACTTCAAAAATGCAACTGCGACCTTTAGTTCATTTACAGATGCACCTGAGACAATAAAGTTTTAGTTTTACTATAAAATCTCTTGCAGCTTCAGGTGAGGCAAACTGTTCACATCATGACGAAGCACATGGTGAAGGTCATAGCTGCCATGGACACGGTCAAGGAAGCTGCCACAATTAAATACAAAAAGGTAGTAAAGGAGTTGGAGGCATTAATGTCCCAGCTCCTTTTAAGGAAATCAAAGCCTACCAGGCATCAAAGCGTGGTGGGTATGTATATTGCAGGCTAGAGGATAATAATCGCATCACAATTAGTGGTGAAGCTACTCTAGTTGCTGTATCAGAGATTGTGGCTGAATTATAACTTACGAAGGGGCGACTTATGAAAAGAACTAAAGCTATATCCCTATATATCTCAGGAGCATTAGGTCAGATTGCATTTGTATGTCTAGTTGTATACCTACTTAGGAATATCGGATTTACGGTGGACTATACTTCGCCACTAGGCATGGTAGCTATTGCTATAGGTGGAATATCATCAGCTTTATGGGGAATAATAGTTTCTGTAAAATATAGAAAAATATCTATTAAAACAATCGTGGCTGACTTTTTCAAATTCAAGCAAAGTTATAATGATTATCTGTTAGTTCTATTGTTCATCTTTATAGATTTTCTACCAGTGATATTAGGCGGTGAATTTATAATTAATTCTTGGTATATTCCATTAATGATGTTTGTAAAACACATAGCATTTGGTGGACTTGAAGAGATTGGGTGGAGATATTTCTATCAGCCAGCATTACAAGAGAAGCTTAATTACATTTATTCAACGTTAATAACTTTTGTGTCATGGAGTATATGGCATTTCTTATACTTTTATATAGAAGGAACAATTGCTGATGTAAGTGTAGTGCCTTTTCTTATTGGGTTATTAACAAACAGCTTTATTCTTTCAGCACTTTATGCAAAAACAAAGAATCTATGGCTATGTGTGATGACTCATTCTTTAATAAATGTATTATCGCAGTTAGCAATTGGATGGGTTGATTATCTAGGCTATGTGAGCAAATTATTGATTATTTTAATAGCAATAAGAATTGCTTACAGTAGTAACAAAAAGATATAATTGAATCGAGAATAGGAAAGGAGGTCATTTCCTTTACGGGGTGTGGCTCAGTTGGTAGAGCGCTACATTCGGGATGTAGAGGCCGCGCGTTCGAATCGCGTCACTCCGATTTATAAAACTAGTAGAGAAAAAATTTTTGCGAGGATAATTAACCATGGCAGAAATCGATAGATTAAAAGAAATAGTTGAAACCCTAAGAAGTGAAAACGGTTGCCCTTGGGATAGAGTGCAGACTCATGAAAGCTTAAAACCCGAGTGTATAGAAGAGGCTGCTGAGGTCATTAATGGAATTAATAATTACACTAAGACCGGTGATGCAGAAAATCTTAAGGAAGAATTAGGTGATTTACTTTTACAGGTAATGTTCCACTCGGTCATAGCAGAAGAGGAAGGCTTATTTACATTTGATGATGTGGCAAAGACTGTATCTGAAAAAATGGTGAGACGCCATCCTCATGTTTTTGCTGGAGTGACATATAATTCCAAAGAAGAACAACACGCTGCGTGGGAAGAAATAAAGAAACAAGAAAAAAAAGGTAAGGAATGGTTTGCCGATACTCTGCCGGAAGCTTTTGAAGAGGCAAAAGAGCTTATCGAAAAGGCTAAAGAGCGAAAGGGGTATAAGTAATGCGTAAACTATATGCCATCCTTGCAATCCTTTCACTATTATATTCCGTAGCTGTATATATGGTAGGAAGTGGAACGTTTTCATTTATCATATGGATATTTGCAGCAATATTTTGGGACTTCCTATATTTCATGGACAAAAAAAGCCTGTGGCCTAAAGTTCCGAGAGCTTTAAGATATGCCTTTAGCGCTCTAGTTGCTTTGGGACTTGCCATCTTTGTCATATGTCAAGGATGCATCTTAACACAGTTCTTTTCAACAGGAGAGCCGGGAGCAGATTACATAATTGTCCTAGGTGCTCAAATGAGAGACTGGGGGCCAAGTGTTGTATATAAGGCTAGACTAGATTCAGCAATTGAATATCTAAATGATAATCCAGATACTAAGGTTATTGTAACTGGCGGTCAGGGAGCTAACGAATCTGTATCAGAAGGAGAAGGTGGAAAGACATATCTTCTGGAACAGGGTATAGCAGAAGATAGAATTATAGTTGAGAGCGAATCTCTTGATACGAACCAAAATATCAGCAATGCTTTGAATCTTGTAGAAGTAACAGCTGATATGAAAATTGGAATCGTAACCAATAATTTCCACGTGTTCAGAGGGGTAATGATTGCAAAGCGTTACACTGATGCTGACGTAACAGGAATTGCTGCCTTCACAGAATATCAATACCTTCCAAACAATATGGTCAGGGAGACCTTTGGTATATTAAAAGATGTGATGTAAGAGGGGGTAAAATGAGTAGATTAAAAGAATTAAGCGTATATGTTGATAATGAATTAAACCAATTAACAGATGATGACAAGCGAATTAGTGCTACAGCACATCTTTACGGAGTGTCTTTGGCAGCTACAATTCTTGCAAAGAAGAGAGGTCTTAATGAAGAGCTTGCATCTATGGCGGCCATGCTTCATGACCTTCATGCTTATAAGTCAGGTACTTATGATGATCATGCACACTTAGGTGCAGATTTAGCTAGAACTATATTAGAGGAGCTAAAACTTACAAATTCAGATGAAACAGATATCATCTGTTCAGCTATATACCATCATGATGATAAGCTAGTAGTAGATTCTCCTATGGACGAGCTGTTAAAGGACGCAGATGTAATCGACCACTGCTTTAAAGATTCATCAAAGCCAGTAAAAGAAAAAGAACAGCAGAGGTATGAGTCTTTGTGTGAAGAACTTGGATTGAGATAATCTTTTTCAGTGAGGATATGCTTATGTTCTTTAATAAGAAGATAGAAAAGAAAGAGTATGATAAATCAAAAGTAAAACCAGTAATCAAAGCTAGCATCTGCAATGGTGAGCAGGTGGCCGGTTTTAAGCACCTGACGACAGGAGCCTTTGAAGAGGTCATGTTTATAAAGAATGAAAGTGATTTGAATCACTTCAAAGAGATGTATTCAATTACTGGGGAAATTGAGAAGATATACTAGAACCAAGAACCTACCTAGTCTGCGCTAGGTCAAAAAGGGCAACCATTATAGTGGCTGCCCTTTATCTTTATTTATGCTCTTTCTCAAAAATCTTTACAGTCACCTTGTAAATCTCACTGGTTTTCTCATTGTCAAAAGCCTTTTGTAACTTGTTATTATAGGCAGAAGTGCTGTCACTTGATGCGAAAGCGTCATAAACCTTCTTGTAGTCAGGTGCGTTAAGATTTGCTCCTTTGAGAGCAGAGCGCATCTCTGCTTTTTGCTTATCTGTAACTGTAGGCCTTGGAGCTCTAGGAGTTTTTGGCTTCTTGGACTGCGGTTTAGTTACAACCCTTGGTCGACTGCTTCTGGTGGTTCTAGAATGACTAGGAGCAGTTCTTCTTGTGTAGGTTCTCTTTGGCTTCTCTTCAGTAGTAGCTTCAGGTTTTTCAATCACAACAATAGCTTCCTGTCTTGTTATTGTATAGCCTTTCCCACTCCAAAAATCTACAACGGCATCAAACCCTGAATCTTTGCTTATTACAAAGATTTCATTAAAGCTTTCCTTGCCCAGTTTGTAGCCTAAATAGGTTGTAAGCTGAAAGTCCAAATAGTTCTTGGCAGTTTTCTCAGCCTTTAAATGCTCAATGCTAGCTCTTGAGCTAGTAATAGCTATAAGAGATTCATACGCTACAGACTTTACCTTTGAACCGTAAAAAATGATTACAGTATCAGATTCAGTAAGTGTATCAACACCTACAACACCAGCATCTGATACATTTTCATAGTCTACTAGAAATAGTCTCTTTGCTGTTTTTTCAGTTTCAGCAGTAAAAACAGGTATATCAATAACCTTGTTGTCTGCCTGTTTATTATTATCTTTATTAAAAATACCCATAAAATATTACCTCGCAGGAATTTATTATAATCCTAAAATGTGAAAAGAAATAGGCTACATTTTAGGCTGCTTGTTAATTACTACTTTGCCTGTCTACAAGAACCTTTCAATAGTTAACGGATTAATCACATGAAGATGATATTATGAATCGGAGGAGGAGTGAGCTATGGATAGTATGGTAATGCAAAAAGATGATTTAGAATTTGCTAAAGAGTTTTTTGATTTATATATGTCTCTTAGAGCAGCACTTAGAGATGGAAAAATAGAAACCACAGATGTGGAAGCGTATCTGGCATATAAAGAAAGGTTGCTCCCTAAGAAAGCCAGGGAGCTAGCACAGGAAATGATTATGAATATTAAAGAGTGATTGTAAGCATCTAGTCTTTGGACTGGGTGCTTCTTTTTGCAGTATTGGGGATATGAAATATAGAAACTACAGATTATAATTATAGTAGTGAGCTGCAATAGTTGAAATTGCTATCTTAAGCCTATTTATACATTAATTCTTAGTATGAGGAAAAGAAATGAATCAGAAATTAAAGAAAGATATTGATTACGTTGTAGAAAACTCGATAAAAGCAGTGTTGCCTGACGAGGCGGTAACTAGAGCACTTAAGAATTTTTCGTATGGAGATGGCAAAGTGATTCTAGTTGCCGCTGGCAAGGCGGCTTGGCAAATGGCTTATGCTGCAAAAGGCGTTTTAAAGAAACTTGATGGCGGTATCGTAATTACGAAGTATGAACATGTAAAAGATAAGATTGAAGGGATAGAATGCTATGAAGCAGGACATCCTGTTCCTGATGAAAACAGTTTTAATGCTACAAAAAAAGCATTGAATATGGTATCTAATTTATCATCAAATGATACTGTCGTGTTCCTATTATCTGGAGGAGGTAGTGCTCTATTTGAATTACCTTTAATCCCAGGAGAGGAATTGCAAGATATCACTAAACAGTTGCTTGCTAGTGGCGCTGATATTGTAGAAATTAATACAATTAGAAAAAGGCTAAGTCAAGTAAAGGGTGGTAGATTTGCACTAGCTTGTGCCCCTGCAAAGGTTTTCAGCATAGTTTTAAGCGATATTGTTGGAGATCCATTGGATATGATTGCAAGTGGACCAGCTTATCCCGATTATTCTACTTGTGAAGAAGCAAAGGATATTGTTCGTAAATATAACATTAAACTTTCGAAGCAAGCAGAAGAACTAATTGGGAAGGAGACACCAAAAGAGCTAAATAATGTTGAAACACATATAACAGGTTCCGTTAGAGAATTGTGTAGAGCTGCAGCAAGCAATTGTGGAAAGTTAGGATATAAGCCAATAATATTAACAGACGAGCTCTGTTGCGAGGCTAGAGAAGCAGGCAGTTTCTTGGCTAGTATTGCAAAGACTAAATCAAAAGATAATGAAAAGCTGGCACTTATTGCAGGTGGTGAAACTGTGGTTCATCTAACTGGACAAGGTAAAGGCGGTAGAAATCAAGAGCTTGCTTTAAGTGCAGCTACCGTAATTAGTGGCAATAAGCCAATTGCTGTAGCATCAATTGGAAGTGATGGAACTGATGGACCAACTGATGCTGCAGGCGGATACGTAGATAATGAAACTTATTTAGAGTTATGTGATAAAGGCATTAATATCCATGATGTGCTTATGAATAATGATGCTTATAATGCCCTTAAGGCAGTAAACGGTCTTATTATAACAGGAGCAACAGGCACCAATGTAAATGATGTAGCAGTTGCATTGATTGATAATTAGTAGGAGCACTTATTACTCTGTAGATACAATCCACACAGCTATAGCAGAGAAACATTAATAAGCAATCAGTGCCACGTAAAGAAGGTGCTTTCTATCAAGTAAGTACGTGGGCTCTTGCCTGGGCAGATGAAAACTATTATCTTGTGGCATACGATTATGAGGCTGGATATTTGGTCTTGGGAGTGAAGTGAAAGTAACTGGACCTGAGGTAGTTGTAAAACAGATGCAAGATGAGGCAAAATCCTTCCTTAATAATTATGAATAATGAGTTTTATACGCAAATTTACATGCTTAATTGGAGAAAAGAGCTTGTTAAAGATAAATTTCTCCAATTTAAATGGAAAAATTGCTATTATTTGGAGAAAAGCATGGAAATAAAAAGCAGCTTCGGCTGCTTTTATTGTGCAAAAATCCAGTAAAATCAAGGCCTTGAGCTGTCCGTTTTATAACCATAGTGCTGAGTATACTAATAATTACAAAGGGAGTGGTTAAAGGAGGAAGCTATCAAAGTCAAGGTGAAAGGGCTTGGGCTTTGTGGATTTGTAGCTAACAGCACCTACACTGTAGAGGGAGATACAATGAGTGCTGGTCGCCTTTATGACAAGATTGGAAAGAAAGCTAAAGCAAAGGTTGTATACGTTCTACCAAATAGGGCTGTATGCAAAGTCATAAAGGAAAAGAAGAGCGAAGATATAAGCGGAGAAGAAATCAAATCAGGAGATTAATGTTATGAGTAGAATTATATATTGGTTACAGCGGAAAAGAAGGATAGCAAAGAGGTCATGTGGACAGTGCTGCGTGACCTGTCCTTATTTTCAAGAATGTAGGAATGATGGGAGTTTTTAAACAGCAATCAAAGTTATTAAGTCCGATATATAAGCATTACATAGTGAAATTGGGTCGTTTATCCGCCTGGTTAAAAATTCTCTGAACTTTTTATGCCTTTTTGTGAACGGCACTTTTTAAAAATTTAAAACCAAAATACGCCCCTCCCTAGAATTTACAATGCTTTGAGGGCTGTCTTAAAGCATTGTATTTTTTTTGTATGGAAATCCGATGAAATAGAAGCAGTTCCAGTGACAAAACTTTCACGAATTTGACGTATGATTATACTGATGGTGTATAGGGAATCTTGTAAGAATTTGGTAAAATTAAATTGTCCCATTTATGGACAAGGCAAAATGCTAGGATGTTAATATAAAAAAAGATAAATAGCAAATTGGGATTAAGGAGAGGGAAATACAATATGCAAGGAATAGTTGAAATCATAGATACATTTCATAAGCAAACGAAAGGATATTTTCCTATAGATGATGTTAATAATATAGATGAGTTTTTGAAAAAAACGAAACTGGAAAATAAAAGATTTTCAAGAGATAGAAATTCAAAATATTATGAAGCTGTGCTAGTTGAGACGGTTGAAGATGCAAACATAGCTTTAGCCAAATATATTTGGCCACAGCTTGAACGAGTAAGATATGAAGATACTTGTTATAAGCACGATACGCAAAAGATTTATAAAAGGTTGAGAAAAGCTATAGATTGGCTTGTCGTCACATTCCCAGAACCAGAAATGTCTTTCGTTATAGATGTTGATGATGAAAATCATATAATCACTACGGTATGTGAAAACGGTTCTTTTAAAGAAAAATATGTTTTCAATGGAGGGAAGAACCCCGTTGAAAGGATATTGAAGTAACATTTATGAATAAAAAAACATGATTAAAACAGGGGCCTTAATGAGTGTTAATAAAAATGAAATAGAGAATCAATTCTATTCAAGAAATCAAGATAATACTTTATTTGAACACAAAGAATATACATGGCATGATACGCTTAATTCAAAGATTATGCCCGTTTTAGAAATTGATGCTGGAGAAGGTAATCAGGGTATCATACTTCGTGCGTGTATAGATGTAAGTTATTTTTATTGTGGAGAGTATCTATATGAAAAATACAAATCCATCCTGATAGATGCCGAAGAAATAAAATCTGAACGAAAAGGAAAAAGAAAGTTCAGACTTATAAATGGCCATGAAGAAGAAATAATTGAACTTGCAAGACAGATGGGATTGGTATCATTTGAACTAAATGATATTAATATTCCGGTTGAACCAAAGGGGATTTCTGCAGATGGTTTTATTGTTATTTGCCCAAGATGTGAAGGAAAGTTTAAACATGCAGATAGATGTCCCGATTGTGGTCAGCTTATTAAGTATTGATGGAGGTTAGTAATATGGAGGCTATAAAAAGAGAAGATTTAACGGAAAACATAGCTATTATAAAAATTAACAAATCATACAATGATGGACTGTCAGCTTTGGAGCTCTATGATATAACTCGCGGATGCTGGAAAAGAAAACTTGAAAGCGTTCAGAAAGCAGAGTATGTGTTAGCTGTTTCGTTTGGTATTGTAAAAGAAGTGTATAAAGTTGATAGGTGGGTACCTGCTTACGAATTGAATCGAGAGACTATTCCGTTTGATGCAGAATTAGAAAAAGGAAGAATTGGATTCTTTGGAAGTGTTGCAGATGAATCATTTAGACAGAAATATATAGGGCGAGATGTAAATGGTTTGTACAAAAGAGGAGAGGCAAACCCAGTAAAGTTATTTTTAAAAGAGGATATTTGCAAGGTACTGCCTGAGGATATAAATATTCCTGCCAATCCAGAAAAGGTAATTGTTAAAGCAGACCAAAGACATATTGTTTGTCCTAGGTGCCATAATACATTTGCGGATGCACCTAGATGTCCAGAGTGTGGGCAATTAATAAAAGTGTAGAAAGGATAAATGATTTATGGATTTTAGAACAAACGATGAGATGGCAGAGCGAATGATGCAAGTTGTAAAGAAATTTGATGAGACTGCATATTCGAAGCCTTGGAATGGCAAAAGAAATAGATTGATTGCAAAAATGCACTATGGGCATGAAACAGATCCAGGAATGAAATATCGCGCAGAGTTAACTGTGGCAAGTGACAAGATATATTGGTGGATAGGTAAGCATTGTCCCTTCTATATGAAATATGAATCTAAGATAGATGAGATAGATGACGAAGAATGGAAGGCAAATCATGATGAAACAAGAATTATCTTTTACAGTGAGAAGGATTTTTTTGAATTTGTTAATGCTTGCTTAGATTCTACAGCAGATATTAATACACCCATGGCACCAAAGGGTGAGTCTGCAGATGGATTTGTTGTAATATGTCCAAGGTGTGATACAAAATTTAGAAGAGCAGAACGTTGCCCTGATTGCGGTCAGCTTATCAAATATTAAATATTGCGAGGGGTTGTAAATGAATAAAGAACAACTTTTTGAGGAATTGTATAAAAAGAAGGAACTGATTCCGGATGATCATGATGGTAGCTATGAACTAATGTGTGCATGTGTAGATGCTTATAGGAGTGATGGAAGATTTAGCAGTTATACATATTGGGATTTGAATGCTATTTATGCAATGGCATTAGGAACTTGGAAATTAAATATCGAAAAGAAAAAAGAATATATAGAAAAGGGTTCCCTTTCAGCAGAGGAACAAAAGGCCGTGTGCTCAATTCTAGATAAAGTATGGGATAATGCATGCCATAAAAAGTATGAGAATAGAGAGAGCGATGTAAAGCCTACAGTTGGAATGTTTGGAACAGGCTTTTATTCATTTAGTGATGTTATTGATGATGATGCACAGGCATTTATAAAGATGTTGACGGAAATAGCGCCACTTGAAGAGGACAATGAAATATTTAGCATTGTAGCAACGGTATTGGATAAACCAATAAAAGGATTACAAGCAGCGTCGGCTTCCGTTATATTACATTGTTTAAAACCTTTTGTATTTCCAATACTAAATGGTAATTCTGGAAATGGCACTGTATATAGTGCGTTAGGTATAAACCTTATAAGGCCTAAAGATAGTACAACATATATTAGTAACTGTCGTAGAATAAAAGCGTTTAGGGATGAACACTTTAGTTTTAAAAATTACAGAATACTCGACATGATGGCATGGGAGAATTCTGATGATGAAACACCGGAGGAGGGTCAAGATATGGAAAAAGCTATATTTGATAATAATACAATTTTATATGGACCTCCAGGAACAGGTAAGACATATAATACTGTTAACTATGCAGTTGCTATTATTGAAGGAAAATCTCTCGAAGAAGTGAAACATGAGGATTACGACGTTGTAAAAGAAAGATATGAGCAGTATAAAGATGCTGGCCAAATAGCTTTCACAACATTTCATCAATCATATGGCTACGAAGAATTTATAGAAGGTATAAAGCCAAATATTAATGATGAAAATGAGGATGGTCTAGAATATACTATCGAGCCTGGCATTTTTAAATCATTTTGCGAAAAAGCTCAAGCGGCTTTATCGATGGATGATATTGAATATGGTTTAAACAAGTCTCCTGTAGTATGGAAAGTATCATTGGAAAGCACTGGTGATAATCCTACAAGAAGAGAATGTCTTGAGAGCAATCATATACGTATAGGATGGGATTCTTACGGCAAAGATATTGTAGATGATCAGGATTTTGATAATGGAGGTAAGCGAGAGTTAAATGCCTTCATTAATAAAATGCGTGTTGGAGATATTGTATTATCATGCTATTCTGCATGGACGGTTGATGCTATTGGTGTAGTAACAGGTGAATATGAGTGGCATGAAGAGTACGATCGATATAAGAGAGTACGTTCGGTTCGCTGGCTAGTGAAGGGAATTGATGAGGACATAATGGAAATAACTGGTGGTACCAGTATGACATTATCGTCAGTGTATCAAATGAAAGTTTCTGTAGCTGATGTTCTCAAAGTTGTGGAAAAATATACTACAAATGGCATTTCAAAGAATAATCAAAAGAATTTTGTATTTATTATTGATGAGATAAACAGGGGTAATATTTCAAAAATATTTGGAGAATTAATTACTCTTATCGAGAATACTAAACGAATAGGCGCAAAGGAGGAAATGACATTATTACTTCCTTATTCTGGAAATAAACCTTTCGGAGTACCAAAAAACGTATACATACTAGGTACAATGAATACTGCTGATCGTTCTATAGCATTAATGGATACTGCTTTAAGAAGACGATTCTCTTTTGAAGAAATGATGCCTAAGTCTGATGTACTTGTAAGTATTGGTGCTGACAAAGTCGTGGATGGTGACACTGAATTAAACGTTGCAAAAATGCTAGATACAATAAATAGAAGAATAGAGTATTTATATGATCGTGAGCATACAATAGGCCATGCATTTTTTACAGGTTTAAAAGACAATCCTACCATAGAAAACCTTGCTGGGATTTTTGAGAAGTCGGTTATTCCACTATTACAGGAGTATTTTTATGAAGACTACAGCAAAATCCAACTTGTTTTAGGTGATAATGCAAAAGTAGGTGATAATAAGCAGTACCAATTTATTCGCGATGAAGAAATGGTTGTAAATGATGTCTTTGCTGGTGTACCAGATATCGAGCCAGAGACAAGATATTCAATACAAACAGCTGCATTTACAAAAATTGAGAGTTACAAACTAATAGGAAAAGGATTGTAAAATCTTATGGGAAAAAGTTTTGTTGTTAGAGAATATGATACGATTACCTGCAATAAAAACTATAGTGATAGCCCAAATTTTAAATACATTGATGAGAAATATTTCAATGAGCTTGAGCAATTTATAAAAGAGTATTCTTCATCAGAGGAAAATGCTGACATTTTGGAGTTCATGAAGATAGGGTATAAGCGAAGTGTCGGTAACACTATAACTTTTAATAACAATGTCGGTATTATTGAACTGCCAAGCGGGTTCCAAATAGAGATACTTCCTAAAATTGATTTGGGTGAAAAAGAGGATGATTATTCAAAGACTAAACATGTTTTTCTAAATATGCTGTGTTGCCTAAAAGAATTTGAGGGTAAAGCTCTTAATAATGCGTCTTTGAACGCTGATAAAATGAATCTATATGAGGTTTTTATCAACATGTATATCCAGGAGGCTAGAAACCTTGTAAAACATGGTATAAAGTCAGGATATATCCAAAATGAAGATAATTTGAGATTTTATAAGGGCAAATTGCAGGTTAGTCAGCATATAAAAAGCAATCTAGTACATAAAGAACGCTTTTATATGCAATTTGATGAGTATCAGGTTAATAGAGCTGAAAATCGTCTAGTGAAAACTACTTTGCTCAAACTTCAAAAAATAACCAATAGTACCGAAAATGCGAAGGAAATAAGACAGTTGCTTTTAGCATTTGAAATGGTAGATGTTTCCAAGAATATCGATAAAGATTTTGCATGCGTTTCTTTAGGAAGAGATACGAAAGATTATGAAAAGCTTATTCAATGGGCCGATATATTCCTGAGAAATAAAAGCTTCACCACCTTTTCAGGTAAGAACTCTGGAACAGCGTTATTGTTTCCTATGGAACAAGTCTTTGAAGCATTTGTTGCAAAGTGGGTTAAAAGAATATTTGCCGAGTGTTCAGATAACGAAGCAAGAGTTTCTGCACAGGACAGAGGATATTATCTTTTTGATACTCCTCGTAAGTTTAGATTAAGACCAGATATAGTTTCCAGAAGAAGAGATTATCCTATTATAATAATGGACACAAAATGGAAACGCCTTAACACAAATGCTAGTGCAAACTACGGAATTTCACAGGCTGATATGTACCAGATGTATGCATACTCTAAGAAATACCATACATCTGAAATTTGGTTACTGTATCCGTTTCATGAAGAAGTTAGAGGTTTGGATAATATTAGTTTTATTGCTGAACGGGGTGAAGAGCTTAAAGTGAATGTTCATGTCAATTTCATAGATTTAAATAATTACAAGAATTGTATTTATCAATTGTATAGTAACATATATGAGAATAAAGCAATGCTTTGAGGGCTGTCTTAAAGCATTGTTTTTTTGTGTACGAAAACCTGATGAAATGAAAGCAGTTCCAGTGACAAAACTTTCACGAATTTGACGTATGATTATACTGAAGTGATATATGGGATTTTTAAAATTTAGGCAAAAGAAAATCGTCCTCAATCTGGGGACGATTTTATAAAAAGGCTCATAGGGCCATTAAAAAATATCTTTTGTAAACTCCATTATAAATGCCTTCACATCTTGATATGAAATCTCATCAGATATGAGATTTCTGGTGGTACGCTCGTAATCATTTTCGTAGAAATCTTTATCACAAAATTCTTTGATTGTGGCAGCTATATCTACGCTAGGCTCGGCAGAAGGAGCTACATTATCTTTTATTTCTAATCTATGATTACGAACCTCAGTGACAAGAGATTTGAAATTTTCATCTACTGCAACTTGCTGTCCAAGCTTATAAATATCATATAGATGGCGTGAGTTTCTTGCAGCTTTGTTTTGAATGTAGTAGTCACATAAAGCAAAAAGCTTATCAATCAATGTTCGCTCTAAAGATTGTACCTGCATAGGAAATGGCAGAAGATTATACTCTTCAATTAATTCAGGTTCCTCATCTTTTAAAGCTTCATAGATATAGTTTCCGATCATTCTCTCTTCGGTTGGAAAGGCATAAGACATTAGGGCAGTTTCCAGCTTTACATATGTAGTCAAAAAAGGATTATCTACTATGGAGCTATATGCAAAATCGTAGTGATTGTAATCTTTATTACTTTCAATAGAATCCCAGTTTGCTATTGTAAATCCTAATTTATCTGCAATGGATTTTAAGATATCGTATTTAAGATTCTTTCTTCTGCTTTTTCCTAAATGCTCAGTGAATGTGATATCAATATCTTCTGAAAAACGATCTATTACTCCAAAGGCCTTCGAAAGAGAAGTGCCGCCTTTAAAGCAGATAGGATAATCACATGAAGAGAGCTCCTTGAGGATAATTGTGACATAGTAATCCTTCTCTATGATATCTTGGGTTTGACCCATCTTTTCTGCAGTAAGGGCGACGATATTGCCAAATAATTCTTTATCATTGTGCAAGTACATTGTCTAACCTCAATTCATAATAAAATTTGAATGCTGTAAGTGGAAACTTCCTTATATATTCATCCACGTCGCTTCTTTTTATGTTATGTGATTCAATAAATTTTAGAAAGCATTGTCTGGCTTCTTCATAATCATAATCTAAATATGAGTCTAAATCCGACAATAGATACAGCATTTGTAATATGTATACGTTTTTATCAGTGATGGCTGTAAGTGGTTTTTTTACATTAAATTTTCTGTTACCAATGATAACATCCCTAGGAGCTGAGTTAGTGTTGTTACTTACTATCTCAACTACATGAGGAACCTGGGTAGAGATGCCAATTTGATTTGCAAAGGTATTTCCAGTATAGAATCCATCAACCTTTCCATTCTTGACTATAAATCTATATTTGGCAACGGTATCTGCTGTTGGTCCAACTGCTGATTTAAGCCTGGTTTTCTTTGGAATATAATAAATGCCATTATCATACTTAACAAGCAAACCCTTTTTGCATAGCGTTGATAGTTGCTGGGTAAGGGCTGGCTTTGAAATGGTGCCATCATATATATCTGAGAAGAAGATTGGTTCACCTTCTTTATATTTATCTTTTATGTAGTTGTATATCATATTATCACCACCTTAACAAAGTAAATCACTCAATATAATTCGTTAAGTCTATTTTAACATGTTATTAGAATATGTCAAAGAAAAAGTAGTCTCGCATACTTCAATATAATAATTAATGCATTTACGATGCATACTGCAACCTTTATAATTGTGCAGTAAATCCTCAGGGAAATCTTACTACTTACACAAGTACATTTAATGATGTTGATGATGCAGTATTAAATGCCTATAGCGGTGTAAATTTTTATCTTGATGAATGAACTAACAAAAAATGGAAGACTCGATTTGGGTCTTCTATTTTTTATACAACAACTGTCTAATAAACCAGTTGGTTTCGTGAACAAATATTTCAGAAAAATACTCTATAAAAAAGATACGTCCCTCAAAACAATGCGTTCTCAGAAATATTTGCGGATTTTATCATTCAAGAGTAGGAAAAGTCTTAAACTTTCTTGATTTTTCAAAATGGTATTCTGTGTGGGCTTCCTATTTAATGCTTACGAATGATTTTTGAAAAAAGATAAAAAATAGTGCAAAGTTAACTTGACATAATATGCAAAGTAAACTATACTAAATCTGCAAAGCGAACTTAGCAAAATATGGAGGCTGTCATGAAAAACAAAATAAAGGAGTTAAGGAAAGTGAATAAACTTTCGCAATCTGAACTTGCTGATATTGTTGGAACTACGCGTCAGACAATTACCTCTATAGAGGTAGGAAAATATACAGCGTCTCTGATATTAGCGTATAAGATTGCACATCACTTCAATATGAACATTGAGGAAGTATTTGATTTTGAGAGCTTGGAGGAAGAAGACTAATGAATAACAAAAAAATGAATCAGATGAGAGAATCAATTAAAAAACAGAATTTTGCATATGTTGGAATTATACTACTTAGTACAGCATTGTATTTTGTGTCACAGAGACCAACTATAACTGCAATGTATGCAACATCTAATTATGCTGATTTCATGCAGGGATTTGTAATAGGAATGGTAATCGTATTGGACATCATAAGTATTTATCATCTTGCAAAGTATTCAAATGCTCTTAAGGATGATAAGAAACTTACACAAATCTATAACGAAATGCATGATGAGCGTATGTGTCATATCGAATCACTATCTGGGAAGTTTACAGTAAAGTTTACAGCTATTTTCCTATTATTATTTGCAATAGTAGTAAGCTTTTTCAGTTTTGAAGCAGCAATTGCTATTATGGCAGCATTGTTTATACTGGGGATTGCCAAGAAAGTAAGCATGGTATACTATACTAGAACATATACGGGCGAGGAATAGATTTTATCTTAAGGAATTAACATGAAGACAATAAAACACATTTTTGATGGTGACTTTGGTTGTGAAGAACCAACTAATAATAAGCCTACAGTATCCGTTACTCTCATAGATGAAAACGGAGCCGAATCGTACGTAACCGTAGAAGATGAGTGGCTTACTGCTAATAATATTAATATAGGCGATACTTGGCCAACTGATTAGAATACATTTACATTCTCCCTTTAAAGGCTGCCGATGAGGCAGCTTTTTGTTATGTCTGAAACTAGAAGTATCTCCATGAAAGTGTTAAACTAATACCAATTAGAGATAGAAATTGGAGAATAATATTTAAATGGTAAAGAAAGTAGTTATTTGGAAGTTGCAGGATAAATGCTTTGGTCCTAATCTTGGAACAATTAAAGCAAACATCAAAACAAAACTGGAAAATTTAAATGGGCAAATCCCAGGTCTTGAAAGCATTGCTGTTGAGACTGAGTGCCTTAGTTCTTCAACTGGAGATATAGCAGCAGAAGCAACTTTTGAAAGTGAAGATGCATTTAAGAATTATCAAAAGCATGAGCTTCGTCTTGCAGCCACAAAGGATGCCATTGTACCATTTGTTGATACGACAACTCATGTAGAGTTTGAAGTATAGGTTATTTCAAAGAGAGGAGTGTTACGTCATGCCATTTATTGATTCAAAAATCACAGTACCAGTTACTAGCGAACTAAAGGAAGAAATCAAATCAGAATTAGGAAAGCTTATAACCACTTTAGGAAAAACAGAGACTTATCTTATGGTAGGAATTGAAGATGCCTATGATTTATGGCTTGGTGGCAAGAAGCTTGATAAGGGCGCATATGTCTCTGTAAGTCTATATGGTAATGCTCCTGCAGAATCATATGATAAGCTCACAGGCCAAATCTGTAGTTTATTTGAGGAAAAGCTTGGCATTCCTGGTAATGCCGTATATGTAACATATCATCCTGTGAATGACTGGGGTTGGAATGGAAGTAATTTTTAATGAATAGAGAAGAGTGGTTTGCTCAGCTGTTTACACGGCTGGGCAATTCTAAATTTAGGACAAGTTTTAAATTAAAGCAAAAAATAAAGTGCAGTATAATGCATTATTAAATATAATAATTATTAGTATGAAGCATATTTACGAGGTGGGTTTTATGGCAAAATGTAACCTTTGTTTCAGACATTGCAACATTTCTGAAGGAAGCTATGGCTTTTGCGAAGTAAGGACATGTAAAAATGGCAACGTCATTGCTGATAATTACGGAAAACTAACATCCATTGCTTTAGATCCAATAGAAAAGAAACCTTTGAATCGTTTTTATCCAGGTAGCATGATACTTTCTGTTGGAAGCTATGGTTGTAACTTAAGATGTCCTTTTTGCCAAAACTATCA
>SVER01000087.1 GCA_015057315.1 Pseudobutyrivibrio ruminis | reverse complement strand
GGCAATAAGAAAAGAAATTCCTTAGATTCAATGATTAATATTTTATAGGCACGGAATAATACGTAATCAATTCAATGATATACCTTAATTATATAACTTTGTCCAATAACTTCCCCTTCTGTGATATATTTAAGTTCAAGTTATTTTATTTGAGTTCAATATATGCTATAATTGAACTCAAATTATAGTGAATGAACAAATCGCAGGAGATTTCATTATGAGGAATTTTGATTATAAAAAATTGAGCCGACAAACGTGGGATAATGACATCTTGCTTTTGTGCTCAAAAATTCATGAATGTAAGGGAAGACAGGACTTATTTGTTCGTCAGAAGCCTGCTCAATTAAACCGTCTAATTGAAATTGCCAGGATTCAAAGTACAGAAGCATCTAATAGCATTGAAGGAATTGTTACAACAAGTACAAGAATTAAGCAATTGGTTAATGATAAAACGACACCAAAGAATAGAGATGAGAAAGAAATTCTTGGTTATAGAGATGTTTTGAACACTATACATGAAAGCTACGAATTTATAGATATATCTCCTAACCATATTTTACAGCTGCACAGAGACTTGCTAAAACATGCAGGTTTTACATATGGTGGCAGTTTTAAGAATACTCAGAACTATATTAAGGAGACGCGACCAGATGGAAGCGAAGTGATCAGATTTACACCAGTTCCACCATATGAGACGCCTAAAGCAATAGAAGATATTTGTAGGAGTTATGCAGAAACTGCTGCTTTAGAGATTGTAGATCCGTTGATATTAGTACCTGCCTTTATCTGCGATTTTCTATGTATACATCCATTTAACGATGGTAATGGTAGAATGAGTAGGTTATTAACATTGCTGTTGCTTTATAAAAATGGATATGCTGTTGGAAAATATATCAGTATAGAAAAGCAGATTGAAAAAACAAAAGATGTGTATTATGACGTTCTTCAGGAAATTGATTACGGCTGGCATGAAGAGAAAAATGATTCAACACCATTTATAAAATATATGTTACAGGTAGTACTTGCATCATATTTAGAATTTGAGGAGCGTGTTGGTGTGATGGATGATACAGGTGTAAAAAGTTCCTCATATGATGTTGTTAAGGCGTATATAGAAACTAAAATTGGAAAATTTACTCCAGCGGATGTTTTAGCCAATTGTCCTGGCGTAGGTCGTACATCGGTGTTTAATGCGTTAAAAAAGCTAAATGAAGAAGGCTTTATAGATAAACACGGTGAAGGAAAAGGGTCATTCTATGTACAAAAGAGTGAATCTATTTGGTAAGTTCAAACTCAAACAAAAGAGTTCAAATGTAATGGCATTTGAACTCTTTTGTTTGATAATGATACGGTTGCAATGTCTTTAATCCGGACTTGCAAAAATATATTCTCATAAGATTCGTTATTTATAACCATGGTTAGCAATATCAAACTCAATGTGATATTATTAGTTAAGAGATAGATAAATAGTATAAGGTGCATAGATAGAATGTGGGATAGAATGAAATTCTGCACTTTTAGCTTGGATATGTTTATTGTTTTAATTAAGGTCAGGAGGATTAGTAATGGGATTATTCAGGAATTTTGTAAATCAAACTAGAAAGCCTGAAGGTTTTCTGGGAAAAATGATGGTTAATGGAATGAACGATGGTCATGCAAAGATGGCGGACTGGGGGATGTCACATCTTTCTATAATGGCTCCTGATGAGATATTGGAGGTGGGCTGCGGGGGAGGAAGAAATGCCTTTGAATTGATGCAGAAATATCCAGCTGCTAAGCTTACAGCTATTGATTATTCCAATGTGTCGCTCGAAAAAGCCAAAGTATACAATGCAGATATGATTAGTAATGGAAGATGCGAGGTAGAGAAAGGAGATGTGTCTCAGCTTAAATATAATGAACAATATGATTTGGCAACTGCATTTGAAACTATCTATTTTTGGCCAGGATTAGAAAAATGCTTTGCTGAGGTTAATAAGGCATTAAAGCCTGGCGGAACATTTATGATTTGCAATGAATCAGATGGTCGAGATAAAGCTAGTCTACATTTTGAAAGCATAATAGATGGAATGAAATGCCATACTGTTGAAGAAATAGAAGATGCACTTATTAAAGCTGGTTTTTCACGTGTGAGGGCTGACCATCATGAAAGTAAGCCATGGATTACAGTAATTGCAGAAAAGTAGATTGAATAAGAGCTATGACAATACATGAATTTGGTAAGGAAAATGATAAAATAATGATATTACTTCATCCTGCAGTTGTGATGTGGGATTTCTTTGAGTATGTTATTCCAGTGCTTAAAAAAGATTATCATCTCATTGTTCCTGCAATTCCAGGTTATGACCCAGATGTAAAAAGTGATTTTACAAGTGTAGAAGATATAGCAGAAGAGCTAGAAATATGGCTCACTGCGAAGGGGATAACGCAGGTTGATTGTATTTATGGTTGCTCTATGGGAGGAGCCTTTATTACAAAACTATTATCAAATGGAGTGATTCATTTTAATAGAGCGGTGCTTGATGGGGGAATTACGCCATATCAGTTGCCATGGATAGTTACTAGATTAATCCTAATTAGAGATTTTTTGATGATATCTATAGGTAAACTTGGCGGAGTGAAGCTTTTAGAAAAGGCATTTGCCACAGAGAATCTTTCTGAGGAAGATATACAGTATGAAGCGAAGGTTTTAGAAATGATAAGCTACAAGACTATCTGGAGAACCTTTGATTCTACAGATAATTATTCTATGCCAAAGATAGTAACTACAGATTGTCCGAAAATAGAGTATTGGTATGGTGATGGCGAGGAGAAGCAAAGAAAGTGGGATATAGATTATATCAGAAAGGTATTTCCAAATACCGTATTTAAGAAGTTTGATAATGCGGGTCATGCCAGTTTGGCTCCATTTCAGCCAGAGAGATTTATTGAAGCAATAGGTTAATTTGTTGTAAGGGGAGGGACGAGGATAAGATAGCGAATCCTCAGTAAAGTTGGAGGATAAGGGATGGACAGAAAGATAAAAGCCTATAAAAATATATATCGAAAGGCCATTGAAAAAACTGGACTTAATAATGTCGATGACAGAGTTGAAGCATACGCTGTCCGACTTTCTAAGATGTATGCCTCTGATGATTTCAGGAAACACAATGTTTATCCATCAACAAGTACGCTTCATGTATATGCGGTAATTGCAATGTGTCTGGAACTAAAGCAATTTGGCTTTTCTGACACAGATATCATGGATTATATAAACGCTGGTTTTGAAGCAAGAAGGACATTTTTCAATGTGATAATTGCAATAATCAACGCACTTCCGAACAGTTTTGATATTGCCAGAAAGTGGAATATCGGCGACCATGAAAAACGAATGATTGATGGCAGCATAACCTATGATTATTTCAATGTCACCAGAGACAAGGTAGAATATAGAATTTCAAAGTGTATGTATGTCGAAATGTTTGAAACCTATGGGATAAGACCGCTTTGTAAAATATTCTGCAATACAGATACAAGAGCCTATTCGGGACTTACACGGCATGTAGAGTTTATCAGACATTCGGATTTATCAGATGGCCCTGCATGTCATGATGAGGTGATCAGAAAATGTTAAAGAACTACATGAAGGCAGGGTGATAAGAGATGATTCTAACTATATTTCTGACAATAATATTTTGAATGGGGAAATAAAATTATGAGTGTTAAATACGAAATCCTTAAGCGGGTAGTTAAGGCTGCCGGTCTTAAAAAGATGTGGAAGGGAAAATCTGCCGCAGAAATTGTTGCTGAGAAGAAAAAAACAAATGCCAAAAACTATATTCCTGAACTGAAAGATTCTGATTTTGATATAGATAAGATCCAAGTAATGGGTTTCACAGTGATCAGAATGAAGCACAAAGCTAAGGCAGTTCATGCAAATCTTTTTATCATTGGCGGTGGAATGGTAATGGCGCCAAGACCTGACGCTGTCAAGAAAGCACTGCGCTTTGCCAGGGAAACAGGCGTAGATGTGTATGTGCCATATTATCCACTTTGTACCGATTA
>SVER01000020.1 GCA_015057315.1 Pseudobutyrivibrio ruminis | reverse complement strand
ATCTTTTAGCTGCATAAAGAAAACGAGACGACCAAAGTCGTCTCGTAAAAAAGTCTAACTTTGAGGGGTCACCTCACTATGCCGGTGGCTCTTTTTTATTTTATTCTTAGATTAGTAACAATAAAGACACAATTGATTAGTATAATTAACTCAATTCAGAGCGTAACTAATTATTATTTTAAGATAGGAGTTAAACTATATGGAGAATTACGATGGTTTCAAGAAAGAAGTTTATGATCTTACCAAAATCGATTTAAGCTCTTACAAAGAAAAACAGATGCGCCGACGTATAGATTCTCTTGTTACTAAGCATAAGTGTAAGGAATATCACGAATATGTTGGACTTCTAAAAAAGGATAAAGAGGTTTTTGATGAATTTGTAAACTTCCTTACTATCAATGTGTCTGAATTTTACCGAAACCCTGAACAGTGGGACCTTATGACTAAGGAATTTATTCCAGAGCTTATAAAGCATTCGGGACAGAATCTTAAGATTTGGAGTGCTGCATGCTCAACAGGTGACGAGCCTTATTCTCTTGTTATGGCTCTTTCACAGCATTTGCCACTTAACAAAATCAAAATTTTTGCTACAGATATAGATAAACAGGTTATTGCAACTGCAAAGGTGGGACTTTACAATGCAAAGAGTATCGCAGGTGTACCTGCTGACCTTAAAAAGAAGTTCTTTACACCTGTTGGAAATTCATTCCAGATTAGCGAAGAAGTAAAGAAATGTGTTGAATTTAAGGAACACAATCTTCTTAGGGATCCATATCCTAGCAACTATGACATGATTGTATGTAGAAACGTGCTCATATACTTCACCGATGAGGCTAAGGATGAAGTATATGCCAAGTTTGCAAAATCATTAAGGCAGGGCGGTATATTATTTATTGGATCCACCGAGCAGGTCATAGACTACAAGGATCTAGGATATAAGAGACGCTACTCATTCTATTATGAAAAAGTTTAATGTTTTAGCATATATCTGCATACTTTAACCAGTAGGGTTGGGGTGATGTCCAAGATGTCTATGTAGGTTTCCTTGGACTCGTAGGTTGGTTTGAAGGTGCGAGTGGTTCCTATATCGATTTTTTCAGGAAGGGCAAGAAATTGCCCTTCTTTTTTTACTTTACAATCAGCTCTTTTTGCAGGGCGACGACATTCTTTATCCATGCTTTCGCCTATTGATTTTGGGATTATGATATCTTCGTTAATAAGATAATAATAGTTTTTGTAATCCGGCAAAAATGTGTAAAGCTCCCCTTCAAACAGATTCAAGGTAACGTATATACGATTATTTTTTATAATATATAGACCGTATTCTCTTTGTTTGCTAATGGGATTTGGTAATTCTAAATCTGTTTCAATTTCAAATCGTAATTTATTATCTTCAATTGTATGATTCAAATATCGTAAATCCGTAGTGAGCAATTCAGGGTAGGCAAGAATGTCGGTAATGAATATCATTCCTTTTACATCTTCAAAATTATGAAGAAGAATAAGCTCTTTAGACTTTTCATCATTCATCAAAGAATAATGCTGGTATACAGGAATAAGCTCACCGCCATTGTATTTATCATCTCTATGTAATCCTAAAAATTCTTCGATAGTTTTCTGTTTGTAGTTAGGCAAATCAAGAAGGCATCTTGCCTTTGTAGAGCGAAGATACATATCAATATGATTCTTTGACTTTATCTTTGTGGCGAAGTTATACTTCCTGCATCTTTCCACAATAAAGGATTCATCAAAACGTGTAGAGTTAAAGCCAAGAAGCTTGTCAAAGCTTTCCATTACATGCTCAAATTCTGTAAGAATTTCAATTTCCTCAGATTCGTTTTTGGCAAGAAGCTGAGTAATTGTTATATCATTACCGCATCTTGTGGCGTACCCAATTAAATAGATGAAAGATTTTCTTGGGGAGAGGCCAGTACATTCAATATCAAAAAATAAAGTGTTTTCATCAAAATAAGTATCGTATATACGGTTTGCTTTTTCTAACTTATAGGTGTTATTAATTATTTCCATTTCTCAATATATCCATTCTTAAACTATTGTTAAATTTTACACTAAGTTTAACAGTTTGGTATTAAAAAATGTACAAAATAAATGATAAAATTTATCTTTTTGCTTATGCGAAAATGCTATAATTTAAGTAATAATTATGAAAAGAAAGAGGGGGGTAAGCTAATGGGCCTTAAAACATTTAAAGGTGGTGTGCATCCTTATGATGGCAAAGAGCTTTCTAAAGAGAAGCCTATTAAGGATTTATTACCACAGGGCGAAATGGTTTTTCCTCTGTCTCAGCACATTGGTGCACCGGCAGTTCCTTGTGTAAATGTTGGTGACATGGTGCTTAGAGGACAGAAGATAGCAGATGCTGGCGGATTTGTTTCTGCTCCTATTTTTTCAAGTGTTTCCGGTACTGTCAAGGCAATCGAACCTAGACGAGTTGCCACTGGAGACATGGTAAATTCTATTATTATAACCAGCGATGGAAAATTTATCGAAACAGGTTTCGAAGGTTGCGATGATTACGAAAGTCTTAGCAACGAAGCCATCATTAAAAAGATTCAGGATGCTGGTGTCGTAGGAATGGGTGGTGCAGGTTTTCCTACCCATGTCAAGTTATCTCCTAAAAATCCAGAAAAAATTGAGTTTATAATTGCTAACTGTGCTGAATGTGAGCCTTATCTTACATCAGATTACAGAAGTATGGTGGAAGAGCCTGAAAAGCTTATCAAGGGCATGAAGATTATTCTTAAGCTTTTCCCTAACGCTAAGGGATTGCTTGGTATTGAGGATAACAAAAGCGATGTTATTAAATCCCTTTCAGAGCTTACTGCCAATGAATCCCGTATTGAGGTAGTACCACTTATGACAAAATATCCTCAGGGTGGTGAGCGTCAGCTTATTAAGGCCTGCACAGGCAGAGAAATCAATTCTAAGATGCTTCCAGCAGATGCAGGATGTATTGTAGATAACGTGGCTACTATTAATGCAATCTATACAGCTGTTGTAGAGGGAAAGCCAGTCATTGATCGTATATTTACCCTCACTGGTGATGCTGTTATGGAACCATGTAATTACCGTATACACATAGGCATGAGCTGTAAGGAAATCCTTGAGGCTGCAGGTGGATTTGTTAGAGAACCTGCTAAGATAATATCTGGTGGACCTATGATGGGATTTGCTGTAATGGATGCAGATATTCCTACAACTAAGACATCAGGTGCACTTCTTTGTTTATCAGAGGATGAGGTTTCTAAGTACGAAACCACTGCCTGCATTAATTGCGGCAGATGTGTTGAAGCTTGCCCTGAGAATCTTATTCCATCTAGACTTGCAAAGTTTTCGGAGCATGATGACAAGGAACAATTTGAAAGCTGGTACGGGTTAGAGTGTATTGAGTGTGGCAGCTGTAGCTTTGCTTGCCCGGCTAGAAAGCCTTTGGCACAGTCTATTAAGACAATGAAAAAGATGGTACTTGCAGATAAAAGAAAAAAGTAGAAAGGATGGGGTGAAAATTGAGTAATTTATTAAACGTTTCTTCATCTCCACATGTTAGAGCAAAGGACGATACTAGCCGTATTATGCTTTACGTCATTATAGCCCTCATGCCAACTACGATTTTTGGTATTTTTAATTTTGGACTTAGGGCACTCTTGCTTGTGGCAGTATGTATTATTTCATGTGTTTTATCAGAGTTTTTATTTGAAAAGGCAGTTGGAAAGAAAAGTACAATCAAAGATTTAAGTGCAGTAGTTACAGGACTATTGCTTGCACTCAACCTTCCACATACTCTTCCTGTTTGGCAGGCTGTGCTTGGTAGTGTATTTGCAATCGTTGTAGTAAAGATGCTTTTTGGAGGATTAGGACAGAACTTCATGAATCCTGCATTAGGCGGTCGTGCTTTTCTTATAATTTCATTTGCAGCTACCATGACTAATTTTGAGTTTGATGGAGTGGCATCAGCAACACCTCTTGCAGTTTTAAAAGGGGGAGATGCTGTTAATACTCTTGATATGTTAATTGGTAGATGTGGTGGTACAATCGGTGAAACCAGTACACTTTGTATTCTTATTGGAGCTATCTTTTTGATTCTCCTTGGTGTAATCGATCTTACCATTCCTGGAACCTACATTGTATCATTTGCAATATTTATCATATTATTTGGTGGCCACGGTTTTGATGCTACATTCCTTGTTGCCCATCTTTGTGGTGGTGGTTTAATGCTTGGTGCATTCTTTATGGCAACAGATTATGTTACTTCGCCAATTACACCTATGGGCAAGGTTATATTTGGTATTTGCTTAGGTGTTCTCACTGGTTTATTTAGAATATTTGGAAATAGTGCAGAGGGTGTTAGCTATGCTATTATCTTTAGCAATCTTCTAGTACCTCTTATTGAAAAGGTTACTGTTCCTAGAGCATTTGGTGTTGCCAGGGTTAAGAAATCAAAGGAGGTGAAGTCTAATGAATAAATTAGTAAAAGACGCACTTATCCTTACTTGTATTACCGTTATTGCAGGCTTTGCACTTGGCCTTGTTTACGAAATCACAAAGGCTCCTATAGCAAAGGCTGAGGAGGCTGCCTTACAAAAGGCCTACCAAACTGTTTTTGCTGATGCTGCATCATTCAGTGATTTAGATGGATTCGATTCGGAAGCTGCTACGAAGATAGTAAAGGATGCAGGCTTCACTGATGAAACAATTGATAACTGTGTGCAGGCACTTGATGCATCTGGTAATCCGCTTGGATATGTAATCACAGTTACCACATCTGCAGGATATGGCGGTAATATTACATTTTCTGTTGGAATAACAAATGATAGTGTTATAAACGGTTATTCAATTACAAATATTGCAGAAACAGCTGGTCTTGGTATGAAGGCTAGAGATGAGGGAGAAGGTACATTCTCTTCTCAGTTTGTAGCAAGAAATGCTGAGATTTTTACCGTTACAAAAACTGGTGCCCACGATTCATCTGAAATTGATGCCATTTCAGCAGCCACAATTACATCTAAGGCTGTTACAAATGGAGTTAATGCTGGTGTCACCTACTTTAATTCTTTGGTAGGAGGTGCATCAAATGAATAAGAATTTAGAAAGATTGTATAACGGACTTTGGAAAGAAAATCCTACCTTTGTACTTATGCTTGGTATGTGTCCAACTCTTGCAGTTACCACATCAGCCATCAATGGTATAGGAATGGGACTTTCTACAACAGTGGTACTTGTGCTTTCCAACATGATGATTTCTGCACTTCGTAATCTTATTCCTGACAGAGTAAGAATGCCAGCATTCATCGTTGTTGTTGCATCCTTCGTTACAATAGTACAGTTTTTGATGCAGGGATTTTTACCTGCCCTTTATACATCCCTTGGAATCTACATTCCTCTTATAGTTGTAAACTGTATTATATTAGGACGTGCAGAAAGCTATGCATCTAAGAATCCTGTTATTCCATCTATGTTTGATGGTATAGGAATGGGACTTGGCTTTACAGTTGGCTTGACACTTATTGGTATCGTTAGAGAGATACTTGGAAATGGTTCTATATTTGATATAGCAATCACTCCACTTAATAATTTCCATATTACTTTGTTTGGACTTGCACCTGGTGCATTTATCGTGCTTGGTTTTTTAGTTGCAATCATGAATGTGATTAGACGCAAAATGGAAAAAGCAGGAAAGCCACTTCCTAAAGCACAGGGCTGCTTGGCAGGAGATTGTACAGGTTGCACATTATCATCAGCATGTACAGGTAAATCTTACGTACATCAAGAGGATGGAAAGGAGGAGAAATAATGAGTTACGTTACAGGTCTTATACTTTTACTTGTTGCATCAGCAATCGTTAACAATGTTGTTCTTTCTCAGTTCCTTGGGCTTTGTCCTTTCCTTGGAGTTTCAAAGAGAGTTGAAACAGCTGCTGGTATGGGTGGCGCGGTAATATTCGTAATTACCATAGCATCCTTCGTAACATCAATTATCTACAAATTTATCTTAGCTCCAACAGGCTTTGAATACATGCAGACTATTGTATTCATTCTTGTTATTGCCGCTTTAGTTCAGTTTGTAGAAATGTTCCTTAAAAAGAGCATTCCATCCCTATATCAGTCACTTGGTGTTTACCTACCACTGATTACTACTAACTGTGCAGTTCTTGGAACAGCCATCAACAATGTTACTAACAATTACGATATCTTAGAATCAGTCATCAATGGATTTGGCGTTGCTGTTGGTTTTACAATTGCAATCGTTATTATGGCTGGCATTCGTGAGAAGATTGAATACAACGACATTCCTCAGACTTTCAAGGGCTCTGCCATTGTGCTTATTACAGCAGGTCTTATGGCTATGGCTTTCCTTGGATTCTCTGGAGTAATATAAGGAGGTGCCCACATGAGTATAACAGGAATTTTACTGGCAGCTGTTATTGTTGGCGCTACTGGATGTATTATTGGATTTTTCCTTTGTTTCTCTGCTGAGAAATTTAAGGTTGAGGTTGACCCAAAGGAAGAGGCTGTACTTGGAGTTTTACCTGGAAATAACTGTGGTGGCTGTGGCTATGCTGGATGTTCTGGCCTTGCAGCTGCTATTGCAAAAGGAGAAGCACCTGTTAATCAGTGTCCTGTAGGTGGTGCGCCTGTTGCAGCCCAGATTTCCGAAATAATGGGTGTAGAAGCAGACGAAAGTATTCGCAAGGTAGCATTTGTAATGTGCCATGGCACCTGCGAAAATGCAGCTCAGCTTTACGAATACACCGGTGTAGAAGATTGTAAAGCAATGGCATTTGTACCAGGCGGTGGTCCTAAAGCCTGCTCTTATGGCTGCATGGGCTTTGGATCTTGCGTAAAGGCTTGTCCATTTGATGCCATCCACATCGTAGATGGGGTAGCCCTAGTAGACAAGGAAGCCTGCAAAGCCTGCGGCAAGTGCGTAGCTGCTTGCCCTAACCACCTAATCGAACTTATCCCTTACGACTTTGGACATGCCGTACGTTGCCACAACAACGACAAAGGCAAAGACGTAATGTCTGTCTGCAAGGTAGGCTGCATCGGATGCCACAAATGCGAAAAGGTCTGCGAAGCAGACGCCATCCACGTAGACGGATTCTTCGCCCACATCGACCAAGACAAGTGCACCGGTTGCGGCAAATGCGCCGAAGCCTGCCCACGTAAGATAATTCTATAATCCCTTCTGCGACAGTTTAGGTTTTCGTACTCCCGTAGGGCACCCCCCATACTTTCGCACGGGAACCCGAAAATGTAAGCTTCGCTTACTAGGCATACATTTTTCTTCGCGTTGCTCAAAAAATGCACGCCATATCCCGCCGGCGTGGGTCCCTCCCGTGCTCGGTATGGTGCCTCCCTACTCGCGTTCGCCTAGTCTATGTTGTCGCAGATGACTACTTAAGCCTTTAGTGTTACCATATCACTAAGGGCTTTTTGTTTTTCAGAGACGACTGCAAAGTGTTGGCAAGCGCGAGCAAGAGGGTCCCATGGAGTTAAGGAGGGACCCTTTAGGGAGGTTCCCTTGGCTCCAATGGGAGATGGCTTGCGGGAGCACGGAGTACTAGGAGGTCGTCTCGTCACTGCTAGAGGTGGCCTACGGGAGCATGATGAACTGCGAGGCCGCCGTCTGCGAGATAGCTACGTTGGGGTTGCGTAATACGGGGGAGTAGTGGTATTATAAGACGGATTATGAACGGAGAATGATATGTACGGAGTAGATTTTACAGAAAAGAAGCGTGTGATAATAAAGGTGGGTTCGTCGACTATTACTCATGAGGCCACTGGAAATATTGATTATACTAAGTTGGAGAGGCTTGTAAGGCAGCTGTGCGACCTTAGGGCGCAGGGAAAGGATGTGTGCCTGGTTTCTTCTGGTGCTATTGCTGTGGGTAGATACGCAATAGGGCTTAAGGAAAGGCCTACGGATTTGGCAACTAAGCAGGCGTGTGCTTCTATTGGGCAGGCTTTTTTGATGTCGGTTTATCAGAAGCTGTTTTCTGAGTATAATCAAAAGGCAGGGCAGATTCTTATGACTAAGAAGACGATGACTGACCCTGAATCTAGAGAGAATGCTAGGAATACTTTTGAGGAGCTTTTTAATCTTGGGGTTATTCCTGTTGTTAATGAGAATGATACTGTAGCCACCCATGAGATTCAGTTTGGCGATAATGATTCCCTGTCTGCAATTGTTGCAGCACTTGTAAAGGCAGATGCCTTGGTGCTTCTTTCAGATATTGATGGGCTTTATACTGATGACCCTAGTGTTAATCCTGATGCTGAGTTTGTACCTGTTGTTTCAGATATTGATGCAGTGGCAGATATGGCCAGTGGTGAAAGCACTTCAAATGTAGGTACAGGCGGCATGACAGCTAAGCTTCGCGCTGCTCAGATTGCTACATACTCTGGTGCAGATATGGTTATTACTAATGGTAAGCATATCGGTAATATCCATCGTATTTTTGAAAATAAAGATAAGGGCACACTCTTTGTTGCGAATAAAAGAGATGATGTTCGAGTGTTAGATTTGTTAGAGGATTAATCATGATTACAGAAAAAGATATTGCAAGAATTAATGAGCTTTATCATAAAAGTAAAGCAGAAGGTCTTACTAAGGCAGAAAAGGAAGAGCAGGCTAAGCTTAGAAAAGCTTATATTGCAGCTATTAGGGGCAATATTAGGGCTCAGCTTAATAATATAGACCTTGTAGATGAAAATGGTAATATAGAAAATCTTGGCGAAAAGTATGGAAGTAAATCAAAGTAAAGATTTAAGGAATATTCATAAAAAGCTTAGAAATGATATGTCTGACATGGAGCATAAGATTAAATCCGCAGACATTGTAAAGAATACTTTGGCTCTTTTAGAATCTGATTTTAAAGGAGCTAATATTTTTTTATGTTATTATCCATTTGGTTCAGAAGTTGATTTGTTACCTCTTTATGAGAATCTCTTAAACAAGGGAAAGACATTGTATTTCCCTGTTTCAGATGTAAAAAATCATAAGTTACATTTTTATAAAATATCGCATTTACGAAGTGATTTTGTAAAGGGCGCCTATGATATCATGGAGCCGAGGTGTGATTTGGGAATTTTTGATTACCAAAATATCATACTAAATCAATCTAATAAGATTATTTGCATCACTCCAGGTTTGGTATTTGATAGAGCTTTTAATAGAATAGGCTATGGTGCTGGTTTTTATGACAGGTTTTTAGAGGATAAAAATCTTGTTAAAATAGCAATGTGCTTTAGTAATCAGCTAAGGACTTCTATTCCAACCTGTGAGCATGATGTTAAAATGAATATTATTGTTACTGAAGATGAAGTTTTGAAAGGAGATAGGCTATGACATTAATGGAACTGCTAACAAAGGCTAAGGAAGCAAAGTATCAGGTAGCTTTACTTCCCACAGATGTAAAAAACAAAGCCATACTTGCTGTGGCTGATGCTCTTGTTTCAAATAGTAAGGATATTATTGCTGCAAATGCAATTGATATGGAAAAGGGCAAAGACAAAGGCTTATCTTTAGGACTTCTTGATAGATTAAAGCTTGATGAAGGAAGAATTGAGGGCATGGCCGAGGGGCTTCGCCAGGTTGTTTCCTTAGAGGACCCAATAGGCAAGATTACTGAACAGTGGACTCGTCCTAATGGCCTTAAGATTGCTAAACGCCTAGTTCCAATCGGTGTTGTTGGCGTTATTTACGAAGCCAGACCAAATGTTACAGCAGATGTATTTGGGCTTTGCTTTAAGACCGGTAACGCGATAGTTCTCAAGGGTGGAAGTGATGCTCTTGAATCTAACAAAGCCATTGTAAAGGTTATTAGAGAAACCTTGGCTAAAGAAAATCTTCCAGTGGATGCAATCACTCTTATTGAAGATACCACCAGAGAATCTACTAACCAGCTTATGAGAATGAATGGATATGTGGATGTTCTTATTCCTAGAGGTGGCGCTGGTCTTATTAAATCAGTTGTAGAAAATGCATCTGTTCCTGTTATTGAAACAGGCTCAGGCAATTGTCATATATATGTAGATAGTGATGCAGATATAGATATGGCTATATCTATTATTGAAAATGCCAAGACACAAAGAATTGGTGTATGTAATGCCTGTGAGTCACTTGTTATTCATAAGGATATTGCTGCAAAGCTGCTTCCAGCTCTTAACACTAAGCTTAAGGAACATGGCGTTAAGATATTTGCAGATGAAAAGTCAAGAGAGTTCTTAGAAGGCTCTGAGGCTGCAACAGAAGAGGATTTTGGTAAGGAATATCTTGATTACATTATCTCTGTTAAGACTGTAGAAAGTGTAGAAGAAGCTATTGCTCACATTAATAAATATAACACAGGTCATTCAGAGTCTATCATTACTAATATTGAAGAGAATGCAAATAAATTCTTAGATGGAATCGATGCTTCTTGCGTTTATGTAAATGCATCTACACGTTTTACAGATGGATTTGAATTTGGCTTCGGTGCAGAGATTGGAATCAGCACCCAAAAGCTTCATGCAAGAGGACCAATGGGGCTGCTTGCATTAACAAGCTACAAATACACCATTCATGGTAATGGACAGGTTAGAAAATAATTAATAAAGGAATTAAAATGAGTATTACAGATTTATTAAACAATGCTCCAACTCAGGAGCCAGAGCGTCAGTATTATTTTATTGCTGAGGCAAAAAAGATTATCGAAAAGAAGGAGCAGGAGCTTGGAAGAAAGCTTACATGCTGTGTTACCACCTTTGGTTGTCAGATGAATGCCAGGGATTCTGAAAAGCTACTTGGAGTCCTTAAGGAAATTGGATATGTTGAGACTACAGATGAAAACGCAGATTTTGTAATCTACAATACCTGCACAGTCAGAGAAAACGCCAATAATAAGGTATATGGACACCTTGGTATACTTCATGGATATAAGAAAAAGAATAAAGATATGATGATTGGCCTTTGCGGATGTATGATGCAGGAGCCTACTGTTATTGAACATCTACAGTCAAACTATAAATTTGTTGATTTGATTTTTGGTACTCATAATCTTTACAAGTTTGCAGAATTATTTACAACAGCACTTCTTAACAAGAAGGGCATGATTATTGATATCTGGAAGGATACAGATAAGATTGTAGAGAATCTTCCAATCTCTCGTAAGTACCCATTCAAGTCCGGTGTAAACATTAGCTTTGGATGTAACAATTTCTGTACATATTGCATCGTTCCTTATGTAAGAGGTAGGGAGCGCTCTAGAAAGCCTGAGGATATTATAAACGAGATTAAAGCTTTAGTTGCTGATGGCGTTGTAGAGATTATGCTTCTTGGTCAGAATGTTAATTCCTACGGCGTAGGCCTTGATGAAAAGGTTACCTTTGCAGATTTACTTCGAATGGTTAACGATATTGAAGGACTTAAGCGTATCCGCTTTATGACACCTCATCCTAAGGATTTATCTGATGATTTGATTGAAGCAATGGCTACGCTTCCTAAGGTATGCCATCACATGCATTTACCACTTCAATCAGGTAGCTCAGAAATCCTTAAGAAGATGAACAGACGCTACACTAAGGAGCATTATCTTGAGCTTGTAGAAAAGCTTAGAGCACGTATTCCGGATGTTGCCATTACAACAGATATTATTGTAGGCTTCCCAGGTGAGACAGAAGAGGATTTCCTTGAGACAATGGATGTTGTAGATAAGGTACACTACGATAGCGCCTTTACATTTATTTATTCTAAGCGTACAGGTACACCTGCTGCATCTATGGATAATCAGGTGCCAGAGGATGTAGTTAAGGATAGATTCGATAGACTGCTTGCCCTTGTTCAAAAGCACGGTCACGAAAAGGTTAAGGCATTAGAAGGTACAACACAGGAAGTGTTAGTTGAAGAAGTAAATGAGCAGGATTCTTCACTTGTTTCTGGCAAGCTTGCTAATAATGTTACAGTTCATTTCCCTGGAGATGAATCTATGATTGGAAAAATTGTTAAGGTTAGGTTAAACTGTTGTAAAGGGTTCTACTTTATAGGAGAGCTAGCCTAAAAATCACAAGGGGGAATATCCAATGTTTGCATATATTAGAGGAACACTTGCAGATATTGATGAAAATATTGTTGTTGTAGAGAATAATGGGATAGGCTACAGTGTCAGTTCATCCATGAACACAATCAGAATGTTACCTAACATTGGTTCAGAGGTTAAACTTAACACTAAGCTTATTCCTAAAGAGGATTCTCTTACTTTATATGGATTTTATGATAAGGAGGAGCTTAAGATGTTTGAGCTTCTTCTTTCAGTTAGTGGAATCGGCCCAAAGGGAGCACTTGCAATACTTAGCTCTATGACTGTTTCTGATATTCAGTTTGCTATTGCAGGTGGTGATGCCAAGGCCTTTGCTGCTGCACCTGGTGTAGGTAAGAAAACAGCAGAGAGAGTCATTATAGATCTTAAGGATAAGGTAGATATTATTGGTGCCTTTGAGGCCAAGATTACATCTGATTTATCAGGTGCTAAGCCTGCAGCTTCTAATACGGTTAAGGAAGAGGTTCTGGAGGCTTTAGTTGCTTTAGGATATTCTGCAAGCAATGCTGCCAGGGCACTTGATAAAATGACAATTACAGATTCTACAACTACAGAACAGTTGCTTTCCGATACATTGAAGCAGATGTCATTCTTATAAATAGGCGGGTTGAAAAATGCTTACTAACAAACAGATAACATCAACAATTGCAAGTCATGAAGATCTTGTAAATGATAATGCTCTTAGGCCTAAATCTTTTGATGGGTATATTGGTCAGAATAAGGTCAAGGAGAATATGAAAATCTATATTGAGGCAGCTAAAAACAGAGGAGATGCTTTAGACCATGTGCTTTTATATGGCCCACCAGGTCTTGGTAAGACTACTCTTGCCGGCATTGTGGCAGGGGAGATGGGCTCTAACATAAAGGTTACATCAGGCCCGGCTATCACCATCCCAGGTGAGATTGTAGCTGTTCTTATGACTCTTAAGGACGGAGATATTCTATTTATTGATGAAATCCATCGTCTTTCTAAGCCTGTAGAGGAAACTCTTTATTCAGCAATGGAAGATTTTGCTGTTGATATTGTAATGGGCAAGGACACTACAGCTCGCTCCATACACACTAAGCTACCTAGATTTACACTTATCGGTGCAACAACACGCCCAGGACTTTTATCAGCTCCACTAAGAGATAGATTCGGAATCATTGGCCACATGGATTATTACACTCCAGAGGAGCTATCTACAATAGTTACAGCTTCTGCTGCAAAGCTAAATGCGCCTATTGATTATGAGGGGGCTTACCAGATTGCTCTTAGGTCCAGAGGAACACCACGTCTTGCCAACAGATACCTCAAGCGTGTTCGGGATTACGCTGAGGTAAGATATGATGGAAGAATCTCAAAGGAAGTTGCTGCTGCAACACTTGATTCTTTAGAGGTAGACACACTTGGTCTTGATAATAATGATAGAAACATATTGCTTGCTATTATCGAACGTTTTGGAGGGGGTCCTGTAGGTCTTGATAATTTGGCTGCTACAGTAGGAGAGGATTCCGGTACTATTGAGGATGTATATGAGCCATATTTGCTTCAGCATGGGCTTATTATCAGAACTCCAAAGGGAAGGGTTGCCACAAAAGAAGCTTACGAACATTTTGGTATGCCTATTCCAGAAAATGTATTATAAACTAATTAAGAAATCTTGTTTTTATCCTTGAAGAAAGTTATAATTAAACTTGAATTTTAAGCGGGAGGATAGTATATGGTTTCCGAAAAGAGCGCAAAGGTGCTTATAGGCGGAAAAGTTTATACATTAAGCGGCTACGAGGAAGAAGAGTATCTTCAGAAGGTAGCCAATTACATCAATTCTAAGCTCGAAGAGTTTAATTCAATTGATGATTATAAACGTATTTCAGCAGATTTAAAGGCAACATTACTTGAACTTAATATCGCTGATGATTATTTTAAGGCTAAATCAAAGGTTGAATCCCTTGAGTCAGATTTAGATATTCGTGATAAAGAGATTTATAATCTTAAGCATGATTTAATTTCAGCACAGCTAAAGACACAAACCTTAGAAGAGACTATCGAAAAGCTTGAGTCAGAAAATAAGGAGCTCCTACTTAATAAGACTAAGCTTGAAGCATCATTAGAGGATGCTCTTTTAGGTTCAATTACAGATAACTAATTATGGGGTCCCGAAAGGGACCCTTATTTTTTACAAGAGGTATTTATGAATCAGTTAGAATTACTTTCGCCGGCTGGTGATTTAAAAATATATAAGGCTGTAGTTAATGCAGGTGCAGACGCTGTCTATTTTGGTGGCGATTTATTCGGCGCCAGGGCTTATGCTAAGAATTTTACTATTGATGAAGCTAAAGAGGCCATTGAATATGGTCATCTTCATGGTGTCAAATCATATCTTACAGTAAACACTCTTCTTAAGAATACTGAGATAGAAGGACAGCTATACGAATATCTAAAGGCTTATGTAGAAAACGGTATAGATGCATTTATCGTTCAGGACTTTGGCGTCTTTAATTTTATAAGAGAATATTTTCCTGATACCCATATTCACGTTAGTACCCAGGCCAGCCTTTGTACTAAATATGGAGCTGAGTTTTTTGAAAATCTTGGTGCCAGCAGAATTGTTACAGCAAGAGAGATATCCCTTAAAGAAATTGCTAAAATACATGAGGCTTGCCCTAATCTTGAAATAGAAAGCTTTATTCATGGGGCGCTTTGCGTATGCTATTCAGGACAGTGCTTAATGTCCTCTATTTTAGGAGGACGTTCTGGAAACAGAGGCCGTTGTGCCCAGCCTTGCCGCCTGCCTTACGAAGCTTTTGATGAAAATGGCAAAAAGCTTAATAAAAAGGGCAACTATATCTTATCTCCAAAGGATTTTTGTACTATAGAATATTTGCCTGAAATGATAGATGCAGGAGTTATGTCCTTTAAAATAGAAGGCAGAATGAAGCAGCTAGAGTATGCCACAGGTGTTGTCAGTGTCTACAGACATTATTTAGATGAATACCTATACAAGGGAGCCAAGAATTATCAGGTTAGTGAAGCGGATATAAAAAGGCTTCTTGATTTTGGAAATAGAAGTGGATTTACATCTTTATACTTAAAGGAACATAATGGGCCAGATATGATTACCTTTGAAGCTCCATCCCATACTAAATCAGACAATCCAGCTCAAGAATTTCCTGAAAAGAAAATTCCGTTAGATTGCAAAGTCAGCGCCCTTCTTGGAAAGGAATTTACAGTTACATTCACTGATGAAAATGGAAATATGGGTACTGCTTCATCTAACATAATTGAAAAAGCCAATAACAGGTCTGCCACAAAAGAGGATATTGAAAAGGCAGTATCTGGTCTTGGCAATACATGTTTTACTATTAATAAGCTGCATATTGATTATGATGATGGAATATTCCTACCTGTATCTGTAATAAAAAATGCAAGAAGAGAAGCTATAGAAGCACTTACAAATAATCTATTAGGCTCTTCAAATAAAAGAATACTTCCATTTAAGGCGCTTAAAGAAGATGCTAAGGCAGGATTTTCAAATCATCCAAATTGCTTTGTTACGGCCACTACTATAGAGCAAATTAAAGCAGCTAGTGAATTTGATTTCGTCGATAGTATTGCTGTTCCAACTAAGCTTTTTAAGGAGGCAAAAAAACTATTTAATGGAAAGCTTTATATTTATTTGCCTGCAATTTTAAGAGATGAATATATTTCATCCTTAGAATTAAGTGATGAGGCAGATGGCGTAGTTGCTGCTTCCTTTGATGAGCTTGGAATGCTTGTAAATAAGGACTACCCTAAAGAAAAGATTATTCTTGATCATAGGCTATATAGCTTTAATAATAGAAGCGTAAATGGCTTTAAGGCAAATGGCTTTACTAGAAGTACCTTGCCTTATGAGCTGTCCCTTAAAGAGCTTAAACACCGTAATAATCAAGGCTCTCAGATGATTGTATACAGCAGAATTCCTATGATGATTACTGCTAACTGTACAGTAAAAAACACTATTGGATGCAATAAATCAAACAAACAGATTACTATCGTAGATAGAAAAAATGAGAATTTATCAGTGGTTTGCAATTGCGATTATTGCTATAACACTATTTATAACAGCAAGAGATATATTGCATTTGACTTAAGAGATGATATACTTTCACTTAATTTAGAAGCTCTTAGATTAGATTTTACTATTGAGGATGCTAATGAGGTCCGCAATATCCTAGACTTATATGATAAAGTCTTTAATCAAAACCAACCTTTTACATATAAGGAAGACTATACTAAAGGACATTTAAAAAGAGGAGTTGAATAGTTTTGGTTAGTGTACTTATTTCCTTTTCAAGAATTACATTGCTGGCATTTGTACTGGCTTTTACTTTTATTGACATTATTCAGATATTCGAATTTAAAAACAGTGAAGTCTTTGGAAGTGTTATGTCTACCATTCAATCAGTTATGGTTGTTTTGTTTTTATGTAATACTTCCATAATTCTGTATTTGGTCAGAGAAGACAGTATATATTTATTTTTACTTGCAGGACAGCTTTTGTTGTTTGCACTTATTGGTATTTCTCTTAATAAGCTTACTTATCCTATGTCTAAAGCATTAATTAATAATATGCTGTTTTTTCTTACCTTAAGTTTTACCTTTCTTGAAAGGTTAAGCCAGGGAATGGCTATTAGGCAATTCGTATTTGCGATAGTTTCGTTAATTATATCTATAATAGTAATTATGATACTTCGCCAGATTGAAAGAATCGAAAGTTTTATGTATGTTTTTGCTGCAATAGGCATTATATTACTTTTAATTGTAAGCCTTGCAGGTAAGGTTGAATACGGGGCAAAACTATCTTTATCTTTTGGCAACATCAGTATTCAGCCTAGTGAGTTTGTAAAGCTGTCATTTTTATTTTTTATTAGTGGATGCATTGTAACCTACAAGGATTTTAGAGGCTTTTTGTTTGCATCTATTGGTGCTGGCTCACATGTGATTATCCTTGTGCTTTCTAAAGATTTAGGAACAGCATTAATCTTTCTTGTTGCCTATGTACTGCTTATATTTATAGCCTACAAAAATTATATAGTGCTAGGGCTTGAGATTAGTGTGGCTGCCATAGGCGGCATTCTTGCATACAATTTATTTCCTCATATACAGTCCAGATTTATTGCCTGGTCTGACCCACTTTCCGTAGTGGACGATAAGGGCTATCAGATTTCGCAATCTTTATTTGCTATTGGAACAGGTGGCTGGATTGGCTCTGGCTTTACAGCAGGCCAGCCTACAAAGATTCCTGTAGTTACAAAGGATTTTATTTTTGCTGCCATGGCAGAAGAGCTGGGAACTATCGCGGCAATATGTATTATTATTTGTTTGATGTGTACTTGCTTGCAATTGTTTAATGTGGCTTTTAATTGTGAAGAAAGCTTCTATATGTTGGTTGTTAATGGTATAGCTATTATCTTTTCTATTCAAACAATCTTAAATATTGGTGGTGTTATAAAGTTTATTCCCTCTACAGGTGTAACACTTCCATTTATTAGCTATGGTGGAAGCTCCTTGCTTTCCATGTTCATTTGCTTTTATATAGCAGAATGTTCTAACGACTTGTTTTATATTGATAATAAAGGCAGAAGATATGACTAAAGAAAGAAATACTAAAAAGGCTATAAGAAAAGAGATATATGTAGTTGCAGCCTTATTTACAGTTGTATTTGTGGCAATGGCTGTTTTCTTGGGCTATTTTGTACAGGTAGGCTCTAAGGATTTTATTTATAATTCCTACAATTCCAGATTTTCCGTTTTTACAGATGATGTAACTAGAGGCAGCATTTATACAGCAGATGGCCACATTATCGCTGAAACCAAAACCGATGATGAAAATAATGAATATAGAAAATATCCTGATGACAGGCTGTTTTCCCACAGTGTAGGATATGTTGGAAAGGGAATGTCAGGCTTAGAGGCCAGTTATTCATTTGATTTATTAAAGAGCCATATTTCACTGGATGAACAGATTAATAACACCTTAAGTGGAATAAAAAGCCCGGGAGACAGTCTATATACCACCTTTGATTATGATTCTCAAAAGGCAGCTTACGATGGGCTTGATATGTTTGATGGTGCCGTAATTGCAATCGAGCCAGATACTGGTAAGGTGATTGCCATGGTATCTAAGCCAGACTACGACCCAAATACCATAGCTGAAAACTGGGATGCTATTACAGACGAGACAAAAAATAATTCAGCATTACTTAATCGAGCTATTGCAGGAGCGTACCCACCAGGTTCTACCTTTAAGATAGTTACGACTATTGCGTATCTTAGAGATAATGATGGTGATGATTATTTCGATTATAATTGCAAGGGCTCTATCACTGTAGATGATTATAAAATTCACTGTAGCTCTAAGAAAGCTCATGGAAGTGAGGATTTGCTTAAGGCATTTTCTAATTCATGTAATAGTGCCTATGCATATATGGGAGTAAATCTTGATAGAGAAGTTTTTTTAAGTACCGCTAATTCTTTATTATTTAACGAAACCTTGCCAGCAGATTTAGGTAATACTAGAAAATCAAAGTTTGATATAGATGATAGTACATCAGATTCTATTGTAGCCCAGACTGCAATAGGCCAGGGGCAGACTACAGTTTCGCCTTTGCACATGTGTATGCTTGTGTCTGCTATAGCAAATAATGGTGAACTTATGGAGCCTTACATGGCAGATAAGCTTGTAAGTGAGGAGGGAGATATTGTAAGTGCTACTTCTCCTAAAAGCTATGGCAAGCTATTGTCTGATGAAGAGGTCTTGCTATTAAATGAATATATGGAAGCTGTTGTAATGGATGGAACAGCTGATAATGTAGATTTTGGTGATTTAAAGGTATACGGTAAAACAGGAACAGCAGAATATTCCACAAATAAAAACGTTACTCATTCCTGGTTCGTAGGATATGCTGTAAATGATAGCGGTGATAAGCTCGCTATAGCAGTTATTATGGAAGGAGCAGGATATGGAAGTAAATATGCGGCTCCTCTTGCGGCAAAAGTGTTTAATGCCTATTTTAATTAGGATTATAAATAATTTATTTGCATTTTGCGTAAAAAAACATTGCAATTTATCAATTGCTTTGCTATAATTTCATCGTTGCGTAAATACGTAACGCTGTTTTGAATATTATTACAAGGAGGTGCAATCATGGCAAAATGTGCAGTTTGTGGAAAAGGCGCTCATTTCGGTAACAATGTGAGCCATTCTCATAGAAGATCCAATCATATGTGGAAGTCTAATGTGAAGTCCGTTAAGTGTAATGTGAATGGAACACCTAAGAAGTTATATGTATGTACTTCTTGTTTACGTTCTGGCAAGGTTGAGCGTGCTTAATCTTACATGACACGATATTGAAAGTCACTCGAAAGGGTGGCTTTTCTTTTTGCTTTAGTATATAATGATTGCATAATATGACTAAATATGCGAATTTTGGAGGTACGTTATGCAAGGTCAAATGGAAACAGAGCTTGGTAAAATTGTTATAGACACAGATGTAATTGCGACCTATGCAGGTTCAGTTGCAGTTGAGTGCTTCGGCATCGTAGGTATGGCAGCTGTTAATATGAAGGACGGCTTGGTGAAGCTTCTCAAGAAGGATTATTTAAATCATGGAATAAGTGTTAATGTTGCAGAAGATAACACGATTTCTTTAGATTTTCATGTTATTGTTTCATACGGCGTTAGTATTGCTGCTGTAGCAGAGAACCTCATTGAAACAGTAAAATACAAGGTATCATCTTTTACTGGTTTAACAGTAGATACAATCAATATCTACGTTGAAGGTGTAAGAGTTATTGACTAAGGAGGAATTATACGTGGAGATCCAAACAATCGATGCATCTTTGTTATCGAAGATGTTCCTTTCAGGAGCAATGAATCTTGAATCCAAGAAGGAATGGATAAATGAATTGAATGTTTTTCCTGTACCAGATGGTGACACAGGAACAAATATGACTATGACTATTATGTCAGCAGCTAATGCTGTTAGGGAACTTGACAATCCAGATATGAAAACACTTTCAAAGGCTATTTCATCTGGCTCACTTAGAGGCGCCAGAGGTAATTCCGGTGTTATCTTATCTCAGTTATTTAGAGGTTTTACAAAGGTTATTTCCAGCCATGATGAGGTTGATGTAGCTTTACTTAACGAGGCTTTTGAAAAGGCAGTTCAGACAGCTTACAAGGCTGTTATGCAGCCTAAGGAAGGTACTATCCTTACTGTAGCACGTGCTGCAGCTGATAAGGCTGCTGAAATGGCTACAAAGACAGATGATGTAGTAGAGTTTGCTGAGGCTGTTATTGCAGAGGCAGAGGATACACTTGCCAGAACACCTGATATGCTTCCTGTTTTAAAGCAGGCTGGTGTTGTTGATTCAGGCGGACAGGGTCTTGTACAGGTACTTAAGGGTGCTTATGATGCCCTTATAGGTAAGGAAGTAGATTATTCTGCAGAGGAAGTAGCTGTACCTAAGGCTAAGCCAGCTGCTACTAAGTATGCTGTTCAGTTTACAATCGAATCTGAGAAGCCACTTGCTTCATATCAGATTAAAGAGCTTAAGGCTAAGCTTGAAAAGCTTGCTTCTGGTAAGGTTTCTGATTTAACTATTACAGAATCTGATTCTGAGAATGTTGTTTTCTCTAGTGAGGGTGATGCTAAGGAGGAAGCTCCTAAGTTTACTGAGCCTGCTAAGGAAATGGGATTTGTTTCTATTGCTACTGGTGATGGACTTACATCAATCTTTAAAGAGCTTGGATGTGACTACATGATTCCAGGTGGTCAGACTATGAATCCTAGCACAGATGATATTCTTAGTGCTGTTGAAAAGGTTAATGCTAAGACAATATTTGTATTACCAAATAATAAAAATATCATTCTTGCAGCAAATCAGGCAGCAGCTATTTGTGAAGACAAGAAGATTGTAGTTATCCCTACAAAGACAATTCCACAGGGTATCACAGCACTTATTTCATTTGCTGCAGATGCCAGTGTTGAAGATAATGAAGCAGCTATGACAGAAGAGATTGCTAATGTTAAGACTGGTCAGGTTACTTATGCTGTACGCGATACAATCATCGATGACAAGGAAATCAAGAAGGATGATTGGATGGGTATGGGCGATTCAGGATTACTTTCTGTTAATGCCGATATCAATGTTGCATTCAAGGAAATGGTAGATCAGATGGTTTCTGAGGATTCATCTGTAATCTCTATTTATTGGGGCGAAGGCAGTGACCAGGCTAAGGCAGAGGCTCTTGGTGCAGAGGTACAGGAGAAGTATCCAGACCTTGAGGTTGAAATCTCTGAAGGTGGCCAGGCTGTTTACGCATACATCATTTCAGTTGAGTAAATCGGAGTAATAAAATGGAGTTGTTATCACCTATTGACACTATTAAAGGTGTTGGAGAAAAGACAACTAAATTACTTAATAAGTTAGGAGTATATACCATAGAGGATATACTCCTTTTTTTTCCTCGCACCTATTTAATTTATCCAGAGCCAAGTGTACCTAATAGGGATTCTGTTGAATCCTTGATTAGCGTTGCCGGTAGAATGAAAACCAGTCCTAAAGTATTTAAATCAAGAAATCATATGGATATTTTGTCTGCTACGGTTTTTGTTGATGATATACCTGTTGATTTAGTTTGGTTTAATTCCAATTATCTTAGAAACAATTTTGAACCTGGGAAAATATATATTTTTTACGGAAGGCTTATTCTAGATAAAGGGCGTTTTAAAATATCTCAGCCTTTAATATTTACTCCCGAAAAATATCAAGAAATAAAAAAACAGCTTCTTCCCATATATCATCTAACAAAGGGACTAAGTAATAATCTTGTTACCAAGACTGTGCGAAGCGCCTTAGATGGATGTAGGCTAAGTGATGATAGACTGCCAGCTGAAATAGAGGCCAGGGGAGATTTTATATCTTATAGTGAGGCTATAAATGCATATCATTTTCCTGATAGCTATGAGGATTTAGTAAAGGCTAGAAGAAGACTGGCTTATGAGGAAATGTTTTTCTTTATCTTAAATTCCAGATTACAGGAAAATAATGTAGCATCTTATCCTAATACCTTTAATATTAGTCACCATAAATTTACTGATGATTTTCGAAACAGACTACCCTTTGAACTTACCGAAGACCAGCTAAAGGTTCTTTCTGATATTACCGAGGATCTGTCAGGAGAATATATAACCCAACGTTTAATTCAAGGGGATGTTGGTAGTGGTAAGACTATAGTGGCATTTCTTGCTATGCTTGATGTGGCATTGTCTGGATATCAAGCTGCTATCATGGCACCTACAGAGGTGCTTGCAAGACAGCATTTCGAGTCATTTAAGACCTGGTGTGAAGATTTTGGAATAGATATTCCTGTTGTGCTTTTTACAGGCTCTATGAAGGTATCTGAGAAAAAGGCAATGCAAAAGATAGTAGATGAAAATGATGCATGCTTTATTATTGGTACCCATGCTTTGATTTCTGATGGCAGACAGTTTGGAAATCTTGCTCTTGTTATTACAGACGAACAGCACAGGTTTGGAGTTCAGCAAAGGGATAAGCTTTCTTCTAAGGGAGATAAGCCTCATATTATTGTAATGTCTGCAACTCCTATACCTCGTACCCTTGCTATGATTTTGTATGGGAACATGCATGTATCTGTTATTAAGCAAATGCCTGCCAACAGACTTCCTATAAAGACTTGTGTAATCAAAGAAAGCATGAGAAATACTGCCTATAAGTTTGTTTCAGATGAGATTGAAAAAGGGCATCAGGTGTATATTATTTGTCCTTTGGTAGAAGCATCAGAAACTACTGAGGCTGCCAATGTTATTGACTATAGCAAGAAGCTGAAGGAAAGGTTTAATGATAATTATTCCATTGGTGTTTTACACGGCAAGATGAAACCTGCAGAAAAGAATCAGGTAATGGAGGATTTTGCCGAACATAACATAGATATTTTGGTATCAACCACTGTGGTGGAGGTTGGTGTGAATGTGCCTAATGCCACTGTAATGATGATTGAAAATGCCAACAGATTTGGCCTTGCTGCCTTACATCAGCTTAGAGGCCGTGTTGGAAGAGGTAGCGCCCAGAGCTATTGTATCCTTATGAATGAAAGCTCTGATGATAATCAATCAAAACGCCTTAATATTATGCTTAAATCTAACGATGGGTTTTATATAGCGAAGGAGGATCTTAAGCTAAGAGGCCCTGGTGATATGTTTGGAGTCAGACAAAGCGGTGATTTTAGCTTTAGAGTAGCTGACATCTATCAGGACCAGGATGAACTTGAAATGGCATCAAAGGATGTAGATGATATAATAAATAAAGACCCAAGCCTGGAAAAGCATCCTAAGCTTAGGTCCACATTAAATTCATTCCTCACTGACCAGTTTTACGTGCTCTAGTGTTGGTGTTGCAATTAAAGAATAATTAGTGTAATAAACTACAAAGCCTGCTACTGAGCTAGCGGGCTTTTTTACATTCTTCTTTTGTAGATAATCGATTTCTACTTTGTCAGAATCTCTGCCAGAAGAATAGTAGGCTGCAAGCTCTGCTGCGTATTCGTAAGTACTATCTGGAAGCTCTTTGCCGTTAGTTTTTACTATAACATGGCTTCCGTGAATTTTCTTGGTATGGAACCACCAGTCGTTACCAGTGGCAAACTTAAATGTAAGCTCATCGTTCTGGTAGTTATTTTTTCCAACATAAATATCAAAACCATTGTCATCTATGAAGTGTAGAGGCTTGCTCTTTTTTGATTTTTCCTTTTTACCACCAGTGTGCTTTTTGATAAAACCGTGGTCTACTAATTCACGTCTGATATCTGATAAATCTGTTTCAGTTTCAGCAATACTAAGGGATGCTTCTATTGATTGCAAAAGCTCAAGCTCTTGCCTGCTTTGAGCTATATAGGTTTCTAAAGCCTCAGCTGTACGCTTAAGTTTTGCGTATTTATCAAAGTATTTCTTGGCATTTTCTGATGGAGTCAAATCAACATCAAGTGGGATAGTAAGCTCTTCGTTATTGTAGTAATTAATGACAGTAATTGATTTATCCCCTTGCTTTGCCTCGTAGCCATAGGTGTGAAGAAGTTCTCCGTATATACGATATTTTTCTCTTTTAGCAGTATCTTTTTCCTGCTTAAGCTGAAGGTCTAGTTTTTTAGATGCTCGCTCAATGTGGTTAGAAATAATCTTTCTTAAATCAGCGGATTTTTGATGTATGTTTGTATATGCATTGCGCTTTGCGTAAAATTCTACAAGAACCTCGGAAAAGCTGCTTAGCTCTTTCGATTGCATATCTGCATACATGCTAAGCTTAAGTGGTGCGTATTCAACAGGCTTGTTTGTTGCAGAATCGATGATGATATTGTAGTAATAATTATCATTTTTTACATCATTGATAATGGATTCAAATTCCTTATAAAGTCTATCCTTATGCTCATCAAAAAGCGAAGCGTTGCTTACATCAGAATCAATGCCGGCTCTGTAGCAGATTTCGTTGGCAATAGTAGGGCTGATTCCGATGAAGGATGACATAATAGCTTTGAAAACAGAATCGCTTTTCTTAAGTACTGTTGATTTAAAGAAATCTTCGGTGGCTTCCAAAGGATTGATTTTGCCTTCCTGAGTAGGTATAAAATAATCTCTGCCAGGAAGAACCTCTCTTACAGAGCTTACCGAAGATGGGATGTGTTTTATGGAATCCAGTATCATATTATCTTCGTTACAGAATATGATATTAGAATGCTTACCCATTATTTCAACGTAAAGGTATTTGAAAGTGATATCACCCATTTCGTTAAGGTGCTGGATTTTAAATCTTACAGCACGCTCCAAGCCCATTTGAGCAATTTCAATAATACGACCAGCTCCAATGTGCTTTCTTAAAAGCATGCAAAAGCCTGGTGCTGTAGCCGGAGCTGGTTTATTATCAGAAGTAAGATACATAAATGGAAGAGAAGCGTTAGCTGAAATAAGTAGACGCTTATTTCCCTCAGGAGTATTTACAGTGATTAATAATTCCTCTCGCTCAGGTTGAGAAATTTTATTTATTTTACCGTTTAATAAATTTTGGTTAAATTCATGCACAAGAGCATGAATAGAAATTCCATCTAGTGCCATTTTTTATCAAGCCTTTCTTCATTGTTATTGACTATAATCATACATTTATTTATAATTAAAAACAACTATGTGTATCTATCTTTTTTGATACGCGAATTCTAAGGAGACTACTATGGTACGTAGTATGACAGGATACGGCAAGGGCTTTGCTGAAAATGAAAATGCCCGTGTCACAATCGAAATGAAATCTGTTAATCACCGATATTTGGATTTGAATATCAAGCTTCCAAAGAAGCTCAATTTCTTAGAAAGTCTTATTCGAAACAAAATCAGCGAAAGTATTTTCAGAGGAAAGGTTGATGTTTTCATCACTTTAAATGAGCATTCTGATGCATGCTATAAGGTGTCAATTAACGATATCATAGCTAAGGAATATTTTGATTCCATTTCAGCTATGGCAACTAAGCTTGGCATCGATAACGATTTAAAGGCAAGTAATATTGTGCGTCTTCCAGATGTGATTGAACTAGAGGAAACTGACTCGGATGAGGACGAGCTTAAGTCATTGGTTTTATCAGCTCTTTCAGATTGCATTAATCAGTTTATTGATGCACGTATTGCGGAGGGGGCTCGTCTTGAGGAAGACCTTATTGCCAAGATGGACGAGATGCTTGTGCTTGTTGACAAGCTTGAAAAGCGCAGTCCTGTTATTATTGAAGAATACAAGACTCGTCTTACAACTAAGATACATGAGCTTTTAGAGGACAATCACATAGATGAAAGCCGCATAGCTCAAGAGGTAACCATGTATGCTGATAAGGTATGCATCGATGAAGAAATGGTTCGTTTAAAGAGCCATGTTGCTGAGACACGTTCAGTATTTGAGCTTGATAAGGAAGTGGGCAGAAAGCTTGATTTCCTTGCTCAGGAGCTTAATCGTGAGGCTAACACCATTTTGTCTAAATCTACAGATGTAGAAATAGCAGATATTGGTATTACACTTAAGACACTTATTGAAAAGGTTAGAGAACAGATTCAAAATATAGAATAATATGTCATTTGTTAATATTGGTTTTGGAAATATAGTAAATAGTAATAAGATTGTATCTATGATTACCTCTGATTCGGCGCCAGCCAAAAGAATTGTTGCAGGCGCTAAGGAATCTGGTAATATTATTGATGCCACACAGGGGCGTCGCACTAGGTGTGTTATCATCTGCGATGATTACGTTGTTTTATCTGCACTTATGCCTGATACAATTGCTACTAGAATAAATGGTAATCCACCAAAGGAGGAAATATAAATGGTAAGCGACAAGGGTCTTGTTGTTGTTCTTTCAGGCTTTTCAGGGGCTGGTAAGGGCACAATTATGAAGCACTTATTAGAGGCTCATCCAAATGACTACAATCTTTCTATTTCAGCTACTACCCGTGGCATGCGCGCCGGGGAAAAGGACGGCAGAGAATACTTCTTTAAGACCAGAGAAGAGTTCGATAAAATGATTGAAAATAATGAGCTTTTAGAGTATGCCACATTTAACGGTAATTCTTACGGCACACCAAGGGCTTATGTAGAACAGCTCATTGAGCGTAGAAAGGATGTTATCCTTGAAATCGAAATCCAGGGTGCTCTTCAGGTAAAGAAAATGTATCCTGATGCACTATTATTATTTACAATGCCACCAAGCGCTAAGGAGCTTGAAAACAGATTAGTTGGCAGAGGCACTGAGACAGAAGATGTTATTAAACAACGCCTTGCAATATCTTGTAAGGAATCTCAGTACATGAATCAGTATGATTACCTGATTGTAAATGATTCTTTAGAAAAGGCTGTAGATCAGGTTCATAATATAATACAGGCAGAGCATTTTAAAGTTGAAAGAAACAGCTCGTCTATAAAAGAAATGCAAGAAGAATTAAAGGTGTTTGAAAGGAGTAATTAATTATGATACATCCATCTTATGTAGAACTTATGGAAAAGGTAAATGAGAATGTTGAGGTAGGTGAGGAGCCAGTTGTAAACAGCCGTTATACAATCGTTGCTGCTACAGCTAAGCGCGCACGTCAGATTATTGATGGTGCTGAACCACTTATCGATTATACTAAAGGGGAAAAGCCACTTTCTATCGCTGTTAACGAGCTTAATGAAGGTGCTATTAAAATTATTAACGAGGACACAAACAACTAATTTATGAAAGTATTATTTGTTTCATTAGGCTGCGATAAAAACCTTGTTGACTCAGAACACATGCTGGGGGATTTGATTGACAGTGGTTTTAGTATCTGTGACAGTGAGGAAGAAGCAGACATAATTGTTGTTAATACATGCTCTTTTATTGCTGATGCAATGGAAGAAAGTATTCAGACCATTATTGACCTTGGTTCATACAAGGAAAATGGTCATTTACAGGGGCTTATAGTTACAGGCTGTTTGGCAGAGCGTTTTACTGATGAGATTCTTAAGGATTTACCTGAGGTAGACGCAATCATCGGTACTAATTCTTACGATGAGCTTGTTAAGGCTATTAATATTGTCCTTGAAAAGAATGGCAAGAAGCCTGTATTCAAAAAAGAGCTTGTTGGTCTGCCAAGGGATGGCAGAAGAGTTCTTACCACAGGTGGACATTATGCCTATCTTAAGATTGCTGAGGGATGCAACAAAAGATGTACTTATTGTGCAATCCCTTATATTAGAGGCAATTATCGTTCAGTTACAATGGAAGCTCTTATTGCAGAGGCGAAGGCCCTTGCAGAAGGCGGTGTTAAAGAGCTTATTCTTGTAGCTCAGGAGACTACCGTTTATGGAATTGATATTTATGGTGAGAAATCTTTAACGAAGCTTTTACATGAGCTTTGTAAGATAGAAGGCATTGAATGGATTAGGATTCTTTATGCATATCCAGAAGAAATCACAGATGATTTAATTGAATGTATGGCATCAGAGCATAAGATTTGCCATTACATTGATATGCCTATTCAGCATTGTAATGATGATATCCTTAAAAAGATGGGGCGTAAGACCAATAAAAAGGATATCATGGATATAGCTGCAAGACTAAGAGCTGCAATGCCTGATATTTCACTTAGAACTACACTTATTTGTGGATTTCCAGGTGAGACTGAAGCCATGCATCAGGAGCTGCTTACCTTTATTAAGGACATGTCCTTTGATAGACTGGGTGCGTTTGCTTATTCTAAGGAAGATGGCACAGTTGCAGCTACAATGGATAATCAGGTAGATGATGAGCTTAAATTAAAATGGCAGGATGAAGTTATGCTTTGCCAAAAGAATATTTCTCTTTCAAATAATGAGAAATATATCGGTCGTGTACTTAAGGTGTTTATCGAAGGAAAGCTTCCTGAGGACGGAGTCTTTATAGGACGTACCTACAGAGATACACCTAGTGTTGATGGTTTTATTTTTGTAAACAGTGACACCGAACTTGTAAGCGGTCAATTTGTTGATGTTGAGGTTACAGGTTATGATGAATACGATTTAATAGGAGATGTAAAGCTATGAATTTAAAAGAAATGAATTTACCTAACAAACTTACACTTTTTAGAGTTGTACTTATTCCTTTCTTTGTTTTATTTTTGCTAATAAACCCTGAAAGTTTAGCACTTCGTATTATTGCTGATCTTATCTTTATTGTTGCTTCTTTAACAGATATGTTAGATGGCAAGATTGCTCGTAAATACAACCTTGTTACTAACTTTGGTAAGTTTATGGATCCACTTGCAGATAAGCTTTTGGTTTGTTCAGCAATGATTTGTTTAATATCTACTGGCCAGCTATATGCATGGATAGTAATTATTATTGTTGCACGTGAATTTATTATTTCAGGATTCAGATTAATTGCAGCTGAAAATGGCGTTGTTATAGCAGCTAATATTTTTGGCAAGCTTAAGACTGTATCTCAGATGATCATGATAATCATTCTTGTTGCCAACCTTCCATTTGGATGGCTTCAGGTATTAGGACAGATTTTCATTTGGATTTCACTTATTCTTACAGTACTTTCACTGGTAATTTATATTTATCAGAATAGTGATGTTCTTAAGGAGCAAAAATAATCATGGATGCAGCTACTTTGATTAACGAGCTTTGTAGCAATCATTACACAGTTGCTACTGCGGAATCGTGTACCGGAGGTCTTATTGCAAGCTCTATTGTAGATGTTTCTGGAGCTTCTGATTGTTTTAATGAAGGCTATGTTACATATTCTAACGAGGCCAAGATGAAGAACCTAGGTGTATCTGCTGACACACTTAACAGTGTAGGTGCAGTTAGTAAAGAAACAGCTACAGAAATGGCATTAGGTGTTAGAAGGGTGGCAAATGCTACCTTTGGTCTTTCATCTACAGGCATTGCAGGACCAACTGGAGGTACTAAGCTTAAGCCTGTTGGGCTTGTTTACATTGGTTGTGCTTATTCTGACAATGATTGTATTGTTAAGGAATTACATCTCAATGGAGACCGAAGCCAGGTTAGGGCTGCTGCTGCAAAGGAAGCTCTTAATCTATTAGCTGAATGTATGGATAAAATAAAGGTGATGGCATGAGAGTAATAGCAGGAAATAATCGTGGATTAAATCTGCAGGCGCCTGAGGGGATGGACACACGTCCTACCACAGATAGAATAAAAGAAACTCTTTTTAATATGATTGCTTTTGATTTACCGGATGCTAATTTCTTAGATTTATTTGCAGGTAGTGGGCAGATAGGTATAGAAGCTCTCAGCAGAGGTGCAAAAGAAGCTGTCTTTGTAGAGAAAGATAAAAAAGCTTATGATTGTATAGAAAAGAATCTTATAAAAGCAAAGCTTACTGATAAGGCTACAGTGCTTAAGACTGATATTTCCATGGCGCTTAATAATTTAAATAACCATGAAAGCTTTGATATAGTTTTTATGGACCCACCTTACGATAAGCTTATAGAAAAGCAGGTATTAGAGCAACTTAAGGATAAATCCTACATAGATGATTATACCCTTATCATTGTGGAAGCCAGCCTTAATACAAGCTTTGATTATGTAACAGATTTAGGTTACGAAATTACAAAAGAAAAAATTTACAAAACGAATAAACATATATTCTTAAAGAAGGCGTAAAATGAAACGAGCAATTTATCCCGGAAGCTTTGATCCTATCACTTTTGGGCACTTAGATATTATTACTAGAGCAAGTAAGCTTTGCGATGAGTTGATTGTGGGAGTTTTAAATAACAAGCAAAAAAATCCGTTGTTTTCCATCGATGAACGTGTTAGTATGATAAAGGAATTGACTGAAAATTTAGACAACGTTCGTGTGGAATGTTTTGAAGGTTTATTAGTTGATTTTGCAAAAGAAAAAGATGCTCAGGTTATAATTAGGGGTCTAAGAGCGGTTACTGATTTTGAAAATGAGATTCAGTTAGCTCATGCCAACAGAGTTCAGTATCCTCAGCTTGAGACTATATTCATGACCACATCCTTAAAATATGCTTATTTAAGCTCTACTGTTGTTAAGGAATTTGCATCTTATGGAGGAGATATCAGCCTATTTGTTCCAGCACAGGTTATACCTCTCATAGAAGCCAAAATAAACAATAAGGAGAAGTAATAACATGGCAAGTACAAGTAAAATCGAAGATATCATCGATGAGATTGAAGCATACATTGATGATTGCAAGCCATCTGCATTTTCAACAAACAAAATTGTTGTTAATAGAGATGAGTTAGAGTCATTAATCCAGGAGCTTAGAACAAAGACTCCTGAAGAAATTAAGAAATATCAAAGAATGATTGCTAATCGAGAGCAGATTCTTGCTGATGCTAAGGCTAAGGCAGATGAAATAATAAGCCAGGCTCAGGTTCAGACAAATGAGCTTGTTTCTGAACATCAGATTATGCAACAGGCATACGCGCAGGCTAATGAGGTCATTTTGATTGCTCAGAAGAATGCTCAGGAAAAGATTGATAGAGCAACAGAGGATGCTAACAATATTCGTATGGGAGCTATTGCTTATACTGACGAGCTTCTTGCAAATATTCAGACAATCCTTGCTAATTCTATCGAGACTACTAGAGCACGTGATGAAGCTTTTCTTAACACTATGCAGGTATACCTTGATACTGTTAATGGAAACAGAGCAGCACTTGTTCCTGATTCATTAAATGATGGGGATTCTGATCCTGCTGCAAGTTTAGATTCTACAGGAGAGGCAGCAGCTGCTGATACAAGCTTCGAGCAAGCTGAGGCTCCATCGTCAAATGATGATGAGGATATTCCAGCTCTTGATATACCAGAGCAATTTTTTAATAAAGAGTAGATTTATATGCAAAAGTTTTTACCAGTTTGTAGAAAAGATATGGATGAACGTGGCATAAAGCAACTAGACTTTGTTTATGTCTGTGGCGATGCTTACGTGGATCATCCTTCATTTGGGGCGGCAATTATTTGCCGCCTTCTTGAATTACATGGATATTCCGTTGGAATTATAGCACAGCCTGATTGGAAGAATGATAATTCTATAAATATTTTAGGAGAGCCACGTCTTGGCTTTTTTGTTAGTGCGGGAAATATGGATTCCATGGTTAATCACTACAGTGTTTCAAAGCATAGAAGAGATTATGATAACTATTCTCCTGGAGGCAAAATAGGTCTAAGACCTGATTATGCCACTGTAGTTTATTGTAATTTAATAAGACATACATATAAGAAAAAGCCAATAATTATAGGTGGTATAGAAGCTTCCCTAAGACGTCTTGCTCATTATGATTATTGGTCAAACAAGGTACGTCGTTCAATTCTTCTTGATTCAGGAGCTGATTTGATTTCTTATGGAATGGGAGAGCGTTCTGTTATAGAGATTGCAGATTGCCTTGCATCTGGAATGGATGTTAAGGATATCACATACATAGATGGTACTGTTTTTAAGACAAGGGATAAGGCTTTTACTGAAGACGGAATAATACTGCCAAGCTATGAAGAGATTAAGGCTGATAAGAAAACATACGCAAAGAGCTTCTATACTCAATACGTAAATACGGATGCATTTACTGCAAAAAAGCTTGTAGAAACCTATGATGGAGCTATGTTTGTAGTTCAAAATCCGCCACAGAAACCACTTACCCGACAAGAGATGGACGATGTATATGCCATAGAATATATGCGCACCTATCATCCTATGTATGAAAAGGATGGAGGCATTCCAGCTATCAAGGAAGTAAAGTTTTCTCTTATTAGCAATAGAGGATGCTTTGGTGGATGTAATTTCTGTGCACTTACTTTCCATCAGGGAAGAATTATACAGTCTAGAAGCCATGAATCTATTATTAATGAGGCAAAGCTTATCACTCAGGATCCTGAATTTAAGGGTTATATTCATGATGTTGGTGGCCCTACAGCCAACTTTAGAAATCCATCTTGTAAGAAGCAGCTTACAAAGGGTGTATGCACAAATAGACAGTGTCTATTCCCAACTAAATGTCCTAACCTAGAGGTAGATCACAAGGATTACGTAGCCCTTCTTACTAAGCTTAGAAAGCTTCCAAAGGTGAAGAAGGTATTTGTTCGTTCAGGTGTTAGATTCGATTATGTTATGTATGACAAGGACGATACATTCCTTCGCGACCTATGTAAATATCATGTCAGTGGACAGCTAAAGGTTGCTCCAGAGCATATTTCAAACAATGTTCTTAGTTACCTTGGTAAGCCAGATATTTCTGTTTACAATAGTTTTTGTGATAAATACGCTAAGATTAACAAGGAGCTTGGCTTAAAGCAGTACCTTGTTCCGTATCTTATGAGCTCACATCCAGGTAGTACTCTTGATGATGCTATAGCTTTGGCTGAGTATTTGCGTGATCATCATTTGTCACCAGAACAGGTACAGGATTTCTACCCAACACCTAGTACAATTTCTACAACAATGTACTATACAGAAATCGATCCTAGAGATATGAAGCCTGTATATATCTGCAAGAATCCTCATGAAAAGGCTATGCAGCGTGCTCTTATTCAGTATAAGCGACCAGAAAACTATGATTTGGTTAAGGAAGCTTTAATCAAAGCTGGTCGTGAAGATTTAATAGGATTTGGAGAGGAATGCCTGATTCCACCTAGAAAAATTAAGGGTAAGGAATTCAAGAAGACTGACTCAAAGAAAAACGATTCTAAGAAGAATGATTCTAAGAAGAACGCTTCTAAGAAATCTGATTCTGTAAAGAATAATAAAAATACCAGAAATAAGAATTCTGGAAAGCAAAGTAGACCAAATGAAAGAACTAAGAATAGAAGAAAACGATAGTAATCAGCGTTTTGATAAGTATTTAAAACGTGTTCTTACAGAGGCTAGCACTAGTTTTATTTACAAGATGCTTAGAAAGAAGAACATCACACTTAACGACAAAAAGGCTGATGGTACTGAAAAACTTAATACAGGCGATGTTGTCAAAATTTGGTTTTCTGATGAAACCTATGCCAAGATGACAGGAGCTGGTGAGCGAGACGAACTTTATTATTCCTTAAAGGAAGTTTCACATGATATCAAGGTGGTTTTTGAAGATGATGATATGATTATCATTAATAAGCCTGCAGGTATCAAATCTCAGAAGGATTCACCATCAGACGTTTCTATTAATGAAATGGCTATTTCATATATGATTGCAAAGGGTGAACTTAGCGAAGAAAGCTTCAAGCATTTTCATCCTAGCGTGTGTAATAGACTTGATAGAAACACATCAGGCATTGTTTTATTTGCTAAAACTCTTAAGGCAGCTCAAACTCTTGGAGAAGCTTTAAAGGAACGTAGCTGTAAAAAACTTTATAGGGCTGTAGTTTTAGGCAGGATAGATGATGAACAGCAGATAGATGGCTTCTTATCAAAGGATGAAGCTACTAACAAGGTTTCTATTACTAAGAATGAAACAAAGGATTCTAAGCCAATTAAAACAGCATACAAACCTATATCTCATATAGGCGATGATTTTACTTTACTTGAGATTCATCTTATTACAGGACGCACCCATCAAATCAGAGCACATCTTGCTTCAATAGGTCATCCTATTTTAGGTGATAATAAATACGGAAATACGATAATAAATAAAAGGGAGAAGGTAAGAGGACAGCTACTACATGCTTATTCAATAGAATTCGCAGATGGTAGAAAATATGTCTGTGAACTTCCGGGGGAGTTTAATGGCTACATATAAATCTAGAGGTCTTCGTGGTTCCACATTCGAAGAATTCATAAATAAAACTAATGAGGTCTATGCCGAAAACGGCTTAGCCCTCATTCAAAAAATTCCAACACCTATAACACCAATTGATATGGATAAAAAGGGCCATATAACCCTTGCTTATTTTGACCAGAAATCTACAGTAGATTATGTAGGCGCTATACAGGGAATTCCTGTATGCTTTGATGCAAAGGAATGTAATAAGGACACATTTCCCCTTCAAAATATCCATGCCCATCAGATTGATTTCATGGGAAAATGGGAGAAGCAGGATGGGTTGGCGTTCATTCTTATTTTCTTTAGCGAAAGAGATTTATATTATTATCTTACCTATGAGAAACTAAAGGTATTTTGGGATAGAATGCAAGAGGGCGGTAGAAAAAGTTTTAGAATTGAAGAGTTAGAAGAAAAATACTTCTTCACTACAAAGCCAAATCTACTGGTTCCATATCTTGATATGATTAATGTTGATTTAGGTTCAAGAAAGTAATACAGGAAATTTAACAATAAACATTAGAAGTTTATAGACAAATAAATTAATATACATTTATAATATAAACATAAATATTATGTGTTTTGGGGTATAGACATGAAGCTTTTACAAACGACATTTAACAAATTTTTTACACAAACAATAACACGCTGGGATATTAAAGATTGTGCTGCAATATTCCATGTATTTGTTCCATTTAATATGCAGGACAATATTAATAAAACAAATGAAGTGAGAAAGGTTTTAGCTTTTTTCTATCCAGATATTCCTGTAATTGGTTGCAGTGCAACAGGGGAAATCTTTAATGGCACTATGTGTGATCATGAGATTGTAGTTTCTGCAATGGTTTTCGAGGATCCTGATACCAGAGTTGAGATTTGTCCTTATTATGCCATCAAGGATCAGGTGGAGATGGATGACCTTCTTAATATGGCAAAGGAGACACCAGATTTAAGAGGTGTAGAAATTATTACAGCAGCTCCATATCAGCCTTTAGAGGCAGCCAGGGAATATATAGATCAGCTTTCAGAAAACATAGAGGTATTTGGAAGCGTCGCTGTTGGTGATGATTTTCAAAAAGCTTTTATATTTGCTGATGATTTTGGCTATAGCAAGGATAGTTCTGCCTGTGTACTATACAGTGGTAAGGAACTGCATATGTATACAGATAGAATGTTTGGTTGGAAGGCAATCGGTTATCCGCTTACGGTTACACGCTCCGAAGGGGACGTTGTGTACGAGTTGGATGGCAAGCCTGCATACGATGTATACAATCATTATCTTCACATTCACAAGGACAGTAATTTCTTTTATGATGCATTACAATTTCCTTGGGAAGTACAGGTGGACGAATCTACCACCTATATTCGTCATGCTAAATCTGTTAATGCTGACGGCTCTATTCGTATGTCTACAAATATCCCTCAGGGAGCTAAGATTCGCATCAGCTACGGCGAACCTAGACGAATTATGAATCATACTAAAGAAACTGTAATAAAGGCTTTAGAATTCGCACCTCAAGCCATGTATATTGTTAATTGTATGGGTCGCAAGCTGTTTTGGAATGATAATTATGATATTGAAATATCCGAAATGTCTAAATATGTTGAAACCACTGGCTTTAGTGCCTTAGGTGAAATATTAAGGTTTAAAGGTACAACTGTACTTAACAATCTTTCTGTAGTATTGGTAGCTATGAGAGAAGGCCCAATTCTTAGCAAACCAAATGTAGACATTAATGAATATAACTATGGCTCTAATATGTCCCTGACTCATAGGCTTGCTGTATTTATCAATACTATTACAGAAGAGCTGATGGAAAAAAATGAGCAGCTAACAGAGATGCTTTATAAATCATCACATGATACTCTTACTGGGCTTCTTAATCGTGGTGCTATAGAACAGATTATCATTGATGCAACTAATAATAATGATGGAGTCTACAACAATTGGCATTTAATTATGTTCGATATTGATGACTTTAAACGGGTTAATGATACTTTTGGTCATAGCGAAGGGGATAATGCCTTAAAAATCCTGTCTGAATATCTACTTAATGAAATCGCTGTCCTTCCTAATGTAAAAGTTGGACGTTGGGGTGGAGAAGAATTTATGATTTTCGCAAGTGACTATTCAGATGATAAAATCCTTGATATTGCAGAAGGAATAAGAGCTAATATTAAGGGGTTACCTATTGATAAGAATCATATTTCAGTTAGTCTCGGTGTGACAAAGCATAAACCTAATGAAGAAGCACTTGTTACTATTGATAGAGTTGATGAACTTTTATATCTTGCCAAGGATAAAGGCAAAGATAAAGTTTGTAGCGACATTTCAAACTAGTATTATCTAAAATAAAATTGCATAAAATGTCTTTAAATTACCGCCTCAAAGCCTTATGTTGACTTTGAGGCGGTTTTTAAGTATAATAACTTTAGTTCTTTATCACACTAAAGTGCGAGGTGAGAAAATGAAAAATTTAACTTTACATACTCCAGAGGGAGTTCGAGACATTTATAACAGCGAATACGAGGAGCGTTTAGAGGCACTTTACAATCTTAGAAAGTGCTTTAAGGATTCTGGCTATATGCCAATATCTACACCAACCTTTGAATATTTTGATACATTCTCAAAGGAGGTAGGTTCCTGCAAATCTAATGAGATGTTTAAATTCTTTGATAGGGATGGAAACACCTTGGTTCTCAGGCCTGATATAACACCTTCTGTGGCTCGTGCTGCAGCAATGTATTTTTCTGATACAGATGAAGCGGTAAAGCTTTCCTACGAAGGCAATGTATTTATTAATTATCACAGTCTGCAAGGCCGTTTAAAGGAAAGCACTCAGGCTGGCTGCGAATTTATTGGTGATAGCTCAGTTGATGCTGATGCAGAGATTCTTACAATCGTTGTAAACGCGTTAAAAAAGATAGGGCTTAAGGAATTTGAGATAGGTGTTGGCCATATAGATGTAGTACGTGGCCTTATTGAAGCAGCAAATTTAGATGATGTTCAGGAAGAAAAGCTTATCAATCTTATTTCAAATAAGAATTTCTTTGGAGCTAAGGAATTATTAGAACAGGCAGAGGTCAGCAAAGGCCTGATAGAACTTTTTGATATCACAGGAAAGATAATGAATTCTCCTAAAGAATGGAATTCATACCTTGACAAAGCAAAGAAATATAAAAAGGTTTATGATGCTTTGGAGTATCTTACAAAGCTTTATGAACTGTTAAGTAAGAATGGTGTAATGGATTACATTTCATTTGAGCTTGGTATGATTTCTGAATACAAATACTATACAGGAATAATCTTTACTGGATATTCTTACGGCGTAGGGGAACCACTTGTTAAGGGTGGAAGATATGATACACTTCTTAGTCATTTCGGCAAGGAAGCCCCTGCTATTGGATTTGCAATTACTGTTGACCAGTTAATGTTAGCACTAAAAAGAATCCCACTTGATGGGATGACTGATGAGGTGTAATGATGAAAGAAAGATACTTAACCTTTGCCCTTGGAAAAGGGCGTTTAGCAAAAAAGACCTTAGAGCTTTTTGAAAGTATTGGTATCACCTGTGAAGAAATGAAGGATCCTAATACAAGGAAGCTGATTTTTACAAACGAAGAGCTGAAGCTTAGATTTTTCCTTGCAAAGGGACCAGATGTTCCAACTTATGTTGAATATGGAGCCGCAGACATAGGTGTTGTTGGAGAGGATACTATTCTTGAAGAAAACAGAAACATCTATGAGGTTTTAGATCTTGGCTTTGGCAAATGCCGCATGTGTGTATGTGGACCAGCTGAGGCAGCTGAGCTTCTTAAGCATCACGAGCTTATCAGGGTAGCCAGCAAATACCCACGCATAGCAAAGGATTATTTCTACAATACCAAAAATCAAACAGTGGAAATTATCAAGCTAAATGGTTCTATTGAGCTTGCTCCAATGGTTGGATTGTCAGAGGTTATTGTAGATATTGTTGAGACTGGTTCTACTCTTAGAGAAAACGGACTTGTTGTACTTGAAGAGGTATGTCCTCTTTCAGCTAGGATGGTAGTAAATCAGGTTTCTATGAAAATGGAAAACGAAAGAATTACAGAGCTTATTGAGAAGTTAAAGGGAGCATTAGAAAATGAGAAAGCTTAAGCTTACTAAAGACACAATAGATAATATTTTAGAATCACTTTTAAAAAGAAGTCCTAGTCAATACACTGAATACGAAAGTACAGTTAGTGATATCGTAAATACGGTACGACTTGAGGGTGATTCTGCTGTATTCGCATATACGAAGAAATTTGACGGAGCAGATATTAATGCAAGCAACATCGTTGTTACAAAAGAAGAAATTGAAGAGGCATATTCTTTAGTGCCAGCGGAGCTTATAGAGGTTATCAGAAAAGCTCTAGTTAATATTGAAAAATATCATGCTAAGCAAAAGCAAAACAGCTGGTTTACATCTGAAGAGGGTATCATCCTTGGTCAAAAGGTAACACCACTTGATAAGGTTGGCGTGTATGTTCCAGGAGGCAAGGCTGTATATCCATCATCTGTACTTATGAATGTAATGCCTGCAAAGGTTGCAGGTGTGCCTAATATCTACATGACAACTCCATGTGACAAGGATGGCAAGGTTAATCCTAGTACGCTTGTTGCAGCTAACGAGGCTGGTGTTGATGTTATATATAAATGCGGTGGCGCTCAGGCTATTGCAGCTTTAGCCTTTGGTACAGAAAGCATAGCAAAGGTAGATAAGATTGTAGGCCCTGGAAATATTTTTGTTGCATTGGCTAAGAAGGCTGTTTTTGGATATGTATCAATCGATTCCATTGCAGGCCCATCAGAAATACTTGTGCTTGCAGATGAAACAGCAAATCCTACTTATGTAGCAGCAGATTTATTATCTCAAGCTGAGCATGATGAGCTTGCATCTGCAATCCTTGTTACTACATCAGCAGAGCTTGCAGATAAGGTAGAAAGTGAAATTGAGCGTTTTGTAAAGATATTATCCAGAAAGGATATTATCAGTAAATCTCTTGATAATTTTGGATATCTGCTTATTGCTGAAAACAAAAAGGATGCTATTGACTGCGTTAATGCCATTGCATCAGAGCACCTTGAAATAGTTACTGCTAATCCATTTGAGGATATGACCTATGTTAAAAATGCAGGTGCAATATTCCTTGGACAATACTCATCAGAGCCTTTAGGGGATTATTTTGCAGGACCAAATCACGTGCTTCCAACTAATGGAACAGCCAGATTTTTCTCTGCACTTTCAGTAGATGATTTCATTAAGAAATCAAGCATTATTTCATACTCAAAGGAAGCTCTTGAAGCTGTATATCCTGATATTGTGAAGTTTGCAAATAATGAACAGCTTACAGCACATGCTAATTCCATCAAAGTAAGGTTCGAAGATATTTAATTAGCTTTAAATATTTTTAATACTTTTGTATAATATATTTGGTTGTAAAAAATTATTTGGGGTGGAATATGTCTGAAGAAAGAAGAGCGAAAGTAGCTAGAAAAACAAAAGAGACAGATATTACAATAGATTTTTCTCTTGATGGAACAGGTCAGTGCCATGTTAATTCCGGAATAGGTTTTTTTGACCACATGCTTGATGCGTTTACAAGGCACGGCTTGTTCGATATGGAAGCTAATATCAAAGGAGATTTACAGGTAGATTGCCATCATACTATTGAGGACACTGGAATTGTTCTTGGTAATGCAATCAAAAAAGCATGTCTTGATAAAAGAGGTATTAAAAGATATGGTAGTTGCATTCTTCCCATGGATGAGACATTAGTCCTTGTAGCTGTAGATTTATCTGGCAGACCTTACCTTTCTTTTGAAGCAGAATTTCCTACAGAAAAAATCGGTTACATGGATACAGAAATGGTCAAGGAATTTTTCTACGCTATTTCATATTCAGCTGCTATGAATTTGCATATTAAGGTAATCACTCCAGGAAATTCACATCACATGGCAGAGGCTATTTTCAAAGCATTTGCTAAGGCACTTGATGAGGCTACAATTAAGGACAATCGCATCAAGGATGCCATGACTACAAAGGGAACTATCTAGATTTAAGGAGCATAACTATGGAACACAAAAATATTGTAGCTACCATCTATATTAAGGATGGAATGGCTGTTAAGAGTCCTACCGAATTAGAAGAAAAAAGTGACGTACTTGAGCTTGCATCAGTTTATGATGACAGCGGAATTGATAAAATCATTTGCTACGATCTATCATCTACAGATGAAGAGCATGAAAAGAATATTCTTGCTATACGAGAGATTAACAGAAACATTCAGGTTAAGACAGCAGGTGGTGGTAATATCAAGCGTCTTGAGGATGTTAAAAAGCTTCTTTACGCTGGCTGTATAGAAGTTATTCTTAATGGTTCTAAGCCAGAGACAATTGATTTATTAAAGGAAGCATCAGCCAGATTTGGTGCTAACAAGATGTTAGTTAGCCTTTCTACAGTGGATTTCCTTTTTAAGACCAAGGATTTCTTGCAGGATAATGTACATGAGCTTCTTATTATGAATACCACACTTTTAGAAGGGCTTGAGAATATTACATCTATTCCTTATATTGTGCAGGTGGATGATTACGATTTTAATTATGTACTTAAGCTTCTTAAGTCTGATCAAATTCGCGGTATTTCTGGAGCTTGCATCAATAATACAAAAACAGACATCATGCAGATTAAAAGCGAGCTGTCTGATGCGGGCATTAAGATGGATAACTTTGAACCAAAGCTTTCATGGAGTGATTTAAAGCCAAACTCAGACGGTCTTGTCCCTACAGTAGTGCAGGATTTCCAGACTGCTGAGGTTCTTATGGTGGCTTACATGAATGAGGAATCTTTAAATGCCACAATCCGTACTGGTAAGATGACATATTTTTCTCGTTCAAGACAATCTCTTTGGGTTAAGGGTGAGACCAGCGGACATTTTCAATACGTCAAGTCATTGACTGCTGACTGTGATTTTGATACTATTTTGGCGAAAGTGTCTCAAGTTGGAGTTGCATGTCACACTGGCGCACCTAGCTGCTTCTTCAACGAGATAGTTAAAAAGGAGTATGTTGAGCGTAATCCGTTAAAGGTATTTGAGGATGTATATGCTATCATCATGGATAGAAAAGAACATCCTAAGGAAGGTTCTTACACAAATTATCTGTTTGATAAAGGCCTTGATAAAATCCTTAAGAAGGTTGGTGAAGAGGCTACAGAGATTGTTATTGCAGCCAAGAATCCAGATTCTGAGGAAACCAAATACGAGATATCAGATTTCCTGTATCACTTGATGGTGCTTATGGCTGAAAAGGGTGTCACATGGGAAGATATCACTTCGGAGCTTGCTCAAAGATAGGATTATATGAAAAAACTTGCTTTACCAGACGATATTTTGATGCAGATTGATAAGCCTGCACGTTATATCGGCAACGAATTTAATAGTGTAATTAAAAATCCAGCTGAGGTAGATATCAGATTTGCAATGTGCTTTCCTGATGTCTACGAAGTTGGTATGTCTCACCTTGGAATAGCCATTCTTTACGATATGCTTAACAAGCGTGAGGATACATATTGTGAAAGGGTATATTCGCCTTGGCCAGATTTACATAATCTGATGAAGGAAAGGGATATACCTCTTTTTGCGTTGGAATCACAGGATCCAATTAAGGATTTTGATTTCATTGGTATGACACTTCAATACGAAATGTGTTACACAAATATTCTGCAGATTCTTGATTTAGCAGGGGTAGCGCTTTTATCTAAGGATAGAGAAAATGATGATCCAATCGTAGTAGTTGGTGGCCCTTGTGCTACAAACCCAGAGCCTATAGCAGATTTTGTTGATTTAGTTTATGTAGGTGAGGGTGAGACCAGCTATCCAGCTCTTTTAGAGCTTTATAAAAAGCACAAGGCTGATGGCTTTGATAGAGTAGCATTTTTACGTGAGGCTTCAAAGATTCCTGGAATATATGTACCTTCTTTATACGAAGTTACATATAAGGAAAGCGATGGAACCATCGAAAGCTTCAAACCTATTTATGATGATGTTCCTGCAACCATTGAAAGACAGGTTGTTAAAGATATGGATTCTTCAAGCTATCCTACAAAGATGCTTATTCCATTTGTTCGTGCAATCCAGGATAGAGTTGTACTTGAAATTCAGCGTGGTTGTATCAGAGGCTGTCGCTTCTGCCAGGCAGGTATGATTTATCGACCAAACCGTGAGAAATCAGTAGAAGTACTTAAGGCCCAAGCAAAGGAATTACTTGCTGCTACAGGTCATGAAGAAATTTCTCTTAGTTCACTTTCTTCAAGTGATTATCATGCACTAGGAGAGCTTATGGATTTCCTTATTGATGATTGTTTATCTGAGGGTGTTAATGTATCATTACCGTCTTTACGAATTGATGCATTTTCTCTTGATGTTATGTCTAAGGTGCAGGATGTTAGAAAATCTAGCATAACATTTGCGCCAGAGGCTGGTAGCCAGAGAATGCGTAACGTTATCAATAAGGGTCTTACTGTAGAAGATATCTTAGGCGGTGCCACACTTGCATTTAAGGGTGGCTGGAATAAGGTTAAGCTTTATTTCATGCTAGGTCTTCCTTCTGAGACTGACGAAGATATGAAGGCTATTCCACAGCTTGCTAATGATATTGCAGCTGCATATTACGAAACTGTTCCTAAGGAGCAGCGTCAGGGAAGATGCCAGATTACCATTTCTACATCATTCTTCGTACCAAAGCCATTTACACCATTCCAGTGGGCTCCTATGTACGAAGCAGGAGAATACTTACGTCGTGCCAAGGTAGTTAACGACGAAATGAAGGCACAGCTTAATCAAAAATCACTAAAGTACAACTGGCATCATTCAGATGTAACTGTACTTGAAGGTGTATTTGCAAGAGGCGATAGAAGACTTTGTCCTGCAATTTTAGATGCATATAATAGCGGATGCTTCTTTGATGCATGGGGCGAATATTTTGATTTCGATAAGTGGCTTGCTGCTTTTGAAAAGAACAATATTTCAATAGATTATTATGCTTACAGACAGCGTGATTTAGATGAAATCCTTCCATGGGATTTCATTGATTGTCACGTATCAAAGGAATTCTTAAAGAGAGAATGGAATAACGCAATGAATGAAAAGGTTACTCCTAACTGTAAAATGGGCTGCAGTGGCTGTGGCTCTGCAAAAATCGGATCGGGGGTATGTCACAATGCGCGTTAGAATTAGATTTGAAAAAACAGGAATTATGAGATATGTAGGCCATTTGGATTTAATGCGTTTCTTCCAAAAGGCTGTTAAAAGATCAGGCCTTCCAATCAGATATTCAGAAGGCTTTAATCCTCACCAGATTATGTCTTTTGCAGCACCTCTTGGAGTAGGTCTTACTTCTGAGGGTGAGTACATGGATATTGATATCAAGGATGAGGTGGCATCAGCAAGTGGTATTGATTGCTTGAATAAAAACATGGTAGAAGGTCTTGCTATTACAAGCTTTAAGTATCTACCAGATTCTGCTGAAAAATGCATGAGCGCTGTTACGGCAGCAAGCTATATCGTTACTTATAAGGATTGCAAGGATGATGCTTGTTATATCGATAATATCTGTGACCTTAAAGAAAAATTCTTCGATGAGGCTGCTGCTATTAACATCGTAAAAAAGACTAAAAAGGGTGAGCGCGAGCTTGATTTAAAGCCACTCATTTACCGATTCAACATCGAAGTAAAAGATGGTGTACCTGTATACGATTTACTTCTTTCATCAGGAAGTACAGATAATATAAAGCCAGAGCTTGTTATTAAGGCTTTTCATGAATATCTTGGATTGCCAGAGTTTGACGAATTATCTCTTGATATTCATAGAGTAGATATGTACACAGGTGAGCCTGATAGCTTTGTTTCTTTGGGAGACATAGGGGATGAGCGTTAAAAAAGTAGTTATTACAAATGGATTATATCAGGACAAGGAGCTTAGGCTCCTTGTTTCTTTTGATGAAAATGATAAAACACTGGATTTAATTAATCTGGATGTAACAAAAGTTGGGGAAGTTCATCTCGCAACAGTTGAGAAGGTGCTTTCAGATATAGATGCTTGTATTGTAAAGCTTGATTCTGGGGACAAGGGATTTATTGAAAATAGAAAGTTAAGGCCTGAAAGCTTTGTAACCCGTCACTCTGATAAAAAGCTGGTGTGCCAGGCTGACCAGTTTTATGTGCAAATTTCTCAGGACAAAAAGGGTGTAAAGCCTTATTCTTGTGATTTTATAAAAGACTTTAATTTAGATTTATGCAAATATAGTTTTTTAAACTATTATCTAGATAATTATTGTGACGTTACTACTGAAATTGTAACTGATTTACATGAAGTAATGGAGCAATTGCCAAACTCAAGATTTTATTCAGAAAATGAAATCACATTATGGAATTTATATGGTTTAACAGCTTTATTAGATAAGACCACTTCCAAAATAGTTCATCTCAAATCCGGAGCAAACATTCTAATTGAACCTACAGAAGCTATGACTATTATCGATGTTAATTCATCAAAGAATTATGGCAAATCTACAGCCATGGAAACTAATCTGGAGGCTTTAGAAGAAATAGCACATCAGCTTAGGCTTCGTTCAATATCTGGAATAATAATTGTGGATTTACTTAAGGTATCAAAGTCAGAGGAAATACAATTGTTAGAATTTGCTAAGGAAGCATTTAAAAACGATATTTCAATAGTTAATATACATGGTTTTACTAACTTAGGACTTTTAGAAATCACTAGAAGTAGATGTTTTTCTAATTTTATTATTTAGGAGAGAGTACACATGATAGATATAAAAAAAAATACTGTATAACATGAATGACTATATAAAAAGTGTATTCGTTTTAACTATTATTGGCTGTATATGTTATTTGCCGTTAATTGCCAATTCTTATAATAATTCTTCAGATGGATTATGGCATTCATCTCATTATCAAGCAGGAAATTGGGAACTATCTATTGGTAGATGGGCATGGCTATTTCTTGATAAAATTAGAGAAGGTTATGCAGCGGAGCCTTTTAATTCTCTACTTACTTTAATTTTGCTATCCACAGCTATGACAATGCTTTTTTACAATCATAAAAGGCAACATTATATCTTCATGTTACTAGTTGTTATAAGTACAGTAACGTGTTGCTTTTTATCTTATAGATATATGTCGCCTACCTTTGGTCTGTCCGTTTTACTATCTGTCTGTGCAGCTAAACTAACTATCATGCAATTGTCTAGTGATTATTCAAGAATCATGAATTGTTTTATATGGATATCTATAATAGGATTATTGACGTTAACTCTTGGATTATATCAGGCTAATATTGGTTGTTATTGTATTATTGTTTTATTTAATATACTTATCTATTTAAATGAAGACAAGCCTGATTTTTCAATAAAATTAATATTACGTTCAATATTGGCATTTATAATATCTTGTATGGCATATAAAGTAATATGGGATATAGGTTTAAAGCTAAGGCATATTGAAGCATCTTGGTATAAAGGCGCTGATAATATTACTCTAGGTACTATTTTGTTGAATTTACCAACAGGAATAAAAAATGCGTATTCTATATTTGTTCACTACTTTTTATATCCAGATAGTTATTATATTTTTTATCCTATACGTATATTGGTATTGGTAATTTTATTCATATTAACAATTGTCTTACCTATATTGAAAAAAACAAAACTGAAAAACATTGTTTTTTATGAAATTATAGTTCTGCTTATTCCAATAGCTTGTTGTATATGCTATTTGCTAACTCCATCAGCGGAAGAACTGCAAATGCAAATGACAGCTCCATTAGTTTTATTGATACCATTAATTTTATTTTATCTTTCCGATAGAACTAATGTAACTTTAGTAATTGTTTTTGGCTGTATTATGTTATATGGAAATGTGTATGCAGTTGGAACGGATATTGATGCATTAGCTTTAGGTAATACATCAAGTAAAGAAATTATGTCATCCATTATTAATGATTTATTTGATGAGAATCTATATACAGAAAGTTATAAATATGCATTCATTGGTGAAATAAGCGAAAGTCCTCTATTTAAAGTTAATGAAAACTGGTCAAATTCTTCATACTATGCACACTTTGGATTAACTAGCACTAAACCAAGTTGCGTAGTAGACAGTTACAATGGACTTATTGATGATTTGGGAATTAATGGTTTGAATATGGTTTGGGGTGAGGAATATGAAACATTGTTAGATGCAGATTATATAGATGAAATGCCTTGCTATCCATATAAAGGTTCAATAATAAAAAAGAAAGATGTAGTAATTATCAAAGTTTCTAATCAGTATGAATATAATCAGTAGCGTAAAAATATGAAATATTGTCAATTTTTTGGGAATCAGAAAAGTGACGGAATTAAGCGTATTTGTGATATTAGGCAAAAACACTTACTACAATTCTGAAAAAGTTAAGTGTATTTAAAGCTTTGCTTGAAAAAACGCACTTTTTCATAGGCCAATTAAGTGTTAACAGAGATGCTGTAAAAACCACTTATAAAATACTTAAGTGGAATTAGCATACATAGATTGTACACTTAATTCACTTACAAATTAGTAAGCTTTTGAAAGGCTTTAACGAAATCCGCTTAACTTTTTCAAAATCGTGGTAAGTGCATTAAGACACTGTTTGAATAACACTTACAAAATCACTAAAATGTTAAGTGGATTTTGCAAATTAGAAGTTTCACTCAATCATCTGTTAATTGAAAAACTGATATTTGCTATAATGCTAAAGTCAACTCTTATACTAGACAAATTAAAACTAAGGACTAATATATGAAAACACAAAATAAATGGCAGCGAATAGGAATTATCCTTATTGCAATTATGATTGGAGTAGGTGTTCCAGAATACTTGAATAGTAAAAATATTACTAGTGTTAAAAATTCAAATGATTCATTTAGTCAGGAGAGCAATTTGGATGCAGTAAAATTTATTAGAACAGTAGATGGAGATACAATTATTGTAGAAGATAAAACAGGTGAGCATAAGAGAGTTCGTATGATTGGTATTGATACTCCAGAATCTGTTGCTAAGGAAGAAGAACGTAATAATAAATATGGTGTTATGGCATCTGACTATACTAAGGAGCTTCTTTCAAATGCAGGTACATTATATTTAGAATATGATGTAGACAGCGATGACCAGTATGATAGAATCTTAGCTTATGTATGGCTTGAGGATGTTAAGGATACTTTCGATGAGAAAACAATTGAAGAAGCTATGGTCAATGCCATTATTGTAAAAAATGGATATGGCATTGCCAAAAGCTATGAGCCTACTGTAGCTCACGATAATACTTTACAACGTTTAACTGCTGAGGCTGATGAATCAAATATCGGATTATGGCAATACGAAGGCTTTAGAAATTTGTGGGAATAGACTTATTGCATGTAAATTCTTTGCAAAGTATAATTATAATAGTTGGATTAAATTATATGGAGGGATTTTATGGCATCTAAAGTTTATTTTATCAAAAATGTAACTGCTGAAAATGTTGTAAAAATGTACGATAAGTTAGGTATTAAGTTACCAGGTAAGGTTGCTGTTAAGGTTCATTCTGGAGAGGAAGGCAATCAGAATTATCTTAAACCTGCATTTTGGAAGCCAATGGTTGAGCATGTTAACGGCACTATAGTTGAATGTAATACAGCTTATGATGGTGAAAGAAATTACACAGATAAGCATATCAAACTACTTAAGCGCCATGGCTGGAACGAGTTATTTGATGTGGATTTAATGGATGCAGAAGGTCCTGATATAGAGATTCCTGTTAAGAACGGAACACATCTTAAGACAGATATTATGGGCAAGAATCTTCTCAATTATGATTCCATGCTTGTACTTTCTCATTTTAAGGGGCACCCAATGGGTGGCTTCGGTGGCGCTCTAAAGCAGCTTTCTATTGGATGTGCATCCTGTGCTGGAAAGGTTCAGATTCATTCTGCTGGCAAATACAAGCTTGCAAGTGAACAGGATATCGTATGGAATGATTTACCTGAGCAGAATGCTTTTTTGGAAAGCATGGCTGAAGCTGCATCTGCCGTTGTAGACCATTTCAAAGGAAATATGGCATTTATCAATGTAATGGCAAATATGTCTGTTGATTGCGATTGTTGTGCTGTTGCAGAAGACCCATGTCTTAAGGATATCGGTATCTTAGCTAGTTTAGACCCAGTTGCAATTGATAGAGCGTGTCTTGATTTAGTATATGCATCAAAGGATGTGGGAAGAGACCATTTCTTAGAGAGAGTTACATCTAGAAATGGCGAACATACAGTTGATGTAGCAGCATCGCTTAATGTTGGAAGCAAGGAATACGAACTTATAGAACTCTAGTTTATTTTACGGGGGTATAAACTATGGAGTTAAACAACATAATTGACGTTGTAGAAAAAAGAGCAAAGGATATAGCAGACCAGGAAATCGTTAATTATAATAAGGCTCATCCTGAACTAAATCTTACAGATGAAGCCAGGGAGGCTGTAAGAACTCGCTCAATTTCACAGCTTACATTGCAGCTTAGTAAATTTCACTTTAAGGATGATACTGATTTACAAGAGCAGTTTGATGATTGGTTTTCATCTAATGAAGAGGAAGACCTTATAAAGGCCTGTAAGCATTGCCTTGATGATGAGGCTAAAAAGATAAGAGAAGCTGCATCAGGTAAGATGAGCTCACTGGATGCATATTTAACAAAGCATTTAGGCAGTGCACATACAATTGATTAAATTTATGGAAAATTTTGTCACCTTTTTCATTGACGAAGTGGGATTCCTATGTTAATATATCTGAGTATGCCGCTCAGTGTGGTTTTTTAAGTGTGTTTCATACCGAGACACCACCGAAACTGGCGAGTAATGATAAAAAGGAGGAGCAACCATGTACGCAATTATTGCAACAGGTGGTAAGCAGTACAAAGTTTCTGAAGGCGATATCATTACCATTGAAAAGCTTGGTGTAGAAGCTGGTGAGAAGGTTACTTTTGATCAGGTTCTTGCTGTTAGCGACAAGGAACTCAAGGTTGGCGCACCTACAGTAGAAGGCGCTTCAGTTGAGGCTTCTGTTGTTAAAGAAGGCAGAGGTAAGAAGGTAATCGTTTACAAGTACAAGAGAAAAACAGGTTACCACAAGAAGAATGGCCACAGACAGGCTTTCACTCAGGTTAAGATTGAGAAGATTAACGGCTAATTATGGTTTCCGTTATTATTACTAAATCTGGAGCAGAATTCAAACAGGTTTCCTTAGACGGGCATGCTGGTGATGTAGAAGCAGGACAAAACATTGTCTGCGCTGCAGTTTCAGTTTTAGCTATCAACACTTTTAATAGTATCGAACGTTTTACAGATGATGCTTTTTCTGTTGATGCTGCTGAAGATGGTGGTCATTTAGTTATGACTTTTCCAGAACCACTTTCCGACAAATCTAAGCTTTTGTTAGATTCAATGTTACTAGGTTTAGACGAAATTCAAAAACAATACGGTGATGAATATATTTCATTACAATACAAGGAGGTGTAAGACATGTTACAGATGAACCTTCAGTTCTTCGCTCATAAAAAGGGTGTAGGCTCTACAAAGAACGGTAGAGATTCAGAGTCTAAGAGATTAGGCGCAAAGAGAGCAGACGGTCAGTTCGTTAAGGCTGGCAATATTCTTTACAGACAGCGTGGTACAAAGATTCTTCCAGGCAACAATGTAGGTCTCGGTGGAGACGATACACTTTTTGCTTTAGTTGATGGAGTACTTCGTTTCGAAAGAAAAGGTAGAGACAAGAAGCAGGCTTCTGTCTATCCAGTAGAACAGTAATCGATTGACCCGACTATGCGTATTACGTAGTCGGGTCGTTTTTTTAGGTAACAACGTAGTTAATCATAATAGCTGATTTTAGCGTATTTAAGTGTGTAGCGAACAAGCTATAATATTTCTTTAGCTTCACGTGTTAGTGAAGCGGAGAAATCATAATGCTTGTTGGCGTAACACACGGAGGTAAGCAGGGATAAATCGGCGGATTAGGAGTTTTTATGTCATTTGCTGATAGAGCAAAAATTATTATAAAATCAGGTAAAGGCGGCGATGGCCATGTTAGCTTCCGCCGTGAGAAATATGTACCAAACGGTGGTCCAAACGGCGGCGACGGCGGTAATGGTGGTAATGTTATTTTTGAGGTAGACCCAGGTCTTAACACTCTTACAGACTATCGTCACAGACGCAAATTCGCTGCTGAAAACGGTCAGGAAGGTGGCAAGGATAATTGTCATGGTAAGAACGGTGCAGATTTAATTCTTAAGGTTCCAGAGGGAACAGTTATTAAGGATGCTGCCAGTGGCAAGGTTATCGCTGATATGTCAGGAGATAACAAGCGTCAGGTTGTTCTCCCAGGTGGCAAGGGTGGCCTTGGTAATCAGCATTTTGCTACATCTACAATGCAGGCACCTAAATATGCCAAGCCTGGTGTTGATGCCATTGAACTTGAAGTTCTTTTAGAACTTAAGGTTATCGCTGATGTAGGTCTCGTGGGTTATCCTAACGTAGGTAAATCTACATTCCTTTCACGTGTTACTAATGCTGATCCTAAAATTGGAAATTATCATTTTACAACACTTAGCCCAAATCTTGGTGTTGTAGATGTTGATGATATAAATGGTTTCGTTATTGCAGATATTCCAGGTCTTATTGAAGGCGCTTCAGAAGGAATCGGCCTTGGCCATGAATTCCTTCGTCATATCGAGCGAACAAAGGTTATTATACACATGGTTGATGGTGCTTCAGTTGAAGGCCGTGATCCAATCGAAGACATCAAAACTATTTCTGCAGAGCTTGAAGCTTATGACCCAGCCCTTCTTAAGAAGCCACAGGTTATTGCAGCAAATAAGATGGATGTTATTGGAGAAGATAGCAACGAAGTTCTTGAGGCTTTAAAGGCAGAATTTGAGCCAAAAGGCATTAAGGTATTTGCTATTTCTGCAGTTAGTGGTAAAGGCCTAAAGGAGCTTTTATACGAGGTAGTTAGATTATTAGATTCTTGCGATGATGCACCTATCGTTTACGAGCAGGAATTTGATCCTACTATCCGCGCATTTAATGATGAGCCATACATTGTTACAATTAATGATGAAGGAGATTATGTTGTAGAAGGACCTCGCATCGAAAAGATGCTTGGATACACTAATCTTGAGTCTGAAAAGGGATTTATGTTCTTCCAGAATTTCCTTAAGGAGCAGGGTATTCTTAAGGAGCTTGAGGAAAAAGGAATCCAAGAAGGCGATACTGTTAGAATGTATGGTTTAGTATTTGATTATTACAAGTAAGAGGTATAGAAATGACTAATAAACAAAGAGCTTATTTATCATCTTTAGCAGCTGAATTAAGCCCAATTCTTCAGATTGGTAAAGCAAGCCTTACACCTGAACATACACAGGCTGTAGACGAAGCTTTAGAGGCTAGAGAGCTTATTAAGATTAACGTTCTTAAGAATTGTTTTGATGACCCACGTGAGATGGCTCAGATTCTTGCAGAGCGTACTCATTCAGAGGTTGTTAGAGTAATCGGTAAGAAGATTATTCTTTACAGGGCAGCAAAGAAGCCTGTTATCAAATTACCTAACTAATAGGAGCTTAAAATGGCTAGAATCGGTGTATATGGAGGCACCTTCAATCCCATTCATAACACTCATCTAGGGATTGCAAAGGCAGCTTTGTCGCAGTACAAACTGGATAAGGTATATTTTTTAGTTGCAGGAACACCACCTCATAAGAACACAGCAGATGGTATTTCCGATTTTAATAGACTTGAGATGGTGCGTCTTGCTATTAAAGATATCCCTTACTTTGATATCGATGAACGAGAGATTATGAGAGCTGGCAAAAGCTATTCATATATTACATTTACTGAGTATCACAATGAAATGCCTGAGGACGAAATCTTCTTTATTATGGGCAGTGATAGCCTGATTAATTTTAAGAATTGGGTTAAGCCTGATGTGATTTCTGAATACGCTACTGTACTTGTGGCACCAAGAGCTGGTGATAATACAGCTACTATTGAACATGCTATTTTTGAATGTAAAAATATGTTTGATGGTGATTTTATGCTTATTGATTATAAGGCTAATGCATTGGCATCATCAGGTATAAGAGAATCCTTTTATTCTAGCGATGTAAATAAAGCTGAGGTGCCAGATAGTGTTAGAGAATACATTACAATGCATAATCTCTACAATAAATATTGTTATTCTTTTTCAGATGTAACACGTCTAGACGAAGAAATGAAAAAGGAGCTTAAACTAAGCCGATACATTCATACAATAGGTGTTGCTAATATGGCTTATTCCCTGGCAATCAGATGGGATTATCCTGCAATCAATGCTATGGTAGCAGGAATGCTTCATGATTGTGCTAAATGTATTTCTGATGAAAAACGTATCAGTGTATGCGAGAAAAATAACATTCCTATTACAGATATTGAATATAAGTACCCTCATTTACTGCACGGTAAAGTAGGTGCTCATTACTGTAAGAGTAAATATGATGTATTCGATGAACAAATTGCTCACGCCATTGAAGTTCATACTACGGGATGCCCTAATATGAACCTGTTAGATAAGATTATTTTTGTTGCAGATTATATTGAGCCAGGCCGTGACAAGCAACCTAGATTAGATGTTATAAGGGCTATGGCTTTTAAGGACTTAGATATGTGTGTTTACTTAATCTTGGAGGATTCGGTGAACTACCTTAATTCTAATCCTGACATGGTAGATCCAACTACCATAGATACATTCGAATTTTACAAATCATACATAGAAAAGAGGTAGAACATGGAAGCTAGAGAGATAGCAAAATTAGTTTGTAAAGCATTAGATGACAAAAAGGCCATTGATGTAAAGGCTATTGATATTTCTGAGGTTAGCGTTATGGCAGATTTCTTTATTGTTGCATCTGCATCTAACCAGAGCCAGATGAATGCAATGCAGGATGAAGTAGACAGAGTACTTTACGAGCAGGGTATTCATGCTAAGTCAATCGAAGGTAATCGTTCAAGCACATGGGTGCTTATGGATTACGAAGATGTTATCGTACATTTATTTTCAGAGGAAGACAGATTATTCTACGATCTTGAAAGAATCTGGAAAGATGGAATCATTATTGACGCAAATGAACTTTAAAAAGAAAATCCTTAATGACATGACTGTCATTAAGGATTTTTTTTAGAAGAATCTAAATACACCGAATACTTTACCAAGTATTGTGCAATCATCTACGATGATTGGATCCATAGTATCGTTCTCAGGCTGAAGACGAATATGTCCTTTTTCTTTATAGAATGTCTTAACAGTAGCACTATCATCAACAAGAGCTACAACCATATCTCCATTATTAGCGGTATCCTGCTGCTGAACAATAATAGTATCACCATCAAGAATACCTGCATTTATCATTGATTCACCCTTAACACGAAGCATAAATGACTGACGATTAGGGACGTGCTCAGCAGGGATAGGGAAGTACTCATCGATGTTCTGTACTGCAAGAAGTGGCTGCCCTGCAGCAACATTACCTACAACTGGAACATTAACAACTTCACGACGAATCATATTGAAGTTATCATCGATAATCTCAATAGCACGAGGCTTAGATGGGTCACGCTTAATATAGCCATTCTTTTCAAGTGTCTCTAAGTGGGAATGAACAGATGATGTAGAACGAAGATTACATGCATCACATAATTCCCTAACTGTAGGAGGATAGCCCTTATTAAGAATTGCTTCTTTTATAACTTCAAGGATCTCACGCTGCTTAGCAGAAATTTTTCCATATGCCATAGTGAAATTCTCCTTTCAAATTTATCTGATACTACAATAACACACTGAACATATTTTTGCAAACAAATATTCCGAAATTTTGTTCGTGAAAAGTATTGACAAAACGATTGTTCGGTACTATATTGTTATCAGAACAAAAGTTCCGAACATTATTTTGGAGGCATTGATTATGAGAAAGAATAGTAAAGCACAGTTAATCGTAAGAAATAGAAAAATCATGTTATCAGTAGTTATTTTAGCTACACTTTTATTTAGCATCATTTTATTTACTAATAAGGCAGCTGCTGAGAACAGCCGCCAGGTTTATACATACTATACCAGCTACCAAATCCAGTCTGGTGACACCTTATGGACAATAGCTGATAAATTCATGGGTCCTGATTACACCAATAAGAAGGATTTTATTGATAACATCAAAACATTAAATCATCTTGGAGACGGTCATATCACAGAAGGTAAGTTTTTGGTTATTGAATATTCTTCATACGAGAAGCTTTAGATAGCCTATTCAAACTCTCTTGCATATATGATAATATATATATGGATTTTTGATAGAATTTACACTATATTTTGTGTTCAGGAGAGTATATGTTACGTTTTTTAATTGCTATATTATTTAATGCCAAGCGCGGGCCTCAGCTTGTATCGGCTATGCGTAAGATGATTAAGCATAAAGATAAGTACCCAGAGAAGACCAGATATGCACTAGCCCTTAAGTTAATCAGATATCTTAAAAAGAGTGCACGTATCATTACAGAGGTATACGGCACGGAGAATCTACCAGCTGAAGGTGGTTATGTAATGTATCCCAATCATCAAGGGAAATATGATGCCTTAGGTATTATGTACGCTCACAGAGAGCCTTGTACATTTGTTATGGACAAAGCCAAGTCCTACGGTTTTCTTGTGCGGGAGATGGTTGATTTACTTGGTGCTAAGCGCCTTGCTCTTGATGATGTTAGGCAAAACATTAAAATAATGGATCAAATTACCAAAGAAGTTCTTGAAGGAAAGAGATTTATTTTGTTTTCCGAGGGTGGATATAATACTAACGGTAATATTGTTCAGCGTTTCAAGCCAGGTAGCTTTAAATGTGCCATGCGTGCTAAGGTGCCCATTATACCTGTAACACTTATTGATTCTTATATTGCATTTAACAGTTTAAAGCCTGGCCCTGTAACAACCAAGGTCATCTTTGGACAGCCTATTACCTACAATATGTATAAGGATATGAAGACACATGAGGTAGCTGATATAGTCCGTTCAACTATTATTTCTACAATGGAACAATTCGGGGTTTATGTTAATAATCCAGAGAATAATCCAGATATTCTAGAGAATGATAATTAAAGCTTGATTATAATATTTTATAGTATGAAGCGTTTGTGGTAAACAGATGCTTCATATATTTTGTCTAAGGGAATGAATAACATGGAAAACATATTTGAAAAAGATATTAATATTGATGAATACAAACCAGAAAGTAGGGGCGTACAGGCATATAAAAGACTTTTCTTACTTATAGGTGTTTTTATAATTTATACTGTTTCATTTGAGTTCTTAACATATTTTTGGCTGATAAAGAAAAATATTTTTAATATATATTTACAGCCTAGAGCATATTTATTTGTTGGAATAGGTGTATTTTGTATTTGTTTAAGTGTGTTTAATGTTGTTTTATATTTTGGAATAACCAGAGTCCTTGAGAATTGTACTATTGAGGAAAAACTAGATTACAATTTTTGTGTTTACAAAAAATCAAAAAGAAAGAAGAACAACAATGTTTTAACCGCAATTGCATGTAACTATGCAAGAATGGGTAACAAAGAAGGTTGTAAACAGGCGCTATCCTTGTTATCAAAAGAATATCATCCTAAGATTTTAACTGATCTAAAAAAATGGATTGACTCTGATGAAGATACATTTGATACTTCTTTATTAAAATTAAAAAAACGAGGTGCAGGAACAACAGCTAGTTCTTTTATGTTACTTATTATTGCAGTAGGAGTATTCAGTTCATGCTTAAGTAGTAGTGACATAATTTACAGTGGTTTAAGCGATTCTATCATTTCTATTATTGGAATTATACAGGCAGGTGCATGGTTATATATAACAATGTATATAATCGGTTTCCTAATCTATATTTTTGGAAAGAATTCTATCTTTACAGGAGCATATTTTTTAAGGAACTATAGAGCTGGAATAATGCTTATAGCAATTTTGATATTATTACTTTATTGTAGTATTAATCCTATAGTTCAATATACCTTCGAATCTAAGCCTGAGGAAAATGATTCTAGTACAGAATATTCATCTGATATCTATAATGAAGATAGCTATGATTACGATTATGGTAATGATTATGATTACGACTATGAAGAATCCTACGACGATAGCTACCCGGCCGAAATAGATATAATGAATGAAATGATCGTTCTATGTAATTACTTGCAGAAGAATGGTGTTATTGATGATTTTAAAGTTGAACTTGGATACTCTGCTAAAGGAGATGTAAAAGGGACTGTTGCTCAGGATTCAGATTATGTCTATGTACTTTATGATAATGGTACCAAAGAAGATGAAAGTGGTAATGAATGCATAGAACTTGTTCTTGAGGCTGAACCATTAGATGAACAGGGGAATTCATTAGGGCAGCAAGAAGCCAAGCTAATGGGATTTTATCTTGTCAATCTAAGCACAGATGAAGTTATTGATGAACATAAAACCACTTGGTAATAATTTGTTGGCATTAATAAAAGGTTTTCTTCACTTAGTGTGACAGATTTGTGACATAACTTATGTATACTATATATTAACAACGTAATTTTATTAATTGATAAAGGAAGGTGTTAAAATGAAAAAAATGGTATTAGCATTAATGTGCTTAGTGTTACTGACAAGTTGCGGCAAGGCTGGCAATGTAGAATCTGTAGAAGAAAATGTAACTCCTCAACAGACTGAAGAAGCTACTTCATCTGAAAAAGCCCCAACAACAGAAGAGTCTGAAGCTGTAGATGATGACTCATTAATTGATACTGACTTATCACAAATTCTTGATATCTCAGAATGTGATACTTTCACCCAAATTGTAGATAAGGTATTAGAGCCTGGTATGGGTTATACTAATGAAAAAATAGGTGATACTGATGCGTTGTTGGTTTGTGGCGGCGCATACGACAATATGGATGGCAACATGGCAGCTATTGATTCAACTATTTACATTTATGATAAGGATGGTGTGCCTACATGTCTAGGTTTTGTATCATCCCATGGTACAGCATATCCACTTGCGGCTAAAGATGGCATTTTATATGTAGCCATTTATCATGGAATATCTACATACACTATTACAAACGGAGAGCTAATTGAAACTGAGGCAGCTTGGACAGAATATGATGAAAATGGTAACGAAACATATTATTATTCAAAAGATGGTGGGGATGCTACACAAGTTGATTCTGTAGATACTCAAACAGCTTTAGAAGAAAAATACGCTGATGCAACCATTCTCAACTTTGATGTTATTTCAGAATAAAATTCACATAACATTCACTTAGCATTAAGTTACATATCAAATTCAGGGAGTAATATACAACCATCGAATAACCAATTAGTTATTCGAAAACCTTTTTCATATATCATTCTCCCTTTAAAAGGCGGCCAAGGGCCGCTTTTTGTATTCCTAATTTTAAAACATAATTCTTTAAAACTTTTAGGATATAATACGAAAAATAGAAGATTTGAGTACACAAAATACTATCTGTTTATTGCAAAGGAAAGATGTGAAAGAAAGGTGCTTATATGGTTTTAAAGGAATATGATGGTGATTTATTCAGCATTAATGATAGAGATACATATTACGCCCAGGGTATTTCGGCGGACTTTGTAATGAAAAAAGGAATCTCTGTTAAATTTAATATGGCCTACAATACGAGAGAAAGATTAGTTGCAAAATATGGCAACTATTTAAATAAATGGGATTCTACAAATGATAATTCTCAGGGTTTTTGCATTCTTGAGGATAAGGTGTTAAATCTTGTTATAAAAAGAGATTATCGAGACCAGCCAACGCTTCTTGCTGTGAGTATGGCTTTCTTTGAAATGCGTAGAATTATCATAAGTAAAAATATAAAGCTTGTGTCTATGCAAAGAATTGGCTGCGGCCTAGAGGGACTAAATTGGGAAGATGTAAAGCAACAATTGGAAATTGCATTAGAAGATACAGATGTTACCATAAAAGTATATAGAACGTAAAAAATGGTTACCGCATTAATTATTGCGGTAACCATTTTTATTAAGCTGTTTCAGTTTCTTGCTTTGCATATTCTATTTTTTCTTTTAATTCTTGTTCATGTAATTCTTGAATATCATCAAAAGCTGAAAGCATTGGTTTTACATCTTTATGAAGTATGTATCTTTGCACATAATTGTTAGTGATTTTCATAACAGTTCCACTTAATGTCAAAACACCAATAAGGTTAGGAATTGCCATCATTCCATTTAATGTATCAGAAATATCCCATGCTAAAGATAAATCCATAGTTGCTCCTATAACAATGAAAAGAACAAAAACAATCTGATAGAACTTAATATTTTTTCTACCAAAAAGATACTCAAATCCTTTGCTACCATATTGGCTCCATCCTAAAGTTGTAGAAAAAGCAAACAACAGGATAGCAATAGCAATAAATGCCGAACCAAACTTACCAAAGACTGTTGAGAAAGCCTCAGCAACAAGAGCTGTAGAAACCTGATCCGAAATAACAACACCAGTCTCTAAATCTACAAGACCGCTGGATAAAACAGCAAAGGCTGTTACTGTACAAACTATAATTGTATCAGCAAAAACTTCGAATATTCCCCACATTCCCTGAACAACAGGCTCTCTAACATTTGAACTAGAGTGAACCATAACAGATGAACCAAGGCCTGCTTCGTTTGAGAATACGCCTCGCTTCATTCCCCATTGAACAGCCATAGCAACACCGCTACCAACAATTCCACCGCCAACAGCTCTCATTCCAAATGCTCCTTTAATTATAGAAGTGAAGACTGCTGAGAATTGACTTATATGTACAACACATACAATAATCGCACATATCATATAGATAATAGCCATAAATGGAACAAGCTTTTCTGTAACAGCAGCAATCCTTTTAAGGCCACCAACAATTACAAGACCACCTAAAATCATAAGAAAAACACCAGTAATGATTGATGGTATACCAAAAGCGGATTTAATGTTTACGGCAATAGAATTAACCTGGCCCATATTTCCAATTCCAAATGAAGCACCTACACAAAATACGCTAAAAAGTATTGCAAGAAATGCACCTATATTCTTGCAGCCAGGCTTCGAACCTAAGCCATCGTGAAGATAGTACATTGCACCTCCACACCATTCATTACGCTCATTTCTTCTTCGATAATATATTCCAAGAACATTCTCAGAAAAGTTTGTCATCATTCCAAAGAAAGCCACTATCCACATCCAAAAAATTGCACCTGGTCCACCTGAGGCAATAGCAGCAGCTACACCAGCAATATTACCAGTTCCAATAGTAGCAGCAAGGGCAGTACATAAGCTTTGAAACTGAGAAATCTGAGTATCTTCCTTGTGAGTATGGGCAGTTACATGAGAATCCTTGAAGATTCCACCAACGGTATTCTTAACCCAATGCCTAAAATGGGTAATCTGAAAGAATTTAGTAAGACAAGTCATGAGAATACCTGTACCTACCAGTAAGATTAGCATTGGAAGTCCCCATACAAATCCATTAATAGCATTATTTACGATTTCAACCTTAGATAGTAAGCTCTCCATAAATTCTCCTTTGCTATGATAGATTATAAAAAAAGGGCGTTCATGATATTCATGAAACACCTTCGTTTCTTTAAGAATTAGGATAGCATATCGCTTTACCAATGTAAAGTGATAAACTGTTGAAAGTTATCTTAGTAAATATAAATTTATTTTTTTAGACTTATTATTCTTGTAAAATCAACAAAAATTATTAAAATAGAAGCGTTAACATTTTAAGAATGATTGGAGAGATTACAATGGAAAGCTTTTTATATACAGTATTAGATTTTATTAATTATGTACATTCTTATATCCTCACATGGAATGATGCTTATGAAACAAATTTTACTGACAAGGATTTACATTTTCTAGTAATAGGATGCCTTGGAATGATACTAATATTTATCGTTCAACCGATTTTTACTTTGTTAGCTAAGACAAATCATGTTCTTGTAATTAGTTGGATTTATGTATTTACATTAATTCTGCTTCTTACTTTTGCAATTGAAATAGAACAGAAGATAACTAAAAGTGGTGTTATGGATTTTGATGATATAGTATTTGGGATATTTGGCTTCATGCTAATGTTTTTCATTTTTGCAGTGATTAGAGCTGTAATACTTGCAATAATCCATTTGATAACTAAAAAGAGAAAAAAGAGAAATAGACATGGCTACAATTAAATGCCATGTCTATTTTAATATTATGATTTAGACAGTTTTTTCACAAATATAAAGTAAAATCAACAAAACAGTATCATAATCTATCATAAATAATTTATTATGAGAGGTGAAGATGAAAGACTTATTATTTATTAATGCCAAAATTGAAATTTTAAATTCCACCCCCAACTCGAGCGATGGAATTTACCATTACACAAGTAGAGTTTAATCTTTC
>SVER01000086.1 GCA_015057315.1 Pseudobutyrivibrio ruminis | reverse complement strand
CACTTCATATCTGTAATGCACTATTTTGATCAATATATGTAACTGTAAACAGTTTAACAAAGCTTGATAATTCGGGGTTCTTTGTTAAACATCAACAAAAAAGAATAGAGAGAATATTTTTAATAGTATAGTATAGCGATATTATGATAAAATAAACTCAGATATAGAAATAATGGAGTAGTTAACTTAAATTTGACAATGGCCGATATTAGAAGTATAATACAAAGCCAAAAACGAGGTGTAGTGTGTTTGATGATGTGAGAATTTTACTGACGGAATTGGACAAAATATATAAGGATTTCTTTGAGGAATGGAAGGAATGTTCGGGAACACCTTTTAATTTAAGGAAAAAACTGGTTATTGATATAGATAATAATATTGAATTAAAAAAATATATTTTTCGTTATAGAGAGTTCGTAAATGAAAAAATTATAAGTATTATGTTTTTGTTAAATAACATAAACTTAGAAAAATCTGAAGTGACTTATCGTGTTAAAGCGCAGAATTCTATTGAATTTAAAATAGACTCTTATATACGAACTCATGAGTCGGGAAAAATCCCGATGAATAAATGCTTGAACGATATGTTTGGGATTCGTATTGTTCTCAATGATGATTTTGAACATAATCATATTTATGATTTTATAAATTTATATTTTCCACAATGTAAATGTATTAATTCATCTAAAAATGAGTATATAGCTACACATGTTTATCTACAAGAAAACAATTATTCTTTTCCTTGGGAACTTCAAATATGGTCTCGGGAAAATGCGCAGAACAATTTAGATTCCCATAAGAAGTATAAACAGGAATATACTTCCTGGGAAAGAAAATTACAGGAAAAGGAGGTGCTGGAATAGTGAAACACTTTATTGTATTAAGCAGTTCGTACTCTACTGGGCAACGAATTGCATTACATTATGTGATTGATTCTAAAATGGACGAAGAAATGCTTTTGTCCGAAGTAAATACTATAAAAAAAATGTGTGGAAAAAGTGTTCCTATTTCAACACATTTCATTGAAACAAACTCATATGATTGGGAAACAGTTGTTGATAAGGATGCTTTTTTCGAAGGTGTTCACTGTGTCGAAACGCTGACAGAATTTGTGGGATTAATTAATGATGATAGAGAATTGCGAGGTATAGATGTTGCTAAATATATACTAACTGTTACGAAATGTACACATTTGCAATTAGAAAAATTAGTATACATGTGTTATGCAGAATATTTATGCGCCACATCGAAGCGGTTGTTTGCAGATAAGATATATGCGTTTAAATATGGGCCAATTGTTGGCTCAGTTTATGAGGAGTACAAGGGGCAAAAGAAAATAACTGGTGGTCGAATAAAAGATAAGAAATTGAGAATGTCAGCAAGGAGTAGAATTCTTTTTGCAAAGTCAGGTATAGAAAAGCTATCTGTTATAGATGAAACATTGAAAAAATATGGTGATTTTTCTGCCTCCACATTAGTATCAATGACTCATGTAGCAGGAGGACCGTGGGATAGAACGGATCGTAATATTCAATTTGCTGAAATATCCGATGATGTTATTAAGGCTTACCATTATAAAGAGGTAAACTATATTAGTAAGCTATAAAATTATAAAAGATATTTTTTGGCGAAGCCGATTACAATCCTTCCTCGCTCGCGTTAGCGAGTGGGCTGTGGAGTTCGGCAGCCCTGGCCACGGAGCTGGCGGATAGGGATGATCCCCTAACAAGTGAGTGTAAAAACTCATTGATATAGTTTTAATTCCTTACGCTGTTTTAGGGTATGGGTTACTTGTAAAGAAATTTCTCGATAAAAAGTTACAGATAGATGGAACTTTGGCAAAAGTAAATGTTTTCGCCATTGCCGTGAGCCTATTAACGATTACCCTATTTAGTGTTGGATACTCAAAATGCAATACAAGGTATCTAACTAGTGATACTGAAATATATGAAACATATATAGAACAATGGGAAACACCATATACAGCAGAGTCAGTACTTGATATTAATGTCATGAAAGCTGAGAAAAGAAATGGGGAAGAAGTCCGTGACTACTATAGGTCTCTTCTAGAACAGAATGGTATTGCTTATTAATGAAATAGCGCGGAAGCTATAAAAATAGTTTAGAAACTTTTATCATGTTTATTATGATTGTCAATCTGAAAGCGAGCCACGGCTCAGATTCAGATTAGCATTTATAGGAAAGCCCAAAAGTCATGGCTGTAAGATTAAGAAAATATAGTGTATAATACCAATTGTCTACATGAAGTAGGCAATTGGTTTTTATTTTAAGGAGACAAATTATCATGTCAGAGAATGAAATTATATTAAGAAACATACCTTTTAGCCCACCAGATATAACTGATGCGGAAGTAGAGGAGGTCGCAAAAGCTCTTAAGAGTGGATGGATTACTACAGGTCCTAGAACTAAGCTTTTGGAAAGACGTTTGGCAGCTTATATTGATGCAGGAAAAAATGATATTGATTGTGAGAACGAACCTAATATTTCTAAGTTCAGCAATAGAGTTGTTTGTCTAAATTCAGCAACAGCAGCCGAAGAATTAAACCTTCGAATCCTAGGTGTTGGGCCGGGAGATGAGGTTATTGTGCCAGCATACACATATACAGCATCTGCTAGTGCTGCAGTTCATTGTGGAGCGAAGCCTGTATTTGTAGATATTCAACCAGAAGGCAATAATGCATCAAATATGCCAGAATATGACTACGAGGCTCTTGAGGCAGCTATTACAGAGAAGACTAAAGCAATAGTTGTTGTTGATCTTGGAGGCTTAGTAGGAGATTACGAGCGTATTTATGAAATTGTAGAACGTCAAAAATCTAAGTTTGTACCTAAGAATTCGTCAGAAGATTCTTTGGATGAACTTTCGTCAAAGATTCAGCAAGGGCTAGGACGTGTGGCTGTTGTGGCAGATTGCGCACACAGTTTAGGAGCAAGCGTTGAAATTAATGGCAGTCGCATTTATGCTGGTAATCTAGCAGATTTCTCTAGCTTTAGTTTTCATGCAGTAAAGAATTTTACAACAGCTGAAGGTGGCGCATCAACATGGCATCTGCCTACCTCTGTATACGAAACGGGCATAACTAATGCTGAAATATACCATATGTATCAGTTGCTTTCTCTTCATGGACAAAGTAAAGATGCCCTTGCAAAGACACAGATTGGTGCATGGGAATATGATATCGTTGGTCCTTGGTATAAGTGTAACATGACAGACATCATGGCAGGAATTGGATTGCGTCAGTTGGACCGCTATTTAGCTTTATTAGATAGACGAATGGATATAATTCGTAAATACGATAAAGCTTGTGATGAATTAGGTCTATCACATCTTAACCATCATATAAATGGAATGGATAGCAGCAATCATTTGTATTTGATGCGTGTTCCTGGTGCTAGTGAACAGGAACGTAACGAGTTAATTATAAAGTTGGCAGAGAGAGGTGTGGCTACAAATGTACATTACAAGCCATTACCTATGATGACAGCATATAAGAAGATGGGATATGACATTAAGGATTACCCTAATGCTTACAATTATTATAAAAACGAAATAACTCTTCCATTACACACCAATCTTACAGACGAAGATGTTGACTATGTCATTAAATGTATGAAAGAAGTATTTGCTAAGTAGGATTGGTAGATTATGAAAAATTGGAACGATTTGCCTGCCTACATGCAAAATGATGAGGTCAGGCCATATTATGATTTACTTCGTAAAAAGAGAGTGGCGCTTTTTATGAAGAGGCTTTTTGATGTGGTGTTGGCATTGTTATTGTTGGTTCTCCTAGCTATTCCTATGATAGTAATTGCTGTTATGATTGCAATTGATTCACCTGGTGGAGTATTTTATCGCCAGGAGAGGGTTACAACTTATGGAAAGCATTTTAGAATCTTCAAGTTTAGAACGATGGTTTCAAATGCGGACAAGGTCGGAGCGCATGTTACAACAAACAATGATTCAAGAATAACTAAGATTGGTGCAAAGTTGCGCGGCGCTAGATTAGACGAAATACCACAATTGTTTAATGTATTGACTGGTGATATGTCTTTTGTTGGCACCAGACCTGAAGCAGTTCGCTATGTAGAAAAGTATTCAGGTGCAATGTGGGCAACTCTATTATTACCGGCAGGAATTACTAGCGAGGCCAGTATTCTATATAAGGACGAAGCAGAATTGTTGGATAACGCAGAAGATGCTGACAAGGTTTATGTTGAACAGGTGTTGCCTGCAAAGATGGAATATAATCTTAAGAGTATGCGTGAATTTAGTTTGAGGAATGATGTTAGGACTATGATAAGAACTGTAGGTGCAGTGCTTAGATAGGACTATGTGCATAAATAATGAGCGGTAGGAAGAATTTAAATTATATTAATGAATACAAATATAGTGATGGTCCTGTGTCAAGATTTAGTACAAATTAAAATAAGAGGTTCTGCCAGTTAAGCAACTGACAGAGACTTCACCCTTTCATACAACCTTTCATATTCATCAGGAGACATATA
>SVER01000085.1 GCA_015057315.1 Pseudobutyrivibrio ruminis | reverse complement strand
CTAAAAAAGGGTTGCTCTTATTTTTATGGAGTTGAGCTGGGAAAGCCACTATATTAGATAGATATTAGATTACTTTAGATATTTTTATACCATCTATAGGAATTTTTTGGAGGTATAAAGTTAATGGCAACGCAGAAGATTATGCCAATAAGACGTCTCGGGATCAGCACACAAAATGTGTGCTGATCCTATTAAGGTTACGCCGCGGAATGTATTATTTTAATGCTTTGCTAGGCAGCAATGAAGAATGATACTTGATTTTATTTGCCGACTCATGATTTTTAATAGCAAATTCAAGGTTCTGTCTGAAAAGGGCTTTTTTATATGTGCACGGCTTACCCCATAGTAATTCTTCATATCTGCAACCACCGCCACCGCAAAATGGTAAGATACTGCAATTACTACAATTGCTATCCATAGTACTGGTAATGTAGCTTTTTTCTATTATATTATTCGCATCTATTCCGTCAGCAATTTTCCCAACAGCATACTGGGAGCTTCTGACGTGGTTACGGCATCTATATAGATATCCATCTGCACCAAGCGTAATGTTTCTTTTGGGCATTATTTCACATGTTGTAATAATTCTTCCCAAACCAAAGTACTCATCAGCATGTAGATAATCTAAATATTTCTTCATTTTTTCGCGATACTTTAACCATTCTCCGTCTGTAAAACCATAACGTTTATCATTTGTATATTCTAGAACACGATGTAGATATAGATAGTTCTTTTTGTCTCTTAAAATGCCGCGATTGTTTAAATCTTTTACTAATTCAAAAATTTCGTCTTGAGCTTCTCTTGTTACGTTTAAACGAATACGTATTGGAATTGAGCTTTCTTTAATATTATTTATAACCCTTATGAATGCGTCTTTTGGAGGTTTACGTAAACTATTATAAGTGCTTTCCATTCCATCAAACGATATTTGCGCTGATGATACCTTTAATTTATTAAGTTCATTAGAAATATCTTTAGTCATAAAGTAACCATTTGTAACAATGTTAGATGTATATTTAACACCTTTGTTCTCGCAATAAGGAATGATAATATTAGATATTTCTTTAATTACATCAAAACGTAATAATGGTTCACCGCCAAACCAGAGTATATGCAAGTGCTTAAGGTTTTTATTTCTATCAATTTCATTTTTTAGATAGCGTATCATTGATGAAACGGTTTCAGCATCTATATCAATTCCTTGGCATCCCTCTTGAAAACAGTAAGCGCAATGATAATTGCACATAAACGTTGTGCAAACTGTAATGATGACTTTTTTTTGGAAGTCGTTAGTAATGGCTTCAGTTTGCATTTTTTTGTATTCGTTAGCCTCATCCATTTCATTTGGTACTATGAACCCGTTATCAATTAGATATTTGGGAGGCTTATCATAATCACAATTTGTTGGAATGTCAGCAAATTGTAATGACATGGTGTTATAGACAGATATATATCCTGGTTTATTTTTCTTAATATATTCTTCTTTTTCTAGATATATGTTGAATAGACTGTTTTTGTATTTCATTGGAATTCCTCTCTCAATTATTATATATGTGACATTTAGCTTTCGCAAAATGAAAATTATTGGCACCGCGCTAAAGGAATGCTATTATGTCTCTGTAGATAAGAAGCACCGGCGCACCGGCGCCGCCACACAATTGAATATGATACACGAATGGTTGAGTTGATTTCTACTTACGGATAATCTCCGTATGTGTGTCAACTCATTTTTTTGTCAAAAGGAGGTAAAAATGTACTACGGAGCATTATTGCAACCATGGAATAATGAAGGAATTGTAATAAGAAATGAAGTGCCGTTGGATACTCATAAGATGGTACTTTTTGCGGGCGGAACTGGCAGTGGAAAAACTCAGAGCATAATCACTCAATTAGGCTTATTAATCAAGGAAGGCGTGAGGGATATTACATTATGCGATTTCAAAGGGATAGATTTTCAATTTCTTAATGGGTATAGAAAATATTATTCAGGCGATTTTGCGTTTGACGGAATTATGGCTTTTTACGAAGAATTTACGCAAGCACGACATGGCGGAACTGTTGATAAACAGCATCATATTCTTATTGTAGACGAATATCCAAGCCTGCTTACATATTTTCAAACAAAGGATAAGGCTGATAGAACCAAAAGAGCAAACGATATAATGTCTGCTATTTCGGAAATGCTGATGCTTGGACGTGGCTTAAATTATGGGGTGTGGATATCCTGCCAGCGCGCTTCAAGTTCATGGTTCGAAAATGGTTCACGAGATAATTTTCAAGTGATTTGCGCATTGGGACGTCTTAGCAAGGAACAGCGACAGATGCTTTTTAGCGGAGAAGATTTTGATGCAAACATTAGAATTTATGGACCGGGAACGGGACTCTGCTTGGCTGATGGTCGTGAATTAGTCGAAGTCCAATTCCCTCTTATATCTGACTTAGCCAATTGGAAGGAACACATTAGGCAGGAATTAATGACTTCAGGTGAATTATCAACAGTTTAGGTTAATTTTCATTTTCTTCAGGCAGAATAATCAAAATATTAGACAGAATTATATTTTATATAGGCGGAAATAATCTGCTTAATATGTGGATATCGCGAGTCCAAAGTAACAAGTAAAAAAATAATAGTCGCCCAATGGCGCGGAAAGAGGTGTTTTATGTTAATTTCGGATTTGAAAATTATGCTTAGCGCATATACTAGTGCTACTGAATTTACGGTAGTGGGACAGAAGCCAAATATGAGATACGAAAATGGTAAGCCAACTACGGATATTGAGTCAGTTACTTTGACGCTTTTTGACGCTAGCAGAAAAGACAGATTTGCAGCTAAGGTTCCATTAAATGACCTTCCTTTTAGTGACGATGAGCTTAATGCTCAAAATGTACAGATTTCATTAGTCAACCCAAGTATTTCAATATACGCGGACAGAAGAAATGATAACAGACCTGCTGCATCTGTTAAGGCTGAAGGATATAAGGTTTTAAAGGCAACTTCTAAGGCTTAACCTACGATGCTCCTCGTTCTCAGGACAGGATCCGTAGCGTAAGCTACAGTATCCGTCCTGGGACGTCGAGGAGCCCGCCGTAGGCGGTAAAAGTCAGGGCTAGTATTACCCCTGACTTACTTTAGAGAAATGAGAAATCACTCTCAATTCTTTGGAATATAAAGACTTGAATTTCTCAGGATTTTGAGAAAATCAAAGAAAGGCGAGATATGGGACACTTTAGTCCAGAAATGAAGGCGCGCTATTGGTTCATAACAATTCATCGACAAAGTCTACTAAATATGGGATTAGAGGAGGCTCAGTTAACTGATTATAAACTGATGGCAGAAATTGTGAGTGACAGATGGGCGGACTCAGGAAAAGGCAGAACCTCGGCAAGTACAGTTTGTAAGAGTGAGCAAGACAATGAACATATGCATGTAGTTGCTTACACTGAGAACCCTACCACTCTCAGAAGTGTCAGTAAGACATTAGGTAACTGTCATGTGGAACCTGTGCTTTCTCGAACCAAAGAACAGATTTACAACTACATAATGAAATTGCCACCATGGAATGAAAAGGGCGAAATCATTCTGTATCAATATGGATTAGAAAATCTTATTGAGCCGAACCAGGGCAAACGTACTGATTTGGAAATTATTGAACAAATGCTAAATGACGGCTTATCACCACAGGATATCTACGATAAATCAATGAAGTACCGAAGATACGAGCGAATGATAATGAGTGCTTATACTGCCAAGCGCCAAAAGGAAGCACCAATAATCAAAGACATGCATTGCGAATGGCATTTTGGAAATGGGCGTACTGGGAAAAGTCATAAATATGTAGAGTTGTGTGAGGAATTTGGAAGAGAGAATATTTATTTTTTAAACGACTTTCAAAACGGCGGGCTTGACCTATATATGCAAAAGGGCGCACCGCATATCTTATTCATTGACGACGTCAAGCCTCAGGATATGACCTATCGAATTTTGCTTAATCTAACGGACGCATATAGCGATGCGCAATCTCATAGTCGCTTCAGTAATGCTATCAACCTTTGGGACAACGTTTATGTTACGAGCGTTTATCCAATAGAAAAGTATTATGAGCAAGTCGTTGCTGAGCCTCAACGAGGAGTTGATACATTCGACCAACTGATAGGTAGGTTCAATACCGTAGTCTATCATTGGATAGATGAAGAGAACTCTTATCGAAGCTATTCAATGGATGCAAATGATTATAAAGACTCAACTGATATGAAGAAAAGGGCTAGAGGCGAGTGGAAATCACTTAAAAATGTTATTCCGCTTCCAAATTTAACGGATGAAAAACTTGATGAATTGTTTCGGCGATAAAAGGAGGACAGAAAATGTACAACTACAAATTGAATATAATTATTTCCACTCCGCCAATTGAATTGGCAAATGAATATGGCTATGGTCCAATTAAGTCACGCAGAGATTTGCGCTTGGTAATGGATATGATTGACCGAGACCTTGAATTGGATGAGTTAGATGATGCTTATGAACAATATTTACAAATGCTTGCGAAAGGCGAATTTAA
>SVER01000019.1 GCA_015057315.1 Pseudobutyrivibrio ruminis | reverse complement strand
GCACCTGATGAAAGCTCAACACCGTTACATACTAAATCGTACTGGTATGCAAGGATATCAAGTGGCTTCTGATTCTTAAGTGCATCCATACCGCCCTGTGGCATAGAGAATGGGTTGTGGCAGAACTCAAGCTCTCCTGACTCTTCTCCGATTTCGTACATAGGGAAATCTACTATCCAGCAGAATTCGTATGTATCCTTCTTCATGTGACCTTCTGCTGCTGCACCAAGAAGCTTTCTAAATACACCAGCTGTCTTTTGTGCTGTAAGAAGTGGACCGGCTGCAAGACCAACAAAATCACCTGGCTTAAGTGAAAGCTTATCGATAACAGCCTGCTTTCTCTCCTGAAGGAACTTAGCGATACCACCAACAAGCTCTCCGTTTTCATCAAGCTTGAACCAGTATGTCTTCTGTGCTGTAGCTACTTCAACCTCAGCTATCATAGCATCAATCTGCTTACGTGTAGCTGAAAGATTATCAACAACGATAGCCTTAACTACATTGCCTTCAAATGGGCCAAAGCCGCAGTCAGCCATAACATCTGTAGCATCCTGAAGAACTAAGTCAATACGAAGGTCTGGCTTGTCTGAACCATACTTATCCATAGCCTCAAGATATGGGATACGTACAAATGGAGCTGTTGAAGCGCTCTTATATACTCCGTATTTTGCAAAGATAGGAGGAAGTACATCCTCGATAACTGCAAATACATCTTCCTGTGATGCAAATGCCATCTCCATATCAAGCTGATAGAACTCTCCTGGAGAACGATCGGCACGTGCGTCCTCATCGCGGAAGCAAGGTGCTATCTGGAAATATCTATCAAAGCCTGATGCCATAAGTATCTGTTTGAACTGCTGTGGTGCCTGAGGAAGAGCGTAGAACTTGCCAGGATGATTACGTGCTGGTACAAGGTAATCACGTGCACCCTCAGGTGATGAGCATGTAAGAATTGGAGTAGTAATCTCCATGAAATCGTGTGCAATCATAGCTGATCTAAGCTCTGCTACGATTTTGCTTCTAAGAACGATTTTGCTCTTAACCTCAGGATTACGAAGATCAAGATAACGATATTTTAAACGTGTATTCTCATCAGCTTCCTTAGAACGATTAATCTCAAATGGAAGCTCGTTGTGAGTACACTTTCCAAGTACTTCAATGCTAGTAGGAACAACCTCTATCTCACCAGTAGGAAGCTCTGTGTTCTTAGATGAACGCTCACGAACTGTACCAGTAACTGAAATAGTAGATTCCTTATTAACAGAATCAATGATAGCCATCATATCCTCTGTCTCTACAACTATCTGTGTAGTGCCATAAAAATCACGAAGGATAACAAAACCAAGATTCTTAGACACTTTTCTAATGTTTTCAAACCAACCAACTAATGTAACTTCTTTGCCAGCATCAGCAAGACGAAGCTCGTTACAATTGTGTGTACGTGACTGAGTCATTTTATATCTCCTCTTCTAATTACAAAACTAGGGCTGCCAGTACCTACTAGCAGCCCTTTTATCATACATCAGAACAAAAATTTATTCAATAACCTACATAGCCAATCTGGCAATCTTCTTATCTGATTTTACACGACCTGTGGCATGTAAGCCTGCCTCCAAAAGCTTAGCCAATTCATCTCTTCCAATAACAAGCTTTGTATCATCATCTAATGTAACGACTACATTGGTCTCGCAGGCCACACAGCTGCCACCTGGGCACCCCTCTTCGCAATCGGCATCAGCACAAAGATTAGCACAGCTGGTGCAATCCACCTGATACATATTCTTACGGTTGATTACCCCAATTTCCTCAAGAGTGTTCACCATTCTATATACGGTGGCGCTGCCGATATTTTTATCGATTTTGACAGCTTCTCTATAAATCTCCTTAACACATGAAGGATCACTATTTAAAATAATGTCCAAAATAGTAAGACGCTGCTTTGTAATTCGGCAGCCTGATTCCCTAAGCTGTTGAATTATAATATCTCTCTGCTCTGTTTCCATTACATCCATTTCACTACCTCAATACTCTTTCTCAGAAAAAAATCCCAGCCCTTATGGGCTGGAAATCTTTGTACCTAGAAACCTGATTAAAATGCAGCAAGCGCTGTTGCACCCTAACCTAATAAATTAAAGGAGCTTGTCCTTAGCGTATTCTCTAACAGCCTTAAAGCTCTCTTTACTGATTACATGCTCAATACGGCAGGCATCCTCTGCTGCGATTTCCTCGTCAACACCAAGCTTAACTAAAATCTCTGTGATAAGCTCATGTCTTTCAAGAATCATCTCGGCAATCTCCTTGCCTGCGTCTGTAAGATATATATATCCAGCCTCTGTAACAGTGATCTGATTCTTTTCTCTAAGATTCTTCATTGCAATGCTGACTGATGACTTTTTAAAATTCAATTCATTCGCAATATCAACAGAACGAACAACTGGTAATCTCTTACTAAGAATCAAAATAGTCTCTAAATAGTTTTCTGCTGACTCATTAACAAATGTTCTCAAAATGTTTTCCTCCTATGATAAATGGATTCAAAATTTCAATTGCACACAACCCACTTACAATGAATAGGTTATCACACTTCTCACATTGGTGCAACCTTATAAACTATAGTTAGTTTACCCTAACCCGAAACTTTTTTCAAGTATTCTAAATCAAATCTTAAACTTTTCTAAAATAACCTTCCAAACTGTTGACGATAGCCGCTTTAGAGTTTAAAGTTCAACTATGAATTGTACAGAACTTCTATTTTTGTGGCAAGCTTATTACAAAAATAGAAAGCTACATTTTCATAAACATTTTATCATAGAAAGGATTAAGCGATGAACGACTTCAGATATAAATTAGCTCGATTTTTTAGCGGACGTACTGGGGTGGATGCATTAGGAAGAACCTTTACCTGGTTAGCACTTATCCTAATGTTTTTAACAATGATTACCCATTCCAATATTGTATATCTGCTTGCTATGGCGTGTCTTATCTATAGTCTATGGAGAATGCTTTCCAAGAACTACCAGAAGCGCTACATGGAAAATGCTAAGTTTTTAGAAAAGACAGCTGGTATTCGTAGTGTTCTTTCGGTGTTGCCTTTCAAGATAAAAACATTTATTAACAAAACAAAATCTGATTACAATCAGCGAAAGGTATATGCTATATTTAAATGCCCTAGCTGTAAGCAAAAGCTTCGTGCCCCAAAGGGCCGTGGTAAAATCCAGGTAACCTGTAGTAAGTGTCATGCAGTATTTATAAAAAAGGTGTAGATTTGTTTGGATATATTAATGCCGATATGAGGCAGCTATCAGAGCAAGACAAAAATAAATATCGCCAGTTTTATTGCGGACTTTGCCAAACACTTGGTACTAAGGCTGGCTTTAAGGGTCAGATGTTGCTTAACTACGATTTATGTTTTCTTGCAATCCTGCTACAAAGCCTTTATGAACCAGAGATTTCTCAGGGCAAGCATAGATGTATAATTCATCCTGTTAAGCTTAAAAACTTTTACACCAGTGAGGCAATAGACTACGCTGCTGATATGGATATTATTCTTTCCTATCACAGTCTGATGGATAATTATAAGGATGAGCATTCCCAGATTTCTAAGCTTGCAGCCGATTCCATCAAAAAAGACTACGATAGAATCAAGGATAAATATCCTAGGCAAACAGCTGCTGTAGAGGATTACATATATAAATTAAGTATGGCAGAAGCCCAAAGAGAAACCAACATCGACAAAATTTCCAGCTATACTGGAGAAATGCTTGGTACACTTATGAACTGGAAGGATGACAGTTGGGGAAAGACTTTGCATTGTATGGGCTTTCACATGGGCAAGTTCATATATATTTTAGATGCCTATGATGATTTGAAGAATGATGAAAAGCATGGTCGCTACAATCCTTTATCTTTTATGAAGAATGAATCGCCCAAGGAATACGAGACATTTGTAAGAATTAATCTTACTTCTCTCATGGCCGAATGTGCCAAGGGCTTTGAGCGATTGCCTATAGTAGATAACGCAGATATACTTCGCAACATCATTTATTCTGGTGTATGGACCAAATACGAATATCTGCAGATTAAAGAAAAGAAATCCACTCCAAAGGAGAAGCCTTGATGATTGATCCTTACAGTGTCCTTGGCGTAAATAGAGGCGCAAGTGACGAGGAAATCAAAAAAGCATATCGTTCACTTAGTAGAAAGTATCATCCGGATGCTAATATTAACAATCCTAACAAAGCACAGGCTGAGGAACGCTTCAAAGAAATCCAAGCTGCCTATAACCAGATTATGGATGAAAGACAAAACGGAAGCTATTCAAGTGGATACGGCTATGGCAACAGCTATAGCGGCTATTCCGGCGGTTTTGGCTATGAAGGTACCGATTCAGGTAACTCTTCTATAGAGATGCAGGCAGCAGCTAATTACATCAATGCAAGGCAATTTGCTCAGGCTATGAATGTACTTAATTCTATCCCTGATAATGCCAGAAATGGCAGATGGTACTTCTTTGCTGCTGTTGCTTCACAGGGACTAGGAAATCTTAACGATGCAAGAGAATATATTTCTCGCGCCATCGCCTTAGAACCTAGCAATTTTAGATATAGACAATTTGAGCAAAGCATCAATTTCACCAGTGGTTGGTACGAAACCAGAGGTGCCAGCTATGGCTACTCAAGACCATATTCAGGGGTTACACGTTGGTGCATAAATATGGTAATATTAAATCTGCTTTGCAACATATGTTGTTTCTTTTAAATTTAGTTTATTACTAGGTCATTCGGACCGTTCATATATTTTCTCCCTTCAAAAGACCCCGCGGGCTTCAGCCACCCGCGGGGTCTTTATTATTCATTATTAAACCACTAACCTTCCAAATCTATCTGCTACACTAACCTTTATTTCCATGCCTGCATTGAATTCAATTGTGTCATCCAATATACCATCAGAAAAAACCACACCATTTTCGCTCATATCTGATATAAGAAATAAATTTTCTGATTCAGAAATCTTACCATAAACAATATCTGCTGATGTAAATCTGCTTGGATATGGCTCTCTTACTTGGAATGTAAGATTTCTATCAGCCCAATCAGATTTTATTTCCGGTACTTCTCCTAAGTTAAATGCCTTAGCCAGGCCTCTAAACTCAGCCATAACTGATTTGTGCCAGCCAGTCATTCCAAATCCTGTTGAAATAATGATTCCTGATGATGACTGATTTTCTATTTGATTGCGATAATTAATATGATATCTGGCCGATGTGTGATTTGAAACACCTACAAAGAAATCATTTACAGCATACAATACCTGTCCATCCTTAGATTCTACCTTTCCCATGGTAACTCTCTTATCAGAGAAATCTTTCCCAATAACTTTAGGTAACACTCTTTGCAAATCTCCAGCTTCAAATGGTAACAACACTCCATCCCATCTATCTGAATCTGGATTAATTCCTATAAGGGGCTGTCCATCAAGATATTTCATTGTATTGGCAACTAGTCCATCTTGACCGATTGCAATCACTATATCATCTTTGCCAAAAATCATGTTTGAAATATAATCTCTATCAATCTCCTGAACTCTGGCTAAAGGACGAACAAGATTGCGTACATCTTCCAATGCCTGATTGTACATCATATCCTCTTTCTCATAATCTGAGAAATCAGCCCCAAGATGCTCTATGTAAAAACGTGCCTGTTCCACTGTGTTATATCTGCGTTTTAATTCTTCAAAACGAGTCTTACGCTTGACGATAACAACCTTGTTCATTCCTCTATCCATTTCCATCCTCCAGTTACTTTGATTTAAATTTAGTTATCTGCTTTAAGTCCACCTATTACGCTTTGTAATAAATCTGGTGTCATGTTAAGTGTGCCAATCTTATCAGCATTCTCACCTATATTCATGAACGCCTTAGCCATTAGTGTGCTTGGATCCATCTGCGCCATTGCACAAGCCTCAACAAGAGCTACATTTAAATTATTATATGCATTTACGATAGCTGCAACAGCGTATGCCTTTTGATCAGCCTTTACTCTTTCATTTTCTGCTTCAAGAGCTGTATATTCACTGTTCATTTTCTCAAGCTCTATTTTACCAAGAAGCTCTTGATTTTCAATTTCTAACCTCTTAGCTACAGCACGTTCCTTAAGAGCAAATTCCTTTTCCTGTTCCTTTGCTTCCTTTTCCTTCTCTTTTTCAGCTACCTTTATCTCTGTATTAATCTCATTTTCTTTGATTAAACGTTCCTGCTCAATAGCCGCATTTCTTCTCTTATAGATGGCATCATCCTGTTCTTTGAGAATCTGTTCTCTAGCTGCCGCTTCAAGTGCCTTTCTGGTTTCTGGCTTTGGATTGATTCCAAGGATATTTGTAGCAACTATGCTAACACCAAGCTTTGCTATTGATTCATCTTCCATAAGAGCTTTCTCAATAATTCCAGCCATTTCATCAGCAAGACGTATGATTGTTCTTACATCTTTCTTACTAACCTCTCGAATAACAATGGCTTTGATAATATTGTTAATTCTCTTTTCTAAAAGTGCCATTGCCTCTGCTATCTTATCATCAGTCTTAGTATTTGTACTATATGCAAAATCTAACATCTTGGTTGCCTTTTCATAATCGGTAATCATGTAAGTGGTAACGCCCTGAACATATACGCTTTGGTAATCGCTTGTTACTACGTCATCAAATGCGAAGGTGCCATCAAAAGCTGTAGATGGAGCAACCATGATATTTGTTGTTAAATCATTATAGAGAACTGATAAGCCCAAGCCCTCCTTAACTACCTTTCCATTCTTTACTACCATTACATAATCATTTGGTTTAAATTTTTTGAACATCATAATATATTTCCTCCTTTGATACGCCCTATTATTTAGTAGTTATTTGCTACTTTCTTTTGTTGATTATATATTAGTAGTATTTTGCTACTTTGTCAACGCCTAAAATAAAAAAGATCTTAAAATTTCTTTTAAGACCTTTTTGATTATTTTACATATTCTGTTTTTTCTGGCAAATAAATATATTCTGCAGACATTTTATTACTAATTATTGATTTTCTTTTTTCTCCTGTTGGCTGAATCTTAGGCTGTACCATTGCTCTGAAATTAGTTTTGTACAGCTTCTTGCCTAATACAAGTTCATACAATGCCTGCAAATCTGGTAGTGTGAATTTATCTTCCATTAAATTAAAGGCTAAATCAGTATGTTCGAATTCAGCTTTCAGCTTAAGTATAGATTCAATAATTATCTCAATATGGTCAAAAGCAAGCCTATCTTTACTCACAGGTGTTGCTACCCAATTGTCATATAAGATTCTGCCATTTTTAAACTGCTTTGTTTCAATATCATAGATGATATTAACACCTAAGCGTTCGTTCTCCAGCCTAAGCTTACCATCTGCAATCCTTAGGTCAAACCAATCTGCATCTGCAGCATCATCCAACCCTTGAACCTGCTTCAATTCAGATACCAATGCCAGATATGCAATGCTCATTACCCAGGTACGTGGGTCTCTTCCTGGCTTTGTAAATGTATAAATCTGATTAAGATATACATCTGTAAGACCTGTTTCTTCCTCAAGCTCTCTTGCTGCTGCCTGATAAGCTGTCTCGTCCTTTTCTATGAAACCTCCCGGAAGTGCCCAGTGTCCTATATAAGGATGTCCCCCTCGCCTTATAAGCAACAGCTTAAGACAGGACAAATCCTCACTGGTTCCAAGCACCATAATATCTGCCGTAACAGATGGTCTTTCATAATTTCCTGGCTTGTATGCTTTTAAAAATTCCGCTTCGGTTAATCCATTTTTGTCTCTAATTTCCGCCATAAATCCTCCTGGCTACTTTTCTACAATAATGATACAGTTTGAATTTGGATATTCAACTTCATTATCATTATTATCAAGCAATGTAAGATATTTGTTAAGATTGTCAGGGTATCCTGGCTCTAATAACTCCTCAGCATAAATAATGGTTGCACCAAGATTTTTAAAATATTCTTTGTATTCGTCTAAAGTAAAATATCCAAATTGTTCCTGAACCTCATGGGCATAACTTTCATTCCCCCAGGTGTAGGTGAAAAGGAATTCTCTTATAAGGTTAATGTCACCAACAACTGTAAGACTATCATCATCAATATTTAAAACCTTTTTGTCCTCAGGTATATCTTTTAATCCACCAAAATCTCTAATATAATTTTTAAAGAAATCCAAACCGCTTGGGGAGTTGAATCTTATCTTTCTAATGTCATTTCCTACTGTCTTAACACCATCACGAATGATTATTCTTCCGCCCTTATTTAAGCTGTCAAAAGCATTACTTAAAGCTGATTTAACACTTTCAATATCAAATCTACCATTTTGCCCATCTGTATATGAGTAAATCTCATGAAGTATTGAAGAGAATATAATACTATCAACAAGAGAATCCAACTTAGTATCTACAAAGTTATGAACCTGTACATTCCAATTATGTCCTTCGCGCTGCTTCTTTTGATTGAGTGTTTCAATAACATTTGTAGAAATATCTGTACCTAGCACCGTCTTCTTAGGATACTTTGATTCAAGCTTATCAAGAAGAATTCCTCCACCTGAGCCAACATCTACAACAGTATCACCAACTACATAGTCAATAATTCCATCCTTGGTACTTGCAGTAACATCATTCATGGTACTAAGATATTTGTCCTCATTGTTCAAACGGTCAAAAGCATCTCTTCTGAATCCAAACATATCATAAAGCACAATAATGCTCTTTTCGAAAGTTAACAAACCACAGCGCTCTGCTTCCACGCAAAAATCAATAAGCTTTTCACATACAGGAGAAAATTTGAAATCTATATATGCACTTTCATTTTCTATTTTAATGTGAATATCCACATTTTGTATGGCAGAATCAAGAAGGTATTTTTCTATTATTCTCTTTTTATATACATTAATATGCTTTTTACCTTCGTAATCATAATATAAATTATCAGAGAGCGGTTTAAAGTTAAGATGTCTTACATTTTCTTTGGAAGCATTTATTACATCCAATGTATGTTGCAATATTGTTCTAATCTGCCCCATGTCAAAATCACTAAGAGCTGCTTCAAAATACCAAAGCTCATATTTTGGAAAGATTTCATTGGCAAAGAAATCAATGTCACTGTCAAAGAATTCTATTTCCTTAGGACAAAGTCTCTGTAATCTGTATTCTGATGAAAATTCCTTTAATTCATTTGAAATGATATTTGAAATTAAAGATTTAACACTGACATTAACATTATTCCAAATATCATCAGAAACCCCTCTTATAATGCACTCGTTAAGAGCAAGAAGGATTTTTGATAAATTTATTTTATCATCATTAGCATAATACAAAAGTGGCGCATTTGCGGATACAGATATTTCTCCTCTTATGCATTGACCTATTATTCCATGTGTCTTAATTAACGTATATACGATATCGCTATCTCCAGTATTTTCCTTGTATATTTCAGCTGAAGCAAGATTGTGTATATCTAGAGGATAGCCCTTACTTTTCCAAATATCTCGTTGACATGAGGTGCCGCCTTTAGCTACTTCTGACCACTTAAGCGTTTTTTCAATAATATCTTTTTCTTCACTAGTTAATAGGTCTCTTTTAGTCACTTCTTCTAACAAATCAAGAGTCTTAAATACATACATCAGAGTTTCCTTACCAGTGAGACTACTGATACTTTCAAGTCGTTCTGCATTTACATATACATTATCTGTTTCAGTCAAATATCTTAACCATGGATTATCCTGTAATAAATCTTCCTTAACATTTCCCTGATTATCAAAATAATTTTCAAAACTACTGCTCATTTTTTTCTTTACCTACATCCTTTTTCTTTCTCTTAAATAGTGGAGCTTTTCCCTTTTTCCTTCTAATTTTTATGATGATAAACAACACTAAGACAATGATTATTATATATGGAAGCATGTAAATTATCGCAATCACTAGCCATTGCAAGAATGCTACAAAGCCAGTAAATGAATCTCCAAAGGCCTCCTTAAATCTGTTCCATGCATTGTCGGCTTTTACCTCTGAGTAAGTTACAACTTCATCTATATCAATTGAAACTGTACTGTAATCTATCTGGTCGTCATAGGCTTTTTTCTGAGCTGTGTAGCTTTCAATCTGATACTGAACATCGTTTATTCTATCTTCTATTTCAAGAAGCTCTGTCACATTTTCTGCGTTAGCCTCAAGCTCCTGAAGGCGAGCCAGCTTAGTGTTAAGGCTCTTTAATCTTGCCTGCACATCAACATAGCTTGATGTAATATCATCCACACTTTCGCTCTTAGATGTTACTGAACCTACATCCCCCACGCTAGACATGAATGCTTGATATTTATCAGCAGGAATACGTGCTATCATGCTTGCACTACGGCTGCCATATTCTGCATTACCATAGGTGGAATTGTTTTCTAAATAACCTCCGTTTTCAGTGACAAGTGCTTTTACCCTGGCAAGGTCATCATCAAACTTCTTAGTTTCTAGCCTTATATTAGAATTATATACTAGCTTTCTGCTGGTATCGTATTCGGATAGGTCTACTTCCTCTCCACCTGCATCCGTGGTGGTATTAGTATCCATGTCATAGGATTCTGCTGCGGTTTCTTCAAACCCAACTGCATCCTTTGCCATAAATGAATTAGTAGCGCCTTCAAGTGTTGCTGCACTATCTGCACTACTTGTTCCCCCACAGGCAGTAGTTGCTAGCACCATACATGAAATAATTACTGCTAATAGTCTTCTTTTCATAATTACCCCTCACCTTCTTTGTTTGAAATCTCTACCTAACAATGCCGTAATTGGATTTACAAATATATTATCTATGAAATAGGCCGTAATTAGTGAGCCTATTAAGGTTATTAATACTATTAAAACAAATCCAAGCCCTTGATAATATAGAGCGCTAAAATATTTGTATATATATAGCTTAACAGCAAAATTAATTACAAGCATATGAACCAGAATTATTCCATAGCTATATTTACTTATTAACCTGATTAAATATACGTTTTTCAGCCTATTTTGCAGTTTGAAAAATATAGCCATTATTCCAATAGATGCAGGAATTATTAACGGATACTCACTGTCAAAATCATCCGGTAAACCTGTTCGCAATTTAAGATATATTCCAAAGAGAATTGCTGCAAGTAATCCTACTAATATGGCAATGTTATCGTATTTTCTGGTTTCGCTTCTACCATACCAATAGCCCATAATAAACATCATAAGCCAAAAACTAAAATGCATTGGCATGGCACTTTCATTGATAATAAACCTTGTAAGTAAATAGTATATAAACATCACTGACACTAGGGATGTGAGAACCTTGTATGGCATATCCTTTAGCATGTATCGTAAAAACGGTACTATCACATACAATGAAATAATGATGTATATGAGCCAAAAATGGTATACATTTGCCCCTGCATAATCTGCTGTGATAATCTTTTTGATTACCTGCAATACACTGAGTCCGCCCATAGCATCATACTGCCAGAGATAAAATAGATAATATATAATAAGTGGAATCACAACCTTAGTTAATCTTTTTCTATAAAAGGTTAATACGCTCTCTTCCTTAAAGCCTAATAGCAATGCCCCTGATATCATAATGAATAGACAATCCCCACTAACACCTGTGAAACAGCGAATGTAGTTTAGCACATGATAGATAATGGTATTTTCCATGCCTTTAGTATTTTCCCAATCAGGCCCAAGTATATGAACGCTTATGATAAAAACTACGGCGATAATTCTAATATAATCATATACCGGCTTACGATTATTCTCAGGAATGGCTAGTGTATTTGGCAGATATCCAGGAGTTTTGTACGACTTAAATATGCTATACAAACTAAATCCTACAACGCCAATAGACACCACCCATAAATTAGCCTTATGGCTTGAAAACAGGCAAGCAAGCACTATCGTTATTAAATCTATTATAAACCAATAGACTACCTCTAATGAACCTTTTTTCATCATTATCCTCCATTGTAGCTTCTCCCTTACCCCTCTTTTTACTTTACATCATTACATGTTCAAGATAAAGACCTCAGTCAAAAACTAAACCATAAAAAAAGAACCAAGGCGCTTATTAACCTCGGTTCAGTTTCTATCATACACTAATTTACATTTAATTAAAAAACTCTTTCCGGCATATTCTTAGATTGATATTGCATGTCACTGACTTTGTATACAGTGACAAAGGCCTTAGGATCAACCTTATCAATAAATGCCATAAGCTTCTGAAACTCACCCTTATCTACGATAGTGATGATTTCATCATGTTCTTCCATTCTGTATGCACCAGTAACCTTATAAACACTGGCACCGCTGTGAAGTTCGTTTAAAATATAATCTCTAATCTGTGCTTCGTATGGTGAAACAATACACACTCTTCTTTTGAGCTTCTGGTCAAAGATGAAATGATCAAGCACCATTCCATTTAAATATGTACCAAGTACACTGAGAATAACTGTCTTAGAATCATAAGCAAGTGCTGATGAAAGTGCTATGCACATACCTGATATTGACATAGCTTTTCCTAAATCTAAGCGCAAATATTTATTAAGTATCTTTGCAACTATATCAAGTCCACCAGATGAAGCGTTCCTGTTGAAAAGAATTGCGCTACCAATACTTACCACAAAAATGTAGCAGACTACATCAAGCGCTGCATCCCCAGTAAGTGATGTGTACTTAGGAAGCATTCTCTCAAACACGCCAATAACTACTGGAAGCAAAATCGATGTATACACCGTCTTATATCCAAACTCTGTTCCACAAGTAAAAAAGCCAACAATTAGCAATATTACATTTAAAACCATGGTAATTGCCGAAACTGAAAATGGCATGAAATTACTAAGCACTATGGCAAATCCCGAAATACTGCTTACCGCCGCATGGCTTGGCATTAGAAAAAAGAAAACTCCTGCACCTATAATAATAATTGCAAATGTAAGTATGCAAATTTCTTTAATAACTGATTTGATATTCATTTATATTATCCATCCCTTAATATTAATCCTTGTTTTAATTAAGCAACGATTAATAGATTACGGCTTGGATAGGTAAATGTCAAGGGGAATCCCCCATAAAAAATTAAGAAGGGCTACAATTTACAGCCCTTCTTTAGCATATTTTTCCAACAACTCATCTATCTTACGGTTAGTGTTATCAATCGCTGAATTCTGATCCTCTATAATCTTTACCCACAAATCTATGTCTGCATACTTTTTGCCGTATCTGGTAGACTTTGGAGTGTCGGATACTACCATCTTTACCTGAGCTTTCTTTTGCTCAAATAGAGGGATGATTACATAATATAGCCTATCATCCTTAAAGCTAAGATAGCCTACTATCTCGCCACCCTTGTTTCGTAAATATAAACGATGTTTTGATATACCGGCAGGATAAAGCGCGGTACCTGGCTTTGGCACAGGTGTATTCGTCTCTAGCTCCACCATTGCATCTATCTTATAGGCACTGGTATCCATTACTGCCAATTCATTCAGTGTAAGGCTGCTATCAATAAACTGTCCTGTTAGAAGATATGTAATATCAGCCAGATATTTCTGTTTAATTACCGCTGGCGGTTCAAAAAATATTGAAGGCCTCGCATTGTCCATAAGCTCCTTACTGGTCTCGTACAAGCTCTTCAAAAATAACGAAAACTCCTCATCCTTTGACCACACATACTTACCTCTGGCAATCTCTATAGTGCCGATGCTGTTGCCGTCATAGTCCTCTACCTCATGAAGAATTGGCCTAACACAGTATGCATTTTTATTTTCCTTGGCGTTCCAGTTTTTTGTTTTGGTAGATTTTTTAGTTGTAGGCTTCTTTGGGGTACTATGATGCTTACCATCACTCCCATCAAAGTCCTTCATAACCATCTCATAGGCTGTATTTATCTTTGCTGCAAGCTCACTATCCTCGGACTCACTATTATCAGGATGATGTTCATGCATCAGCTTTCTGTATTTCCTTTTTATTGCTCTTTCATCCTCGGTTCCATTTAGCCCTAAGATTTTTCGCGCAGTACTTTTATTCATTTACTTTATAAGCTCCAGTAATAAATCAAGTTATCTTAGTATTTCGTCGATAGTAGATACTGTACTAAAACTACCTGAATGATTAGAAATGATATCCTTCATAATTGGTAATTCAAAATAGCTGATATAGCATATAAGGGTGTTATTCTCTCCTGCAATGGCACCTCTTGAATCCATAATTGTACAGGTCTTGTTCAGCTTTTCCTTGATATCCTTTATGATGTTATCAGGGTCCTGGGTGATAATTGTTACCTGCTTAATGGCTTCGAAATGGTCTGTGTAATGATCGATAACAGTGGTAGCCACCACATAAACCAAAAGACTAAGCAATGCCGCTGTCATATCTATCGTGAAAAACACTGTGAAATAAACTAATGCATTGAATGCAAGCAAAACGGGAGTCATGCTGTAATTTCGACCTGTTTTATCAGATAGGCGCTTAACAACTATGTTGGCTAATATCTCAGAACCATCTATGCATCCACCATTTCGAAGGATAAGTGATAGGCCTGCCCCAAGAATTGCCCCGCCAAAAGCAACTGCAAGGAAATGCTCGGTGTTAAGCTCGAAGGGAATCTCCTCGAAAAAATGGATTCCCAAAGTGTAGGTCAAAGAACCTAATGTAGCTTTGATAGTGAAGCTTTTTCCAAGCACTACGTATCCTGCTATTATAAAAGGTATAAATACTAAAAATACAAGAGGCGCCAGTGAAAGCCCAGTAAGCTTGCTGATAATGATGGCAACCCCTGCTGTTCCATAATCAATGGCGTCATTTGGCAATATAATCAGTGCGACTGAAAAACTGGCCATTATGGCTCCAACTATAATAAATATGTACTGTAAAATCCCTTGAGTTTTCTTCATATATGCCTTTCTACTGTAAATGTTCTGTAAAATTGATTCTTATAAAAATTATAACTAACAATATTTTTCATATCAACAGATGTGTTTCACACTTATTGAAAAATATTTTAACAAGTGCTATCTTGTTTATAACGCTATCACTTTAAAGCGTTAAACTATTATTTGTAAGAAAGGATGGAATTATGTTATGAAACAAATCAGTAGCTTTATCGGAAAGTACATGGCTATCATTGTACTTGTAGTCGCAGCGTTGGCTCTCTTTAAGCCAGGCACATGCCTTTGGATTCAGACTAGTTGGATTAACTATCTCCTTATGATAGTAATGTTTGGAATGGGTCTTACAATTAAGCCTGAAGATTTTGTTTTAGTATTCACTCATCCAAAGGATATTCTTATTGGCTGTATTGCCCAATTCACAATAATGCCTCTGCTTGCATTTATACTGGGAAAGACCTTCGGTCTTGAGGCTGGACTTCTTGCAGGTGTTATTCTAGTTGGAACTTGCCCTGGTGGTACATCCAGCAACGTCATCACATATCTTAGTGAAGGTGATGTAGCTTTATCAGTTGGCATGACTAGCGTAAACACTCTTCTTGCTCCACTGCTTACACCTGTTATCACATATTTATTCCTTCGCACAACAGTATCTGTTGATGTGCTAGCTATGTTCCTATCAATTATCAAGGTGGTAATCGTTCCAATCGCACTTGGTTTCGTCATTAACCACTTCTTTGGAAAATTCACTACTAAGGTAAAGGAAGCACTTCCACTTGTTTCTGTGCTTGCAATCACACTGATTGTTGCAGCCGTTGTATCTCACAACTCACAGCAGATTCTTACAACTGGCGCCATAATCTTTGTAGTTGTAATCCTTCATAATCTTCTTGGTTATGGCTGTGGATTGCTCCTTGGAATAGCCCTTAGACTTCCACTTGCTAAGAAGAAGGCACTTTCTATTGAAATTGGAATGCAAAACTCAGGACTTGCAACCTCTCTTGCAGCCACAGCATTTCCTAATCTTGCAATGGCCACAGTACCTGGCGCAATCTTCTCTGTATGGCACAACATCTCAGGCGCTTTGCTTGCAAACATCTACCGCAGAATGACTGAGGATAAGGAAGTTGCTGTTGGAGTTAACCTTGCTGTAAAGTCTACTAATAGTTAATGTAATTTGGGGTTGAATAAAAAAATAGCTTCCGCAACCGCGGAAGCTATTTTTTATTAATCAGCTATAACTTCTTTAAGAATAACTTCATTTCCCGTGACAAGATATGTGTTGCCGCTGCCACAATGTGGACAGGTCTTACCGTGGGCAACTGTTTCGTACTCCTGCTTGCAATCCTCGCAGAAGGTCACAGCCTTAATTGTTTCGCAAGTGAGCTTGCTGCCATCAAGCCTTGGATACTTTTTCGCATTCCAAGCCCAGCAGTCAATCAAATAATCTGGAATGACTGTGGAAACCTCGCCAATTGAGAGCACTACCTCATTGATGTGCTCAGCGTTGTTCTCAATAGCAACTTCCTCTACCTGTTTCGCTACATGAAACACAATACCTAATTCATGCATTATTTATACTTCCTCTCTAAACCTAGCCCGCTGTTACGCTCTCAAGCCTGTCCATACTCCGCTCAACTAATGTTTCGCTAAAGTATTGGCCAGAGCTTGATAGCTACAGCTCACTACCGTAACCAGGTATTATTTCTGGCTACGTTTATACTCCTTGTGTGCCTTTTCCGCTGCCTTCTCTGCTTCGCTCTTCTTTGAGAAGGCGATTTTAGCGGCACGTTTGATAGCGTAGGCACCGATATGCTTGAACTTATCTTCAGAAGGTACCATGTGTGTGCACTCTGGATGAGTTCTGTGAAGGTGGATAGCGTCGAAGGCACACTTAGTTGTGCAGACACCACATCCGATACACTTATTCTCATCAACTACAGATGCACCACACTTAAGGCAACGGCTAGCCTCTGCCTTAACCTGCTCCTCTGTAAGTGTAAGGTGAGCATCACGGAATGAATGCTTCATATCAATGCTTGTATCAATAGCTGGCTCATTACGTCCTGCTGTATCATATTCTTCCACAAGAATGTTGTCTTTGTCAAGCTCGATGAAATCACGACGGTTCTTACCGATTGTCATAGAGCAGCCTGGCTGTACGAATCTGTGAAGAGAATCTGCAGCGCACTTACCTGCCTCGATAGCATCGATAGCGAATTTAGAACCAGAATAAACATCACCACCAACGAAGATGTCTGGCTGTGCTGTCTGGTATGTAAGCTTGTCAGCTACTGGATAGTTACCATGCCAGAACTCAACCTTTTCCTTGCCATCGCCAAGGAGGCCGCCCCATTCGATACCCTGACCAATAGCGAAGATGATGTGCTTACACTCTACAGTCATTGTCTCGTTCTCATCGTACTGTGGATTGAACTTGCCTTCAGCATCCTTAACAGATGTACACTTCTTAAATACGATACCAGCAACGTTGCCCTCAGCATCCTTAAGGATTTCCTTTGGCCCCCAACCATTGTTGATTGCGATATCTTCTTCAAGTGTCTCTGTGATTTCGATATTGTTAGCTGGCATCTCATCTCTTGCCTCAAGGCAGAACATCTGAGGGTTTCCTGCACCAAATCTAGCAGCTGTACGTACGCAGTCGATAGCAACGTTACCACCACCGACAACTACTACGTTGCCATCCATCTTCTGGCTCTGGTCTTCAAGTGCCTTATGAAGGAATGTAACAGCGATGTCGATACCGTCCTTTGCATCTGTTCCAGGGATTGGTGGAATCTTTCCGCCCTGGCATCCGATTGCAACGTAGAATGCCTTGTAGCCCTGGCTACGTAACTCATCAAGAGTGATGTCCTTACCAACTTCAACGTTGCACTTAATCTCTACGCCAAGCTGACGGATAACGTCGATTTCAGCCTCAACAACATCCTTCTCAAGCTTCCATGTTGGGATACCCCATGTGAGCATACCACCTGGACGGCTGTTCTTTTCGAATACTGTTGGCTTGTAGCCCTTTGTTGCAAGGTAGTAAGCGCAAGAAAGACCTGCAGGACCTGCACCAATGATAGCAATCTTGTCATCCCATTGTGTTAAGCGGTTTGAAGGGATATCAATTGGTGGAATGTATCTTGTCTCAGCGTGAAGATCGCGCTCAGCAATAAACTTCTTAATATCATCGATAGCAACTGGTGCATCGATTGTTCCACGAGTACAAGCAGCCTCGCATCTCTTGTTACATACACGACCGCAGATAGCTGGGAATGGGTTGTCCTTCTTGATAAGAGCAAGAGCGTCCTCATATCTGCCTTCCTTAGCCATGTTTACATAACCCTGAACCGAAACGTGTGCAGGACAAGCTACCTTACATGGAGCTGTACCTGTTTCGTAGCAGTTCTTACGGTTGTTATCACGATAATCCTCGTCATATTTATCCTTGCCCCAGTGAACTCTGTCTGGAAGAACAACCTTTGGATACTCTACCTGTGAGCCGTCCTTCTTGCAAAGCTTCTGACCAAGCTTAACTGCACCAGCTGGGCAGTACTCAACACACTTACCACAAGCTACACACTTCTCTGCCTCAACGTGTGCTGTGTAAGCTGAACGCGACATGTTAGGAGTGTTGAAAAGCTGTGATGTACGAAGTGCGTTACAAATGTTTACGTTACAGTTGCAAAGACCGAAGATCTTGTTCTCGCCATCGATGTTTGTAATCTGGTGAACGTAGCCAAGTGTCTCAGCACGCTCAACGATACGCATAGCCTCTTCGTATGTGATGTCGTGACCCTTACCAGTCTCACGGCAGTAATCAGCGAAATCACCAAGACCAATACACCAATTCATCTCATCATCACCGCAACCTTCTTCAAGGCAGGCACGTGATACACGGCATGAACACTGGCCTACACCGATGTGGCCTTCGTATTTCTTGAGCCAGTATGAAATCTGCTCAAGGTCAAGCTTCTCGTTTTCGAACTCGATAGCCTTCTCAACAGGGATTACGTGCATACCTACACCAGCACCTCCTGGTGGGATAAGATGTGTAAAACCATCAAGTGGTAAATATGTCATTCTCTCGAAGAATGATGCAACAGCTGGGTGCTGCTTTAATCTATTATTTGAACGCTCACCTGGAACTGACTCTTCCATGTTGAAAAGCTCTGCAGAACCTGGAACGAAGATAGGAAGTGTGTATCTTCTCTCAGACTGTGGAGCTGTACGTCCGTTGTGGTCGTAATGATTGCCATAGTCGTACTCTAAAAGTCCGATATAGCTCATATCATCAAGTAACTTCTGGAAAGCCGCTTTATCCTTAGCCTTCTCAGGATTCATTTTGCAGAGATCCTCAAATGTATAGTGATGACGAACCTTCATTGTAAGACCAACTTCAGCCATCTCCTCTGTTACGATTTCTGCAAGACCCCAGTACTCTGGGTCCTCAACCTTTACGCCAAACATCTTGTGTGGCATAACATCTGTAATCTTTCTACCAAGTGCAATAATTTTCTTGCTTGGCTCCTTATCCCCCATGTGTGGTGGGATAATTGCTTTACTCATTTCTGGCATTATTAATACTCCCTTTCTTTCTTTAATTCCTGGAAATGTAGTTCACGAAGACCCTCGACTTCGTCGCAGACTTTTTGGAGTGAGCACGAACCGCAATCCATCATCACATTCTTGAAGATATGATCTATCGTGCCAGTGATATCTTCAAGATGCTTTGCCTGCGCAGACATCCCCTTATAATCAATGTCTTTTGCAGTTATAAATATGAGCTTTACAGCTTCAATATTTTGGTTTTCATGGTAGGTATCAATAAAAAGCTTGCCAACCTTGGCAAAATCTAATCCATTCTTAAGAGCTTCCTTGCCCACGCGAACCGGTTCTCTGTTATTAGATGCAGAGATACGTGTCATGTAACCCTCAGGATTAATATGATACCTAACGTATTCAATTTTTCTAATAGCATTATAAAGAACGTTGCCATCACCAAGACTGTCTTCAGCCACCTTTACGATTGCAATTCTTGCATAAGGTGTATCTTCCTTTATCTCGTTAAGGTCAGGTCCAATCAAAAATACTTCATCCGTATTTACGAATTCCTTATTGCATGTGACAGCCATAGCGCTTACTGCTGGATATGTACCTCCACCAAGCTCGTAGGCCATATCTGCTCTAAGGATAAGATTGTGGTCACCCACATCTTTCCAAGTGGCATTTACGATATCAAGCTTTTTAGCCGAAGTCATATCAATACCAGCTAACAGCTCCTTAATGCTTTCATCATATAGCTTCATCGATTATATCTTTCTATTTCTCTTAATCTTATCGTAGTGCTTCTCTAAAAGAGGCTGAATGGCGCTTGTGAGCTTCATGTCTAGGTTGAAGAAATATACGATTAGAGATAAAACAAATAAGCACAATAGTATGATTGCGATAATTAATAAAACTTTTAACATAGTTTTTTCACCTCATCAGTCAGCTATCGCTGACAGCTTCCCCTCAAGGGGAAGCCTAGTTGTTTCCTTTTTGACGTGCGAATTCTGCGGCGCCGAGTGCTCCCATAAGCTGTGGATCAATTGGAAGGTCGATTACCTTGAGCTTAAGTACCTGCTCGATGGCAGCCTTGAGGCCTGCGTTCTTTGCACATCCACCTGTAAGTGTAATCTTATCTGTTGCACCAGCCTTCTTTGACATTACAAAGCATCTCTTTGCAACTGAAAGCTCGATACCTGCTGCGATTTCATCCATTGGCTTGCCCTCACCAACAAGTGAGATAACCTCTGACTCAGCGAATACTGTACACTGAGCAGTAATCGGAATAACATTTTTAGCCTTAAGAGAAAGACATGAGAACTCGTCTAAATCCATCTCGAATGCTCTAGCCATTGCCTCAAAGAAACGACCTGTACCTGCGGCACACTTATCGTTCATGGCAAAGTTTAAAACTGTACCGTCAGTGTCAACTGCGATACCCTTAACGTCCTGACCACCGATATCGATGATGGCCTTTACCTCTGGGTCAGCTACGTGTACGCCCATGGCGTGGCAGCTAATCTCTGAGATATTCTCATCTGCGAAAGGAACCTTGTTACGGCCATAACCTGTACCTACAAGATATGTTAAATCCTTTGCGCTATTTAAATCTGGCACCTGTGCCACAGCCTGATCAAGGGCGTCCTGGCAAGATAACACTGCGTTTATACGGCTCTTTAAGGTGACGTTTGCAACCATTTTGCCGTTTTCATCTATAATGACGCATTTAGTATAAGTACTTCCTGAGTCACATCCACCAAAATATTTCATGTTTCTATTCTCCTTATTACACCTCATCAGTCAGCTTCGCTGACAGCTTCCCCTCAAGGGGAAGCCTTTTTACCATAAATTAGTATCGTCGTAGTCCTCGAGTGTTGGGTCGAGGGGTTCTTCGCGAAGGACTGAACGCATGTAGCGGTTTACGTCTTGGCGAAGGTTTTTACGTGGGATGACACGTGGGTCGTAGAGGTCATGGTTTACCCAAACGAGCTTGATGCCATGCTCTCTAGCCTGCTGCTCGAACATTCCGTGCATACCATCGAGGGCCTTGCAGGCGATGTGCTCCCAAAGGATAACCATATCTGCATTGAACTCCTCGCAATATCTCCAAAGGTCGTTAAGAAGTACTTCGTAACCACCGTGTGTACGGTTTCTCATAATCATGTTCTCGTACTGGTGAGCCATGTCGTAGATGGCCTGTTCCTTATCATCCTCTGAAATAGGATCTAGTGAAACCATTGTAAGCATATCAAACATTGGAAGAATTCCCCAACAGTTCAAAAGCCATGCTACGAAATCAGTATAGAACTGAGACTGAACGCCCCAGATAATAGCACGATGACGATACTCCTTAGCAAGCATTGTCTTTTTATTATAGGCCTCTGTTGCCCATTTTGTAATCTTTTTATCAAGCTTGGCAAATGCAGGAACCTTACCGGCAATGGCCATGTATTCTGTCTCACGATAAAGAAGAATATTGTTACCAACTACCTGTGGGTAATCTGTCTTTGTAAGCTCAAGCCATTCTGTACATTCCCTAGCACCGATGTTGATGCGCTTTGCACATTCGAAATAGTAATCCCAATCGAACTTCTCACCTGTCTGCTCCTCGATAAATGCGATGGCATTTCTAACTTCCTGAGCTGCATACTCCTGAACGCCTGCCTCCGTATGACGAAGTGGTGTTGCAAGCTGATGTACTGGAATTCCGTTACGCTCCAAAGCTCTTGAAATAACACCATTTCCCATAAGCGAACCATCACATGTAGTGTTACACTGAACTGCACACTTACCAAAGATTGGCATATCTCCATCGATACAAATACCTGCCTCTGATGCAGGCATAGGGCAAACATCACCTGGCATACCACATTCCTGAACCACATCCAGGTAATGAGTCATGGCATCCCCCTGAAGAAGCACGCATACATAGCAGCTTGCTGTTTCCCAGCTAAGTCCCTCAAGATTAGGGAACCCACACATGATGTTTGTCATTTCGTTTTCATCCATAAGGACTACATGCTTTGACTTTTCTGGGCTAGCGCCAAGATTTCTATCCATTGCAAAAATCTTTGTAAGAAGCTTTGCAACGTCTGATGCAACTAAATCGTACTCCTCACGGCAGATGCGAAGCTGTGTTCCACGAAGTCCCATGGAATGCTTATCAATCATCATTGGAACTGCTAAATAGTTAAGCATCCAACGATATCTGAAAAATCCCTTTACGTTCTTTGGGTGGAGCATGAATTTACCAAGCATGGCCATAATGCCCAGCCATCTGGTGTAATCGTACCAAGTGTCCCTGATACCTCTCCACTCTCTATGTTTAAATACTTTTTTGTCACCACTATAAAGCTTCCCTAGTTGAGAGCTTCCAATTGCTTTCCCCACTCTTGATTCCTCCTTGGATTTTCTTAATTTCGATACTCTCCACGAAGGCTTGAACGCGGGTACGAATCTGTCCCGAATTGCCTACTGCATAAGGTCTATCGATTGTAAGAACTGGATAACCATACTCCTCACGAAGCACATGGCTTCCCACCATTCTCTCATAAGCCCATGGATCACAGAACTTCATCTGCTCGTAGATGATTCCATCGGCCTTATATTTCTTTGCGATTTCATCAACGTACTCACGTCTTCTATTCATCTTAGGTGTATCCATGTGACGTGGGCACATGCATGTCATCATGTAATGACGGCAAATCTGAGTGAGAACATCCTCATCATCATTAAGGATGATTTCCTCGCGGCCTGGTAATGAACCGAAGCAGAATCTGTCAGCGCATACGTAAGCACCTGAATCCTCTATAAGCTTAATCATATCGATATCATCAATCTCGGAACCAACAACTGCTACTCTTGCGCGGAAATGATTCTTCTCATCAGGCACACGATGCTTAACCTCTTCAAGAGTTTCCTCAAGCTTCTCAAGAAGTAAATCCTGAGGGCACACGTAAGTACACATGCAGATGACATGGAACTCATAGCCTGTAATACGAGGCTTTTCCTCTTTTCTGAAATTACCAAGCTGTGTAATGATTCGGCAAATCTTGTTGTGGTCTTCAACTGCCTTGCGAAGGGCTTCGTCGCTGATATCGATGCCAAACTTCTCATGAAGTGGCTCTAATATCTTCGAACGACACTGACCAACATAAAGATTAAGACCGTTCTCATCAGCCTTCATAGGAACCTCAAGATACTGATAGAAGAATTTCTCCTTCTCGTTCATCTTTAAAAGCTCCATGTTTTCAACACAACGGTTAATCATTGTACAACCGTCTGGAGCAATAAGGCAGTCTAGGAACTGATAGCCACCCTCGATTGCTCTTTCAAGTAATGCACGTGAATATTCGCACAAAAAACTAGTCAAGTAATAGGTTCCCATTTCCATGGAACCTGTTCTTGGCGCGCGAAGTCTCACGGTAAAAGCATTACCTAAATTCATGAGAACCTCTGGAATCTGATAACAAACGCTACCGACACAGACTCTGCCAGAAGCCTGGGCCTCGCGGACCAAATCATTATCAGCATCCATAAGCAAATTCTCAAAATAAATAAGATGCTTTAAATCCTTCATTATTTAATTCTCCCTTTACATAATCCGCTATTTGCCAAAAAGCAAAATGAAATCTTACATGCTCCCGCAGGGCACCCCTCATACTTTCGCTAGGCAACCTCCCGCTACGCGGTTCCTTCCTAGCTCGGTATGATACTGTCTCCGTTTCACTACGGTCGGTGCTTAACAAAGGTCCACAGGACCTTTAGCACCCCTGCTCGCGCTTGCCAACTTTACCGATTGCTTTTTACCAAATAGCTCATTTAAACTCTCTACAATTAGAGAATTCCTAGCTTATTCAACGCGGCGCGTAAGCCTGTTACGATGGCGGTGTCGTCGGCGATGCCAAGGACTGAGGTGCCCTTAAGGTCACATTCAGTGAGGTTAGCATCTGCTGGTATCCAGCCAAGTAGAGGAATATCTCCAAGGTCCATGTATTCAAGGACTTCCTCAGATGGGACGCGGTTTACTACAGCACCGATTTTGTCGTACATAACTAAATCGTCTGCTACATTTTTAATTGTCTTGATAACTCCGCAACCCTTCTTGCTGGAATCTGTGATGAGCATAAGATGAGTTACTTTTTCCATAACACGTCTGTTGATTTGCTCGATTCCGGCTTCACCATCGATTACGATATAATCAAAATTGTCTGAAATTGAAGCGATTACTTCTTTGAGATAGGTATTGATTTTGCAATAGCAGCCAGCAGCTTCTGGGCGGCCGATTGCAATAAAAGAAAAGCCATCCATCTCTACCATACAATCGAAAATGCGATATCTTGCTTCGCCAAGTACTTCTACTGTGGCTTTAGTATCGCCTGATTCTGCAGCTTCAACAGCCTCTTTTCTGATATCATCCAGAGTGAGAGTAGGCTCCACTCCAAGGGCTGTAGAAAGTCCAACAGCAGGATCAGCATCAATTGCTAGGATCTTCTTGTCTGGATAAGCTTCCACTAACAATTTGACCATTACCGCAGCAAGAGAAGTCTTACCAACTCCTCCCTTTCCAGCAACAGCCAACACTATAGGTTTCTTTTCCATTATTAATTATTTCTCCCTTTAATTACTCCTCACCAATTGATATTTTTTTATCAATTAGCAGATTCCATTCTAGCATACATCTATTCCAAAAATAAAGGGCAAAAGAAAACCCTGTGCAAATTTGGTGTAATATCCAAATTGACACAGGGTGTCTAAGTTAATGTGCACAACAGCTCTACTAATCCTTAAAAATGGGTATTTGTAGACACATTTAGCATATTTTGTATTATTCTTCTGTTTGTAATTTCTTTGTCATGTATGTAATAAGCATATCAAGACCAGCCGCGTTCTCACCACCACGAGGGATGATAATATCAGCATGCTTCTTTGATGGCTCAACGAATTCTTCGTGCATTGGCTTAACAGTCTTTGAATACTGTTCGATGATTGATTCGATGCTACGTCCTCTTTCAATCATATCACGCTTGATACGACGCATAAGTCTCTCATCAGCATCAGTATCAACAAATATCTTGATATCCATTAAATCGCGAAGCTCCTTATTCTCTAAGATAAGGATTCCTTCCATTACGATAACAGTCTTTGGCTCTACCCTAACTGTCTCGTCAGAACGATTGTGATGAACATAATCGTACACTGGCATATCAATCGCATAGCCTTTAATCAGCTTTCTAACATCCTCTGCCATTCTGTCTGATTCAAATGAATCTGGATGATCATAGTTAAGCTGGCTACGCTCTTCGAAGGACATTTCAGGATGTGCCTTGTAATAAGCATCATGGCTGATAACAGCGATATCCTCTCCAAAAAAATCCTGCAATTTGTTGATGATTGTTGTCTTGCCTGAAGCAGAACCACCTGCTACACCAAGCACGCAAATTTTCTCTGACATAAAATTACCTCATTAATTCTAACCTTTAAATCTTTTGAACCCCTCACCATACACTGCCTTTGATTCCATTATGACAATAAATGCGTCCACGTCAATCTTTTTTACAACACGATTAACCTGATACATCTGCTTATCAGAGCAGGCACACATAAGCACCTGCCTCTCATCGCCCTTGTATCCGCCCTTTGCAGTAAAAATAGTGGTGCCTCTCTCTACAGCCTTATCAATAGCATCGGCAATAGCCTCAGCTTTGTTAGTAACAATCATACACATCATACCTGAATCTGCATTAATCATTACCTTATCAACCACTATAGAACCAATATAGCTGATTACAAAGCCATAGCAAAGTGCTTCAAAGGAATGAGCATAGGCTATAGTATCAATAACTATAATCGCCACATCCACCATAAAAAAGATTCTTCCAAGGGACATGTGTGGATGCTTCGCCTTGATAATCATCATGATAAAGTCTGCTCCACCAGTGGATGAATTGCGCATATATACAAGTGCATAGCCTAATCCTGTGAAAACACCTACAACCAAGGCATTCAACAAGATATTTCCTATTTCAATCTTAGGAATAAGTGGTGCCACAAAATCCATCATAACAGTACCGATTGCCATAGTCTTAAATGACTTTAGCAAAAACTTTTTGCCTAGTACCTTATATGTTGCGAAAATCAGTGGAATATTCAAAATGATTGTTACAATACCGATTTTCCAGCCCCAGTACTGATAAAAAATCATAGCGATACCTGTGAGTCCTGTCAATGGAAATTTGGCGTCGGCTGCAAAATTATACAATGCGATACCGATGCAAATGCCTGACAGGGCATCCATCAAAATATCAATTAATAGCTCTTTTCTTTTTTCTGCTGACATAATTCCCCCTACCTAATCCACCAACCACGTAGATTATAATTATTTTATTTCGCCACGCTTGCGCTCTTATTCGCTCATTGCCCTACGTAAGATGCTGCTAACGCACCATCTAAGTAGGGATGGCTCATCAAGGGCTCATTAAAACAATTATTATCTACTCGGTTGGCTCATCTAGTAATAAACAGTCACTTATTACGAATTAGCAAAGCGCTTCACTATACCGTGAAGTACGCGAACTACTGTGTCCATACCTTCCGCTGTGATATGTTCCATTGGGCCGTGGAAGTTGTAGCCGCCTGTGCCAAGGTTTGGACATGGCAATCCCATAAATGAAAGGCGTGCGCCATCTGTGCCGCCACGGATTGCAACAGCCTTAGGATTCTCTCCTGCATCCTTTAATGACTCAAATGCATAATCAATAAGGAACATGTGTGGCTTGATCATCTCAAGCATGTTCTGATACTGATCTTTTATTGTAAGCTCGCATGTGCCCTCACCATACTTCTGGTTGATGATGTTTGCTGCGTGCTCCATAACCTTCTTCTTCTCTGCGAACTTATCTGCATCATGGTCTCGAATGATGTAAGAAAGCTCTGCTTCGGCAACGTCACCCTTCATATCTGTAAGATGGAAGAAGCCTTCGTAGCCTTCTGTCTGGCTAGGTGTCTGTGTTGGTGGAAGCATTCCGTTGAATTCCATAGCAACAAGTGCTGCGTTTACCATGATATCCTTTGCATCACCTGGATGAATGTTTACACCGTTGAACTTAACATCAGCGCCTGCTGCATTAAAGTTTTCATATTCTACTGCGTTTTCCTCGCCACCGTCTACCGTATATGCGAAGTCAGCACCGAAACGTGCAACATCGAAGTGGTCAGCGCCTGCGCCGATTTCCTCGTCTGGTGTGAAGCCGATGCAAATCTTTCCGTGTGGCTCGCCTGAGCTAATAAGCTCCTCTGCAAATGTCATAATCTCAGCGATACCTGATTTATCATCAGCCCCAAGAAGTGTTGTTCCGTCTGTGTGGATAAGTGTGCGTCCCTTTAATGTCTTAAGATGTGGGAAATCAGATACCTTGATAGTACGTCCGCTAGTGCCAAGTACAACATCTTCTCCATCATAATTTTCAACAACTACCGGATTAACGTTTTCACCGCAAAAATCTGGTGCTGTATCCATGTGGGCAATAAATCCTACAGCCTTTTTATCCTCGTATCCGGCTGTGGCTGGGATTGATGCATAGATGTAGCACTTATCATCAACCTCGGCATTAGTAACACCGATTGCGTGAAGCTCCTCAACAAGCATCTTTGCCAAATCAAACTGTCTGGCTGTTGAAGGTACTGTAGTACTATCTTCATCACTTGTAGTATAAACCTTAACGTAATTTAATAATCTCTCGTAAGCTCTCATAGTAATCTCCATTTCTTTTATATTAATCCGTATGTTCTAAGTATGTATAACCATACGGTAAGTGTAAAAGCTGAAAGAATCGTAGTCAGCATCACTATTCCCGCTGAAACGGTTCCATTATAACCCATAGATTTTGCCATGACAAATGTGGAAACTGTGGTTGGAGAACTGGTCATTATAAGCACTGCAACCAGCTTATCATGTGTGTATCCCATTGAAACAGCAATAGGTATTATTATCATTCCAAGACCAATGAGTTTTAAAAAGGTAGCAAGGCCTGTAGGCCAAATCTTAGTGATTGCCTCTTTAAACTGAAAGCTGGCACCTAGCGCCATAAGTCCCAATGGCGTTGCCAGATTGCTAACATAGTCAAGGGTCTTTGGTAAAAGTATTGGAACTGGAATAAACGCTCTAACAATACCAAGCATTACACCAATGATAATAGGGTTTGTAATAACACCCCACAGAGTCTTTCGCATTAATGCTCCAGTTATTTTGTCCTCGCCTTGTCCAAGAGTAAGAACAATCACAGCAAATACATTGTAAAGAGGTACTGCGCCAATAATCATAAGTGGAGTCATACCTGCATTGCCGTAAAGATTAGTGGCAATGCCCACTCCTAAAAGTGCCGCGCTACTTCTGTAAGTACCTTGGACAAATTCCGGCCTAATCTCCTTTTCTTTAAAAAGCAAAGATAACGTATATGCGATAATTATAGAAAGAACTGTTGCCAAAAAACAAAACAGTACAAACTTTGCATCCCACAGCTCCTCTACATCAGATGTAGCAAGCTCCTTGTAAACAAGTACTGGAAGTGCCACCTTGAAAACAAAATTATTTAACCCTTTAGTAAGTCCATCATTGAATATATTAATCTTTTTAAACACATAACCTAAAACCATTAATAGAAATATGGGTACTGTAGCATTAAGACAAAATAACAAATTTGCAAGCATCACTAACCTCTTTATCTACTCTCAAATAGCCATAAATAAGGGGTCCAGTATAAAAACCAGACCCCTTTATAATCGTTTTGAATTATTGTGAAATCATAAACTCCAAAAGTCTTTTCGCATCATCTGGCTCATAAGCAATAAGCTCAAGCTCAGGAATACTCTCGTCTGCCTGGAAGATGTTAGCAAGTGAAACAAACTGAGAAAGCTTTGACTTAAGATTAAGTCTATCACCCTCACCTGTTACAAGCTCAACTCTGCCCTGGCAGCTATCAATAACCTTAAAAAATGCTTCTGTGTCTTTAATGTTAGTAATCTTCATATATACCTCCTTGTAGGTAAAACAAACAATTAACCTTCATTAGCTATATAATAGCAAAATTTTAGGCATTCTACAATCTGTCGTTCACTAAACATTAAATCTGAATGTAATTACATCTCCATCAGCAACAACATATTCCTTGCCTTCCATACGAACAAGGCCCTTTTCCTTTGCTGCTGTCATAGAGCCGTTAGCCATCAAATCATCATAGCTAACAACCTCAGCCTTGATAAATCCACGTTCAAAATCTGTATGAATCTTACCAGCGGCCTGTGGAGCCTTTGTGCCCTTCTTGATTGTCCAAGCACGTGTCTCGTCCTCTCCTGATGTAAGATAAGAGATAAGACCAAGTAATCTGTATGAAGCTGTGATAAGCTTATCAAGACCTGACTCCTCAAGTCCCATTGCCTCTAAGAACTCCTGCTTCTCTTCCTCTGACTCAAGCTCTGAAATCTCCTGCTCAATCTGTGCTGAGATAACGAATACCTCTGAGCCTTCCTTTGCAGCATACTCTCTAACAGCCTGTACATTCTTGTTGTTAGCGCCATCATCTGCAAGGTCCTCGTCCTCAACGTTTGCAGCGTAGATAACTGGCTTTGCTGTAAGAAGATTGTACTCCTTGAAGTATGCTTCCTCGTCCTCATCGTTAAGCTCGAAAGTCTTAGCCATGTTTCCAGCTTCCATATGATCTAAAAGACGCTTTTGCATAGCAGCTTCCTTCTGAAGTGTCTTGTCCATTCTTGCTGAACGCTCTGTCTTAGAGTAACGACGCTCCATAACTTCCATATCTGAGAAAAGAAGCTCAAGGTTGATTGTTTCGATATCACGGAGTGAATCGATGCTGCCATCAACGTGAACTACATTAGCATCCTCGAAGCAACGTACAACGTGAACGATTGCATCTACCTCACGGATGTTTGCAAGGAACTGGTTTCCAAGTCCCTCACCCTTTGATGCACCCTTAACAAGACCAGCGATATCTACGAATTCGATTGTAGCTGGAACTGTCTTCTTTGAATTGTACATTTTTGTAAGTGCATCAAGACGCTTATCAGGTACTGATACAACGCCTACGTTTGGATCGATTGTAGCAAATGGATAGTTTGCTGCAAGTGCTCCTGCCTTTGTAAGTGAATTAAAAAGTGTTGATTTTCCAACGTTTGGAAGTCCCACAATGCCAAGCTTCATGGTAATTTATCTCCTTTAATCTATATCGTTTTATGTTGATTTGTAAAATTTAGTCTAAACCTAATGTATATTAGCATACTTTAAAGATTTTCTCTACCCCTCCTTACGCAGCTCTGGATATTCCTTCACCGCCTCTTCAATAGCTTTCAAGAACTGATCACCATATTTTTTCAGCTTACTATCTCCCACACCTGATACTGTAAGCATTTCAGCATCAGTAAGTGGTACTTTTGCTGCCATTTCAATCAAAGTCTTGTCATTAAACACTATGTATGGAGGCATGTTTTCAGCTCGGGCTATTTCAAGTCTCAGTTCACGCAGCTTATCAAACAGCTTAAATCCATTTGAAGTAAGTGCACTCATAGAGGCTGACTTTTTGCTTTCCTTCTTAGCCTTGGCAGGCTTCTTATCTTCATCGGTGATTTTTACCATTACAGTTGTATTAGGATCTTTTAGCCTGCTGATATCACCTAGTCTAATGACATGATAATCCCCAACAACAAGATATTTTTCAAAAATAAGCTGCTCGATTAATCTCATCAGCATGTTTTTGGTGCTGGAATTAAGCACACCATAAGACTTGTAATCCATTGCACCTATTTCTTTTAGCCTTGCTGTCTTTGCTCCAAGGACTGTATCAACAATTATACCTCTGCCGTATCGTCCCCTAGCCTCATAGACACAGTTAATGATTTTCTTGGCTGCATCAGTCATATCTATAGTTTCAAATTCTCTCAGGCAATTGCCGCAGTCTTCACATGGCTCATCCCTGTTCTCGCCAAAATATCTAAGTATATAATTTCTGAGACATTCTGTGGTATAGCAGTACTTTTCCATTGCCTGTAATCTGCTGTTGTCCCGCTCCTTGATAATCTCTAAATCTTCCGGGTCGATATCAAGTTCCTCTTTGTGTTCTAGCAGATATTTGTTAATGATTACATCCTGTGGAGAAAACAGAAGAATGCATTTTGAATCCAGCCCATCTCGCCCAGCTCTGCCAGCTTCCTGATAGTAGTTTTCCATACTCTGTGGCATATTAAAATGAATTACAAATCTAACATTTGATTTATCAATTCCCATACCAAATGCATTTGTTGCCACTACTATGCTCTTATAGTCAAATACAAAATCATCCTGCATCTGCTTTCTATCCTCAGCACTCATGCCTGCATGATATTTGGCAACGGAAACACCCTTAGCCAGTAGCAAATCGTATATTTTATCCACATTCTTTCTGGTAGAACAATAGATTATTCCACTTTCATCTGGATGCTCTGCAATATAATCAACAACAAACTGTTCTTTATTCTTTGGACGTTCCACCTGGAAGAAAAGATTTTCTCTATCAAAGCCAAGCACTAATGTAAATGGATTGATAAGCCCTAGAGTGCACACAATATCTTCTCTTACATTTTCTGTTGCTGTAGCTGTAAAAGCACTGATTATTGGACGTTTATCAAGCTCCTTTACAAACTCCACAATCCTTGTATAGCTAGGACGGAAGTCCTGTCCCCACTGAGAGATACAATGTGCTTCGTCCACTGTCACCATAGAAATAGAAATTGACTTGGCAAGCTCAATGAAATCCTCGGTCATAAGCCTTTCCGGCGCAACATATATTATCTTATAAGCTCCTGCCTTTGCTGATTCAACAGTATTTGCAAATTCCATTTCCGAAAGGGCACTATTGATAAATGCAGCCTCGATTCCTGCCTCATTTAATGATTTCACCTGATCCTGCATTAATGAAATCAAAGGTGATATAACAAGTGTAATTCCAGGAAGTACCACTGCTGGTATCTGATAACAGATAGATTTTCCTGCCCCAGTTGGCATTACAGCAAAAACATCCTTACCCTCTAAGATGGCATCTATTATAGATTTTTGCCCCTCCCTAAAGGATTCATAACCAAACAGCTTCTTTAGTGCTTCTTCCGGTGTATTAAAATGCTCCATTTTCTACAATTCCTAACATAAATAATTTTTCTAAAAAAATAAAACCTCGGTAATTATACAACGATTACCGAGGTTTATCATCATTCAATTTGTAAATTCTAGTTTGATGAAGAAGGATGTGGCATATAATCATACAGCTTAAGTGCTGTTGATGAAATAGGCATACTCTGTAATACCACCTTACCAGGACCTGTTACAACTGTGTTGAATAATCCCTCACCACCGAAGAGTACATTCTTTACACCCTTGATAGTGCGAATCTCCATATTGCAGTTTTCTGACATAGCAGCAAGATTGCCAGAATCAACAATCTTTACCTGACCTGCTGCAAGTTCATAATCATGTGCTGAACCATCAATCTCAAGGAAAACTATACCAGTTCCAGTGAATTTTCTCATAAGGAATCCTTCACCACCGAATAAGCCTCCGCTAATCCTCTTTTGAATAAATACTTCAGACTTAACATCTCCCATAGTTGCAAGATAAGAGCCTTTTTGAACTATAAGTCCATTACCAGGTGTAATTTCGATAGCTCTAATTGAACCTGGGAACTTAGATGCAAATGCAATCTCGCCTGCACGATTAGCAACGTAAGTATTTAAAAACATACTTTCACCAGTCACTAATCTGCCAAACATCTTACCTAAGCCTCCGGCTTGTGTCTGCATCTCTATGCCTTCATCCATCCATGACATAGCACCAGCTTCACATTGGATTGCTTCTCCCTGATTAAGCTGACACTTAAGTACTGGCAAGCTCTCACCTTTAATTTCGTAATTCATAAAAACTCCTCCTCCTATTATCAGTCTAGAAACTCAATTTAACTTATGTGTCCTTTATTATAGAATACACATCAGTCCCCAAAATGGCAACACCTAAAACCTTTCGAGTTTAGTCTAAAAATACCCTCCCCTTTTTCTACGCTTTTTACATGACCACCAGATTTCTAAAATCAGTCATTCCACCAGTCTCCTTAGTAGCATAAGAAAAGATTCCGATTCGATATCCAACAAATAAATCCAAGGTGTAATGCATCTGTAAAGCCTTACCTATTTCAACAAAATTTTCTCCATCTACGGAATAATAAAAATATGCTTTATCTTCATTATCAAAATCAAATGCTATCCTAAAGAATAAATGACTTTCATCAAAGCCTGATATTTCTGAAACAGCAATTCTTTCTTTAATTCCATCCTTAAATATTAGAACTATGAAAAGCTTCCCCTTTTCATTAGTTACTCCTATCTGCCCGTACTCTCCCATAAAGGCAACTAGTCCGGCATAATCCCCCTCCTTCAACTGAGTGAAATCCCCTTCTATCGTATATACGGATTTAGGTGTAGCTGTTCTTTCTGTAAGGGTATTTCTGGCACTAAGCAGACCGTCACAGCATACAGTATTCTTAAGACGCAAATATCCTGGCCTCTCAGTAAATGACCATGCGTCCTCTATAGGATTATGATTCCACTGAAACTGAAGTGGCAGCTTATTTTCCTTATGATTAAAGCTTTCGCTGATAACAAGAGGTGCTGTCTTTACCTCAGCCATATCTATCTCAAACTCTACTGGCGCCTTGCCATCTACACCAATCACTGGCCAATTATCCTGCCAGCTCATTGGAAGAAGATATGGAATTCTTCCAACTGCCCCATGATCTTGAAACAGCATACTTAGCCACTTATCGCCAGCATCTATTAACACTCCTTGGGCTATACCGCAATTACGATAATTCATATCATCATCAAAAATCACTTTACGCTCAAATGGACCGTCTAAGGATGTACTGCGATAGCAAACCTCTCGTCTTCTGCCATTTCCTACACCTTCCTTAGGCCATTCAATAAAGCAAAGATAGATAAATCCATCCTTAACGTAAGCTCTACAGCCTTCACATCTAAGCATGATTCCATCCTTTGGTGTAGATAAAAGCAACCTGTTCACTCCACCAGCTTTTATTGATTTTAAATCATCTTCAAGCTCAATAATATGTATATCTCCATTACCATATACCAGGTATGAATGTCCTTCCCAAAACAGGAAACTCATGTCATGATACACACCATCTAATTCAACCCTATCCCAAAATGATTTTTCTATATCATCTGTGAAATAGATGTATGTCTTTTTCATATCGTTACTTGCAAAAGTAGCATAAAACATATCATTGTGCTTAACTAAAGATGTAGCCCACTGACCAGAGCCATATGCATTTTTCCCCTTTTTAAGTTGATATATATCATTATCAGCAATCTTATCAAAGATGTAGGAAACAATCTCCCAGTTCTTTAAATCTTTAGAACGCAAAACTGGTCCGCCTGGCATGAAAAACATGGTGGTACTTACCATGTAAAAATTGTCCCCGTCCTTAATGATATCTATATCTGGCATATCCATTTTTAATACTGGATTAGTTATTTTCATAATATTATGTCCCTTCTTCAAGTCAAAAATTTTCAGTAAGTTACAGCTGATTTAGCAGCCCTTCTATTCCCTGCTCTTTATAAATATCCTTGTAGTATGAAACCTCTTCTGAAATAAGCTCATCTATGATTTCCATTCCAAGCAATTCCACAGGTGCCTTATCGTCAGTAAGAATCAGATTTCCCGGCTCATAGCTAACAAGATTTTCCTGTGCCTTACCCATCATATAAAGCAGATCTTCATCTGATTCACCAGCAATCCCTGCTGCAAGCTTTTCAGCCATATTATCATTCATACTTGCATACAAAATCCTATTAGTATTCCCCTGTACATTGGCTGTCATAACAGATTTAAAAACATGGCCGATGGTGTCAGCCAGATAATAATTAATGTTATCAGCAGAATCACTTCGCATATTAAGATTAACCACCATCACACCATTATCCGTAAGATGGTCACGGACTAATGTGAAAAATTCTACACTGGACATTTGAAATGGAATGGTTATATCCTGGTAGGCATCAACCATAATCACATCATATTTTTCCTTTGCCACATTTAGATACGCCCTTCCATCGTATGTAACTACAGGCACATCTTCAGGCAGTTCAAAATAATCATGGGCAAGAGATGTGATTTTCTCATCTATCTCTACTCCGGTAACCTCCACATTATCGAAGTACCTTTCACACTGGGTAGCATAGGTGCCAGAGCCATTGCCTAGCACAAGGATTTTTGTAGGTGTAGCTTTATCCTCATCTTCACCCATATACACTGCAGCCATAGCATGATCATAGTAATATCCAGTAGGACCTTTTTCCTTCGTATATACGGATTGAGTTCCAAACAACACATTTGTAGATAGAACCACCTGTCTATCGTCCTCATACACCTGCAAATAGTTATAGATAGATTCACCTTCATAGGTAAGGCCAGTCTGCCAAAAAGCAAAGCTATTGTTATGGCCAAGAAGACAGCAGACTAAAAAAAGAATAATACTAACAGGTACCTTCTTGGCCTTTGAAAAATTTACCCCGGAGCTTACAAAATAAATGATGCAAAGCACTAACAAAATGCCTGCAAAAATCAAAAATGTAATTGATGTTCCAACAGCTGGAATACTGATAAATGTAGGCACAAATGTACCAATAATGCTACCTATTGTATTGCTGGCATTAAGCTTACCAACTACACTTCCACTATCATCTAAGCTGTCCACAGAAAACTTAACAAGTGAAGGTGTAACTGTGCCTAGCAAAAATAACGGAAATACGAATATAACCATACAGGCCACAAAGCCTGCGATAACAAGAAAATTGCTGCTTACCGTAAAAATCAGCAGCGCAGATATTACCATAATAATATATTTTCCAACCACAGGAATTGCTGCAATCCAAATAGCTGCAATGATGATTCTTCCATAAAGCTTATCTGGATTAGGGTCCTTATCCGCAGCTCTTCCTCCATATAGATTTCCTAACGCCATAGCTATCATAATGGTGCCGATAATTATGGTCCATACAATCTGTGATGAACTGAAATATGGAGCTAACAATCTGCTTGCCCCAAGCTCCACTGCCATCACTGACATCCCCGCAAAAAACTCTGTTAGATACAGATACAATTTGTTCTTAAGTATTGGTCTCATTACATATCCTCCTAATGAACTAATTGTAATAAAACCGCCATCTTAAATCTACTACAATATTGACATTTTACTTAAGATATACATAATAATTAAGGAATTAAAATAAGATAAATTTGAAATTAGAAAGGATAATATTTCATGAGTAAAAACGACAAAATCAAAGGCATAACCTTTATCCTTTTAGCAGCCTTTGGCTTCTCTCTTATGACTTTCTTCGTTAGGATTTCCGGAGATTTACCTACCATGCAGAAGGCTTTCTTTAGAAACTTTGTTGCACTTATAGTTGCAAGCTCTGCCATCATCAAAAGCGGCAAGGGCTTTCACATAGGAAAAGGAAATAGACTTGATGTGTTCCTTCGTTCAGCCTTTGGAACAGCCGGGCTTATTGCTAACTTCTACGCAGTTGATAGACTGGGAATTGCAGATGCAAATATGCTTAACAAGCTATCACCATTTTTTGCTATTATACTTTCAATATTTATTCTGAAGGAAATGCCAAACAAGTTTGATATTATTACAACTATCATTGCATTTATTGGCGCATTGTTTATCATCAGACCAACTGGTGCATTCACAGCAGTGTTTCCGGCGCTCATAGGACTTTTTGGCGGATTCTGTGCAGGAACAGCTTATGTATTCGTAAGAAAGGTATCTAACAAGGGGGTTCAAACTCCTGTTATCGTATTTGCGTTTTCCTTCTTTTCTTGCATTGTAACATTACCATTTTTGATTGCAGGCTATGTACCTATGACTCCACTTCAGTGGCTATACCTAATCTTAGCTGGCGTATCAGCTTCCCTTGGACAGTTTGCAATCACCACCGCCTACAAATACGCCCCTGCCAAGGAAATCTCCGTCTTCGATTACACCCAGGTAATCTTTGCCGCTCTTCTTGGCATAATCTTCCTTGGCGAGGTTCCAGTAGTTACCAGCATTATCGGATATACGATAATCATCGGCATTGCCATCCTTCGCTGGCACCGCAACCTCAAAGCCTAGTGGCTGTGGCTAGGTGCCTTGGTAACGCTCTTTAGAACTTGCAAGTGAAGGTTATGATTCCATCACGCCAGTTGACTTTGATGTCTCCGTGGTAGCGTTCCATCAAGCCTTGGGCGATGGAAAGGCCTACACCGTAGCCTTCCTTGTCAATGTTGTGGGCTTCGTCCCCACGGTAGAAGCGGTCAAAGAAACGGTGATAGTCTTTGCCTTCGCCAGTAGCGTAGCTGTTAGATACACGAAGGTAGATGTTCTTTTTCTTCTTGTCAGTTCCAAGCCCGATAGTGACTTTTCCACCATCGTCGCAGTATTTGATTGCGTTATCAATAAGCAGTGTGGATATCTGCCTGATATCTCCTTCGTGAGCAAGCATTCCTACTCCCTCAGCAATTGAGTATTCTATAGTTTTGCCATCTGATAATGCAACTGGCTCAAAGGTCTTTGCAGTATCCTTTACGATTGCAGTGAAATCAGTCTCTACCCTGTCTTCCTTGCTGTCCTTTTCGCTGGCACGGGTTACAAGTACCAGATTCTGGATAAGGCCTGTAAGACGGTCAACCTGCCGCATGGTAGACTGGGTCCATTCGTTTTCTGTGCCCATCATTTCTAGCATTTCCGTGTTTGCCTTAATTACGGCAAGTGGGGTTTTCAGTTCGTGGCTGGCATTTGTAATAAATGATTTCTGTAGCTCCGCATTTTTTATTTCAGGCTGAATGATTTTTTCAGCCCATACCCTGATTACAGATGTAGATATAACCATGCCAAGACCTATCAGGATGCATGCCAAAAGCACTAATCTTCTGTTGATAGAAACCTGTGTGCTGCAATCAAGTACAACAACAATCTTACCACCCTGTTCTCTATCAGCAACCATGTAGTAATAGTCGTCATAACTGCCAAATTTGAACCAGCGCTTCATTACCGTATTTGCGTAGGTAACTGCCTGAGTTGGCTCTACTGCTGCAGTATGGGATGTGATTACACGTTCAACCTCATCATCACTGGTAAATGTCACAGCAAAATATCTTGTGGAATAATAAAATTCATCAGAAATATATCCACTTTCAACTCCAAACAACTTCTCAAGCTGTACTATAAATTCATTCTTGCTAGCAATGGTCTGGCCTTCATCATGCATTTCTTCAGAATCAATGCTGTCACTTTCGTACTGCATAGGAAGCACACCATCATTTTCAACAATGTACCTAATGTTATCCTTGATTTGACTTCTAGTCATAAGAGCGTTGAAGACATAGATACATCCTGCAATAAAAGTCATAACAACAAAAAATGAAAGCATTGCTGTCATTATGAATTTATTTTTTAATCTCTGAATCGCTTTTTCACTCATTGACAACCACCTTAAAAGGACCACCCTTGTCGCCCTTTATCTCAACATTTGAATCCACATAAGAAAGCTTGCCCTGTAAGAAATTCACATACAGCCAAACTGTCTCCTCAGAAACATCTTTTTCATCGTTCCACACATGCTCAATAAGATAATTATTATCTACCTCATGCTCCTGATTCAAAAGAAGTGCCTGCATCAAAGAAAACTCCTTAATTGAAAGTCGAACTGTATTAGATGCAATCAGCTCCAAGCTTTCTGATTTAAGAGTCAAATCGCCAAAGGATAATTCCTTGGCCGCATACTGACTTCCTCTTCTGGTAAGAGCCTTTACCCTCGCCATCAATTCCTTCATGGCAAATGGCTTAGTCAGATAATCATCTGCACCTGCATCTAAGCCTTCTACTCTATCATCCACCTCTGCCTTTGCAGTTAGCATAAGCACAGGTGTTACGATATTTCTGCTTCTTATCTCTTTTAAAACATCCAGTCCTGACATCTTTGGCATCATTATGTCTAAAACAATTCCATCATAGCCATTACTTAATGCAAGCTTAAGTGCCTCTTCACCATCAAATGCACTATCCACATCAAAGCCCTGCATTTCTAGCATTTGTGTCACAACCTTATTTAAATCTTTAGTATCTTCTGCAAGTAATATTTTCATATAAACCTCTTATAAATCATTTCTAATCATGTCCCTGATTGTTTGCATAGACATGTCTGTAGATGCAAGCTCATCGGCGCATCTTTTTAGCTCTGCAATTATCAGCTTATCCTGCTCGCTAGCCTCTTTCTTATAATGAATATGATGCTCAAGAGCAGCCCATGTATCCATGGAAATAGTACGAAGCTGAATCTCCACATAATACTTATTATCATATTTCAAAATCAGATGAAGGCTGCGATATCCATTTGGCTTAGCATGCTTGATGTAGTCCTTTTCCTCAACTACTTCAACCTTATCCATTGCCTTTAGATGGTCACGCACTCTATAAACATCACTGATAAATGCACACACAACCCTGATTCCGATTGCATCATGGATTACCTCCAGTGCTGACTGGGTAGTCTCCGGAATGCACTGGCGTCTACATTTTTCACGCATGCTTTCCTCTGACTTAATCCTAGCTAAGCAATGCTCCACCGGGTCACTGCCATACTCCTCGGTCATGTTAGCCCTAAGCTCGTCCACAGAGCCCATTATAATATTCATAACATCAATCATAGCATCCCTATGATTACCATAAATTGAATCTTCCAAAACATTCTCTCCTGTAAATAATCCGGTAGGTCCGGTAACAAACTGAGCCCAAGTTTTTCATGCTCCCGCAAGGCATCCTCCATGCCTGCGCATGGGGCCTCCCCGCCGGCGTGGGTCCCCACCATGCTTGACATGGCGCCTCCTTGCTCGCGCTTGCCTAGGCTATGGTCAGTTTGTTACCTACTACAGTTTGTGTTACTCCAGCACGGAGTCTACTAGTACGAAGTAGGTGCCTTCGCCTTTTTTGTAGGTGGCGAAGCGGCCAACCACGGTGATTTTGGCTCCATCCTCGGGGTATTCTTCCTCAGGCAAAATATATTCTATGCCTTCGGTACAACATCCTAAGGCGTCATACACAATGCAGGAATGGGTGCCGCCGTGGGTGGTATTGCTGTCTCCGTCCATTCGCACCATCTGCCCCTTATAATCGGAAGGATGGGATAACATATCATACACGTAAGAATATACCATGGTTGATGACATGGTGGTTAAATCCACATCCACATCCGATACTTTAGTCTTTTTTCCACAGCCAGTAACTGTAAATAACATACAGGCTGCAAGTAAAATACATGTAAACCTCTTCATAAATCTAATATAACCCTTATTGTTCTATCTCGACCACTGTATCAGCCACTCCCATGGTTGATTTTCTGTGGGATACAAGCACTACAGTCTTATCAGAAGCCTCCTCCTTAAGAGCCTTTAGAATGATTCCTTCGTTTAAGGAATCAAGTGAGCTGGTTGGCTCATCCATTAATATCATATTGCCTCCATGAAGGAATGCTCTGGCTATTCCAATCCTTTGCTTTTCTCCACCAGATAGTGTGGATCCAAGCTCGCCAATTACTGTATCATATCCATGTGACAAACTAGTGATAAAGTCGTGAATACTAGCCTTCTTTGCCGCACTTATAATCTCTTCTTTTGTAGCATCAGGCTTTCCTACAGCAATATTATTTGCTATAGTGTCGTGGCTTACCCAGGTATCCTGGGTAACAAAGGATTGATTATCCCTCAATGACTGAGTATTAATATAATCTATCTCCACTGGCCCGTCCAACTTATCATAGTAATGAATCTGACCTGCATCTGTATCCCAAAATCTCATAAGCAAGCGAAGCAAGGTTGATTTGCCGCTACCGCTTGCCCCATGAATTCCAAGAATCTTTCCCTTTTTAATATCAAGAGAAATATTTTTAAGGACATCAACATCCTCGTAAGCAAATGATACATTGTTTACAGTGGCGATATTACCTCTGGCGTTTGCCACCATTTCCAAATCGATTCCATCATCAATCTCTTCCACCAAAGGCTCTTCATCTAGTAAATCAAGCACTCTCTTACCACAGGCAAGGGTTTGATTAAGATTATTTGAAAGTGAAGCAAGAGCCACAACAGGGCCAAAAGAGCTCATCATGGAAACTGTGGCTATAATCACCTGCTCAAAGGTAACTTTATCTTTGCTGTAAGCCACCAGCATCACGCCCAACACTATAAGAGAGAACAGCTGTATAGAAAGATTAGTAAGACTCTTTTGATTTTTCTCAAATCCAACAAGGGTCTCCTTTGTATCTGCTAAATCCTCTCCCCTGTTATTAAGCTGCTCTAATGTATCCTTGCCAGCCCTAAACTGAATTGTTTCATCAACACCGTAAAGTGCACCTAAGATAAAGCTATTCATCTTAGCAAATTCTGTTCTAAATCTAAGGCCTGCACCAGCAGATTCTATTTCGTTTGAAACAGGAATCATTCCTCCAACAGTTACGTATGCAATAGCTGCTATTATACCTGCTATAGGATACTGCATTCCTATAAAAACAGTCATTAATAATGACACCAAAACGCCAATTGCTATTGGAGAAATGGTGTGGGCAAAAAACACCTCCAAAAGCTCTATATCACTGGTAATCATAGTTATTAGATTGCCCTTTTCTTTTCCCTCTAGCTTGGCTGGGCAAAGTATTCTCAGCTTTTCAAAAACCTTGTGTCTGATAATAGCAAGAATCCTAAAGGCTATATAATGATTGCAGTATTGCTCTCCGTAGTGAAACAGGCCTCTAAGTACGCCTACTGCCACAAGGATGCCAAAAAGCTTTGGTACAGTCTTTTGTAACACAGGATTTTCAAAGCTTTGAACCACCATCACTACACCCTCTGCCCCTATTACAGTTACAAATATTGCACATAGATGACCTAGGGTTCCAAGCAGTATGCCAAGTAGCATCACTGCGGTAAGTGGCTTAACCAACCAAATAAGGCGGGCCATAATTTTGAATCCAGAAGGTTTATTTTCTCTCATTACATATCACCTCCCGAATATGTTTCCAGCTCATGCTGTGCCATAAACAGCTTTGCATAGCTTCCCTTTTTATCCATCAATTGCTTATGGGTACCATGTTCTATAATGCTTCCCTGCTCTAGCATAAGAATCTCATCTGACGCAACTACATTTGCCAGCCTATGGGATATTAACAGCACAGTCCTGCCCATATCCTTAGACAATTTTCTGATTACCTTCATGATGATTTCTTCCGATTCCACATCAATGTTACTGGTTGCTTCATCAAATATATAGATAGGACTGTTTTTAAGAAGAGCTCTTGCAAGGCAAAGACGCTGTCTTTGTCCTCCGGAAAGATTACTGCCGCCTTCTGTAAGTAGATAATCAAGCCCTCCAAGAGGCTGAAGTTCATCCAAAAGATTCATTATGTTAAGCGCACTATTCAGCTTTTTATCGCTAGCCTTTTTATTTCCAAGAAGAAGATTATCCCTTACTGTTCCTGGAAAAATAAAGCTATTGTAGGAAACAGCTGTAATAGCACTCATTAAAGAATCCTCGCTAATATTCTTTATCTCCTTGCCGCCTACAGTAATGTTTCCCTCATATCCCTTAAACTGCCTTCTGATTATTCCTGCAATGGTGGATTTTCCGGAGCCTGATACGCCTACTATAGAAACAAGCTTTCCCGTGGGCACATCCATATTAATACCGCTTAAAACCTTTTGCCCCTTTTTTTCATAAGCAAAAGCAACGTTTCTAAATACAATATCATAGCTATCTTTATTCAGCTTTTCCTTGCCAAGCTTAGGCTCTTTAATATCAAGAAAATCAAATATCTTATCGGCTGCCTTCATACCGTTCATCCCAATATGAAAGTAGGAGCCAAGTAATCTCATTGGAAGAAAGAACTCTGCTGAAAGCAGCAAAAACATAATAGCCTCATCAAGCTTCATCTCACCAATAGTAAACTGCCCCAGTGTTACAGCAATTCCTACAGCAGCGCCAGCATAAGCTACCACATCCATTACGATGGTGCTATTAAGCTGCATAGAAAGCACCTTCATAGTGATTCTTCTAAACTTTTCCGATTCCTCGTCCATCTCCTCTAAGGCCTTTTCATCAGCCTGGTAAATCTTAAGGGTGGTCATTCCATGAAGCTTCTCTAGGAATGTATCTCCTAGGCCGTAATAGATTGTAAAATACTTGTCTAGTAGCTTTCTTGCCACCTTCATTACAATCATGATTACTATAGGAATCAGTGGAACTGCCGCAAGTAGTACAGCTGCTGCTTTAACATTAAACTGAAATAAAAACAAAAATAATGTAACAGGAGCTACTAACGCATATACGAATTGGCTTATATATTTGCCAAAATATACCTCCAGCTGCTCTACTCCCTCACCCATCATCTGGGTAATCTGAGCAGATGAAACGTATTTACGATATCCGCTTCCAAGGCGAAGCAGCTTAGCATAAATCATATCTCTCATTACATTTTTTACATCTACACTAGCCTCAAAGGATGCTTCTGTATACAGCCTGTCAAAAACCATACGTGCAAACACAGAAAATAGAGCTACCCCTAAATATATGAGTAGCTGCTTCACATTTAACTTATGAAAATATGCCTCTGACAGTGTACGTGAAATGCAACCCACAATAATAATCTGAGCCACTAATCCAAGCCACTGCCAAACCACCTGCAAAAGTACATATTTTCTACCGTTTTTTAACATCCCAAGTAATCTAGTTTTAATCATTTTATTTTACCTATTCCCTGGAATTATTCCTTTAATAAAGCGTAGGCTCTAAGCACCTCTCCCACAGACCAGGCCTGGGCATAACATCCACGGGCTGTATGTGGTTCATCTCCATCAAAGATTTCAGAGATTGTTCCTATACATCCCTCTACTAAATGCTTTTCTACAGGTTCAAACATAGCTTTGGCTTCCTCTATTGTCTGGGCACTGTGACCCCCAGTCTTAAGATATGCCTCTATAAATGCCCCCAGCAAAAATCCCCAGGCTGTGCCCTGATGATATGCATGGTCACGCTTTTCAAGTGCCCCCTGATAAATGCCATGATACTGTTCATCCGATGCATCCAATGATCGCAGTCCCACACCTACATATAATCTATCCTTCACTACCCTTACCACAGACTTTTCCTTTTCAGGGTCAAGCATTGTAAATGGTAAGCTTACTGCAAATATCTGATTTGGTCTAAGTGTGGCGTCCTTTGATTCATCATCAACTACATCATAAAGATATCCACCCTCTTCATACCAAAACTCTGAATTAAATGCTTCCTTTACCCAAATAGCCAGCTGGCTACATCCACCTGCGTATGCAAGGTAATTCTCTGGCTTGTTATGAGTACGTCTGGCAATTCCTCTAGAGATTTCCTCCATAGTCATAAGGGCGTTATACCAAAGAGCATTAATCTCTACTGGCTTGCCATGTCTAGGTGTAACCACCTCATCACCAATACGCACATCCATCCAAGTAACCTGATCTAATCCACCGCCAGCACGCATAAGTGCATCATCATCCATTCCTATAGAAAAAAGTGTACCCTTCCTATATGCACCCATAATTTCCTGCAAACCTGGATATATCTCGTCCTCTACAAATTTCCATGCTTCATCTGTATCAACATACTTAAGATAATTGTATACAGCATAAAAATACCAAAGTGACGCATCAGCCGTGTTATATAAAGGCTCCTGCCCACCATCTGGGAACATATTAGGAACCAGACCATTTTTGATATATTGTGCAAAGGACAGAAGAATTGATTTAGCATCCTCAAATCTGCCTGTCTCAAGACAAAGTCCAGTAAATGCAATCATTGTATCCCTACCCCAATCTGTAAACCAAGGATAGCCTGCAATAATAGTCTTTCTACCTGTAGATTTTCTATCAACAATAAACTGGTCTGCAGCAACTGTAAGAATCTGAGCCAGCTCGTCATCCTCCTCAAATCCAGCCTTTTCTATAAGCTCTTCTATTCTCTTTTTATTCTTTTCAACCTCAATGAAAGCCGTATCCTTTTCAATCACAGGAAATGGCTTCCAGGTCTCCTTTTTCTTGCCCTTTGAATCATTTATCTCAACAGTACATACAAATGAAGACTTAGCAACACCTCCTGCGTCCACTTCCATTACAAAATCGTATGGTTTAAGATGGCAATCAAGGCCATCCGCCTCATTATCAAGCTCGAACTGAAGCTCCATATTTTCATCGTAGATATTATTGCGCTTAACCATTTCACAGCCTGCCGCAATAAGAGATACCCTAACCTTCGAATTGCTGACAGGGGTATAATAAAAGCCCACATTACCCACTTCTTCATTTCGATATTCCTTAAAGACTTCCTCTGGAAGCTCCCAGCGCAAATCTTCCACAGTCATGTGCTCACCATGGTCACGATAATTCATAAGAGGCGTAATAACCACACCTGCAGCCGGGCCATTATTTTCTAACGTATATGCGATAGTACACTGATTCTTTCCCTGCACCAAAGATATAGTCTTGGTAAGACGCATACCGCCAGCCTCGTACACAAATGTAATATTTCCATCGTATTTAAAGCTTTTAAGATGCATATTCCCCTGATTAAATTCGCTAGTATAAGGTCCCTTATGCTGTGCAGTTGTCAAATCGTATATACGGCTTGAACATACCAACCTTTCATTTGTCTTGGAAAAAACCAGATATCTTTCAACTGGTGGATGCAAACTGGCTATTAGATAACCCTGATGTGTCCTAGAGTGTGCACCGATAATAGTGCTTCCTGCATATCCACCAATACCATTTGTAAGAACCCATTCCTTATTAATACAATTCCTGTAATTATTCAACTTATCAAAAACAAATTCAAAACTCATTATTATTCTCCATCTTCCCGCCTAAAATATTTTCTAGCTCTATGACCAGACGTAATCACTTAACTTTTTATCCCTTTGTAGTCATATTATACACAATATGCCAATAATTATAAAACCGCTTAAGTAAATTTCTCAAAAATATTGTCACTATTCACGGCCATCCCCACCCATAGGCGGATTTCCCAGGCCCCATCTAGGCCCCCTGCCCAGGGCTAGTTTCTATTTTTTCAGAAGTGCCACCTTTGTATCAGCCAGTGGACCTAGTTAATTGCATCATTGGAGAAGAATTGCTGATTTTCTTAATGCCACAAACGAGCATACGTCACGTGTCCTTTCACGGCTTTGACTATTCGAAGGCACTGTATGTATCTCACAGACACTTGTTAGGTTACTTAATAGCAGGGGCGGCAATATTAGTATTAATTGCATTCATATTACATTCGCCAAGTAGAATTAAAAGCAGTTTTTGTATGTTTTCCTACCGGCTTCAAGCTCAGTCCATTTCGCTATCAGCCTTGGGCTGCCGTCCGTGGCAGCCCATATGAAAACATTCAAAAACTGCTTTAAGATTCTACTAGGCTCATTCCAAAATCATGCAATTAATACTAATATTGCCGCCCCTGCTATTTCTATACTTTGAGTGTGTCTGTGAGATACATACAGTGCCGACAGAATTGTCAAACCTTGAAAGAACACGTGTAATAAAGAATGCGAGTTGTGGCATTTAGAAAATCAGTAATTCTTCGACTGTGCAATTAACTAGGTCCACTGGCTGATGCAAAGGTGGCACATCTACATATTACATAACTAGCCCTGGGCAGGGGGCCTGGAGGGGGCCGGGGAAATCTGCAGCGTCACCTTCTGATGGCCGTGAATAGAAAAATAGAGGCCAAGCGGTTTGCCTGGCCTCTACTATAATTAAAGGAGAAATAATGAATCTATTAGATAAGTGAAGCTACACACTTCTCAACTTCCTTCATGTCAGCTGTTGGCTCGAAGCGAGCAACAACGTTACCTTCACGGTCTACGATGAACTTTGTGAAGTTCCACTTGATCTCTGAATTGTTCTTGTAATCCTTGTCAATTTTCTTAAGCATAGCGCTCATTGCAAGAGCCTTAGGTCCTTTGCCGAAGCCCTCAAATGTCTTCTGTGACTTAAGGTACTTGAAAAGCTCAATAGCTGTCTCACCATTTACGTCAGCCTTCTTCATCTGAGGAAACTGAGTGTTGTAATGAAGTGAGCAGAACTCGTGAATTTCTTCATCTGTGCCAGGTGTCTGACCTGCGAACTGGTTGCAAGGAACATCTACAATCTCAAGTCCCTTGTCATGGTATGTCTCATAGATGCTTTCAATATCTTTGTACTGTGGTGTGAATCCACAACCTGTGGCTGTATTAACTACCATAACTACCTTGCCCTTGTAGTCAGCCATTGCCTGAGCTTCACCATTTGTCTTCTCTACTGTTAAATCATAAAATCCCATTCTAATTTCCTCCTTGATAGGTACGGGCTGTGCCCTTTTGTTTATGGTCCATTTAATTGTGCGCAATCTTTATTTGATGATTTGATTGTACGCAATTTAATTTTATTTGTCAACTACTTTTTTTATTTTTTTTATAATTCTTTTTTGGTAAAATTATATTGGGTTAAAAAATGGTAAAGGGGAGTTAAATAATGTTACTTACATCTATTAAAAGAATCTTAAAGAATAGTGCTATCTGCGCTACTGTTATTTCCACTGTTGTATTTTCTACAACCATTTCTTCACAGGCTGCTGCATATTCCGTCACACCAGAAACCGGGGTACTCTTATCCTGCGTTGGAACGGAAGTTTTCTCAGATGCAAATCCTGGTACCTACGTTACCACTGTAAAGGCCAACACACCTGTAAATGTAATTGGCCGCACCAGTAATGGTTTTTGGCAGGTGGATGTTAATGGTACGCCATACTATATTTCCCAGCAGGCATTATCTACCATGCCGAATAAAACAGCCTATAGGCTTACATCCTTTGATGCTGGTGCTGTACTTGTTGCCAATGCTTCAAATGGAAAGCTTATATATTCTCAAGGAGCCATGGATAAGCTTGAGCCAGCCAGCACCACTAAAATCATGACTGCATTGCTAACTGTAGAAGCAATCGAAGCCGGAAAGATCTCATTAGAAACTCCTGTCATGGTTTCAAATTCTGCCCTTGCTGCACTTCCATCAGACGCAAGCCATGTATCTCCAAGGCTTAGCCCTGGGGAAATAATGAACGTAGACCAGCTGCTTACAGCTATGATGGTTAGCTCCGATTGTCAGGCTAGCAATGTGTTGGCAGAGCTTGTAGCTGGCTCCGTTCCAAATTTTGTTGCCATGATGAATGCAAGAGCTGCTCAGCTTGGTTGCGTCAATACCAATTTCACCAATCCATCTGGCTATCCCGATGTGAACATGTACACCAATGCATATTCATTATATATAATCACATTAAATGCCATTTCACATCCACTGTTCAATCAGTACTTTGGTAAGACAACAGCTGTGCTTCCAGCCACTAACACCTGTCCTACCCCTAGAGTCATCACAAACACAGACTCCCTAATGGATGCAACAAGCGTTTACTACAATCCTAACGTAATAGGTGGTAAAACAGGCAGCGCCAATCGCGCCGGTCAATGCCTGGTTTCAGTGGCATCCTCTGAAGGCAAGACTGTTATCTCCGTGGTTCTTGGAGCCAAAACAAGAACAATGTTTGACGGCAACAGGGTGGCTATGCGCTACGCTGAATCTAACCGCCTAATTAACCTTGGATTTGAAAACTATTAAAATAAGGCCACCTGCAACGGGTGGCCTTTATTGTGTCAATATTAATTTACTCTACAGCATTGATTAGAGCAAAAATCTCTTCTTTGATTGCTGCGTTTGTAGCAAGTGCATTCTCACGAGAATCACGGTTTGAATAGAAGTAGAACTTAATCTTTGGTTCTGTTCCTGATGGTCTGATTGCAAACCATGAACCGTTATCAAGGAATAATCTGATTGCATTCTGTGGTGGAATGTCCTCGTAACCGTTAATGTAATCGATTACCTTTTCAACCTTTGCACCAGCAACCTCTGTTGGCATGTTCTCACGGAACCATTTCATCATTCGCTGAATACGCTGCGCTCCAGGAATTCCCTCTAGGATAATGTTTGGCTCGTCCTCTGCAAAGAAACCGTACTTAGCGTAGATTTCCTGAAGAACATCCCAAAGTGTCTTGCCCTGCTTTCTGTAATATGCAGCTGCCTCAGCAACCATCATACCAGCAGAGATTCCATCCTTGTCACGGATATCTTCGCAGATAGCATATCCAACAGATTCCTCATATCCAAAGAGATATGTGTAACCATTCTCATGAAGATATGGGATTTTTCCACAAATGTTCTTAAATCCTGTAAGAGTTTCAAACATCTCCACACCGTAAGCCTTTGCCATGATTGTAGAAAGTGTAGATGTAACGATTGACTTAACCATTGCACCCTTAGCTGGCAAAGTTCCTGCATCCTTGTGACCTTCTAAGATGTAATTAACAAGCAAATATCCTGTCTGGTTACCGTTAAGAGGTACATAGTTGCCCTCGCTATCACGAATCTCAATAGCAAATCTGTCTGAATCAGGGTCTGTAGCCATAAGAAGCTCTGCCCCAAACTTACGTCCATATTCCTCTGAAAGCTTAAATGCCTTAGGGTCCTCTGGATTAGGATAACCTACAGTTGTGAAGTCAGGGTCTGGGTTCTCCTGCTCTGGAACGATTGTCCAGTTAGTAAAGCCTCTATCATTAAGCATCTGTCTAAATGGAATAGAGCCACATCCGTTAAGTGGTGTGTAAACAAGTGGAATACTAAGGTCAAGCTCGTCTCCTTCATGAATTGCAAGAGACTCTATCTTATCAAGATATTCTCTATCATATTCCTCACCAAGAACTGTGATTTTGCCAGCCTTTACGCACTCATCAAAATCAGCCTTCTTAACGCCATTCCACATATCTACAGCATTAATGCACTCTGTCATTCCATCTGCAATCTCTGATGAAACCTGGCATCCATCATCCCAGTATGCCTTGTAGCCATTGTATTCCTTTGGGTTATGGCTTGCTGTGATGTTGATACCTGAAACTGTACCAAGTCTTCTAATCATGTAAGCAAGTTCTGGTGTAGGACGAAGATCTGGGAAAACATAAACCTTAATTCCATTTGCTGCAAAAATGCCTGCTGCAAGATGTGAAAATTCCTTTGAAAAATGGCGTGGATCATGGGCAATAACAACACCCTTTTCCATTGCTTCCTTTCCCTTTGAAACAATAAAATCAGCAACACCCTGTGTAGCCTTGCCAACTGTAAAGAAGTTCATGCGGTTTGTACCTGCACCAACCTTACCACGAAGTCCTGCTGTTCCAAATGAAAGATCCTGATAAAATCTATCCTCTATATCCTTTTCATCGTTTTTGATAGCCTCAAGCTCTGCCTTTAATGGGTCATTAGCCTCAAGCTTTTGTAACCACTCGTTATATCTTTCCTTGTAGTTCATAGTTCCTCCTTATTAATCAGATAAATCAATATCCATATTTATATTAAAATTATATTGTGGATATGCCTTACTTATAGCATCAACAATTGTGTTAAACAATTCTCTTCGGTTAGTAGCATCAAAGCTAATTACTAAGTCAAAGCTTACTGTTTGATTGGCATCATCGAAATAGAATCCGTGGATTTGCTTAACATGCTCATATTTCTTTGCAAATCTTGATAATTCTTTTCTTAACAAATCTGCTGGTGAATCCTTCTTATTCTTGCAATAGATGCCGATTCCTTCTAAAAGTACCCCTGTTTCGCCAAGGACTTTATGTGTAATCTCACGCTGCAGCTGGTCAAGGCGTGCCATATCCATATCTTCGTCAACCTCAATATGGATTGAACCTACATAGCGCTCAGGACCATAGTTGTGAAGGCTCAGGTCGTATGCACCAAGAACATCGTCAAAGCCTACAACTACTCGCTTTACATCATGACTTAGCTGCATCTCAATTCGCTCACCCAATATATGAGAGATTGTATCTGCTATCATTTCATAGCCTGATTTAATAATAACGATTGAAATAATAGCACCAAGCCATGCCTCAAGGCTTAAGCCTGAGAATATAAAGATAATAGCCGCAACCAGTGTAGATGCTGAAATTACAGAATCAAGCCTTGCATCTTCACCTGAAGCTACCAGGGAATCAGAATTAACTTCCTGGCCCACTTTTTTAACGTAGGTTCCTAAAACAATCTTAACCACGACAGCAACAGCAACGATAATAAGACTGCTTGTTGTGTATTCTGGTGTAGATGGATTTATGATCTTCTTCACCGACTCAATTAAGGAAGTGATACCTGCGTAGGATACGATAATTGCTATAATAGCAGCACTGATATATTCTACTCTTCCGTGTCCAAGTGGATGCTTCTTGTCAGGCTCCTTACCTGCAATCCTTGTTCCAACTATCGTAATTACGGATGACAATGCATCACTTAAATTGTTAACAGCATCAAGAACAATAGCGATAGACCCTGTTACAGTACCAACAAATGCTTTAAAAGCGGCCAGTAGGCAGTTAGCCCCAATACCAAGAATACTTGTCTGAATAATCTTTTTGTTTCGTTCCATGTTAGCTACTTTTTATTCTTAAGATTCTTAACGTACGTCTTAAGCTCCTCCTTCGTCTTTTTATTCAGTTTTTCCATTTTCTTAAGCACATCATACTCTGCTGTGCCCTCACTTGCGATGAGGAAATCTACCTCACCAGCCCCCTTAGAAGGAATAGTATCCTGTAAAACCTCAAATGGCGAAACATCCAAAACATCACAGATAGACATAATCTTATCTGCCGATGGATTAGTTTTCTTTCTTTTCCAATCACTGATGGTACTCTGGGCAATGCCGGTTCGAGTAGCCATCTCAAGCTGCGATACCCCTTTTTCCTCCATTAACATAAAAATTCTCTCACTAATAATCATAATGCACCCCCTCCATTATTGCATATACGATAATAATACTTATTATACTCAATAATAATCTTAGTCACAAGTTTAGCCGAAAGTTACTGATTTGCCTTTTCTCATCAGAAATCAGGAATCTACAGCGATGCATGATGTCTTTGCTTTTCATTATACATAAGCCTATCAATAATCTGTTGAAATTCTTTTGCACTCATTCCACTGGCATGATAATATTCTTCAAATCCACAGCTAACATCAACTCCACTTGGCCAGCCATGCTTTCTACTAGCCTTTGCTACATGAGTGTGAAGAATATCAATCTTTTTTGAAACCTCATATTTAGAAGCCTCTTCAACAACAATGCAAAACTCATCGCCACCAAATCTGCCAATATATGCATTTTCTCCAAAAATATCAACAAGAATGTCTGCAACCACCTTAATAGCTTTGTCACCTGCATCATGTCCTAAGCTATCATTGATTTCCTTGAAATTGTCAATATCAATCATAACTGCAGTAAAATCCCGACCTGTGGACGCAGCATTCTTAACCATATCCTGCATCTTAATATCCAGTCCACGCCTGTTTAGTAAACCAGACAGATAATCTACATTAACGTCTCTGCTTTGGTAGAAGAAAAACAGTATAAGGCATCCTAGTGAAATACCTGCATAGGTAGTGTCAAGCTCAGCTAAGAATACCTGTAATACAGAGCCTATAAATGCGAATGCTGGAAGAAACAGCACTGCCTGCTTGTATTCGCTCATAATATTATTTCTAAATGCAATGGCATATACCACCAGCAAACAGATAAAAATCATTAGCAATATGGCTCTTGGATAAAAAAACTCGCCCCTATAATAAACACCATCTTCAAAATAGTAGAACCATTTTGTCTTAAATACTGTAGCCAAAAATACCAAAACAAAGTTTGTAACCGCAAAAATCTCAAAGGCTATTCTAAAAGTTGTTCTAAGCTTTTTATTTCCATCATCCATCCAACAATCCATGTAATATACTGCAAAAAGAATGTCTGCAGGATCTAGTAAAAAGATAATGAAGTACCCTATCTGCGCGAAAATTAAAAAATCGTTTGGATAAGTTTCTCCAATTCTACCGATTGACTCCGAAAGCAGTAAAACAAGGGTGCATTTTAGTATAGCGGAATATTTACGCCCCTTTTGAAGCCGTGATGATTTATTCTGAAAAATCAGCAATAGCACCAATAGGAAGGACGTGAAGAAGTTAAGTGTTATCCAGCTTGCTACCTCAACCATATTTCACCTTTCAATCTAAGTAATCCCATTAACGAACAATACTACAAGTATATGATATCATATAAAATCCATAAATCTGTGAATTAAAAAAATCACCTGAATTAGCTGATTCCATAGTAATCAGTTGTTTCAGGTGATTTTACCTATATGCTAGTTTTATTCAAGAATAATCTGATATTCACTATCAAAAGCCTCACTAGGATTTAGGCTGTTGCCATATTCTCTCTCTTCAAGCTTTTGGTTAAAGCCCACTCTATCGCATCGGCCGAACCATGGCTCAATACATACAAATGGTGCATGCTTTGCAACTGGTGACCACACACCAAATAAAGGTGTAGGGCATGTCACTGAAAGAAGAGGCTTTTTATCCTTGTCTAAAATAGTCACCTTATCTGCCTGTTCATCTTCTATTACCAAGGCATCCTTCGAAAAAAGCCCATCGGACATCTTAAGAATTCCATCTTCTAATGAATAATTATCCTTTTCATCAGAAAGGCATCCACTGCCATCACCGTCAATAACATTAGCTGTGATTGCTTCTAATGACTCCCCTGCCTTTTCAAATCGAAGATAATCTGTATCAAGATCCACGTTAAAAGCAGGATGTGCTCCAATCGAAAAATACATTTTTCTGCTGTCAGTATTTAATACATTCCAACATACCTTAACTGTTTTTTCCTCTATTACGTATGTAATGGTAAGCTTGAAATCAAATGGATATTTTTCGTGGGTGCTATCATCAGAATTAAGCTCAAAAACCAGCTTGTTCTCACTCTCACTAACCAATGCAAAATCCATATCTCTGGCAAAACCGTGCTGTCCCATTTCATAGGTCTTTCCATCATATACTGATTTCTTCTGGTAATAGCTACCTACAACCGGGAACAATACAGGAGATGTTCTTCCCCAAAATGCAGCATCAGCCTGCCACATCATTTCTTTATTATCGCATTTACGAATCAAGGATTTTATCTCTGCACCATGTTCTGCCACTGTTAGCTTAAGGTTATTATTTTCAATTGTATAATTCATTTGTCTCTCCTAATTCAAAGTCCTTCTATCTTACATCCAACTATTTACTATCTTGATTTCTTCCATGTATCCTGCGTCATCATTTGGTGTTTCAAGGATGAAAGGAAGCTTCTGAAGAGCTGGATGAAGGGCAATACGTTTCATTGCTTCCATTCCAATAAATCCCTGACCTAGCTTTTCGTGGCGGTCTTTTGCGGCGCCACATTCATTTTTGCTGTCATTAAAATGAATAGCCTTTAAACGGTCAAGCCCTATTATTTTATCAAACTTAGTAAGCACACCATCAAAATCATTTACTATATCGTATCCACCATCCCAAATATGGCAGGTGTCCAAGCAAACACCAAGCTTATCGTTTAAAGTGGTGCGGTCAATTATTTCTCGCAGCTCTTCAAAGGTCTTGCCCACTTCCGAGCCTTTACCAGCCATAGTCTCAAGCAAGACTGTAGTTTGCATATCAGGCCATAGTGCTTCGTTTAATCCATCTGCAATCTGTTTAATTCCTGTTTCAGTCCCTTGGCCTGTGTGAGAACCGGGATGAAAATTATAAAACTGATTTGGAACCTGTTCCATTCTTTGTAAATCCTGCTTTAGCATATCCAGTGCATTTGCCCTGGTTTCAGGCTTGGCAGAGCAAAGATTCATAGTGTAGCTGGCATGTGCCACCAGCTTACCAAATTTCTTTTCATCTAAGATTTGCTGGAGTTTTTGCACATCATCTCCATCTATATCCTTAGCTTTTCCACCACGTGGATTTCTTGTAAACCAGGCAAAGGTATTGCCGCCAAAATCTACCATGGTACGCCCCATGGCTTCATATCCATTAGTCACTGACAAGTGACAACCTATGTATATCATATATTACCTCTAAATGCTTTATAGTAGCTTATCTACCATACTAATAACTTTTCCAAGATTTTCTATATCTGTGGAAACTTCCCCTGTTTCAAGGGAATGATTTGCCTCTGGAATTACCACATAGGTAAGTGATAACTCATCGCAAAGCTGAATGCACATATCTGTATCGCAAAGTGGGTCAGCATCACCATGGAAAACAAAACCCTCGCATGGATTAATATAGGCAAAGGTTGTTTCTATAGGAGTTAAAATAATCTGGTCTGCTTCAAGCTCATAGGTCATATTGTACCTGGCAGCCAGTGCTGAACCAATACTTTTTCCTATAAATACAATCTTTTCATAATCCGCAAATACGATATCTTTTAACTGCTCTGTAACCTGCTCAAATGCATTATCAAAGGCTTCCATCCTTTTTTCTTCATCTGCCTTGATTACAGAACCAGGCTCTGGTAAATCATACTTTATTTCTACAACTTCGTAATCCTTAGCCTTTGCAAGCTTTTTAGAATAATAAAGAAGTGGTTTATCTGTGTGATAGCCTATCCCTGGAAAAATTACTGCTAATTTCTTATTCATATCTTCCTCCGTGCCTTCTATACTTCAAAATCCAGGCAACTTCTGATTTTTGTGTAAGGTCTAACCTTTCCATCTGCCACTGCCACATGCTCTGGATGCACTGCATAACCCTTTAGGGCATCCTCATTTTCAAAAGTAGAATCAAGCATTAAATCTGCATTTGAGCTGGCAAGCCCATTGATGTTAACCTTAATATCAATCATACCTGGAATCTTTCCTGCAAGACCTTCTAATCCTTCCTTGATACCAAGCTTTACCTGCTCCTTTTCCTCTGCTGAAAGCTCATCCTTAAGTGTCCATAAAATAATGTGTTTTACCATTGTTGTCTCCTTTCTTATAAACCACCCTTCATACTCCAATTTTCCTGATTATGATAACCTCTTAATTTCTTCCATACAACTATTTATCATTTTACCATAAATAAACTGTAATATACTAAGAGCTAAACCTATATCAATTATTCGCCCTATTAACAATAAATATTCCAAGGCTAACAAGCACTAGAGCCACCAAATATTTCATTGTTATAGTCTGCCACTCTGATAAGAATACAGCAGAAAGTAATGCACCAAATATTGGATTCGTAAATCCGTATATGGTGACTGATGATACAGGATTATACTTCAAAAGAACGCCCCAGATTGAATATGCTACTGAGGATATCAGGGCCATATAGATTATAAGAGGAATACCAGCAAATGATGTCATGTGAAGGCTACCGCCAGCTATACCCCCTATAAGCATCATTACAAATCCACCAATAATAAATTGGTAACCACTAAGTGTTACAGGGTTTTCCTTGAGGGAATATTCCTTTATCAAAACTGAAGAAATAGCATAGGATACTGAGGCTACAAGGATGAATCCCTCTCCATTCAATGCAAAGCCTTCGCCAATATCTCCACCAGCCAAGCTTACCAATATTACTCCTGCTGCACCAAGCACACAGCCTACCATCTTATTGTTTGTTAGTTTTTCCTGCTTCCTTACAAGGGATGCCAGCAGAATAGCAAAGAAGGTGCTCATTCCATTAATTATAGATGATTTCACTCCTGACGCGTGAGCAAGACCCATATAGAAAAAGAAATATTGAAGTACTGTTTGAAAAATGCTAAGCTTACAAACCATACCCCAAGACTGCTTTTTGGGATACAAAAACTTTTTCTGTAATATGCTGCCAAAAACAATCGCCAAAATTCCTGCTAAGAAAAATCTGATTCCCGCGAAAAGAATCTGTGACATGCTATCACCAGCGCCTATTTCAAAAAGCCTGTAGCCAATTTTTATACTTGGAAAGGCACTGCCCCAAAGCAGGCAACATACAATGGCCAAAAGGCATACCACTATTTTATTTTTCAGTAGGTTCTTATTATCCATTTACTTCGTTTATACGATATAGTCGTCTACATCAAGCTTTCTATTCTCTACATAATTTAAAAGATTTTTGCCATCCTTTATCACAATACCTCTGCCGGCATGTCTCATTATATCCACATGACCCTGGTAGTCCTCATTGATTAGTTTTAACTTTTTCATGTGTCCTATTCTCCTCATTATTTTATCCTTATCTATATTGAATATGTCTTATAGTTTTTTCACTTCATAAACTAAAATCAATAGAAATACCACTTCACATAAGCATACTGATAATGCCACTACTGTAGCATTAAATATGACACCAAATATAAGTGAAATCGCAGGTATTGCAACTGCAAAAATAATGTAGGCCTTAGAAAGATAGAGCCATGAATATGGCAACAAATGTGCACCGAATACCATTGCAAATACCATAACCATTTTTTCTGGAACAGCGCTAAATACCCACATAACAATTAAGATATATAGCATTTGATTCATTGTAAACAATAGCCCCGCATTGCTAAGTGGATTCTTTTTTGAAAACAAATCCACCTTGACTATTTTTCCAAATATCATGGCTAGCGGCATCAATGGACACGAACAACAAAATACTAAAATATTCATAGATTTAATAGGAATCTGAAGTATAGTAACTATCGCAATCAGTCCCCAAAGAATAATAGATGCTGCTATAAAAGGAATTCCCTTTTTCTGTTCTTTTGCTATGTCTAGTCTTAATTCATCAAGTGTCATTTTTCCTCCTATTAAAAACACCTTCAATAAACTATAATACTTCATCCTCATTCCAATGACGAAATCCTAATCTCTCTGTCTCAAATAAATACTTTGTGTCTCTACTCATGGTGTCCTCCTTATTTTTTACTCATAACAAATATTCTTCGTGTTTCCTCGTCTTCCCCATCCCAAGCGAAATATGTTACTTCTTCAACATTAAAGAACTGACTAAAAATCTCCGACCATTCCTCATCTGTTCTTGAGGTCATTCTGAGAATTCCGTTTACATACATTGCGATGTGTTCTATTTTCATATCCAGTAATTTCCTTTGAAGTCTTTATATATTCATCTCATCTACTATCTCTTCAGGTTTTACAGTCATTTCTACCCAAGTTGGAATAAATCCACTTTTCACCGCGTTTCTTACTGAGCGAATGTTTGACCAGGCAGAACAGTAAAATGGTACCTTATCTCTAGCAAATATTTCCCTGGCTAGGGTACTAGTTAATGCCGATGCCACTCCCTGTTTTCTATACTCAGAAAGTACATCCACACCTATCTGCCACATAATACATATTTTAATCTTCCTTTATATTTTTCTATTATTGGCACGCAAAGGTTCCATATGCTCTAGTGGCGTTCATCTTCATTTTCATATCTTTCGCAAAATCTTGCTGAAAAAGATGGTTCTTCATTGCCAATTCGTAAATGCGTTATTTCACCAGCACGGAGGGTTCTAAAGGTAGCTATTCCTTTTTCTCGCTCCTCGGTTACCACCTCAGTAACAGATGTTGGTGCTAACGCAGTAAACTGCCAGACCACAAAAGGTGATACATTCCACAAATATGACAATAACAATGAAGTCAATCCATAGTGACAATAAAAGGCGATGGTCTTGTCGTTATTCTCTGATACCCTGTATGCCATTCCATCTTTTTCATAGCCATTTTCTTTCAAAAACTTTTCAAACTCGCCAGTCACCTCATCATACAAAGCAGGCATATTGCTGGCCTTAACAAGAGTTGATTCCCTCCAGCCATTTCTATCAAAAAGCTCTGGATGATCAATATAATAAGATGGCAAAATATCCCATAAGATATGAAACTTATACTCTCCAGTCACCTCATCTTTCTGAAGCTCATTAGCATAGGCCTTACGCACATCCTCTGAAATATTAGGATTTGCCTGTGCAGGAAATTCCTTTAGCCAATCTAAAGTAACTGGCTCAATTCCTAACTTCTTGCAGCTATAGCTTGCTGTGTCTTTTGCTCTGCCAAGAGGTGACTGATACACTTCGTCTATACGATATTGTTCAATAATGTCTGCCAGAAGCTTCGCTTCTCGATGTCCTTTTTCCGTAAGTGTATCATTTACATAATCTGGATCTCCGTGTCTAACAAATAAAAGTCTCATTTCTAATTCCTAACCTTATAACTAAATCTTAATGCCGCATTTATTGCGGCTATATATCTTATAATAACTTATCAACCATCTCCATAACCTTCTGAAGATTTGCAATATCTACTGCTACATCTCCAGTTTCCATAATCGATATCTGAAATCTGCATTGCTCGTCCCTCTGTAATTTCCCTTACTATCTTGCAAGGATTACCTACAGCGATTACATTGTCTGGAAGATCTTTTGTTACCACGCTACCTCCACCTTTACTTTTTTATACTAGGTATACAACTGTTTCCACTCTTCTTTTGTCATGAGATTTACCACATTTGTCCTAACCTCATTTAAAAGTGGCACCTTAACATTTTCATCTGTTCTATTATACTTAAATCCAAGCTTTTCTTGAACACGTTTTGACTTTTCATTTCCTTGAAAATATCCACACCAAACCTTTGAAACATTTAAATCTTCGAATGCTCTTTTTAAGAGAAGCTTGCATGCCTCAGGCATAATTCCCTGCCCCCAGTATGGCTTTCCAAGCCAGTAGCCCAGCTCGCACTCGTCCTTATTTTCATAATGAAACATCAGATCAGCAGTGCCGATTGGCTCCTCTGTCTCCTTCAAGCAAATGGCATAATTCTCAGGATTCGTAAATACGTTATTTATCACGTTGATGCTTTCTTCTATTGTCTTATGAGCAGGCCATCCGCAAGGACTTCCAACCTCTTTTTCTTTAGCCATGCTAAATAAAACCTCTGCATCATCCTCGTTCCAATGGCGAAAGCCTAATCTTTCTGTCTCAAATAAGTATTCATTGTTTGCACTCATGTCATTATCCTCCTGCTCATTTTGTGTTAAACAATAGGCAGGTGTTACTGCACCTGCCCATATTGCAGTCGTTTTAGCTAAGCTTAGCTTCCCATTCAGCTTCTTTAAAGCCTAGCAATACAAAATCATCACCCACCACAAGTGGTCGTTTCACAAGCATTCCATCTGTTGCTAAAAGATTTAGCTGCTCATCTTCACTCATATCTGGAAGCTTCTTAGAAAGCTCCATGCCACGATAAAGCTGACCGCTAGTATTGAAGAACTTTTTAAGTGGCTGACCACTTTTCTCATAAGCCTCCTTAAGAGTTGCTTTGTCCGGATTACTTTCCTTAATATCTATTAGCTCATATTTGATTTTATTATCATCCAGCCACTTTAACGCCTTTTTACATGTGGTGCATCTCTCGTAACAATAAACTTTCATAACCTAATACCTCCTACGAATTTTTTTATAGTATACTAAACTCTTATTTTGTTGACTAGTGCAATTACTACTTTCTATTTGTTTTTATCTTTTGATTTTGCTAGACTAGCTTATGGATTTTATTATTTTCATATTATGAAAGAGGTTAACATGATTAAAACAATTATTTTTGATATCGGTGGGGTTCTCATTGGCTACGATTGGGCTGCCTACATGATGAAAGAGTTCAATAATAATGAGGCCCTTGTTGAACGCATAAAGGAAAACGTATTTGGCAATCACAAATGGGATGAAGTGGACCGTGGTGTTTTAACAGATGACGAATTACTTGCATCCTTCACTAAGGATGCCCCTGACATCAAAGATGAAATCACACATTTCTGGGAGACCTGCGGTGATGCATTATGGCAATATGATTTTGCTAAAGACTGGATTAAGGAGCTGAAAGCCAGAGGCTATCAGGTGCTTTATCTATCAAACTGGTCATATCATTTGCGAAAGCTTGCTGCAAAGCAGATGGATTTCCTACCTTTGTTAGATGGCGGCGTTTTCTCTTGTGAAGAAAAGCTAATTAAGCCTGACCACGCAATTTATGAACGCATTGTTGAAAAGTACAATCTAAAACCAGAAGAATGTGTATTTATCGATGATTCTGAAAGAAATGTCATTGGTGCTAGAGAGTGCGGACTGTATGCCGTTCATGCTAAGGATAAAAACCATGATATAGCAGTAAGAGATTTAGAAGCACTTCTTAACCAGTAATTTTAAGGAGCTAGTTGACTTTATGAACATAGAAAACAAAAATGGAGTATCATTTTTAACATTTGATTCATTTAAGACTGCCGGGGTTAAGCATGGCTTTTCCACTAGAATAGGCGGTGTCAGTGAAGGCGTTTTCGATTCCCTAAACCTTGGTTTTAACAGAGGGGATTTGGATGAAAATGTCCGTGAGAACTATCGCAGAATCGCATCAGCACTTGATATGAATTACGAGCGCATGTGCCTGTCAAAGCAAACTCACACTACAAATGTAATCGTTGTGGATGAGCAGGATGCTGGAAACGGATTGACAAAGCCCTTGCCATATGATGATGTGGATGGACTTATTACAAATGTAAAGGATATGCCACTAGTTACCTTTTATGCGGACTGTGTTCCACTATTCTTCTATGATCCTGTCAAAGAAGTTGTAGCATTGTCTCATTCAGGCTGGCGTGGAACTGTTGGAAAAATCGGAAAAGTGACAGTTGAAAAAATGCATGAAGCATTTGACTGTAATCCTTCTGATATTTTGTGTGGAATCGCACCTAGCATCTGCAAGGACTGCTATGAAGTTAGTGGCGATGTGGCAGAAGAATTTATAAAAGCTTTTGGTGATTCACATAAATCAGAACTGCTTCGTCCATCTATCTTTAATCCATATGACAAGGATAAATATATGCTTGATTTATGGGCTGCCTGCCGCCTTGTGTTCCTAGAGGCTGGCATTCCTGAGGAGCATATCGAAATTACGAATTACTGTACCCGCTGCAATCCCAAACTTTTCTATTCCCATAGAATCATGGGCGCCAATAGAGGCAGCCTTGCAGCATTTATTTCTTTATAAAAATAAGACCTTGAAGAGACTTATTCATTAAGCTTTTCAAGGTCTTTTTAATTTACGCTTATTTCTACATTGCTGTTTAGCTATGATAGAGTTTATTTCCTTCGTAACGTGGTTCGCAAGTGAGTTGTACACCTAGCTGCTTAAATACTCCCACATCCACTGAAGAAAGAATAACTGAGGAATGTACCTCTGCACCATCCATCTGTGGGATGCAATCGTATGCCTTCTT
>SVER01000084.1 GCA_015057315.1 Pseudobutyrivibrio ruminis | reverse complement strand
GATCAGGGGCGACCAAGTATTGACCCTGTTACTCTCATCAAAATCCCATTGATTCAATATTTATACGGAATAAAAAGCATGCGTCAGACTATAAAAGAGATTGAGGTGAATGTTGCTTTTAGATGGTTTCTTGGACTTGAACTTTATGATAAGGTCCCTCATTTTTCGACCTTTGGAAAGAACTATTCAAGAAGATTTGAAGGCACCGATTTATTTGAGCAAATCTTTCAACACATCTTGGAAGAATGCTATCGCTTCAAACTAGTTGACCCAACAGAAATTTTTGTTGATGCAACTCATGTAAAAGCAAGAGCTAACAATAAAAAGATGCAAAGAAGAATCGCTCAGCAAGAAGCATTGTTTTATGAAGAGATGTTAAGAAAAGAAATAACATCCGACAGAGCTGCTCATGGAAAAAAGCCATTGAAAGATAAAGACGATGATGACCACTCATCTGGTTCATCAAGTGGGAATGACAAGTTTGAAGACTACACTGATGATGTTCCATTGGATGGTAAAACAATCAAGTGTAGCACTACCGATCCCGAAAGTGGATGGTTTAGAAAAGGCGAGCACAAGCATGTCTTTGCTTATGGAATTGAAACTGCCTGTGATAAGAATGGATGGATTTTAGGTTTTGATGTCAATCCAGGTAATGAGCATGATAGCAGAACTTTCAAAGGGCTTTATGACAAGCTTCAAAATATTGGCATGGAAAAATGTGTTGTTGATGCTGGTTATAAAACTCCTGCCATTGCAAAGTTACTTCTTGATGATGGAGTCAAACCAGTTTTTCCATACAAGAGACCTCAGACCAAAGAAGGATTCTTCAAGAAATATGAGTATGTCTATGATGAATACAATGACTGCTATATTTGTCCTAATGACCAGATATTAAAATACAGCACTACAAACAGAGATGGTTATAAGGAATACAAAAGCTGTGGTCACATATGTGAGAAGTGTGAGTTCTTAGGACAATGTACAGCCAGCAAGAATCATGTAAAAATTGTAACTCGTCATGTCTGGGAAGAATACATGGAAGCATGTGAAGATATAAGACAGACCTTAGGTATGAAAGATTTATACTCTCACAGAAAAGAAACCATTGAAAGAATCTTTGGGACAGCTAAAGAGAATCATGGTTTCAGATATACACAGATGTATGGTAAGGCGCGCATGACAATGAAAGTCGCGCTTACCTTTGCGTGTATGAATTTAAAGAAGCTGGCAAAAATACAGCAAGAATGGGTTTTGAAAATGGCCTAAAGAAAGGCCTTTTTATACAAAAATCAAAATAGAATCTTAGAAAAAAGGAAAGGATGCTGCAAAACTCAGTTTTGCAGCATCCTCTTTGTCTACACTCTGAAAGGTCTTTCTCATTGTGAGAAAGACCTTATTGTTTATAGCGTATTGGCTCTATCTGCAATATTCTTTTGGAAATTAATTACATCGTGGTCATAAGAAGTATCCATAAGAGAAGACTTAATCATAAAATCAGCAGATGCCTTATTAACAGCCATTGGAATATCGTAAACCTGAGCAATTCTCATAAGAGCCTTAACATCCGGGTCATGAGGCTGAGCAGTAAGAGGATCAGAAAAGAATATAATTAAATCAATTCTACCTTCAACTACCTTTGCACCGATTTGCTGGTCACCACCAAGAGGGCCGGAATTGTAGCCTCTAACAGGAAGTCCAGTTTTGTCTGAAATCATCCTGGCAGTGGTTCCTGTGCCACACAAAAAATGATTTTTCAAAATATCTTTGTTATCTTCACACCATTGAATTAGAAGTGGCTTCTTGCCGTCGTGAGCAATGAGTGCAATGTTTTTCTGTTTGCCAATTGTAAGTGTAATCTTGTCCTCCATAAGAACCTCCTGTCTATAATTCCTAAGATTATTCTAAAGTGAATTGAGGTAATCTACAAGTATTTTTGAATTTTTCGAAGTTGACAATTTTATTGTTTTGTCAAGGAGAAGTCATGGGGAATGATTGATTGACTATACGCATTGCGGATGATAATATATACACAATGCGTATACTGCTATATATGATTGAAGTGTACACGCAAAACATGTATAATGGAGATATAATAATGATTAAATCATTTAAAAATCTAGAAACGATGCGTATTTATGAGCAGCATTAAGGGGTAACATTATGATAATTAATACACCAACAGTTGGTGAAATATTAAAAGAAGAGTTTATGGAACCAATGGGAATTTCGGCTTACAAACTTGCACAAAGCATTTTTGTGCCTACCTCTAGGGTACAGGATATTTTGCATAATCGCAGGAAAATATCTGTTGATACATCCTTAAGGCTAGGAAAATTTTTTGGAGTTTCCGATGAATACTTTCTTAATTTACAAAATGATATTGATTTGAGAAATGCAAAGCTACAGCTAAAAGATGAAATTGCAAAAATAAAAACAATAAGAATGTAGAAGTCAAGAGGTGTTCATTTAATGGAAGATAATATAAATCAAATGAAATTGATAGAATTGAGAGAAAGTACTGGGATGACAAGGCGTGAGTTTTGTGAATATTTTGGAATACCCTATCGAACAATGCAAGATTGGGAGTTAGGAAATCGAAAAATGCCTGATTATTTATTACGTCTTATGATTTATAAAATTAATATAGATCAAATATTGTAATTGGAATTTTTATTTTTCTTGTAAAACTAAGATTTCTTTTTTCTGATATAAGGAGACCAGCTATGAGAGTTTTTGTGTACAATCTTATGTTTAATAAAATGGGGGCTGTGGTAAGAGCCTGCCGAGCAATTGGAGCGGAGATTGTGAATATAGATAATGAGGATATTCACAAATCTATAGAGCATTTAGTAGATTCTAGTAAGACCGCAAAGCCAGGTATGGATTGTGATGAAAATATATCTGAGCTTTTAATTTTTGATGGATTTAATAGCGATAACCTGGATGATTTTTTGGACTCATACAAGGGAACTCAGGCACCACCTGTAGCTTTCAAGGCTATGGTTACACCAGTGAATTTAAAGTGGTCTCCTGCATATCTTTATTCGCATTTGAAGAGTGAAATGGGAATCTAATATTAGTAAGAAAAGGGATACAAATTCTATGAAAATGAGTAATGTTGAAAGAAGAGATAAGGAACTGGTATATATTTCTGATGATGAAGTGTTTGAGGAGCAGAAGATTGCAAGACGTCTCACTCAGAAATTGAATACTGTTGATAGAGCTGATTTTGATTCAATAAAAGAAATTGTTAAGGAGCTTCTTGGAAAGACTGAGGGGGATGCATTTATTAATCCGCCATTTTATTGTGATTACGGCTCTCATATAGAAGTAGGAAAGAACTTTTTTGCAAACTACAATTGCACCATGTTAGATGTAGGTAGAATCAGAATCGGTGATAATGTGCAGCTTGCACCAAATGTGGCAATCTATACAGCAGGTCATCCAGTACATCCGGCTACCAGAAATACATTATATGAATATGGAATAGATGTAACTATTGGAAATAACGTCTGGATTGGCGGTAATGTGGTAATCTGCCCAGGAGTAACTATAGGAGACAACACTGTAATTGGCGCTGGTTCTGTAGTTACAAAGGATATTCCTGCATGGACTGTGGCAGCTGGAAATCCATGTCATGTAATTAGAGAAATTACAGAGGCAGACCGCAATAAACAATTTGCTGGTAGAGAAATTGATGAAGAAGCATTGCAGGATATACTTCGAATCCAAAAGGAAGAAAATGATATAGAAAAATATCCTATTGCAAAGAAATAACAAAATATCTTGAATAATTAACTACAAATATTTATTATATAGAAAGAATATTTGACGCCCACTGCTACCGAGTAGTGGGAATACCGTCAGCCTTGCATCGTTAGGTCTTAGCAGATGCATGGTTGGCGTTTTTTATTATAAGTGGAAGAATGGAGGATTATTATGCATTGGATTTTTTTGTTGTTTGCTGCAATTTTTGAGGTGAGTTGGGCTATAGCTATGAAGTATTCAGATGGTTTTAGTGTGCTTGTTCCATCTATCATTACAGTGGTGGGATATATTCTTAGTGCGGTGTTTCTATCACTTGCGCTTAAGCAGCTCCCACTTGGAACGGCATATGCTATGTGGACAGGCTTTGGCATAATAGGTACATCAGTTTTAGGAGTATTTTTATTTAACGAGAAGCTTACAGTCCCACAGGTTATTTGTGTTATCCTAATCGTAGTTGGAATCGTTGGACTGAAGTTACTTGGAAAGGAATAAGCTATGTTTAGAAAAATGAGACGCTTTAAGCAGCAATTATCTGAGGAAGAGTGTATTGAGGTATTAAAGAATGAACCTAGGGGAGTGTTGTCACTGATAGGAGAAGATGGCTATCCTTACGGCATGCCTATCAATCAGTGGTACTGTGAAGAGGATGGCAAAATCTATTTCCATGGAGCAAGGGAAGGCCACAAGATTGATGCAATAAAGGCTAATAGCAAAGCTAGCTTCTGTGTCTATGATAAAGGTTACAAAAAACCAGGCGATTGGGCATTAAATATCAAGAGCGTTATTGTATTTGGTGAGATAAAGCTTGTAGAGGATGAGGAAACTACAATTAAAATCTGCTCACACCTGGTGGAGAAATTTACTGATGACAAGGAGTATCTTGCAAAGGAGCTAAAAAATAACCTGGCAAGAGTACAATGTCTAGAGTTTACTCCCGTTCATATGACAGGAAAGCTAGTAAATGAATCATAGGTGAGAAATAATAATGCATCTGTGAGTTTATGATATGTGTGCTTGACAAAAATACTCCTATATCGTAGTATAAAACTACGATATAGGAGTATCAAATTATGAAGACAAATGGTGGATTTCTTGTTACAAAAATAAAACAGCTGGGTGATCGTATATTTGAAAGGATACT
>SVER01000083.1 GCA_015057315.1 Pseudobutyrivibrio ruminis | reverse complement strand
GACGGAATGCAAGACGTCCGATACGGCCAAAACCGTTGATTGCTACTCTTACTGCCATTTTTAAATCCTCCTAAAGATTCTTTTAAAATTTTCTAGGTCGTCAAAAACGCCCTTATGCACTTCATTTTATACAATGTCTAAATAGATTTCAACCCCAAAATGAAATATTGTTAAATTTTTCTCAAACTTCACCTGTTTATCTTTATTTCTCTAGTTTTAAAATAAGGTGTGTGTTAATATAAATCTGCTTGAATTAACCAGCTTTAAGGAGATATTTAATATGTTTTGGGATAATCATATGCACAGTAATTTTTCAGGAGATTCTACAGCTTCACCTATTGATATGATAAAAGCTGCAAAGCTTAAGGGGTTGCGGGGCATTACGTTCACTGACCATCTGGATTTAGATTACCCTAAGGAATTTGGATTTTTTGATTTAGATTTGGAAAGCTACTATCCTACACAGCATGCTTTAGCTATGTCCGAATCTAACGAAAATTTCACAGTTCTCACCGGATTAGAGGTAGGAATACAGCCACATATCGTAGATAAATGCAGGGAGGCCGTAAATGCATTCCCTTATGATTTTATTATTGGAAGTACCCATTTAGTTGATAAATGGGATCCATACTTTGAAAGCTTTTGGGAAAGAGATTCCGAGGATATACTATTAAAAAGATACTATGAGTGTATATTAGAAAATATTACTGCATTTACTGATTTTGATACTTTAGGTCACTTAGATTATGCATTCCGCTACGCACCATCTGAAAGCAAAAAGCATAACACCCACTTGCCTTATGCAGATATTATAGATGCAATTCTTGAACGAATAATTAAACTTGATAAGGCTTTAGAAATCAACACTGCCGCTTTTAGAAAAGGTATGAATGCACCTAACCCTGCCCCTAGCATAATAAAAAGATATCATGAGCTAGGCGGCAAGTTAATTACTCTTGGTGCTGATGCTCACACACCTTCTGATGTTGCCGCAGATTTTAATCGCCTTCCAGATTTACTAAATGACTGTGGCTTCAAAGAGTTCGTTGTATATAAAAACAGAAAGCCTGAGTGCTATCCAATAGGATAGCCTCAGGCTTTTATAACGCATTTATAAGCTCATCACATATTTCCTGCTTACTCTTATTGTCTGTCTCAATAATAATATCCGCCGCTGCCATATATTTATCCATACGCTTAAGCATAAGCTCTTCAATAAACTCAACGCTCTTGTTATTTTCAAGTAAAGGCCTGTCATGGTTGTCCTTAACACGCTCAAATATAGTCTCAGGCTTTGCTGTAAGAAGAACAACCTTGCCATTTTTCTTCATTTCCTTAACATTTTCTTCTCTGAGGGGAGTTCCACCACCACAGGAAATAACCACATTTTTTCTAGATTGCAACTCCTTCAAAAGATTGGTCTCAGCATTTCTGAAGTACTCTTCTCCATAGGTCTCAAAAATCTTTGAAATAGACATTCCCTCTTTTTCAGCAATAACCTGATCCATATCTACTGTTTCCATATCAAAGCATCTGCTAAGATGAGCCGATATTGTAGATTTACCAGTACCCATAAATCCTATAAGAACAATGTTGTAATTAAGCTTCATAGCATTTCTCCTCGTCACTTTGAGAAATATAGTAACAAAAAAATATGGTGATTAAAACAAAAAATTAAGAAGAAGCTAAAATTATTTTTAAATTAAACTTTTATAAGTTTTTATGTAGACCTTGGATTATTTATAAATCTTAGGTACACTAATGTAGCAAACTAATCGTTAAGCTTGAAAGGATTCCTGTATGAGCACTGTAAAGGTAAGAAATGTAGTTATAGATGAAGGCATGCCAAAAATTTGCGTCCCTATTGTTGGTAAAACAAAGGAAGATATTCTTAAAGCCGCAGCTGTAATCAAGGATACTAACCACCATATAGTAGAATGGCGTGTAGACTGTTTTGAGGATGCATTAGATTTTGATAAGGTTGCCGAGGTGTTAAATGAGCTTAGAGCTCTCCTTGAGGATACACCACTTCTTTTTACTTTTCGCACAGCCAATGAAGGTGGCGAAAAAGCTATAGATAAGAATCATTACCTTAAATTAAATTTAGATGTAATATCATTGAATCTAATTGACATTATTGATGTAGAGCTGTTTTCAGGTGATGATATAGTAAGTAAAATCGTTACAAAGGCACATGCTAACAATGTGGCAGTTATTGCATCTAATCACGATTTTAACAAAACACCTGATAAGGATGAAATATTAGAACGCCTAATAAAAATGCAAAAGCTTGGGGCTGATATTCCAAAGATTGCTGTCATGCCTACCTGTAAGAAGGATGTTATCACATTACTTGCTGCCACAGAAGAGATGGCTACAAATCATAACGATACCCCTATAATCACCATGTCCATGGGTAGCATGGGGCTAATCAGTAGATTGTGTGGGGAAGCCTTCGGCTCTGCACTTACCTTTGGTGCTATAGGCAAGACTTCTGCCCCAGGTCAAATGAATGCAGCAGACCTTAGCAAGATACTTAGCCTAATTCACGAATATATTTAGATTTATTCAACCTAAAAGGTGGCAGCTTTTGTAAGCTACCACCTTTTAAATATTCTTTGCTTTTGCTTTTATACGTGTAAGAGTATTATCAATAGATTTTTCAGGTTTTCCCAGCTTTGCAGCTATCTCCTTATAGTCAAGATCTTGCATATACAAATCAAACACCTGCTTCTCCATTGGAGAGAGAGCCTGCTTTAATCTATCAATTAAATCAAGATTCTCCTGTGCCTCTATTACCAATTCCGCCGGATCATCAGCTAAGTATGCTGGCTCATCCAGCTCTTCACCCTCTTCATCATACAGCGATACATAGGCATTAAGAGGAGAATGCTTCTTTCTATTGCTTGCCTCTATAGCCTTTATCATCTGCCTATCAATGCACATCTGGGCGAAATGAAAAAATGTAACCTCAGAGGTAATGTCATAATCTCCTATTGCACTAAAAAGTCCTATCATCCCCTCCTGTATCAAATCCTCATTTTCTCCACCAACAAGAAAATATTTCTTAGAATTTTTCAACACTAGAGGCTTATACTTTTCACATATAAAATTCAGGACGGCCTGGTCGCCATCCTGATACATTTTAACAAGTTCTTCATCTGAATAATGTGAATACTGTTTTCTCGAATCCATTGAATCCTCTACTTAGTATTGTTTATTCTCTGTCTAACTACTTCGTATGCAAGTACACCGCATGCAACTGATGCGTTAAGTGAATCGATATCTCCGTACATTGGGATTGAAGCTACCATGTCGCAGTTCTTCTTTACTAAATCAGAAACACCGTGACCTTCATTGCCAATAACAAGGCCTATTGAACCTGTAAGGTTAAGGTCGTACATTGTGGTGCCGCCCATATCGGCACATACAAACCACATGCCCTGTGCTTTGAGCTCTTCCATTGTTTTGCTGATGTTGGTAACCTTAGCAACAGGAGTATAGTTAATTGCTCCTGCAGATGCCTTTGCCACTGTAGCTGTAAGGCCAACTGCTCTGTGCTTTGGAATAACAACACCGTGCGCGCCAGCCTGATTAGCCGTACGGATGATTGCGCCAAGGTTATGTGGGTCCTCAATATTATCTAAGATAATAAGGAATGGTGCTTCACCCTTTTCCTTGGCACGTGCCATGATTTCATCAAGCTCCACATAATCATAGCTTGCAGCATAAGCTAGAACGCCCTGATGCTTTCCTGTTTCTGAAAGCTGGTCTAAGCGTTCCTTTTTAACAAAGCTAATTACTGTATCTTTGCTTTTCTTAGCTTCTCTAAGAATCGTCTGAACTGGGCCATCTTTGCAGCCCTCAAGAACAAACAGCTTGTCGATTGTCTTTCCACTTCTGAAGGCCTCTAATACTGCATTACGACCTTCTACAATTCTACTTTCTTCCATTCTAAAACCTACGGCAGTTCTGTCCTATAATTTATTGAAACTGCCTTACTCTTTCTAAATAAACTTACTATAGTTACTAATCCAAAATATCTAGACCTGTCAGTTCGATTCCACGATTAACTAATTCGCATATACGGTCCATGTCGCCGGTTAGGTAGAGATATCCCATAACAGCTTCGAAGCCTGTAGCCTCCAGATAATCCATGGTGCTAGCGTTCTTTGCCTTGGTATGAGGCTTGGAATTACGTCCTCTACGATACCAGTCGCGTTCCTCATCTGTCAGCTCATCCATAAGTGCGATAATCATGGCAGCCTGAGTGGTAGCCTTAACTATCTGGCTGGCACGTTGATGTAGCTTATTTACAGGAGTATTCCCCTTATTCACAAGTATAGAACGAATAACCACATCAAAAATTGCATCACCAATATAAGCTAGTGTCAGTGGGGAATATGTTCTGATATCCTTTGGTTCAATATTAAACTTGTCATTTAAATAATCATTTAAACTAGATGCCATACTACACCTTCACGAGTATCCTTTATCTCAACACCCTTTGCTAAAAGCTCATCGCGGATTGCGTCAGCTGTTGCAAAATCCTTTGCCTTCTTAGCTTCTGCACGGCGAGCGATAGCATCGTTAATATATGCCTCAAGCTCAGCATCAACTGATGAACCAGCATCAGCGAGAGCCTTTGCATGTCCTATTAAATCAAGTGATAGCACCTTATCAAAGCTTTCTACTAAGGCAAGCTTTGTAGCATCATTTGTATCTGCCTTAAGAGCGTCATATAAAACAGTGATAGCCATAGATGTGTTCAAATCATTTGAAACAGCATCTAAGAATTTGCCTTCGTACTCTGCCTTTACTGCCTCATCAACAGCACCTTCAGCCTTAAGCTCTGATACTCTCTTAACCAGCTTATTGTATGCTGTAACTGTGTTATCAAGATTTTCCCAAGAGAACACAAGTGGCTTACGATA
>SVER01000082.1 GCA_015057315.1 Pseudobutyrivibrio ruminis | reverse complement strand
CCATCTATATTTTTAAATTCAAGTGAAGCCTTTAATTGAGTTGCATTAATACAATCATATTCGATAGCATAGGCATTACGAACAATTTTACAATTTTCTAAACCAGGAACAGTATGATACATAGCATACTGAACATCTTCAGGCATAGAAGAACTCATACCACCAATATACATTTCATTTGTATTAAGACCTTCAGGCTCAACGAAAAGCTGATGACGATTCTTATCTGCAAAACGAACAACTTTATCTTCGATACTAGGACAATATCTTGGACCAGTACCTTCAATCACACCTGAATACATAGGTGACCTATCAAGATTAGCTCTGATGATTTCATGTGTCTTTTCATTAGTATATGTCAGATAACATGGAACCTGCTCTATCTGTACATCATCAGGATTAGTACTAAATGAAAATGGAACAACAGGAGTATCTCCTAATTGAATTTCCATCTTAGAATAATCGATTGAACGACTATCAATTCTAGCCGGTGTACCAGTTTTAAAGCGGTTCATTTCTACATTATTTTCTTTTAATGATGCTGTTAAATGATTAGCAGCCTTTAAACCATTAGGACCAGTATGTTCAATAACATCTCCATACAAACATCTAGCTCTAAGATATGTACCAGTACAAATAATTACAGCCTTTGCATGATAAATAGCACCAGAAAGAGTTTTTACTCCTTCAACTTTTCCATTGTTAACAATTAAATCAGTAACTTCAGCCTGACGTAAAGTAAGATTATCAGTATCTTGCATTGTCTTTCTCATTCTAAGAGAATATGCCGACTTATCAGCCTGAGCTCTAAGAGAATGAACTGCTGGACCTTTAGATGAATTAAGCATCTTAGATTGAATAAATGTATGATCAATATTGATACCCATTTGTCCACCAAGTGCATCTAACTCTCTAACTAAATGTCCTTTTGAACTTCCACCAATATTAGGATTACAAGGCATAAGTGCAACTGAATCCATACTAACTGTAAAACAAATAGTATTTAAACCCATTCGTGCAGCCGCAAGTGCAGCCTCACAACCAGCATGGCCCGCACCAATAACAACAACATCATAGGATTCTTCTACAACAGACATAAATAACTCCTTTAAAACAATCTTATTTTCCCATACAAAATTCTGAGAAAATCTTATTAGCTAAATCATCATCAATAGTTTCACCAGTAATTTCACACAAGAAATTATACGCATCCATTAAATCAATTGAAAAGAAATCCTCTGGCATCATATTATCAATACTTGCTATTACATTCATCAAACTATTCTTTGCATTAGATAAGCAGGAAGCCTGTCGAGAATTTGTAATATACAATGTATCATCAGTTTTAACCTCTCCACTGAAAAACATATCAGTGATAGTTGATTCTAATGTATTAAGTCCATCCATGCTAACAGATGAAAAAGAAATAACAGGTTTATCATATTTTTTGCATATATCTACCTCGTTAATCACTGTATCGAGGTCTGATTTATTCAGTAAAATGATTACCTTTTTATCCTTAATCTTATCGATAATAAATTCATCATCAGAATCAAGAGGTCTAGATGAATCTAAAACAAACAAAATCAAATCAGCATCTTCTATAGAATCTATAGCTTTATCAACACCAATTTTTTCGACTATATCATCAGTCTGCCTAATACCAGCAGTATCAATTATATTAAGAGAAATTCCATTTATAGTAATCTGTTCTTCTAACGTATCTCTTGTAGTTCCAGGAATATCTGTAACAATTGCTCTCTCTCTTCTTGAAAGAGTATTAAGAAGTGATGATTTTCCAGCATTTGGCTTTCCTAAAATAAGTGTATTAATTCCCTCTTTTAAAATGTGACCTGAATCAAAAGAGTTTATTAACTCATCTACAGAAGAAATCATATCCTCAACTTTTATTTTTAACTCATCAGGATAATTATTTAAATCATAATGTTCAGGATCATCAAGTGCTGATTCTATAAATGCTGTTTCATATAAAATCTTATCACGCAAATCAACAATAATTTTATTTAAAGAACCTGATAACTGCTTAATGGAATTTTTCATGGCAAGCTCTGAATTAGAAGAAATCAAATCCATAATAGATTCTGCCTCAGACAAATCTATTCTTCCATTTAAAAAAGCTCTTTTAGTAAATTCACCAGGTTCCGCTATTCTCGCACCTGCATCTAACAAAAGCTTTAAAACCTTTTTTAAAATAAGAACTCCACCATGACAATCAATTTCTATAGTATCTTCTGTAGTATAACTACGAGGCCCTCTCATTATCATAACAAGAACTTCATCTACTACTTCTGAATTAGAAACAATATGTCCGTACTGAATTGTGTGTGTATCACAATCAGCTAATTTATTTTTTCCACGAAAAATAGAATCAACTATATTAATTGATTCTTCACCACTGACACGAATAATACCTATGCCAGAACTATTTAGCGATGTAGCAATAGCACAAATTGTATCACTTTGATACATACCATCCTCCATTTTGTTAATTAATAAATTGAAGATCATTCTTAAACTTATTGATTAACAAAGTCAAAGGGTTAGCCTAAATAAAAAGACTAACCCTTGAAATTAATTATTTCTTAAGAGTAATAACAACGTAGCGATATGGCTCTTCACCCTCTGAATGAGTAGTTACACTATTATCATTCTGAAGTGCAGAATGGATAATACGTCTCTCATAAGGGTTCATAGCCTCAAGAGTAACTGCCTTCTTTGTTCTCTTAACCTTGCTAGCCATATTCTTTGCAAGATTTTCAAGAGTCTCTTTTCTACGACGTCTGTAATCCTCAGTATCAATCTTTACTCTAGTATAATTTTCTGATGAACGATTAACTGCAAGATTTGTAAGATACTGTAAAGAATCAAGTGTCTGTCCACGCTTTCCAATTAATACACCCATCTCTGGACCAGCTAAGTCAATAGATAATGTCTTATCCTCTTCCTTATAATCCATAGAAATATTAACCTCAAGCTGCATAGCTTCAAAAACATCTTTAAGGAATACTTCTGCAACCTGCTTAGGATCTTCGTCAGCAGAAATAACTACTTTTATAATAGCATCTTTAGATCCAATACCAAGAAAACCAGAGCTACCCTCTTCTACTACTTCATATTTAATCTGATCAGAAGTAACTCCTAAAGAAACAGTAGCATTAGTAAGTGCATCAGCAACTGTCTTACCAGTGAACTCTTTAAATTCCATAATATTCGCCCCCTTATTTATTATTCTTTTCATTAAATTCTTTTACAAGATTTGCTTTTGCTGCAAGAGAATTAGAACTTGCTTTTGATCTAAACTCGTCAGCCGCTTTAAGAGCTTCTGCATTATCTTTTACAAGGTTTGCCTTTGCTGCCATAGATGATGTACGTGTAGACATCTTAGCTGCTTCGTAAATCTGAGCCTGACGAATACCACGCTTTTCAGCCTTTGCTGCAGCTTTATCTTTATTCTTCTCAATAATGCTTTCAAGATCAATCTTCTCAAAATGCTTATTTAGGAAATACTGCTGAACAACACGAACTAATGCACCAGCAATCCAGTAAAGACCAAGACCTACAGGAACAGTAAAGCAAATAAATAATGACATAAGTGGCATCATAAGATTCATTGTCTTCATCTGAGCTGCCATCTGCTCTGACTGACCCTCTGTAGATTGAGGAGTAAGCTTAATATTTAACATCTGAGTTAAATAAGAAACTATTGGAATAAGTAAAGCACAAATAATAATAGCAAAATCTTTAGTATCAGCTGACCATCCTGCCTTAATAAGATTAAGTGGTGTATCTGAAATATTAAGAACAAATAAATAATTAATCTTTTCAAGCTTAGCAACAACAGTATCAATTGAAGATGTTAAATTAGGAAATGCATTACTAACAGCTTCCCAACCTGAAGATGGAAGCTTGTATAAAACATCTATTAAATAATTAGATACTACAGTTTTATCAGAAGCTGTAAAATCATAAACAATATTCTTAAGATTAGAAGAATCAGCAATAGATGTCATTGTATCAGCAAAACCATCTGTTGCCATAATACCTTTAACAAGCTCTGCAAAAACATTTTTTACAGAAGTGATATAAGCAGGTACATTATAGAAAACTCTATAAAGCGCAAAAAGAATAGGCATTTGTATTAACATATAAACACAGCTACCAGTAGGTGAAATACCGTATTTATCATAAAGTGCCTGAGTTTCCATTTGCTGTTTTTGCATGCTATCCTGGTCACGTGCACCTTTATATTTATCCTGAATTGCTTTCATTTCAGGCTGCATCTTACGTGTTAAAACAGCAAACTTTTGCTGCTTATATGTAAGAGGAAACATACAAAGATAAATAACAAAAGTAAAAATAAAAATTGTAAGAGCAATGTTTTCAATGCCAATAGCAGCAAGTAAAACATAGATCTTATCCATAATCCAACCTAAGAAAACTGCAATAGGTCCAAGGATTGATCCACCATAAGCGGTAAGTAATAAATCGCTCAATGTAAAACCTCCAGTTGATTAAGGAACCGGATCATATCCACCATGAGAAAAAGGATTACATCTTATAATTCTCCAAAGAGCCAAACTACCACCTTTAATAGCCCCATATTTTTCTACAGCTTCTAATCCATAAGCTGAACATGTAGGACAATAAGGACATTTAGTAGTTTTCATTGGAGATAAGTATTTTCTATAAAATTTGATTAAAAATATAAACAACTTCTTCAACATAATAGAAAAGATGATTCCAATTATTTACGAGTTACCTTGTGAAGATTTGCAAGATGAAGCAAAGATTTTTGTATCTCAGCAAATGTTGCAGAAGCAGCAGCTTCTCTTACAACGACTACAATGTCCAAACCACTATTGAACACCTCTTCATTTAGTCTATAACTTTCTCTTATCAGTCTCGTCAAATGATGCCTAACTACTGAATTTCCAACCTTTTTAC
>SVER01000081.1 GCA_015057315.1 Pseudobutyrivibrio ruminis | reverse complement strand
CCTCATATGTACACTATAGAAAAAATCCTCTTATGTGTATTAATTGTATTGCTGGCTTTATTTGCAACATATTACTACAGATGGTTTACTAATAATAAAAAATGGAAGTGTGGTAGTCCTTTGGATTAAAAAAATTAAAGCAGTTGCCGTTTAATGGCAACTGTTTTTTGTAGCGGTATGAAAATTGTTCTATATGGCGCCGATTCACTATGATTTATCTGTATTTTAAAATGTTTATGTTGTGGAATTATTTTTTATTTTTTATAATTGATTTATAGATTATTGATAGTTTGAGTTTAGGAGGCAGTAGTGAATACACAGCATAATTATGTTTTGTCAGATGTTGAGGCAATGGAAAAACATGCAGAATTGATTAACGGAAATCTTGTTATTGAAGATAAAACATCGGTTAGCCACAATTCAGCTGTTTCGGATATAGCAATGGCACTTAGAAATTATATAGCTGCGAATAGTGGTACATGCAAAGTTTTTCAAGAAAATGTTGCTCTATATTGTAATGAGTTGCTAAATGAAGAGGATGCAATTAATTTCTTTTTGCCTGATGTAATGGTAGTTTGTGATAAGGAAGGAATAAAGGATAACGGTATTCATACAGTTCCTAAATTTGTTGTTGAGGTTACGTCACCAAGCACACAAAAAAATGATTATGGTGACAAGATGATTATCTATAGAAATATAGGTGTGGAAGAGTATTGGATAGTTGATTTGCAAAAAAAGATTGTTACTAAATATCTTGCAAAAGAAGATTTTATACCTGAAACCTATCTACATCCTGAGGCAATGAAAGTATCATCCTATGAGGGGCTTGTCATTGACTTGTCGGAATATATGTAAGAAGTCTGAAAGGGCTGAACATCATGAAATCAGACATTAAATACAAGCTAGCAGAAGCGATGAAAACCTGCATGAAAACTACATCAGTTGAAAACATCACTGTCAAACAGATAGTAGATGTATGCGGTGTTTCAAGACAAAGCTTCTACCGTAATTTTATAGATAAGTATGATTTGATTAACTGGTACTTTGATAGGCTACTAGAACAATCATTTAAGGAAATGGGACAGGGCGAAACTATTCGTGAAGGTCTCATTAAAAAGTTTGCATACATAAAGCAGGAGAGGCTATTCTTTACTGCAGGCTTTAAAGGAGATGAGCAAAATAATCTAAAAGAACATGATTTCATTATGATTTATGAATTCTATTGTGACTTAATCAGAATGAAAACTGGTGAAAATCTGGATAAGCACATGCGAAAGCTTTTAGAGATGTATTGTCAGGCTTCCATATATATGACTGTTCAGTGGCTTATGAAGGGCATGAAAGAGACCGAGGAAGAGCTTGCTGATTTGATGATAGATGCCATGCCAGATATGTTACACAAACTGTTTGAGAAAATAGAATTGGTCTAAAAAGCCATTATTTATGCTACTTAGCAAAATTTTACAAAATGTTACACATAGGTATATCTGTAACTTATATTAACACACTCTATGATGATAAAATATAAATCGTAGGGTGTGTTAATTTTTTAACACAAAGTAAAATCAAAAAAGGAGTGTAGAATAATGGCAAACAGAATTTCTCTTAATCCAACATCTTATCATGGTGCTGGAGCAATCCAAGAAGTAGTTAATGAAATCAATGGAAACGGATTTAAGAAAGCATTTGTAGCTTCTGATCCTGACCTTATTAAATTTGGCGTAACAGGAAAGGTTACAGATTTGCTTGATAAGGCAAATATTCCTTATGAGATATATTCAGATATTAAGCCTAATCCAACAATCGAAAACGTAAAGAATGGTGTAGAGGCTTTCAAGAAGTCTGGCGCTGACTGTATCGTAGCAATCGGTGGTGGTTCTTCTATGGATACATCAAAGGCAATCGGTATTATCATCACAAACCCAGAGTTTGCTGATGTTCGTTCACTTGAAGGCGTTGCACCTACAAAGAATCCTTGTGTACCTATTATTGCAGTTCCAACAACAGCTGGTACAGCAGCAGAGGTTACAATCAATTATGTAATCACTGATGTAGAAAAGGAAAGAAAGTTTGTATGTGTCGATACACATGATATGCCTATCGTTGCAGTTGTTGACCCAGAGATGATGTCATCAATGCCAAAGGGACTTACAGCAGCTACAGGTATGGATGCTCTTACACATGCAATTGAAGGATACACAACAAAGGCAGCATGGGAGATGACTGATATGTTCCATCTTGAAGCTATCCGTCTTATCTCTAAGAATCTCCGTGATGCAGTAGAGAATAAGAAAGAGGGCCGCGAGGGAATGGCTCTTGGTCAGTACATTGCTGGTATGGGATTTTCAAATGTAGGTCTTGGTATTGACCATGCAATGGCTCACACACTTTCAGCACATTACGATACACCACACGGTGTTGCATGCGCTATGTTCCTTCCAATCTCTATGGAGTTTAACCGTGAGTACACAGGTGAGAGACTCCGTGAGGTAGCTAGAGCAATGGGAGTTGAAGGCGTTGATAACATGACTCAGGAGGAATATCGTGATGCAGCTATTGCAGCTGTAAAGAAGTTATCTGAGGATGTTGGAATCCCAACAACTCTTGACAAGATTAAGGAAGAAGATTTAGAGCAGCTTGCAACAGATGCTCTTAACGATGCTTGCTACCCAGGTAACCCACGCGAGGCTACAAAGGAGCAGGTAATTGAGATGTTTAGAATGCTTATGGCATAATTATAAAAATATAACCAAAGCAGTATAAAAGCTTGCTGGAACCGCTAAAGTTCCAGCAAGCTTTTTTAGTTAGTTATTGTTATCTGGTTTTTCGCCACTAGGTGGATTACCTTCTGGTTTTTCGCCACTTGGCATATCGCTAGGAGGATTGCCCTCAGGCTTTTCACCATTTGGAGCTTCACCCTCTGGCTTTTCACCACTTGGAGCACCTTCTGGAGCTTCACCATCTGGCATGTCTCCATCAGGGGCACCGTTTGATGTAGCCTTTTCTAGGGTGATTGCTTCACCTGTAGATTCTGAGCCTTCTGTGTATTCTTCTCCATTTACATATAACTTATATCCGTTTAAATTAATACTGTCTGAGTCGCATGAGAGAGAGGTGATATAAGAATCACCTGTTAATGTCCAGGTTGCTCCATTTGTTAGTTGAACATAAACGTCACCTGCATCACCATCTGTATTAATAGCACCGCTATAGGTTGCGTTTTCACCAAGATAAAGATTCATTGCAGATACATCATCAATAGACATATCTCCTTCAAGGTTCTGATTTTTAACATTAACATTTACCTGTCCGCCATTAGAGCCTTCATTTCCCCAGCCAGCAGCTGCAGCTCTAAGTAAAATGCCATCTCCATTATTGTTTATCTCAGAATTTTCAATATTAATATCAGCAACAGTGTTTGTTATAAAGAAAACATCACCGTTTGCGTTGTTTAATATACTATCTTTAAGAGAGAATGAGGCAGTACCTTCATCAGCATCTCCAGACATAGATTGGTATATCATAACAGCCTGATAGTAATCGGATTTATCACTGTTTTTAGTGTTGTTGTCAGCATTGAGTACAACACTATTTAATGTAGCTGAGTTATCTCCCTCTACTACAACGCCCTGTGAGGCAGTAGAAGTTAGTGTTGCATTTGAAACTGTTATATCAGCTGTTGAATAAATAACAGGAGAGCCTGTGCCTGATGTAGTATAGTCACCACCTGTAACAGTTACTGTACCGCCACCTCTATCTGAACGGATAGCAGCTGATGAGTTACCACTGGTTTCTATTGTAAGATTGGTAGCGTTCATAGTGCCACCGCCTGTTGTCATAAGACCGCCAGAACAATTGCCTGCTGTAGTGATGTATGAATCTGAAATATTAACAGTTGTGCCTTCACCATAGCTGAATACACCATTGGCATGTGTACCGTTTGTATCAACAACGATTTCTGATAAGCCAAGAGTTGCTCCATCTGTAGCAAAAATCGCAGCATTATCGCCGTAAAAATCTGCTTCATCACCTTCGTCTGAATCCCCAGTTTTGATTACTTCTACATTGCTATAGGATGCATCCTCACCAGATGCTTCTATTGCATGCTCACCATCTTCATTATTTTCGATGGTTTCATTAACTGTGATATCTTCCCTTGCAGGACCAGATACTGTTTGGCCGATTGTGGCTGTACTCTCAGAAGCGTTTGCAGAGTCTGTAACCTCAGTTGTAGTAGATGAGACACTAGTATTACCGCAACCTGATAGAATCAAGCCAGCCGATAAGGTACATGTCAAAAGCTTTGTAACAATCTTATTTCTCATGTTATTTCCTCCGTTTGAGTTGATATTTATTTTTTATCAAACAAATCTGAAGTTTTGGTGACGATTATCTGTAGGGATGTAGATTGTTTACTGAAATAATTATTTAAAATTCATTTAATTCGTGTTAGAACTGACGAGTTTATGGATATGGATAGTGAAGTTATGTATTCCACAAAGGAATAACAAATGTATATATTTGAATTGTAAGATTTGTAAAAATAAAGTGTAAAGAAGAATAATAATGATATAATTAATTCTAGTTTGGAATGACATATTCCAAACTAGAATTTTTTAATAGGAGGATAAATAATATGGCTTGTTTTACAGTTCCAGCTGGTGAGGCTGTTGTTACAACAATCGTAAAAAAGACAATGGAGAAGAAGGGCGTTGAAAAGAAAGAAAATGATGGCCAAGTACCAATGACAAGAAAACTTAAGTGGCTTTCAAATCTTTTATGGGGAGGCTCTGCATTGCTGGCATTTGAGCATGTATGGCATGGCGAGGTTCAGCCTTTCTTTCCATTCTTAACAGCAATGTCAAATCCTGAGGATACAGCAGAGATGCTTCATGAAATTGCAACAGTAGGTGTATCTATGGCAGTTCTTGTTACAGCTGTTTGGATTGGTATGTGTGTAACTGCAGATATGATTGTAAGAAGACCAGCTTCTGGCGTTAA
>SVER01000080.1 GCA_015057315.1 Pseudobutyrivibrio ruminis | reverse complement strand
CACTTGCTGCACTTAACAAGAGTAGGATTGCTCATTTTCCAGTTTGCTCTTCTTTTATCTCTTCTTCCCTTAGAAGATTTGTTCTTTGGACAAATAGACATGCTATTTCACCTCCTTAAAGCTATTAAAGACATCTAAAAATTGTGCCATTCTAGGATCTAAAACTGTATCATCACAACCACAAGGCTCGATGTTACGATTCTTACCGCAAACTGGGCAAATACCCTTGCAGTCATCCTGGCACAATATCTTTGCCGGGAAATTCACTAAGATCTCGTTTAAAATGAGTTCATCTATATCTATTTCTTCGCCATCTACGAAGGAATATGGCCCGATATCATCATCTGTAACAACCTGCCCCTCAGAAACCTCAACAGTCTCATCAACTGAAACAGGAACTTCAAATGTAACATCCCCTAAGCATCTATCACAATGACCTAAGATAGAACATTTAGTATCAAATGTGATGTGAAGCTTACCTGAACCAATCATAGATAAAACTACATCAAATGGCTCTATGTGATTGATAGAAAAATCACTGCCAAGATAAGAAAAATCACATATATCAATTGCTCCAGTGAACTTCTTACTCTGATCAGGTAATGAAGTAATATCCTTAATAGAAATCTTCATAAATATCTCCTATCCACACTTGGTCAATTATACTAAGCTTTATATTCGTTGTCAAACCTTTTTTCAAAATTTACACACAATTAATGTGATTTATTTTCCAGAAACGATTGCAGCTGTATCTCTAGCAATCATAACCTCTTCGTTTGTAGGGATAACGAATACCTTAACCTTTGAAGAATCAGCAGAAATAAGCTTATCCTCGCTTGGTCCTTCGTTACGTGTGCTATCAAGCTCAACACCCATAAATCCAAGGTGATCACATACAGCCTGACGAAGACCTGCATTGTTTTCTCCAAGACCTGCTGTAAAGCAAATCATATCAACACCATTCATAGCAGCTGCGTATGCACCAACATACTTAGCAATACGATATGCGATCATATCCATAGCAAGCTTAGCTCTCTCGTTACCTTCAGCAGAAGCTGCAATAAGGTCGCGGAAATCTGATGAAATACCAGAAACACCAAGTGCACCTGACTCCTTATTAAGGACATTCATAACACCTGCGAAATCAAGACCTTCCTTCTTAGCCATATACTCAACAGCTGAAGGATCAATATCACCTGAACGTGTACCCATTACAAGACCCTCAAGTGGAGAAAGACCCATTGAAGTATCTACTGACTTACCGTTAAGTACTGCACAGCAGCTAGCGCCGTTACCGATGTGGCAAACAATAATCTTTGAATTGTTAATATCTGCATTAGCAAACTCGCAAACTCTCTTAGAAACATAGCTGTGGCTTGTTCCGTGGAAGCCATAACGACGAACACCGTACTTCTCATAGTACTTGTAAGGAACTGCATACATGTAAGCTTCCTTAGGCATTGTCTGATGGAATGCTGTATCAAATACACCAACCTGTGGCTTACCAGGCATAAGCTCGCGGCAAGCATTAATACCAATGATGTTAGCTGGGTTATGAAGTGGAGCAAGATCATTGCACTCTTCTACAACCTTAATCATCTCATCTGTGATAAGTGCAGACTCAGCAAACTTCTCACCACCGTGTACAACTCTATGACCAACAGCATCGATTTCCTCTAATGATGCGATTGCACCTGTCTTGTCGTTTGTAATAGCGTTAATAACAGCTGCAACAGCCTCTTTGTGTGTAGGCATTGGAATCTCTGTAGTTTCTTTGTCAAGACCAGCCTTCTGATATACGATACGTCCATCGATACCAATTCTCTCGCAAAGGCCCTTGCAGAGTACCTGCTCACTATCAGAATCAATAACCTGATATTTAAGAGATGAGCTACCACAGTTAATAACTAAAATCTTCATAATAGAATATTCCTTTCTTATCTATATTTTTCTTTCTTTAATATAAATTTAATACAACTCTAATATTATAACACTTAAAAATGTCTTCTCAACATAAATTTATTGTATAATACCCGTATAAAAGTTTTTTCGGAGGAACAAAAATTGGTAGTTGGAATTGTATGTGAATACAACCCTTTTCATAATGGCCATAAGCTTCAGATAGACTATGCCAAAAACATACTTAAAGCCGACGCTGTAGTTGTTGCCATGTCAGGAAATTTCACTCAAAGAGGTGAATTAGCTTGCTTTGACAAATACACTAGAGCTGAAGCCGCACTTAAATGTGGTGTAGATATAGTTCTTGAAATCCCTACTATCTTTGCCACGGCATCTGCAAGAGAATTTGCAGCAGCAGGTGTAGAGCTGTTAGCTTCAACTGGTGTGGTTGATACTGTTTTATTTGGCGCAGAATGTGATGATGTTAATCTATTTAAAGGCTGTGCTACAAAGCTTGTTGAATTAGAAAATAGCGGCAAACTTGATGAAGATATAAAGATTTCCCTTAGCACAGGATTAAGCTATGCCCTGGCCCGTTCTAAAGCCTTAGAAGCCTATATTCCGGCAGATTTAATAAATAGTCCAAATAACATTCTCGGTCTAGAATACTGCCGTTATATAAAAGAAAACAATCTTTCTATGGATATTGCCATAATCAAGCGTCAGGGAAATGATTATAACGAAACAGCATTATCAGGTGATTTAAGCTCCGCTTCTGCTATTAGAGCTCATTTAAATGAAACGGATATGATTTGGGCTGTACCAGACATTGCTAAGGCTATTTATGAAAATAACACGCATTTAAATTGCGATGATGTATCACAGCTACTCCATTATAAATTACTTAGCGAAAATGATTACGAAAAATATTTAGACTGTACCTTTGATTTAGCTGACAGGATTAGAAACAACCTAAAAGATTATGTTAATTTTTCTCAATTCTGTGATTTACTTAAGACAAAGAATATCGCCTACTCTAGAATCAGCCGGGTTCTATGTCATATTTTATTGAATATTACTCAAAAGGATTTTAAGAATGCAAAATCACACGGATATATTTCATATCTTAGAATGCTTGGGTTTAGCAAAAAGGGAGCTGAATATCTTGGAAAAATAAAAGAAAAAGGAACAGTGCCATTGATAACTGCTCCAACAGAAATTATTAATAGTCATGATATTTTTGCCGCTGATGTTTATAGAGCTGTGATGACTTCCAAAACAGGGAAAGCTAGAGACAATGAATATACAAGGAAATTTAATTTGACTAATTTATAACACCTCATCCGCCCCTTCGGGGCACCTTCCCCTCAAGGGGAAGGCAATAAAAAAAGCACTCAAGTTATTGAGTGCTTTTCTTTCGCAGTTCCTAGCGGAATCGAACCGCTGTTTTCGCCGTGAGAGGGCGACGTCTTAACCGCTTGACCAAGGAACCAAATTGTTTCTGTCGCTTGCGACGCTGTTTATATTACTATGGATTGAAGGATAAGTCAACAGGTTTTTGGAAAATTTTTAAAGAAAAATTTTCATGTTAATTGGTAATAGATTTTATTTTGTAAAAAGCCTTTGGTTCATACCCTCATCCGCCCCTAAAGGGGCACCTTCCCCCTACTTAGGGGGAAGGCATTTTAGTCTTCGTAGCCATTTGGGTTGTTCTTCTGCCATCTCCATGAGTCAGCACACATTTCCTTAATGCCATACTCTGCTTCCCAGCCAAGCTCTTCCTTAGCCTTTGTAGCATCTGAATAGCATGTAGCAATGTCACCAGCACGACGTGGCTTGATAGAATAAGGAATCTTAATACCGTTAGCTTCCTCAAAGTTCTTTACAATATCAAGTACAGAATAACCTACACCAGTACCAAGATTGTAAATCTTAAGACCTGCATTCTCCTCAATCTTCTTGAGAGCCTTTACATGTCCCTTAGCAAGATCTACAACGTGGATGTAATCACGTACACCTGTACCATCTGGAGTATCATAATCGTTACCAAATACGCCAAGCTCAGGAAGCTTTCCAACTGCAACCTGTGTAATATATGGCATAAGGTTGTTTGGAATACCGTTAGGATTCTCTCCCATTGTTCCTGATGGATGAGCACCAATTGGGTTGAAGTAACGTAGTAAAACTACGTTCCATTCGTTGTCAGCCTTTTGCATATCAGAAAGTATCTGCTCAAGCATAGACTTTGTCCAACCATAAGGGTTTGTGCACTGTCCCTTAGGGCAATTCTCTGTAATAGGTATCTCAGCTGGGTCACCATATACTGTAGCTGATGAAGAGAAAATGATATTCTTGCAGTTGTGTTTACGCATAACATCTACAAGAGTAAGTGTACCTGCAATATTGTTCTCGTAGTATTCCCAAGGCTTAGCAACTGACTCACCAACTGCCTTAAGACCTGCAAAATGGATACAAGAATCAAGCTGTTCCTTCTCAAATACCTCATTTAATCTATCTCTATCAAGGATATCTCCTTTATAGAACTTTACTGGCTTTCCTGTGATAGCTTCTACTCTCTCTAAAGATTTCTCTGAAGAATTGCTAAGATTATCATATACAACCACATCATAACCTGCCTGCTGGAGCTCCACACATGTATGGCTGCCGATAAAACCAGCACCACCTGTAACTAATATAGCCATAGTTTTATTCCCTCCTTAAAACATTTTCAGTAAATAGATTAACAGATATCAACCTATATTAAAAGTCGAATTAAGCTAAATAATTGCCAAAAATAATCATGAATTACACAAATTTTTGGAACTATGTATTAAATCTGTATGTACATAAAAGGCAATAAAAAAACTCTTATCAGATAAAATCTGATAAGAGCATTTTCATCATGTTAAGATTAAGCTGCAACCTTAGACTTTGCAAGCTCTACAAGCTTAGCAAAACCTTCAGCATCGTTAACTGCCATCTCAGCAAGCATCTTTCTGTTCATCTCAACACCTGCAAGCTTAAGACCGTACATGAACTTAGAGTATGAAAGTCCATTGATACGAGCTGCAGCATTGATACGAGCGATCCAAAGCTGTCTGAACTGTCTCTTTCTCTGCTT
>SVER01000079.1 GCA_015057315.1 Pseudobutyrivibrio ruminis | reverse complement strand
TAATGTTTGTAGATGTAGAAAGCTCAGGCTCGAGTTATAGAGTCTGGGCTTTCTTTATACTACAAGTTCAATGACAATAAGGAATTCTCATGTGAAAATGATATCATCATAATAACTGAGACAGTGAGGAGAATGACATAATGAGAAAACTAGCAAGCATACAAAGAATATGGAAGATTGAGCCTATAGAAGGTGCAGATAAAATAGAATTGGCTTTTGTTTTAGGGTGGCAATGTGTTGTAAACAAAGGGCAGTTTAAGCCAATGGATTTGGCAGTATATTTCGAAATAGATAGCTTTTTGCCAATTCGTGATGAGTTCGAATTCCTTAGGACTAGCAGTTATCGTAAAAACGATATTTTAGGTGAAGGTTTTAGACTAAAGACTATGAGGTTTAGGGGACAAATCTCTCAAGGACTTTTGTTGCCACTAGGACAATTTAATGAATTAGATACTTACTCTGAAATAGGAACAGATGTGTCTGGAGCTCTAGGGGTAAAAAAGTGGGAAGTGGAAGAAAAGATTACAACCGGTGGAACAATAATAGGAGAATTGCCGATTGATGTACCACACACTGATGAGACACGTGTCCAGGCAGAGCCTGAGCTTATCAATGATTTTAAAGGGCTAGATTATTATATTTCGACCAAGATGGATGGTTCATCACATTCTATTTCTATAGATGATGATGGCTTCCATGTAACAGGCCACAATTATGAGTACAAGAATGATGGAAAAAGCGCATTTTATGAACTTATAAATAGTCGTGGGATTGAGGCTAAATTAATGGATTATTATAAGGCTAATAGTATAAGCATGATAACTATTCAAGGCGAGTTGTGTGCACCTGGCATTCAAAAGAACAGATTAAAACTAACTAAGCCTGAATGGTACGTATTTACGATACGTGTCAATGGAAATAGAGTAGGGCTTAAGCAGATGCAAGAAATATGTAAAGCATTAGATTTATTGACAGTTCCCATTGAGGAAGTAGGTAATGATTTACCTTCAAAGTACCCTACTGTTGAAGCTTTATTGGAAAGAGCTGATGGGGAGTATCCTAATGGTGGTAAGAAGGAAGGTATTGTAATACGTCCTATGGAACCTGTTTATTGTGAACGAATAAGCGCAGCCCTTTCAATGAAGGTAGTTAGTAATAAATATTTGATTAAGAATGAATAAAAAATAGTGAGGTGAACCGCGATATCAAGTATAGACAGGACAACTGCAAAGAGTCAATTCAAAGGCAAATCCTATAAAGAAATAAATGTTGAGAATATATCAAAACAATTGAGTAATATACAAGATGTTATTAGAAAATTTGCTGGATATAGTTGTTTCTTTTCTGCATGAAGTTTCATTTTTCGGATATGAGCAGGAGGACTTAGGCGAGAACCTAGAGTCCTTGCACAAATCAATAAAAGAAATTGAAGAACACCCAGAAAGCCTAGTAAGTTATTCCAGTGACGAATTTAGGGCAAAATGGGGACTGCCAAAAGAAGAAATCTATCCTGATGAAGAGAGTAAAAAGGATGCATTTTATAAAGCAGGAATTGAGTACACTCAGTATTGTAAGAAGATGGAACTGCTGAAAATGAAAAATAACTTTATTGATTTGTGTGGCTTGGAAAAGTAGTATTTTTAATATTTTATATTACAAGTTCAATGACATTGATACTTTTCTGTGAGATAATACTTTAGGCATAGAGATGTGCTGAAATCCATGGCACAGGTTTTTGATGCTAAGCTGGTTGATCTTTAGTAATCCTCATGGCTGTATTGTAGGCTATTTTATATTTGAAGGGAGGTACCTACATGTATCCAATTATAGATAAAAAGAAAACGGGAGCAAAGATAAAATTATTTATGGAACTGAATGGATATACAGTTAAAGATATCCAAGAGTATTTAGGTCTTGCTTGTGTGCAGAGCATATATCACTGGCTGGATGGAAGTAGTCTGCCTTCTGTTGATAATCTATATGCACTGAGTGAATTATTTAATACATCAATTGATGATATTATATGCGGTAATAAATCTGATAATGCAGGCCAAATTGTACCTGATAGAGTACTTCAATACTATGTGAAATTAAAGGATATTATAGCGGCATAAGTTAAATGGACATTAGGCTGACATTAAATAATGTTGGCATCTCAGATATTGAGAATTCAATTATAATAAAGCGGCTCCAAAAGAAACTTAATTATAGCAAAAAGCACAGTTAAAGCAGTGGACGTATGTCTGCTGCTTATTTTAATTTGAAGTATCAAATAACTGAGGCACCCTTGGCTTGCAAACAACAAGAGCCTAAAGCTAGAACTATCTCACTGAAAGTGTTAAACTAATACCAATTAGAAATAACTACACATATTGAACTAGAAGTGTAGTTTAATTTAAAGACAAGGGGGATTTGAAAATGGATGTAAAGGACATTATTACAAAAGTAGCAGGAAACAAGGATCTTTTGGACAAGCTTAAAGCTGCGGACGTTAAGCAAGCAAAGGAATTATTAGACAAAGCTGGTGTTAAGGTTGATGAAGCTGATGTTAAGAAGGTCAAGGAAGCTCTTGCCGATGGAAAGATTGATATGAAAGAAATCAAGGATATTGCTGGTGGCCTTTTTAAATAACAATTGGGGGACGAGATGGAAGATTTGAAAGCAGGGGAATTAAACATGTCAGTATCTGCTGTTTGCAGGAACGAGCAAGGGGATAAGTATGCATTCGTCACCTTTGCTGATGGAGTAAGAACAGCCGAAGGAAAAATCCCTGACTGCAAAATAATCAAAAATGATGGCTTCGCAGAAATCGAAGTGCAGCAGTTGGAAAGATATTTGAAGGAACATCTTACAGAGCTTAAAAAGATGGCTGCTTCTATAGATATTTTTTCTGCTTTTAAAGGGGAATAAGTTTCGCTATAAGGAATAATATATTAAGCCACATAAAATACCCTTATATGATATACTAAACATGGTATATTTATAAGGGTATTTTTGATACGAAGGGGGCAGTTATGCAAGAAAAGATTCGTACATATCCATTCGATGAAGAGGGCATAAAAACTATAGAGGAATCTTCTCATGGTATAAATTGGCCTGTTGTGTATTTGATTCACGATGATAAATGTATTTATATTGGTGAGACTACTAGTGCAGCTTATCGCATGAAGCAGCACTTGAATAATAATGAAAAGAAAAAATTAAAGGTTGTTGAAATTGTTTTTGATAACGAATATAACAAATCTGTTATACTTGATTATGAACAAAGATTAATTAAGTATTTTTCTGTAGATGGTCATTTTAGAGTTCTTAATAAGAATAAGGGGCAGCAAGCTTCTCATGATTATTATGATAGAAAGGGATATCGTAGTAAGTTTCCTGCATTATGGAATGAACTGAGAAAAAAGAAGCTTGTTGATAAAACGATTGAAGTTATAGAAAACGATAATATCTTTAAATTTTCTCCGTATAATTCACTCACTGGCGAGCAAAACCTCGTTGCAGTTAAAATTTTAAAGACGATTGTAGATTCTTTTCATGTGCCAAATTTTGAGCATAGTTTAAGCCTAGTTAAAGGCTGCGCTGGTACTGGTAAAACTGTTCTTGCTATTAGTATCATTAATTCGCTAGTTAATGCGATAAATATTGATGACAATGTTGTAGATGATTTTAATGAATATGAAGAACTGGATTTAGACAAGCTTACAGCGCTTAAGAAAGTGAAAGAGTTCATTCAATTGGAAAGAAATGGAAAGCCGCTAAGTATAGGATTCGTTTTTCCAATGGAGGGAATAAGAGGCACAGTGCGTAAAGTATTTAAGGCTTGTGGAAATGGTCTTACAGCAGATATGGTAATAGGTCCTAATGATGTTGTGAAAAAACATTATGATGTATTATTTGTGGATGAGGCGCATAGACTGAAACGCAGAAAGAATCTTACTGGTTTTGGAGCTTATGATAAGACTTGCGAAAAACTTGGTTTGGATAAATATGAGACAAATCAGCTTGAATGGATTCTTAAATCTGCTAAACATGTAGTTTTATTTTACGATGAGAATCAAAGTGTAAAGTCATCTGATATAACATACAAAGAATTTAAATCAACATATAAAAGATGTGCTAATCCAATCTGGCCTTATGTGCTGCAGACACAGATGAGGTGTGAGGGTGGAGATTCTTACATAAAGTATATTAGGCAGATTATGGATGGTACGGTTGGTAAATTTAAGGCTATAGATAATTATGATTTTCTAATGTTTGATGATGTTAATCATATGGTTGAAACTATCCGTAGAAAAGATTTGGAGATGGGACTATGTAAAACTGTAGCTGGATTTGCATGGGATTGGACGACTAAGCAAAAAGGTACCGTCCCTAACAATATGGATTGTTATAATCGATTAGTTGCAAATGGAGAATATGATATTGAGATAGACGGACACAAGTATATTTGGAATCTTGCTAATAACGATTGGATTAATAGACAGGATTCTACATACACGATAGGATGTATACATTCTTCACAGGGATATGATATGAATTACTGTGGAGTAATTTTTGGCAACGAGATTGATTATGATCCTGTAAAAGGCAAAATTATAGTTAAGCTTGAAAATTTTAAAGATAAGAAAGTAAAAGCTGGCACAGATGAAGAAGACGTAAAGGAACTAATCATTAATACATATACGACCATACTTGCACGAGGAATAAAGGGATGTTATGTATATGCGTGCAATCCTAATTTGCAAGAGTATTTAAGGAAATATATTGCGCATGCGAACGATATTACAATTAATTGAGAGGATTGAGAATAATGACAGAACAAACAATTGCTAGAATCAGAAAATTTACAGAAGACCGTGACTGGGACCAGTTCCATGCACCAGTTCACTTGGCAAAATCTATAGTGATAGAGGCAGCGGAATTGCTTGAGTGTTTTCAATGGGATGATGAAAAATATGATGTGGAACACGTAAAGGAAGAGCTTGCTGATGTTATGGTGTATTGCCAAAACTTAGCAGATAAGCTTGGTGTAGACCCTGATGAAATCATCAATAAAAAGATGGACCAGAACGAGGCTAAGTATCCAGTGGAGAAGGCTAAAGGCAGCAGTGCAAAATATAATGAATTATAAAAATGTATGGGGATAACGTAACTATCAGATGTTTGTGTGATTAAGGCAAATTTCATAAAACTAGTTAATTGTTGTAAATCGATAGTTTATATTTGACGAGACTAACTATTAAAGAAAGTCAATAAAAATGTTTTAAAACAGAAATGTTTTGAATATAGCGGCGGTGACTATATC